>SCRA01000017.1 GCA_004297985.1 bacterium | reverse complement strand
GGCCCGAGGCACGAGCAACCGCGTCTTGCGCGGGTTGCGCTCCCGGAGGGGCTTCCAACTTCGGGGTCCCCTGATCGGGCCACGGTTTGTCACGGGTACGCAAACACGAGCTGGCCCGAGCAGGGGAGATTGTTGCATCGCGCGGCGGCGTAGCGCGCTGTCAGCAGCGCGTTGACGATGTGCTCCACCAGCGCCCGATCGGCGCCTGGATCATCGACGTGCACGTCGGTCGCCCGTCCGTGCGCGTCGACGGCGATCTCGATGCGGAGCTGCCGATGCACCTCGCCGATCAGCCCGGCGGCACCGTCGAGCAGCACGGGAGCGGAGTCCAGCCCCCAGAGCCCCGCCTCCGCTGCCTTCGGCGCGGGTGTGGGGGGAGCCGAGGGCTGGGCGGCGGGAAGCGATGCGGGAGCGGCGCTCGCCGGCGGCTCGACCGTCGCCTCGGCCTTACTGGGCGGCGACACGGCGAATGCTTGCGGCGGCTCGGTCGCGGCCGCACGAACCCTCCGCACCCGGGGCGGGACGGGACGCGCCGCCACGTCAGCTCGAGCCGCCACCACGGCGAGGCGGGCGGGCAGATGAGCGACGGCACGGCGATGCGGTGTGTAGCGCGGCGCAGCGGATGGTCTGACGCGCAACTCGATGCTGGTGAAGACGACCTCGTTCGTTTGCACCGATGGGGCACCCAGGCGATCGCGCAGCGTGGCCGGTGTCGGCACGCCGGCGAAGACGCCCGAGAAGAGCGATATCCAGACGGCGATCGCAACCAGGTGTAGACACGACGAGGCAGCCAGGGCGCCGATGAGGCGCCGGCGCTCGATGGTCCGGCGGCCATGCGTTGCAGGTACGGACATCGGGAGCCTCGTGCGAAGACGTACGCTGGGCGGCCCGCCTCAACCTTTCTGCGTGCCGCCGGGTTGCTATACGTACTGTCTCCCATATAGGCATGCGATCGCCGGAGAAACAGTACACTAGGCTTTGCGGAAAAGGAGCCCCCAGTGGGAAGGCCGACCGATATCATCCTCTATCAAGCGGAATGGTGCCCGTATTGCGCTCGGGTGCGGCAGAAGATGACCGATCTCTTGCTCGATTACAAGACCGTCAACGTCCCGCGCGCGCACTCGGAGCGCGCCGCGGTGAAGGAGGTCTCCGGGCAGACGAGCATCCCGGTGATGGTCGACGGCGGCGTGGTGCTCGACGACGACGATGATATTATCCCGTATCTCATGCGAACGTACGGAAAGGTTGCATCTTCCCGCTGATCGCATAGAATCGACGATGCATGCGCACGAGTGGTTGAAAACGCGGGAGTTCGCCGAGGAGGTCGGGGCCGAGATCGAGGCCGAGTTCGACCACATTCGCCCCGACTGGCGGCTCTATCGCGATCAGGACGGCAGACCGCACGGCGTGATGTTCGGCTGGGGGTTCACCGACAACGAGCTGCAGTGCGGCGTCTCCGATGCCGGCGAGCAGACCGCGCTCTTCGAAGAGGCTATTCGACGCGCGTTCTGGCATATCGCCGACCGCTACGCCAGCAGGTAGGCAACGGCGGCACCGCAGAGCGTGGCGGTGAAGTTGACCATGTCGTTGTCGACCGATGGAAACCCGCGCACCAGCGTAGTCTGTGCGCCGCAACGGTGCGGATCCGTCTCGCAGAGCTCGCGGCATTGCCCACAGCGGCGCTGAGCCTGCAACGAGGCGCCCAACAGCGTATCGAGCATGCTGCCGGCAACACCCGCCAGCGCCACGCCCGCGAACGCCGCGATGCCCAGCCGCTGCGCCGCCAGCGCGACCGCCGACGCCCCGGCGATTCCTCCCAGCGTACCGATGAAGGTGACGCCGCCCGAGATGCCGGCGGGAAGCGGGCGCAGAGTCAACGGGTGGTGTGGGGCACCACCCCAGCGCGTCCCGATCTCCGTGGCCCAGGTGTCCGCTGCGGCGGCGGAGAGCGCGCCGGCGAACGCCGCCGGCCAGACACCGTGCGCATGAGCGGCACTGTGCGCCGCTAAGGCGCAGACGGCCGCCACGGCCCCATTCGCGAGAACCTGCGCCCCGTCACGCGCCCCGCCTTTGCCGACGTCGACGAGCGCCGGCGCGCCCGCTCCGCGCGGCACCTTGCCCAGCAGCGTCCCGCTGGCGAAGAAGAGCAGGAGCACCAGCGCGTACGGCCACGTACCCGAGCCGAAGACGGCCGTGCCGATCGCAAAGGCTGCCAGCGCACCGTCGAGGCGCAGCCAGCGCAAGCGCCACGCGGTGAAGGCGACGAGCAGCGCGAAGAGCGCCCCCCAGTCGTACGTCGTCAGCGGCGCAAGCGACAGCGTGCTCACGCCACGATCACGCCGGCAACGACGTCTCCAGCGCCTCGACGAGTCCCTCGGCCGTGTAGACGTCGGCTACGACGTCGACGCGCAGACCCAGCTCACGCGCCGTCTGCGCGGTGATGGGTCCAATGCACGCCACGGTCTTCCCGGCGATCGCGGAGAGGTCGTTGTCGAGCGCCTCGACGAAGGCACGAACCGTGGAGGAGCTGGCGAAGGTGAGCACGTCGGCGCGCGCCGCTTTCGCACGCAGGTCGGGATCGCGGTGCGCGACAGTGCGATAGGCGGCCACGACCTCGCAGATCCGTCCCTGCGCGCGCAGCTCCCGCGGTAAGACGTCGCGCGCCTGGGCAGCGCGGTAGAGCAGCAGGTGATCGCCCGGAGCGGTACGTTCGAGCAATCCCGCTGCCACGGCCTCGGCAACGTACGTCTCCGGCACGAAGTCGGCGCGGATTCCGTGCGCTTCCAGCTCCTGCGCCGTGGCGGGACCAATTGCCGCGACGCGCGCGCCGGAGAGCAAACGTGCATCGCGCCCCAGCGCCTCCACGTGCTCGAAGAACGCACGCACGCCATTACGGCTGGTGAAGATGATCCATGCATACTGCGCGGCACGCTCCACCGCGGCGCGCGCCGACGCGAGATCCTCGGGGGGTTCGATGGCAATCATCGGCGCGCAGACGGCGCGCGCACCCAGCGCGTAGAGGCGCTCGCTCATCTCGCGCGCATCCTCCGCCGGGCGCGTCACCAGCACGCATTTCCCCGCCAGCGCTCCCACGTCGAACCAGCGGATACGCTCGCGCAGCGTGACCACCTTTCCGATCACGACCACGGCGGGCGCCGTGAACCCCGCGCTCTCGACGGCGCCGGCGATCGTTGCGAGCGTCCCGATGAGCGTGAGCTGCTCGGGCATCGTCCCTTCGCGAATGACGGCTACCGGCGTCGACGGCGCCAGGCCCTCGGCTACCAGCCGCGCGGCGATCTCGCCCAGATTAGCCATGGCCATCAGCATCACGATCGTGCGATGGGGATCAGCGAGTTTCGCCCAGTCGATGGTGGAGGCCGTCTTTGTCGGGTCCTCGTGGCCCGTGCAGACGACGAACTGCGCGTTGTGATCGCGGTGCGTTACGGGGATGCCGGCATACGCTGGGGCCGCGACCGCCGACGTAACGCCGGGAACGACATCGAAGGGGATGCCGGCGGCGGCCAACGCCTCCGCCTCCTCGCCGCCGCGCCCGAAGACGAACGGATCGCCGCCTTTGAGGCGCACCACGCGTCTGCCTTCGCCCCCCAGGCGAACCAGCAGGGCGTCGATCTCCTCCTGCGGCAGAGTGTGGCGCCCCGCTTGCTTTCCAACATAGATGCGCTGGCACGATGCCGGCGCCAACGCCACGATGGGCTCCGTCACCAGGCAGTCGTAGACCAGCACTTCCGCCTGCGCCACCAAGCGCGCCGCCTTGATCGTCAGCAGTGCCGGATCACCGGGGCCGGCGCCGACCAGCGAGACCCTCCCCGGCCTCACTCGGCGAGGTCCACCCTCGCGGGCGCCTGCAACGGGCCCCTCCCATCAAGGGCGAAGAGCTCGCCCAGCACGCGCACGCGATCCATCGCCTCCGCTTGGTTGGAGGCGGCCAGCTCGCGGATTCGCGTTACCGGAACGTGCAGCAGACGAGAGACGATCGTCATCGTCGCGCTGACGATCAGCATCTTCTCGCGTTCGCTCAAGTCGGGGCAACGTTGCAGCAGGCGCTGTATCTCGCGAGCGCGGATCTCTTCCGCCCGTTCGACGAGCGAGGAGATGACGGGCACCGCCGAGCGCGTCTGATACCACTGTTGAAAGCGCTGTACGTGCTCCGCGATGATCTCGTTGACCATCGGCACGTGCTCTCGGCGCGCCTCGATGTGCTCGCTCACCACGGCGGTCAGTGCATCGATGTCGTGGAGTGCGACATTGGGAATGTTCGCGCACTCCGGATCGGCGTCGCGCGGAACGGCGATGTCGACGATGCAGAGCGGGCGGTGGGGGCGTTTGGCCATCGCCTCGGCGACGTTCTGCGCGGTAAGGATGAAGTGCGAGGCACCCGTCGAGGTGATGACGATGTCGGCCTGCGTGAGCACGTTGACGATGCCGGGCATGGCCACCGCCGTCCCCGCTCCCAACTCCAGCACAACGTGCTCGGCGCGTTGGAAGGAGCGGTTGGCGATCACGATCTCGCCGACATGCTCGTGGCGCAGGCGCCGTGCCACGAGCGTCCCCATGCGCCCCGCGCCGACGACCAGTACGCGTTTGCCTTTCAGCGAGCCCACCTGAGCGCTTGCCAGGTCGACGGCCGCCGAGCCGATCGAGGCCGAGTCTGCACCGATGCCCGTCTGTGTACGCGCCGCCTTCCCCGTCTGGATCGCCTCGTGGAAGAGGCGGTGCAGCACCTTGCCGACGCTGCCAGCCTCGTGCGCCTGGACGTAGGCATCCTTGACCTGGCCGAGGATCTGCGCCTCGCCCAGCACCATGGAGTCGAGGCCGGTGGCCACACGCAGCAGATGCGCCACGGCCTCCTTGCCAAGGTGCGTATAGAGGTACGAGTCGAGGTCGCCGACCTCGCCGTGGCGGAAGTTGGTCAGGAACGTCTTGAGCTGCGCCACGCCCAGCTCGTAGTCGCCCAACTCGGCGTAGAACTCCAGGCGCCCGCAAGTCGAGGTCATGACGCACTCGTGGACGGCGGAGTAGTCACGCAACGCCATCAGTACCTCGCCCGCCTTGGAGAGTGGAAACGCGTGGCGTTCCCTGACCTCGACCGGGGCGGTGCGGTGATTCATTCCCAGGCAGACTAGCGGCATACGGCTCTATTCGGACCCCGTCAAGTAATGGGTCAAGATCGAGAGTTCGCCAGCCAGGTCGATGTTCCGTGCAAAGACCTGCTCGGGGACGCGCAAGGCCACCGGCGCGAAGTTCAAGATGGCGTCGACCCCTGCGGCGGCAACGCGACCGGCCACTTCCTGTGCCGCCCTGGAGGGTACGGCCAACACCGCGATATCCACGCCGCCCTGCTCGCGCAGCGTGGCCTCCAGATCGTCGATGTGGCGCACGGTGAGATCGTTCCAGGTCTGCCCCACCACGTCGGGTGCGAGGTCGAAGAGCGCGGCGATGCGGAAGCGCTCCTCGCGATAGGAGAGAAACGTGGCTAGAGCATGACCCAGGTAGCCGAAGCCGAGGATGGCGATGCGCCAATCCTGGTCCAGACCCAGCAGGCGCGCCAGCATCTCGAGCAGTCCCGCCACCTCGTAGCCGCGGCCGCGGCGGCCCAGCGTCCCCAACTGCGAGAGATCCTTACGGATCTGCGTGGGCGTCACGTCGTTGGCGCAGAGCTCGGCGAGCGACTCGCTCGTGACTACGCTTACGCCAGCCTTGCTGACCTCCACCAGCGCACGATGGTACAGAAAAAGCCGTGGTACGTTGAACTCATTGAGGCGCACGCCCGGGATGCGTTGCATGGCCATTACGTGCGGGCCTCCATCGCTGCGAGCGCCTGATCGGCGGCGGCGACGGTGGCGTCGATCTCCGCCTCCGTGTGGGCGAGTGAGACGAACGCCGTCTCGAACTGCGCCGGCGCAAGCCACACGCCACGCTCGAGCATCGCGTGGAAGTAGGCGGCGTAGCGCGCCGTGTCGCTGCGCTTCGCGCTCTCCAGATCGCTCACCGGCCGGTCGGCAAAGAAGGTGCAGTGCATCGAAGCGCGGCGCACGTGCTGGGCCTGGACGCCGTGGCGCGCGAACGCCTTGCGCAGTCCCTGTTCGAGTTGCGCGCCCAGCACCTCGAGGCGCCCGTAAGCATTGCCGTCGCGCAGCAGGCGCAGCGTGGCGATACCGGCGGCCATCGCCAGCGGGTTGCCGGAGAGCGTTCCCGCCTGATAGACGGGGCCGAGCGGCGAGAGGCACTCCATGATCTCGGCGCGCCCGCCGAAGGCCCCCACGGGAAGGCCACCGCCGACGACCTTGCCTAGCGTGGTGAGATCGGGAAGGACGCTCTCGCGCTCCTGCGCGCCGCCGCGCGCCGCGCGAAAGCCGGTGATGACCTCGTCGAAGATCAACAGGGCGCCGTGCTGCCGCGTAAGCTCGCGCAAGCCTTCGAGAAACCCCGGCGCTGGAAGCACCAGACCCATGTTCCCCGCGTACGGCTCCACGATCACGCAGGCGACCTGCTCGAGATTCTCGACGAAGAGCCGGCGGACGGAGTCGAGATCGTTGTAGCGCGCGGTGAGCGTGTCGCCCGCCGTACCGGCGGTGACGCCCGGCGAGTCCGGCGTGCCGAAGGTCAGCGCACCGCTGCCCGCGCTTACCAGGAAGGCGTCGGCATGGCCGTGGTAGCAGCCGGCGAACTTGACCACCTTGGGGCGCAGCGTGTAGCCGCGCGCGATGCGCAGAGCGCTCATCGTCGCCTCGGTACCCGAGGAGACGAAGCGCACCAGCTCGATCGAGGGCACCATCTCCACCACCAGCTCGGCCAACTCCGCCTCCGCCTCGGTAGGCGCGCCGAACGAGCTGCCGCGCGCCACAGCCAGCTCGACGGCGCGGCGCACGTCTGGATGGGCGTGGCCGGCGATCAGCGGCCCCCACGAGCAGACGTAATCCACGTAGCGCTTGCCGTCGACGTCGTAGATATACGCCCCCTCTCCGCGAGCGACGAAGCGCGGCGTTCCGCCAACCGCGCCGAAGGCGCGCACGGGCGAGTTGACGCCGCCGGGAATGACGCGCTTGCTGCGCTCGAAGAGCTCGCTCGAGCGATCGACGGTCACGATAGCCTCTCGATGAAGGCGGCGTACTCCGCCGGGGTATTGACGTTAGTGAAGACAGCATCGTCTTCCATGGGGAGCAGGCGCGCCTTCAAGCGCTCGATCACCTCGCGCATCGACCCGCGCCCGTTGCGCAGAACGTCTTCGGCGGCATGCGCAAAGGCCGGCGCATCGTAGAGCGCGGCTAGCGGCTCCCACTGCTCTCGGCCCTCCCGCGTGCGCACGGGCACGACCGCTTGATCGCCCTCGCGCCACGCATCCAGCAAGCACTGGAGGTGCGCCACGCTCACGAACGGGGCATCGCCCGCGCAGACGAACGCGTAGTGCTCTCGCATCGCGGAGAAGGCAGAGGCCAGACCGCCCACCGGGCCGCGCTGGCGCTGTTCGTCGTAGACCTGCGCGCACGCCGCCAGCGGCTGGGCCAACGCCGGCGGCAGCGGCTCCTTCAGCGAGAGATAGACGGAACGTCCCGCGGGCGCAAGATTACGATAGACGTGCACCAGCAGCGGAACCGCACCGGCGGGCTTGGCGAGCTTCCCGGGCAGACGCGTGGCCTCGCCTCCCGCCAGGATTACGATCCCGAGATCAGCGCTTGCATGCACGCGCGGCGTACTCCGCGGCGAAGTAGGTGATGGTGATGTCGGCACCGGCGCGCGTGAAGGACAGCAGGGTCTCGTCGATGGCGCGCTCCCCGTCGATCCAACCGCGCTGGGCGGCAGCCTTGAGCATGCTGTACTCACCGCTGACATTGTAGACGGCAATGGGAAGCTCGAAGGCGTCGCGCATCTCTCGCAGGATGTCGAGGTACGCCAAGCCCGGCTTGACCATGATGATGTCGGCGCCCTCGTCCACGTCGAGCGCCGCCTCGCGCAACGCCTCGCGGCGATTGGCGGGATCCATCTGGTAGGAGCGGCGATCACCGAACGACGGCGTCGACTCCGCCGCCTCGCGGAACGGTCCGTAGTACGCGCTGGCGAACTTGGCGCTGTACGCCATGATCGTCACGTCCTGAAACTCGTGCGCGTCGAGATTCTCGCGAATGACCCGCACGCGCCCGTCCATCATGTCGGAGGGCGCCACCACGTCCACGCCGGCACGCGCATAGGTAAGGGCGACGCGCGCCAGGAGCTCGAGAGTGGCATCGTTGTCGACCGTCTCGCCTTTGAGAATCCCGCAGTGGCCGTGGCTGGTGTACTCGCAGTTGCAGAGATCGGCGATCACCGTAATCTCGGGAACGTGGCGCTTGATAGCCTCGGCAGCACGCTGCACCACGCCGTTCGGGTCGTAGTTGGAAGACGCGACCTCGTCCTTGTGATCGGGGATTCCGAACAGCAGAACGCTTCGCAGCCCGAGATCGGCCAAGCGCCGCGCCTCCTCCACCACGGTGTCGATGGAGTAGCGATAGATCCCCGGCATGCTCGAGATCTCCTCGCGTACCCCGCTGCCGGGCAACACGAAGAGAGGCTGCACCAAACCGTCGATGCGAACCTGCTCCTCGCGCACCATCGCGCGCAGCGCGGCGGTGCGGCGCAAGCGCCGCGGACGCGCGTACGGCGGCGTGACGACGATGTGCTCGCTGGGCGCGCCGACGATCTTCATGAGTCGAAGCCTCCTTCGGTGGGACGAAAGGCCTGCAGTATCTCGCGCCCGCCGGCGGCCAGGAGACGCTCGGCCAGAGCTGTCCCCAAGGCCTCGGGCTCCCGTGCGGAACCCTCGGCGTGCGAGCGCACGACGCACGTGCCGTCGAGCGAGGCCACGACGGCATCGAGCATCAAGCGCTCGCCGGCGAGTTGGGCAAGGGCGCCGATCGGCACTTGGCAGCCGCCCTCCAATGCGCGCAGCACGGCGCGCTCGGCCAGGACGCAACGTTCGCTAGGCTCGTGATTAAGGGCCTCGCGCAGGCGCGCCGCCACGGGAGAGCCCGTGCGGCACTCGACACCCAGCGCGCCTTGCGCCACGGCCGGCGTCATCTCCGCGGAATCGAAGAGGTGAACGAAGCGCGCCGTCGCGCCCAGGCGCCGCAGGCCGGCGCTGGCCAGCACGATCGCGTCGGCCTCCCCGGCCTCGAGCTTGCGCAGCCGCGTATCCACATTGCCGCGCAGATCGGTGAAAAGGAGATCGGGGCGCAGCGCCGCCAACTGGGCGCGCCGGCGCAGGCTCGATGTACCGACGCGCGCACCTTGCGGAAGGGCGTGCAAACCGCCGGCAGACACGTCGAAACGATGGGAGAGCAGAGTGTCTCGCGGGTCCTCGCGCTCGCAGATCGCCGCCAACACCATGCCCTCGCCCAGGCGGCTGGGGAGATCCTTTGCGGAGTGCACGGCGTAGTCGGCCCGCCCCTCCGCCAACGCGCGCTCCAGCTCCTTGACGAAGAGGCCGTCGCTGCCGACGGCGGCGAGGGTGCGGTCGAGGATACGATCGCCCTTGGTGTGGATGACTTCGATCCCCGTGGCGATGCCGTGCATCGCCAGGCGCTGGGCGACCCAACGCGTTTGCGTCATCGCCAGGGCGCTGCCCCGCGTCGCCGCAATCAGCGGCCCCTTGCCGACGCTCCGGCCGCGCTCGCGTGCCTGGTCCTCCAGCGCCTCGGCATAGGTTTCCCCATACTGGGCAGCGATCTCGTCGCGCACGCGCACGGCGAAGGCTGGGGCCAGCCCGTCGGTATTCACGGCGATCGTGAGATGGCCGGCGCGGTGGACGGCCGAGGTGGCCAGGCTCCCCTGCTCGGGTTCCGACGCCAGGTTGGCAAAGATACCGCGCGCCTGTGCCTCGGCGGCGACGGCGCGGTCGACCTCGGGGTCGCCGGTGGCGGCGAAGGCCAGCCATGCGCCATCCACGTCACCATCGGCATAGGGGCGGGCGTGATGCTCGATGAGACCCTCGGCCAGCCAACCTTGCATCTCCGCGGAGAGCGTGGGGGCGATCACCCGGACGTGCGCCAAGACGTCGAGAAGGCAGCCTACCTTCCTTTGCGCCACGCGGCCGCCGCCGACGACCACCACGAGGCGGCCACGGAGATCGAGGGCGATTGGAAGGTAACGGGACACAGTGACGGGCGTTGCGGCCTCCGAGACTACATGGGCGGCGCCCTTGTTCGGAACGGCACAAAGTCTATCCTCTGCTTCGCCTCCCTCCAGGTATTGCGCCCGTGACGACTAAAATCAGTGCCCCGACATGCCGCCTGCGTTGAGCGACCGCGCTGCCCGAACCGCCGCCGCCATCGGTGCCGCCGTTGCCGCCGCAGTAACGCTCCCCGTCCTCGGGGCCGGGACGCTCTGGGACAACAGCGAGACCGCCTACGGAGAGGTCGCCCGCGAGATCCTCGTCACCCACGACTGGCTCGTGATGCACCAGCACCTCCAGCCGTGGTTCATCCAGCCGCCGCTCTACTTTTGGCTGGCGGCGATCGCCGCCAAGCTCTTCGGGGTCACCGCGTTCTCCCTGCGGCTACCCTCGGCGCTGGCTACCATCGCCATGGGGGCCCTGGCCGGGTGGGTTGGAGCGCGGCGCGGCGGCCTGCGTACGGGCATCTTCTCGGCCCTCATCCTCTCCACGGCGCTGGAGCAAGCGATCATCGGCCGCCTGGCGATCATGGATGCCCTGCTCGACCTCTGCTTGATGGTCACCACCATCCTTTGGTACCGGGCTGCCGAAGAGAACGACGGGTCCTCCTTTGTCTGGGGGTGGGCCTGGGCCGCGCTGGGCACGCTGGTCAAAGGCCCCGTGGCCGTCCTTGTGCCGGGGCTGATCGTGGCGGCGTACGTGGCCTGGAACACGCGCTACGGCAAGGGGTGGCCGCGCCTAGGCGGGCGCACCTGGGCCATTGCGCTGGGGGTGTTCGCCGCGATCGCCCTGCCGTGGTTTGCAACCGTCTACGCGCACGAAGGCTCGCGCTTCATCGACGCTTTCCTCGGACAGTACACCTTCGGCCGCTACCTGGGAGTCGTGGAGAACCAGACGGGGCCGCTCTGGTACTATCTGCCTGTCATCATCCTCGCCTTCTTCCCATGGGTCGCCTTTCTCCCGTTGGCGCTCTTGACTGGAGCGCGCGAAGGGGCGCGCAATGCCGAACCCGGCGCGGCGTTTCTGCGCTACCTGGTCGTGTGGGCGGTCGTGACGCTTCTCTTCTACAGCCTGGCCAAGACGAAGCTGCCGAATTACGTGGCCTCCGCGCTCCCCGCAATGGCCTGGCTCGTGGCGCTCTGGTGGGAGCGGACACTGGCCGCTGCGCGCCTGCGTGCCGCGCGCGTCAGCGCCGCCGCCGTGCCGGTCACCATCCTCATGCTGGCGGTGGCGATCGCGCTCTTCGCGCGCACCATGCACTTCACTCAGCAGACGACCTGGCTGATGCCGTACCTGATCGAGCTCGGGGCAATCGTCTTTGCGGGCTCGCTCACCACGTTCGTGCTGTTGTGGGTGCCGCGCGCACGGGCGCTTGCGCCGCTCGCGCTAGCCTGCGCCAGCATCGGCGCGATCACCGCGACCGTCTCGATCGGCGTCCCGCATGCTGAGGCGCTCAAGCCCGTGCCGGCGCTGGCCCATCGCATCAACACGCTGCGCAAGCCGGGGGATCGCATCGCGATTCAGGGCGTGAGCGGCGGCAACGCGCTGGCCTTCTACACGCTGCCCGACGCAGAGGCGCTGCTTGGCGACGGCAGCGGGACGCGCAACTTCGTCTGCAGCGCCCCGCGCGCGTTCGTCATCATCTCGGCGCGACGGCTCACCTCGCAGCCGTCCTACGGCCGCGATCTCCACGTGCTGGAGAGCGTCGACGGCGATACTCTCGTACTCTACGACGGCCCACCGTGCTCGTGAATCTGTCGAGTTCCTAGACCTTGTAGCTGTGCAGGCCGCTGATCCAGATGTTCACGCCCAGATAGCAGAAGATCACGGCCACGAAGCCTACCACGGCGATCCAACTGGTGCGCTCGCCACGCCACTGATTGCGCGTGTGCAGGTGCATATAGGCGAGGTAGATGATCCAACAGACCAGCGCCGCCGTCTCCTTGGGGTCCCACTGCCAGTAGGCGCCCCATGCCTCCTTCGCCCACATCGCGCCCATGATGATACCCAGCGAGAGCAGGGGCAGACCGACGGCCACGATGCGGTAGGTGATCACGTCGAGCTTGGCCAGCGTCGGGATGCCCATCAGCCACGTGGCGATCGTGTCGCCCTGCGCAGCGGCCAGCGCCAGCCCCGGAGTCTCGTCCTGCACGGTGTTTCCCGTGCGCTGCGCGACGAACGTCGCCATTGCCATCGCGCCCGTACTGCCGGCGCCCGCCGCGGCGGGCTGCAGTCCCATGCTCATCGGCGAGCCGCCCGAGTGGCTGCGCTCCAGGTAGAACTTGATGAGGTAGAGCACGCTTGTACAGAACGCGAGCGTGAACGCCGCGTACGAGGCGACGACGGTCGGTACGTGGATGGCCAGCCAGTACGACTGCAACGAGGGGACCAACGGACGATAGCCCTCGTTCCACGTGCCCGCGTATGCGAGAAAGAAGTCACCGACGAGCAGCACGAAACCGCCGAGGTACCAGAGGTTGTACTGCCGTGCGAAGATCAGGTAGAGCAGTACCGTGAAGGCGACGAAGAGCGAGAGCGAATCGTAGAGGTTCGACGTGGGCGACCAGCCGGTGGCGAGCGCCTCCGCCGCGATGGCCGCGGCCTGCGAGGCCAAGCCCGCAATGGCCAGCGGAACTCCGAACGCCGAAAGCCATCCCTTGCGCCACAGGAAGAAGGCGAGCAGCAAGAGCCCCGCGGCGGCATAACAGGCGACGGCGAGGGCGTAAAAAATCGTCACGAACTGGCTCATGATACGGTAGCCTCCTCGGAGCGCTGCAACGAGGCCACTAAGGCCGCGAACTGCTCCTCGAACATGGTGTAGCCCTTCGGTGTCTGCGCCGCCAACCCCACCATCCAGCGATCTCCCTCGCCTTCGAGGCGCACGAATAGCCGCGCCGGCAGGAAGTAAAAGGAGATGCAGACCCCGGCTACCAGCACGAGTGCCCCCAGGCCCACCAACGGGACGCCGGGATCGTGGCGGTACTCGATGCCGGAGTAGAGGCGGTAGGAGACTGGCTCCAGACGATAGCCGCCGCCTAAATCGACGGCGCGCCCCAGGGGAATGATCTCTTGACCCAGCGGCTGCTCGCCGTCGAGTACCGTCACGACGACGCCGGGGTTGAAGGGGCGAGGATCGGCCCCGACGCCGCTGGGGGAACGCGGGTCGATCGTCCCCACGAACTGCGAGTACTGAATCGAGCGGCCGGTGGGGCCAACCGGGAAGGCGTCGCCCTCGAACATCGGCGTCGCGGGAACGCCGGCAACGGGATGCCCTGCCTGCGTCAAGTCGAAGCGGACTCCATAGCCGTACGACGCTTGATAGTACGAGATGCCGTCGAACTCCAGCGGGTGGTTGACGCGCAGCAGATTCCGCGTCGTCGCCCCGCTCGCGCTGGCGGCGGTGAGGTCGGAGACGTAGTCCACCGGCTGGTAGACGAGCCCACCGCGTGTTTGCGTGGGCTTGATCGTGTAATTGAACGAATGGACGGTGAGCATGTCACCGTTCTGTGGGATCTGGACCGTCTGCCCCGAGAGGATGGCGACGGCACCGGAGAAGCCCTTCAACCAGTACAGCGTCGTGCCGGCGGCGATGATCGCGAAGCCGAGATGGGCGACGAGCACGCCGCGGCGCGCCCAGTTGTGCTTGTCGGCGAAGGTCCACTCGACGCCGTTGAAGACCTTGCGGCGGATGTGCCAGCCGGCCTTGGCGAAGAAGCCCTCGAGGCGCGCGCGCACCTCCCCCTCGCTGCCATTGGCCTCGATGAAGGCGTGCAAGGGAATCTTGTCGACCAGCACGGGGCGCAAGGGTGGCAAGCGCGCGGGAATGACGCGCTTGAAGGTGCAGACCGTCAGGCTCACGAGAATGAGCCCGATCAAGCCCACGTACTCGTACGAGTGGTAGATGTGATCGAGGCCCAGTCGCAACACGGCGCGGGCTAGCTGCGCCGGATACTCGTTGAAGTACGCCGCAGGGTCCTTCCCTTGATCGATCACGACGCCGATCAGCGTCATGACTCCCCAGACCGCCAGCAGGCTGACGGCGAAGAGCACGTTACCGAACGTGTCGATGAACTCGGCGTAGAGTGCTTGGACGGTGGAGAGACGCTCGGTGGCAGTGGCCATGATATTGCTTTGCTTACCTAAACGGGTCGGCGGCCTTCCAGGATTTCTCCAGCAGTGTGACGACGATGATCGAGCCCTCGTACAAGAGGTACATGGGGACGGCGATGAGCGCCATCGTCAGCGGGTTGCCGTCGGGAGCGGCGACGCCGCCGACGATCATGAATGTCATAAAGACGTAGCGCCGATAGCTGCGCATCTTGGGTGCATCGATGAAGCCCAGCCGCGCCAAGACCACCGCCACGACCGGCAGTTGGAAGATCAGTGCGAAGATGAGCAGCATCGCCAAGATGAGGCCCAACGTCTGCGCGATGCCGAAGGTCGGCACGGCCACGTGGGAGGTCATCAGCAAGAGTGCGCGCACCACGTGCGGCAGGATCAGGAAGTGGCAAAACGCGATGCCGGCCAAAGCGAGAAAAAATGAGGGCGCGACGTACGCGTAGACGACGCGGCGCGCCTTCGGTTGAATGGCCGGGATGACGAACATCCAGAACTGGTAGAGCAGCACGGGGAGGCCGACCACCACGCCTGCCAGCAACGAGAACTTGAACTCGACGGCGATGACATCCGCTGGGCCGAAGGCATGCAGCTGGATATCCGGCGGAAAGTAGAGCCCGACGAGATACGGGATCGCGTACTGCGAAGGCAGGAACGCGACGACCGAGATGATGCCGACTGTGGCAACGACGACGAGGAGACGGTTACGGAGCTCCCGCAGGTGCTCCGTCAGCGACATCTCCTTCTGGTCCCACCCAGGCTCCTCGGCGGCCGACTCATCGGCGCCTTGGTACGAGTGCTCCGAGATCACGCGGGACTAGGTCGTCTTCGGGGCATCAGACGGAGCGGGGGTCTCGGCATGGGACTCGACCGCAGCGCTCTCCGCAGAGAGACGCTTGCGGGCATCCTCGCGAGCCTTCTCGGCGGCGACGTCGGCCTCTGCCTGACCCACCATGAATTCCCGCTTAGCCTGCCCCATGCCGCGCGCCAACTTCGGCAGCTTATCGGCCCCGAAGAGCAGGACGCCCAGGCCGATGACGACGAGCACGATTGGCGCATCGATGATCGCCAGGTAGAGATGGGGTTGGAGGAAGGTGGCCATCGTTCTTCGATACTCCTATCGGTGTAAGGTGAGCGCCTTCGCGAATGCGGCAAACGAGGCCTTTGCGGGAGTCTCGGCAAGTGGAGCGAGGCAGTCGAGGGCCCGTTGGACCTCCTCGGCAATGGTTTCGTGTGTGGCCTCGAACGCGCCGCACGCGCTCATCGCGTCGATCACGTGGTGGGCTGCCCGCGGATCCTGCCCGTCGGAGAAGTATCGCTCGACCTCTCCGCGGAGCTTCCGGCCCCCGAGCCGGAGAGCGACCAGGAGCGGGAGCGTTATCTTGCGCTCGCGCAGATCGTTGGCGACGGGCTTGCCCAGGTCGGATTCCGTGGCCGTGACATCGAGCAGGTCGTCGAGCATCTGGAACGCGATCCCGTAGTGGTACGCAAAAGCCTTCACCGCCTGCACCGTTTCCGGCGCGCCGCCACCCACGATCGCCCCCACCTCCGCCGAAGCGGCGAAGAGCGCGGCCGTCTTCTTTCCCACCGTCTCACGATAGGAGTCCATGGTTGTCTCCAGATCGCCCAGCGAGCGCAACTGGAGCACCTCGCCGTCGGTGATATCGGCCAGCGTCTGCGCGAGGATCATGGGGATGGGATGCGGATAGTGCTTGGTGACGTTACGGAAGATCCACGCGAAGAGATAGTCGCCTGCGAGCACGCTGACACGATTGCCGAAATCGACGGCCGTGGCGTTGACCCCCCGGCGCGTCTGCGCTTCGTCCACCACGTCGTCGTGAATGAGCGTCGCTACGTGGATGAGCTCCATATAGGCGGCCAGCGGAAGCTGGCTCTCGGCATCGCCTCCCGAAACCTGCGCGCCCAGCAGCGTGAAGCGCGGGCGGATACGCTTGCCGCCGGCGCGCAGCATGCGGCTCACGGCCTCGGTGATAAGGGCGTTGTCCGTCGAGAAGCGATGGCTGAAGAACCCTTCCACCATCGCGTGCAGATCGGCGTGCTGCTCCTCGATCATGCTTGCGGTACCGTACCCACGTGGATCGCCACGATACCGCCCAGCAGCCGCACGAAACGCACGTCGCGGTACCCCGCTTGGACGAAGCGCGCCGCCAAGCCCTCTGCGTCGGGGAAGTTCGTCAGCGAGTTCGGCAAGTAGGCGTAGGCACTCTTCGAGCCGCTGAGGAGCCCCCCTAGCAACGGCACGATCTTATAGAAATGGAGATAGAAGAGACTGCGCCACAGCGGGTTCGGCGGCTTGGAGACATCGAGGTTGACGAAACGCGCACCGGGCTTGAGCACGCGGCGGATCTCGCTCAGCGTGGCCACGATGTCCACCACGTTGCGCATCGAGAAGCCCATCGTCGCACCTTCGAAGCGAGCGCCCTCGAAGGGCAACGCCATCACATCGGCTTCGACGAAGGTGATGCGGTCGGCGAATTCGGAGTTGCGTTCGCGGGCTACCTTGAGCATCGGCTCGCAGAAGTCGACCCCCACGATGCGGCGCGCACGGTCGCTCCTGGCGTTGGCGAACGAGAGGTCGCCCGTGCCGCAGCAGAGGTCGAGGACCTCACCCCCAGGGGCGACCTGGAGTTCGCGAATAGCACGCCGCCGCCAGGACTCGTCGATGCCGGCGGTCATAACCCGGTTCGCTAAATCGTACTTAGGCGCGATCGTCGCGAACATCTCGCGAACGTAAGTGCTCTTCTCCATGGGCGTGGCCCCCGGATTCCCCCAGCGCCTCGCCCATTCCCGCAGGCCGCCAACCCAGGGCTCCACCAGCCGCCTTACGAAGCGCCGTTCATGGAGGGATCGATGGTAACCGGCGGCTTCGGGCTCATCGCGGCGACGGTCTTCGCCTTGGGGCTGCGCCATGGCGCCGATCCCGATCATCTGGCGGCGATCGACAACTTGACGCGCAACTCGATGGAGCGCCATCCCACGCTCAGCCGCTTCATCGGCGCCCTCTTCGCCGGCGGGCATTCGCTGATGGTCGTAGGCATCGCGCTGGTCATTGGGCTGATCGGCGCTCGCCTCTCCAGCCACGGCGCGTTGCTGGAGTCTCTCGGCACCTGGATCAGCATCGTCACGCTCTTCCTCATCGCCGGGCTCAACATCGCAACGCTGCGCACGCGCAAGGCCGGCGCAGCGCCCGCGGGCCTCAAGAGTGCGCTCTTACCCCACCGCCTGCGCTACGCCACCAGCGCCTACGCCGCCATCCCCGTGGGGCTGCTCTTTGGCCTGGGCTTCGATACGTCGAGTCAGGTGGCGGCCTATGCCTTGGCGCTCACCAGCGGCGGCGTGATCGCGGCACTAGTGGTCGGCATCGTCTTCTGCCTGGGCATGGCCACTACCGATACGCTCGACAGCGTACTGGTCCACCGTCTCTGCACGCAGCGCAGCGCCGATCTGGAACGCGTGACGCGTCACTGGATCGTCGCCGTGACGGCGCTGGCCTTGGCCGTGGCATGCTTCGAGCTAGCGCAAGCGCTGGGCTGGCAGCCGCCGATTCCCGATCTCGCGGTCAGCGCGATCCTCGTCGCGGCGTTGCTCGCCGTCTTCGTCTGGACACTGGCGACCACGCGCCGATACGCTTAGCAAAGACGCTGCGCCAACGGAGCGTAGAGATCGATACGCCGGTCACGCAGAAACGGAAGAAACTGACGCTGCCGCTCCACATCTCCCGGATCGACGGCGGCGGAGATGCGTTCCTGGGCCTCTCCCGCCTGCGCCAACACGCGCCCGAAGGGATCCGCGATGAACGACCGCCCCCAGAACGTGATCCCGCCGTTAGGGGAGCCTTCGTGGCCCACGCGGTTCACCGCGGCGATGTAGCAGCCGTTCGCAATCGCATGGCCGCGTTGGACGGTCTGCCACGCCTCTGCCTTGGCATCTCCCATGCGCATGCGCTCCCCCTCGCGGAAGCCTATCGCCGTGGGATAGATGATGAGCTCGGCTCCCTGCAGTGCCGCCATGCGCGCCGCCTCCGGGAACCATTGATCCCAACACACCAAGACCGCGATCTTGCCGAAGCGCGTCTGGAACGCGCAGCGTGACGACTCACCAGGCGCGAAGAAGTACTTCTCGCGATAGAGTGGCGTGTGCGGGATATGCATCTTTTGATACGTGCCGGCGATCGATCCGTCGGCATCGATGACCACCCCCGTATTATAGTAGACCCCGGCTGCCCGGCGCTCGAACACCGACGTCACGACCACCACGCCCAGCTCGCGCGCTACCGCCCCAAGCGCATCGCTTGTCGGCCCCGGAATGCTCTCCGCGAGCTCGAACAGACCCGGGTCCTCCTGCTGACAGAAATACTCCGTCAAGAAGAGCTCCTGCAGACCAACGACGTTAGCCCCGTCCTTGGCGAGCTCACGGATGCCTTCGATCGCCTTGGCGAGATTCTGCGTGGGATTCGCGACGCAACGCATTTGGACCAGACCGACGTTGAACGCCGACATGACCTTTCTCCCTTGCTCTCCACCCATGCTCATGAGATCACTCCCACCCAGTCGATGATCGTCGTCGCCAAGACGCGCGTCACGAGCCGTACGCTCTCCAGATCGACCCACTCGTCCGGTGCGTGCAGGAGCTCGCCGTACGGGCCATATCCGACGTGCGGTATGCCGGCGAACCCAAAGTAACGATTGTCCGCCGTGCCGGTGACCGGCTGCCTTGGGGGCTTGGCCCCGGCAAGTTGCTCGTGATTCCGCTCGACCAGCGTGAAGATCTCGCTCTCGGTGTCAACGAGCCAGCCCTCGGCGAGGAAGCCCGCGAATTCGACGTGGGGCGGCGTGTTCCGCAGCCACTCATCGCGCTGGGCACCGCCCAGCACCGCCTGGCGGATGCGTTCCTGCATCTCGACGGGTGCGATACCCGGCTGGTAGCCTATGCGCACATGCAGCATGCACGTCTCGGGAACCGAGGATGGCCACGTTCCGCTGTGTAGCATGCCAATGTTGACGTTGCACGGATGCTCGACGCCGGCAAAGCTGGAGTGACGATGCTCGGGGCGGTTGAGCTCGGTCTCCAGCTCACGCAGCGCTTTGATCACCACGTATGCCTTCTCGATCGGGTTGACGGCCGACGAAGCAGACTGCGCGTGGGCACCGCGACCGCGGATGCGGATACGGCACCAGATCACCCCCGTCGACGCCGTAACCATGTACGGAAACGGTTCCGGGATGATCGCGGCATCGGCGGTATGACCGTTCGCAAACGCGGACAGCGTTCCGTTCCCGGAGCACTCCTCGTCGATCACGGTCTCGATGGCCACCTCGCCTTTGAGGCCGAGCCCACACGACTGGACGGCCCGCAGCGCATAAACGGCAGCGGCGATGCCGCCCTTCATATCGCAGGAGCCCCGTCCATAGAGCCGATTGCCCACGACATCCCCGCCCCAGGGATCGACGCTCCAGTGCTCGATCGGGTCGATCGGGACCACGTCGACGTGCCCGTTAAGGATCAATGATCGCCCGCCTGGGGCGGCGGCCCGGGCAGTCCCGATAACGTTCACCAGGCCCTCGTAGGACCAATCGACCGGGGCGTAGCCGCGCATAGTCGACATCTTGCCGAGGTCGAGCCCCTCCTCGACGACGCTGAGACCGTGGCCGCGAAGGCTCTTTGCGATGTACTGCTGCACGAGATTGGTCTCGCCGCGCAGGCTCGGCCGGCGCACCATCTCGCGCAGGAAGTGAGTCTCTTCGTCGAAGAGCTCGTCGACTTTCCGCAGAACGCTCGCTTTGACGCCATCCATGGTCACGGCTCCCGCTGTTTGATCGGATGTTTCCATGAGCTACCTCGTATGCTCGACTGTTTGGTTGCCGCGGAGGCGATGAGCATCGGCAGCGAACTCAGGCCGCGCGGAAGAACGATGATGACGACGACGAGCAAGGCCCCGTACAGCATGAGCTGATAGTCACCGAGACTCCGCAACAGCTCTAAGCCTACGGTAAGGATGATCGCGCCGACGACGGGGCCGAACAGCGTCCCGAGGCCGCCGATCAGCGCCATGGCGATGATCTGCACCATGACGTCGATGCCGAGAATGCTCGAGGGCGTCAGAACGGTGACGTAATGGGCGAACAAGCCGCCGGCCATCCCAGCCAGCGCCGAGCTGAGCATGAAGAGCAGGACTTTGTACTTGGTGACATCGACACCGATACTCTCGGCGGCATCCTGCGAGTCGCGGATCGCACCGAAGGCCAGCCCAATGGGACTCGCCATCACGGCGGCCACCAGCACCATCGTAACCACCAACAGGATCAGTGCGCAGTAGTAGTACGGCCTGCTGTCGGCGATGCTGAAGCTCATCGCGCCGATCGGCGACAACGGCGGAATACCGGCCAATCCCGACTCGCCGTGCGTCAGGTTCGTAAGGTTGTCGGCGATCAGCTTCACAATCTCGGCGAAGGCCAGCGTCGCGATCGCGATGTACGGCGCGCCACGCAGCCGGAGCACGGGAAGGCCGATGACGACGCCCGCGACCATCGCGAAGGCGGTACCGATCATGATGCTCAGGTACGTGGAGATACCCAGATGCATGGCCAGCAAGGCCGAGACGTAGGCTCCCAATCCAAAGAACGCCTGATGGCCGAAGGTGAACATGCCGCCATAGCCGCTCACCAGGTTCCAGCTAGCGGCCAACACCGCAAAGATCAGCGCCAAGACGGCAACATGGAGCGCGTACTCGCCATGCATCATCAACGGCACGAGAGCGGCGAACACCGTGGCGATGGCGATCTGGATGAGCGCGGACTTGAGCTTCACGATTCCTTCGCTCCGAAGAGGCCCTGCGGACGTACCCACAGCACGAGAATGAGGATCGCAAAGGCGATCACGTCTTGCCACTCGGAAGATACCACGGCTACCCCCACGCTCTCGATGATCCCCAGGACCACGCCGCCGAGGATCGCGCCCTCCAGACTACCGAGGCCGCCAAAGACCACCACGATGAAGGCCTTGAGCATCGGGCGTTGACCCATCCACGGATTGACGGAGTAGATCGGCGCGAGCATCGTGGCCGCGAGCGCGGCCAGCGCAACGCTGATGCCGAACGTCAGCATGTAGACCTTTGGAAAGTCGATTCCCATCAGAACGGCCGTATCGCGGTCTTGCGAGGTAGCACGAATAGCGACGCCAAACTTCGTGTAGCGCAGGATCGACCACACGACGGCGAACGCAACGATGGCGACGAGAACGATCGCGATGCGCTGCCCGGGAAGCACGACGCCTGCGATGCGGAACACGCCGGGAACGACGTACGGCAACCCGAGGTCCCCGGCCCCGAAGGTGCGCAACGCGAAGTTCTGCATGAAGACGGAGAGCCCGAGCGTAGCCACCAAGGTGGGCATCTCCCACTCCGCGCGCAGCAACAGCCATCGCATGATCAGCCGCTCGACGACGACACCCAGCATGAACGTAGCGAGCAAACCGAGGCCGACGGCGATCACCGGATGAACCTTGAGCGCCACCAAGGCGAAAAACAGCGTGTAACCGCCGATCATGTAGAACTCGCCATGCGCGAAGTTCAACATGCGCATGGTGCCCCAGATCAGCGAGATGCCGCTAGCCATCAGCGCGTACATCGATCCGGCAACGATGCCGTCGACGAGGAGCTGCGCTATATTGAAGCCGTGCATGAAATCTCTAGAGTCCTAAGTACGCCTGGCGTATCGCGGGATCGCCCGCGACTGCCGCGCTGGCGCCGGCAAAGAGGATGCGCCCATGCTCCATCACGTAGGCGCGTTCGGCAACCTCGAGCGCACGCTGAGCATTCTGTTCGACCAGCAGAACGGTGCAGCCCAGGTCGCGAATCTGGATCACGAGATCCAAGACCGCATCGACGAGCTTGGGCGCTAAGCCCAACGAAGGTTCGTCGATCATCAAGCACTTCGGCCGTGCCATCAACCCACGTCCGATAGCCAGCATCTGCTGCTCACCGCCCGAGAGCGTCCCCGCCAGCTGACTGCGACGCTCGTACAGGCGCGGGAAGAGGCCGTAGACCTCTTCGAGCGTCTCGCGTTGGTGAGACCAGGCACGCTCCGTGTATGCCCCCGCTCGGAGGTTGTCGACCACCGACATGCGTGGGAAGACGTGCCGGCCCTCAGGGACGTGGATGACTCCGCGAGAGACGATCTCTCGCGGGCTGAGGCCGTCGAGATTCTGCTTCTGTAGCACGATGTCTCCGTGCCACGGCTTCACGATCCCCGAGATCGTACGCAGCACGGTGGTCTTACCGGCACCGTTGGCGCCGAGCAAGGCTACGATCTCACGCTCTCGCAGCTCTAAGTCAACCCCCCACAGAACCTGGACTCCCGCATATCCGGCCTCGATGCCGGTGAGCTCAAGCAACGCCGCGTGATTTTCCAAGATACGCCTCGGTGACGCGCGGGTCGCAGGCGACACGCTCGGGTACATCGGTCATGATGATCTTCCCGTTGAAGAGGACGCTCACGCGATGGGAGAGTGACATCAGCGCCTGCATGACATGCTCCACCATCAGGATGGTGAAGCCGGTAGCCTGCAATGCGCGCAGGGAGTCGCAGGCGTGCTGGAGTTCGGTTGGATTGAGTCCCGCCATCACTTCATCGAGCAGCAGCAGCTTGGCGCCGGTCGCAATCGCTCGAGCCAGCTCCAGCATCTTGCGCTGCCCTGTCGTCAGAACCGAGGCTTTGGCGCCGGCAAGCTCGCCGATGCCGGCGAGGTCGAGCGCCCAGCGCGCCCGCGCCACGGCCTCGCTGCGGCTCTGGTGCTCCGGGTTGCCGAAGAGCGCGGCGACCTCCGCATTCTCCAGCACCGTCATCCCCACGAAGAGCTTAGGCACCTGAAACGTTCGCGCCAATCCCCGGCGGCAGCGGTCCGCACAGCCAAGGCGCGTGACCTCACTGCCGTCCAAGGTGATCACCCCCTGGTCGCCCCGCAATGCGCCGGCGATCACATTGAAGAGCGTGGTCTTCCCAGCACCGTTGGGGCCGATAAGGCCGCGAATCTCGCCCTGGTCGATGTCGAGGTCGAGGGCGTCAAGCACGCGCAAACTGCCAAACGCCTTCGTCACCTCTTTGAGCTGCAGCAATGCCCCCATGATCGGCGTCTATTTGCCCTGGAGCCACACCTGCGGAACTGCCGCATGCGTCGCCAGGTTCTTCGGCCAGATCACGAAGCTCTCGCCGCCGATGATTTGCGCCACGGGCCACACCACATATTCCGGGCCCGACTTGACGGTGTGATCTTTGGCGTCGAAGTCGTAGCGTCCCAGCAGCCCCTTATAGTTGAGGCCGAGCATCGCCTTGTCGACGACGGCAACGTCGGTCGACCCCGCCTTCTGCAACGCCGCGAGCGCTACGCTCATGATGTCGAAGCCGGCGGCGATATCATACGTAGCCTTCTGGTGAGCCTGGCTATCAACCAGCGCGGCGAAGGCGCGCTGCGTCTTGCTGTGGACCGGATCGTACTGCAGCGTAGCCCAGACCAGGCCGTCGGCGCTCTTCTGCGCTCCACTCAGGAACTCGGGGCGATTCGGAAAGTAGATGCCAGCGAGTGCCGCATGGATGCCCAACTCATGGAACTGCTTGACGAGGGCCACTCCGGAGTCCGCCGAGGTGAAGGTTCCCATGACCAGACCCGGGTCCATCGACTTGAACTTGTTGAACTGCGGATAGAAGTCCGAGGAGCCCAGAGCCACGGTCTCCGCATCGACGACCTTCCATCCCGCCTTCTCAAAGACGGCCCCGGTCAACTGCGCGATCGTTCGCCCATACTCCGTATCCTCGCTGATGAACGCTACCGTCTTGCTGGGCACCTTCAGCTTGCCCGACGCGACCAGATCTTCGATAGCCGTCGACATCGAATACGCGTAGGAGTCGCTCGAGAGGTTTCCCTTCCAGAAGTTGGCGTACTTCTTCGGATCTGCGGCGACTTTCTTGGAGATGGAGCCGGCAACGGCCTCGCCGCTCATGATCGGAACCTTGAACTGGGGAGCGAGATCCATGATGGCGAGCGTGACATCACTGCGAAACGCGTCGCCGATCAAGAACTCGACTTTCTCCTGCGTGAGAAGTTTCAATGCCGCGCTCACACCCGAAGCCGCATTCGACTGATCGTCTTCGAAGACGGCCTGCACCTTGACGCGTTTGCCATCGATCGTCACACCACCCTTGGCGTTCGTCTGATCGACCGCCAGCTGCATGCCGGTCCGTACCGCGAGGCCCGATTGGGCCCCGGGACCAGAGAGGGGCGCGGTCACCCCGATCTTCACCAGGCTAGGAGCATCTGCAGCGGCGGGTGCCATCACCATAGGTTGAACGACGAGGGCCGACAGCGCCGCCGTAGTCACGGCGGCTCTAAGAAGGGAGCGATTCTTCACGAGCGACTCCTTTGACGACGAATGGATGAGTCCGACGAGTATATCGATCCGGCTCTTACCAGGAACCAAGAACTTCCTTGGTACTTGCGGCCAAACGCTCGAGCCCCAGTTCCAGCTCTTCATCCGACACGGTCAGGGGAACGAGGACGCGTATCGTATTGTTCTCGAGGCCGGCGCGCATCAAGAGCAGCCCTTTGCTGCGGGCGACTTCGACCAGGCGCTCCGCAGCGGCGCGATTCGGTAGTTTTGTCGCGCGGTCGGTCACCAGTTCCATCGCTCTCATCGCACCGAGCCCGCGAACGTCGCCGACGTCACGATGACTCTCGTGAAGCGCCGCCATCGAACGCGCGATGCGCTCGCCGACGACGCCCGCCCGCTCGAGAACGTGCTCGCGTTCGAAGACTTCGAGCGTGGCGAGGGCCGCTGCGCAAGCGACGGGGTTGCCGGCATAGGTGCCTCCGAGACCTCCCGGAAACGGCGCATCCATGACCTCGGCGCGCCCGGTTACGGCGGAAAGCGGAAGCCCGGCGGCGAGGCTCTTCGCCATGACGACCATATCCGGGACGACGCCGCTGTGCTCGACGGCGAACATCTTGCCGGTGCGTCCGAAGCCAGACTGTATCTCGTCGGCGACGAGGAGGATGCCGTGGCGCTCGGTGATCTCGCGCAGCTCGACGAGAAAATCCGCGGGTGCCGGAACGAAGCCGCCCTCGCCGAGGACCGGCTCGATCACCACCGCTGCCACGCGATCGGGCTGAACCTGCGTCTCGAAGAGATCGTAGAGCGCGCCGATCGCTTGCGCGGTAGACCAGCCGCGGTACTCGTAGGGGAAAGGAGCATGGTAGACTTCTGGGCTGTACGGTCCGAAGTTCTGCTTGTACGGCGCACTCTTGCCGGTCATGCTGAGCGTCAGCAGCGTTCGACCGTGGAAACCGTGCGAGAACGTGACGATCGCCTGCCGCCCGGTGGCCTGGCGGGCAATCTTCACCGCGTTTTCGATCGCTTCGGCGCCGGTGCTGAGCAACAGCGTCTTCTTAGCGAACGTCCCCGGCGTCACGCCGTTGAGCGCATCAGCGAGCATGACGTATCCATCGTACATCGCCACTTGGAAACACGTATGCATCAGCCGTTCGAGCTGAGCTCGGACTGCGGCCAGCACATGGGGATGGCGATGACCGATGTTCAGGACGCCGATGCCGCCGACGAAGTCGATGTACTCTTTACCGTCGATGTCCCAGACGCGGGCACCCTCGGCTCGCTCGATGAATATCGGATGGGCGTTGCCTACGCCGCGAGGTACGGCTCGCCGGCGCATCTCGTGAAGAGACTGCGCGGAATGAGTGCTGACAGACACAGGAGACGGTCCTTCCATCCAGCGTGTGTATCACACACTCTACGTGAAGGATCGTCCGATTGGCTACGTACGATTCCTACAATCTTCGAGGCTCATTCTTGTGCTTCAGCTCCAAGATATGTATGGCGAGTTGGAGGCGAAAGCGCGTTTCCGGCTCATCAAGCGACATCTGAAGGAGATCTTCCACATGCTGAAGGCGGTAGCGCAGCGTGTTCGGATGAATCTGCAGCCGGCGCGCCGTCTCCTGGAACTGGAATCCGTTTGCCACGAACGTACAGAGGCCCTCCTCCAAGATCTCGCCCCGCCGCTCGCGCCGCATCGGCCCGAAAATCTGATCGAGAAAGACGCCGCGAGCCTCGGGGTCGCCCAGCAAGACGCGCGGGACGACCTGTTCTTCGTAGAGGGCGATCTCGCCACAACGCGCGTATGATACGAGCGAGAGGGCCTCGCGATAACTCCTCTGCACGCCCTCGATGCCATGGTGCGCGCGCCCCGCGAGGATGGCGAACTCCTCACCCACGGAGGGCAACTTCAGCGTCTCCACCGGGTAGCGCTCGGGCAGCAGCACGATGACCCGGTTCACCGACACCGCCAGCAACGGCGCAGCGCCCAGCCGCAGCAGGTGACGCCTCAGCTGCTCTTCGAGACGCTCGCGCCGTAGGAAGCTCTCGCGATCGGCCGGTACGCTCTCATCGACGACGAAGATCACCGCGCGATAGCAGCCGTCGGGATCGAAACCAAGCAACAGCGCGCGCTCCAGCGTCTGCGCCGTGGCTTCGAGAGAGCCTTCGATCAGCGCGACGACGCCGGCGTGCCCCAGGCGCGCCTCCAGCAGGCTCAGCTCGCGTTGTCGTGCGATCTGCAGGGCCGCTACCAGCGCGGCATGTTCGGCGGCGCGGCTGTCCAGCTCGCTGAGCGGATTGTCGCCTTCAACGACCCACACGAAGCCGACGAGGGTGCCGTTGAGGCGAATCGGACAGACGAGCCGAGCGTCGAACCCGAGACTCGGCATGGAGGGGATGCGCACCGGCTTGGTGCTCGCGCGCATCGTGGCGAGGTATCCCTCGGCATCGAGGACGTGCAAGATGTCCTCGGGAGTCTGGGCGTCCTCAAGCGTCGAGCGGTGCGCAGGGTCCTCGCATGTGGACACCTCGTGGTGGGCGAGCAGCCTGCCCTCCGGATCCTCGAAGGTGACTGAACGCCCGATGATCCCACCGAGCGTGCGCGCGAGATCCTGCAGGCTCGTCGCCTCGGTAGCGCCACGCGTCAGCTCGCGGTGGATCACCTCGGAACGCTCCATCACCAGATAGTGCTCCGCAAGAATCGCACGGTGCACTTCCTCGGTGATCTCGGCGAACGGCACCTCCCACGGCACCTCCAGCAGCGGGAGGCCGAGCGACTCGGCTTCGGCATATGCCCCTTTGGAAAAATGCTCGAAGAAGTGCGGCACAGCCAGTGCGAGGCCCGCGACCTTTCGCTCGGCCAACAAGTGAATCTGTTCGCGTTGAGAGGGCCCCTTGCGCGGCCATGCGTACCCCGTGGTGAGCACCAATTGCCCCTCGCGCACCCACGGGCCGGGCTCCGGGATATCGACGACATGCACCCAACGAACCTCGCGCTCGAGGCCATGAGCGCCGGCGACCACGCGTGCTCGGCTCAGCGACGGGAGCTCTAAGGCCTCGCGCAGTCTCATGGGCGGAGCAGCAGCGCGGTCATGGGTTCAGACCGGGATCGAGAGCGTCGCGCAGGCCGTCGCCCAATACGTTCACGCCCAACACCGTGAGCATGATCGCAAAGCCGGGAAACGTGCCCATCCACCACGCCGTATCGAGATACTGGCGCCCCTCCGCCAGCATATTGCCCCACGATGGCACCGCCGGCGGGACGCCCAGCCCAAGGAAGGAGAGCGCCGCCTCGAAGATGATGGCACGCGCCAGCTCGAAGGTGGCGATCACCGTCACCGACGAGGTGACGTTGGGCAGCACGTGGCGGAAGATGATGCGGATCGGGGCACAGCCGATGGCTTGCGCCGCCTGAACGAACTCGCGCTCGCGCAGCGAGATCACTTCTGAACGCACCACGCGCACGTACTGCACCCACGACGTGACGCCGATGACTCCGATGATCGTGTAGAGATTGGCGCCGACGACGCCGATGACGGCGATCGCCAGCAGCACGTACGGAAAGGCGAGCTGGATGTCGGCGATGCGCATGATCACGTCGTCGACCCAACCGCCGACATACCCGGAGATCAACCCAAGGGAGACGCCGATCACGCTGCCGATGATGACCACGGAGAAGGCGACGATCGCCGAAAGGCGTGCGCCGAAGACGATTCGTGAGAGGATGTCGCGCCCTAGCTCGTCGGTACCCAGCCAGTAGCCGGCGCGGGAACCGTGCTGCCAGATGGGCGGAAGGGAACCGAGATTGAGGTTCTGCAGGCGCGGATCGTGCGGCGCTATCCACGGCGCGAAGATGGCACAGACCAGCAGCAGCGCGACCACGGCCCCGCCGAAGAGCGCGGCTCGGCTGCGCACGAAGTTGCGCAACGCCTGATAGCGGCGCTGGCTGAAAGCCTCGTCGGGGGCGGCGATGGCGGCGGCGGCGTCCAGCATAGCCATCAGCCGTAGGTCACACGCGGATCGAGAGCGGCGTACGCAAGGTCGACCAGGAGATTGAGGCCGACGAAGATTGCCGCTGTGAGGATAACGATCGCCTCGACCACGGGATAGTCGCGGTCGTAGATCGCCTGTACGGCAAGGCGCCCGATGCCCGGCCACGAGAAGATCGTCTCGGTGATCACCGCGCCCGAGAGCAGGTTCCCCAGCTCCAAGCCGATGACGGTGACGATTGGCAGAATGGCGTTACGCAGCGTGTGCTTGAGCGTCACGGAGAGCGGTGCCATGCCCTTGGCCAATGCGGTTCGCACGTAGTCCGAGCGCCCGACGTCGAGCATCCCCGAACGGGTGATGCGCATGAGCTTGGCCGCCGTGAAGGCGCCCAGCGTGACCGTGGGAAGGACGAGATGGCTCAAGCCGCCGCGTCCGCCGATGGGCAGCCAGCCAAGGCCCACGCCGAAGATGAGGATCAGCATGATCCCCAGCCAGTAGACCGGGGCCGCTTGGCCGATCAGCGAGACCACGCGCACCACGTAGTCCCAGATGCTCTCGCGGCGCTGGGCCGCGATGATGCCGGATGGTATCGCAACGGCTACCGCGAGAACCAGTGCCAAGAACGCCAGCTCCGCTGTCGCGGGCAGGCGCTCGAGAGCAAGTGACATCGCGGGATCACCGTGACGGATGGAGGTGCCGAAATCGCCGCGCGCGGCATGCACGGCGAAGGCTGCGAACTGCACGATCACCGGCTTGTCGAAGCCATACTCATGGCGGAAGTTCGCGATGTCCTGCTGCGAGGCATCCGGCGGCAGCATCACCAGTGCCGGATCGCCCGTCAGATGCAGGATGAGGAAGACGGCGACGGCCACACCCGCCAGGACCACCAGGGCCCCGAAGAGCCGCCGCACGAGGTACGCCGCCATCTGCTACGCCTCCGTTCACGTGCGTGCGGGAGGGCCTCCCCTTCGCCGTCGCCGCGCCGCGCATCACGCGCGGCTTGCTCAAAGCCTCGCGTCGCTCCCTCATCCATGAGTGCGCGCCGCTGCGTAAACGGCTACGGGGAGGCCCCTCCCGCGCGCACGCCGCGGAGGCCCTTCCACACGCATCGGCGGGAAGAGCCTCCAAACCCAGAACCTATTTAGCCCACTTCATGTCGTGGCAGATGATCAACTCGTCGGTGCGGGGTTGGAAATCGACCCGCTTGTTGATCCCGTAGAGGTCCTGGTACTCGAAGAGGAAGAGCCACGGCGCCTGCTCATGCACCGCGCCCAGGATCTTCGCGTACATCGCCTCCCGCTTGGCGGGATCGGTCTCCAGACGCGCCGCCTCGATCATCTTGTCCGTCTCCGGGGTGCCCCAGGTCGAGATCGGGTAGTCCGTGGTGAAGAGCGCAGTGAGCGTGTCATCCGCGTCGAAGGTGTCGTTCCCCCAACCCAGCTCGTACATCGGCACCAAGGCCTTGTGGCTGATGCCGCCCACGTAGTTGGTCCACTCCTGGGTCTTGACCGTGGCGTTGATGCCCACCCCTGCGAGTTGACCCGCAACGGCCTCGGCTACTTCCTTATCCATGTTGTAGCGGCCGGAGGGCGACCAGAGCTCGAGGTTGAGCGGTCCATCGATGCCCGCCTTCTTCAACAGCGTTTTGGCCTTGGCGGGATCGTAGGAGTAGGATGGCAGTTTCGCATCGTAGCCGACGAAACCCGGCGGGATGGGCCCGCTCTGCAGCGGATAGCCGTGACCCTTGAGGACCGTCTTGATGATGGCGGGAACGTTGACCGCATAGTTCAGCGCCTGGCGGAACGAGACGTTGGTCTGCGGCCCAGGCTTCTGCGTATTGAACGCGATGAAGAGCACGCGATCGCTGCGCACCGTGCCGAGCTTGGTCAGCCTGCCATTGGCGATCTGGTCGGCGTTCTGGGTCGGTACGTTGGTGATGATGTCCGTCTCGCCCGTCTGCAGCGCGGCTACGCGCGAGGCGGCCTCTGGGATGGGTCTGAAGACCACGGTCTTGATCGCGGCATCGCCGCCCCAGTAGCCCTTGCGCGCCGTAAGGACGATGCGGTCGTCCTTGCGCCACTCCTTGAGCACGTACGGGCCGGTGCCGATCGGATGGTCGGACATGTAGGTATCGCCGTGGGCCTGCCAATACTTCGCGTCGACGATGCGCAGGTCGTAGGGCCGGCCCGGCATGATCGCCGAGGGCTTCTTGGTAACGTAGACCACCGTGTAGGGGTCGGGCGTCAACACCTCGCTGATCATGCTGACACGGTTGCGCTTCTGCGATTTGAAGGCAGGGTCGAGCGTCTTCTCAACAGTGAACTTCACGTCGGCACTGGTGAAGGGATCACCGTTCGAGAACGTCACGCCGTGACGGAGCTTGAACTCCCACTTGTCCGGGGCAGTCTGTTTCCACGAGGTCGCAAGACCCGGAACGAGCTTGCCGTGCGGATCGTGCGCCAAGAGCGCGTCGAAGATCTGGAAGATCAGGTTGTCGGTCGTCGTGACGGCCGTCGAGATGGGATCGAGCGTATCGGCGTCGACGCCCTGCGAGATCGTCAGCGTGTCGCTGTCCGACTGCGCACGGGCCGGAAGAGCGCCGCCGAACGCGGTGCCGCCGATGAACACGGCTGCGAGGAGACTGGCAAGTACGCGACGTGGCATGAAGGACCTCCATCGAGCGATATGCCGAGATGCATTGCGAAACGGCTGGTGCCGGTGAGAGTTTGCTCAGGCGGATGGTCTTCCTCTCGGCGAAGACCCCATCTTCTTGAAGTCTTCAGGTTTTTCTCAGTGCAAACTCAGGGGGGATCCGTACAATCAACGCCATGAAGGAGTTTCTCAGCGCGCTCATCATCATCGCGACCTTCTCGGCGGCCCCCGTCCTCGCGGGCGTCGTCGCCCAGGCCGAGACGGGGACTCACCACGCGGCGCCAATCGAACGTGCCTTGAGCCTCACCCCCGCGGAGCGGCAGCAGGCCGAACCGATCCTACGCGACGGGGCACGCCGCTTACGCGACCTGCGCGGCCAAGCTCACGATGCCGCGCTCGGCGCGCTGAGCCCCGATCACCGCAGCCGTGTGGAGCAGATCGCCGCGGCCACCCGGGGCCAGGTCCGCGCCCTGTTCGCCACTCGCTCCTCCGCCGGCGCCTCCACGAGCACGGCGCAGCGCCGCAAGGCCCTGCACGACCAGATCGCGCCGATCACCGCCAAGGGCGCCGGCGAGATCGATGCTCTCCTCACCCCTCAAGAGAACCAGGCGGTGCTCGCCCAGCGTCGGAGCCTGGGGAGCGAGCGCGGCAGAGTTCTGGCTTCGACGGCGGCTCAATTACGCCCGCTCTTGACGAGCGGCCAGCAGCAGAAGCTCGACGCCTGGTCGGCGAAGATGCAGCAGCACGCGGCGCGAACGCACCACGTCGATGCAGGGCGCTTCCTGCTCACGATCGCAACGCCGCCGAGAGGATAACCGCATCGACAACCGCACGCCGCGCGTGGCCGTCGTCGACGACGAACGCCACATCCGCGAGATGCTCGAGTTGGGCCTCGGCCGCGAGGGCTACCTCGTCCGCTGCGCGGCGGACGGACAAGCGGCCCTTGCGCTCGTGCGCGACTGGGAGCCTGACGTGATCGTGCTCGACGTCATGCTGCCGAAGATCGACGGCTTCGCACTGCTGCCGTTGCTGCGCCGCCAAACGGAGGCGCCGATTCTGATGCTGACGGCACGCGGAGACATCTCCGATCGCATCGAGGGGCTGGCGCGCGGCGCCGACGACTACCTGCCCAAGCCGTTCGCCTTCGAGGAGCTGCTGGCGCGGCTCACGGCCGCCTTGCGCCGCCCGCGCCTGGCGACCACGGAGACGCTCCACTTCGCCGACCTCTACGTGGACCTCGAGCGGCGCGAGGTGTCGCGCGGCGAACGCCACATCGATCTCACGCCCCGCGAATACGATCTCCTGCTGACGCTGATCCGCGAGCCGCGGCGCGTCTGGAGTAAGGAGCAGCTCCTCGATACGGTCTGGGGGCACGATTTCGAAGGCAACCCCAGCATCGTGGAAACCTACGTCTCGTATCTGCGCGCCAAGCTCGACGCCGGCGGCGAGGCGCCGCTCATCCAGACCGTGCGCGGAGTAGGCTATTCGTTGCGCGAAGGTGTCGGCGCATGAGCTCGCTGGTCTCGCGGCTGACGACGTGGTACGTGGGTCTCTTCGCCGCACTGATCCTGCTGGTGACGCTGGGCTCTTCGCTGCTGCTGGTCAACCGTCTGGGCGATATCTACCGTGACATTTACGTCGCCAAGCGCTACGACGCGCACCGCTTCACGCAGGAGCTTCTCAAGCAGAGTCTGACACAGGAGGCATTGGCTGCGCAGCTCGTAGCGCACATCCATGAGAGCGGCCTCAATGCCGCCGTGTTCGACGAGAAGGGCGACCTGCTCGCCGGCGATCCGGCGCTCAAGGACGCCGGCGTGCGCGTCTTGACGCGTCCCGAGCTCTTGCACCGCGGCGCGCCGCAGGAGTCGCCGGTCATCGTGCTGCCGCATGGCTTCGCAGTGATCGCCCCGTCCTCGGGCGTGATCTGGACTTTGCTGGAGCCGTACTGGTGGCTGGCCGCCGCCTCGCTGGTGGTGGCGGTTCTGCTGGCCTGGCTCGTGGGAAGAGCCTTCGCCGCGCGTGCTCTGCAACCGTTGACCGACGTTACCGGCGCGCTATCGACGCTCGCCACCGGCGACTTTTCGCGGCGCACCTTCTCGATGAGCGAAAGCAGCGAGATCGGGGCGCTTGGCGCGGCGTACAACGCGGCCGCGGAGCGCGTTGCCGCGGCGATGGAGGAGCGTCTGCGCACGGAGACGCGCATGCGTCAGTTCGTCGCCGATGCCGGGCACGAGCTGCGAACGCCGCTGACGGTGATCGCCGGGTATATCGACGTTCTGCGCCGTGGTGCGATGGCGGAGCCCGCCGTCGCCGCGCAGATTCTCGAGACCATGGGCGAGGAGGGGATGCGCATGCGGACCCTGATCGACCGCCTGCTGCGCCTGGCGCGGCTCGACGGTGACGCACCGCCGCAGACCGCCGCCTTCGATCTGACGCACATGGCCGCCGACGTCGCGGAGGCGGCCAACAGCCTCACCCCGGGCACGCCCGTACGCTGCACGGCGCAGGAGAGCATTACCGTTCACGCCGACGAGGGGGAGCTGCGAGAGGCGCTGCGCGCCATCGTCGACAACGCGCTGAAATACGCCCCCGGGGCGCCCGTCGAGATCGCCATCGCACGTAACGGAGCCAACGCGCTGCTGCGTGTCGTAGACGCGGGTCCGGGAATGAGCGCCGACGAGCGCGCCCACGCCTTCGAACGCTTCTTCCGCGGCGAGTCGCGCGGCGACGTGGGCGGCGCCGGCTTGGGTCTAGCGATCGCCAAGCGCGCCGTGGAACGCGCCGGCGGGGCGATCGAACTCGGGAGCGCCGCTGGACGCGGCACGACCGTCACGATTCGCATGCCGTTCGACGCAACGTCGTGAGCGCCGCCAAGGGCGCCTCGACCTGCGGGCACGAAGCAGGCGCCATGGAGATCACCTACTACCTCGACGTCCTCTCCTCGTGGTGCCTCATCGCTGAAGACGCCGTCGCGCGCATCCGTGGCGAGCACGGCGCGCGCATCGACATCACGTGGCGCATCGCTATTCTCAGCGGCGGCGGCCCCATGGGCAACTCGCGCGCGCTCGAGGCCTGGTACTACCGGCGCACCGAGGCGGCCACTGGGTTCTCCTTCGATCCCGCTTGGCTGGAAGGTCCTCAGACGGCGACGCTAGAGGCGAACCTGGCAGCGGAGGCGGCACGTGCACTAGGCTGCGGCGACGACCGCGTGCGTCTGGCACTGGCGCGCGCGGCGATGCGCGAGGGCAAGCGCGTGGGAGAGCACGACGTCGCGGTGGAGATCGCGGCGGCCGCCGGCAACCTCGATGTCAAGGCGCTGGCGGAGAAGATGCGAGACCCCGCGGTGATCGCTCGCATCTACGAGAGCACGGCCGACTTCACGGCGCTGGGCGCGCACGGCGTCGATCAGCGGCCCACTTTCGTCATGCGCAGCGCCATCGGCGACACGGCGATCCTCTCCGGCGTCTACCGCTACGAGCCGCTGGCGGCCATCGTCGCGGCGATGCTCAGAGACGAGGACGCCTACGCCGCCTTCGCGGCCGCCAATCCGCCCGCCCCGCGGTAGCGATCAGCGCTTGCGCTTGGCGGCGCGATGCGCGCCGCGCTTGGCGTCGACGAACGCCTGCAGGTCCTCCAGCGTACGCGAGTTGAGGACGTGCTTGGGCTCGAGCCACGCGCGGCGCGCCTGGGTCAGGGCATAGGAGATGCGCTCGAGCTGCTGCACGTCGTGGGCGTCGGAGTCCAGGACGAGCATCGCGCCTAGCTCCGCGGCGCGGCGCGCCAATTGGTTGGGGAGATCGAGGCGATCGGGGTTGCCGTTCATCTCTAGCGCCGTACCCGTGCGTGCCGCTGCCGCGAAAACGGCCTCGGCATCGAACTCGTACGCCGTCCCAGCCGGCACGTTGCGCCCCGTGGGATGGCCGACGGCGTTGACGCACGGGTGCTCGATGGCGCGGATCAGCCGCGCCGTCATCTTCTCGCGGCCGATGGTGCGCGCAGAATGCACGCTGGCCATCACGAAGTCCAGCTTCTCCAGCAGATCGTCATCGAAGTCGAGCGAACCGTCGGGAAGGATGTCGACTTCGGCACTGCAGAGCGTGCGCACGCCGTGCTTGCTCCCCAGCGCACGAATCGCCTCGATCTGCTTGCGCACATCCTCGGGGCTCATACCGTACTTCGACCCACGCCCCCATGAGTGATCGGAGACGGCGTGGTAGGCGTAGCCCTTGGCGGCACAGGCCGCGACCATCTCCTCCAGCGCGTTGCGCCCATCCGACCAGGAGCTGTGCATATGCAGGTCACCGCGCAGGTCCTGGGCCTCCACGAGCTTGGGCAGCTTGTTGCGCCGTGCGGCGTCGAGCTCCCCGCTTCCCAGCCGCAGCTCGGGCGGGATGAAGGGCAAGTCTAGCGCGGCGTAGACTTCCTCCTCGCTCGTGAACGTGCGATTCTTCCCTGTCGCCACGTCGAGGATACCGTTCTCGCTCACGCGCAGGCCGCGTTTGACCGCCATCTCGCGAAGCTGCACGTTATGCTCGCGGCTCCCCGTGAAGTGCTGGAGCAGGTTGCCCCAATTGGCCACGGGGACGACGCGCAGATCGACCTGCAGCCCCTGCGCGTTCCAGATGGAAGCCTTGGTCTCGCCCTCGCCGAGCACGGCAGCCGCCTCCGGCAGGGAGGTAAACACCTTCATCACGTCCTTCGGCTCGCCCGACGTGCAGACGATGTCGATGTCGCCGACGGAAGGCTCGCCGCGGCGTAACGACCCCGCGTAGGCGATCTGCTCCACCGGCGCCGCCGCGCGCAAACGCGCCATGATCCCTTGCGCCAGCGGGAGCGCCGTTCCGATCGGCCAGCGGTGCGAGCGCCCTCGGCGGGCCAGCAGGCCACGCTTGATGTTCTCGATCGTTTTGGGGCCCATGCGCGCGAAGCCCTCGAGCTTGCCCTCGGCAACCGCTCGCTCGAGATCCTCCGGGCTGGCGACCTTCAACTGATCGAAGAGAGCGCGCGCCGTCTTCATGCCGACTCCGGGAACTTCGAGCAGCTCCAGAATGCCCGCCGGGTAACGCGCCAACAGCTCACCGAGCTTCTTCGAGCTGCCTGTCTCGACGATCTCGCGAATATTCGCGGCGATCCGCGTGCCGACGCCGGGGACATCCTCCAGTCCCCCGCGGGCGATCACATCGGCCAGCGGCGGCGCCTGAGCCACTGCGGCGGCCGCCTTTTCGTAGGCCATGAACTCGAAGTACGCCTCGCCGGCGAACTCCATGAGCTGGCGGATCTCCACGAGCCGCTGGGCTACTTCCGCATTGCTCGGCATTTCGACGGGGGTTCGCCGCCGGGGCCGCCGTATTCTCCCGCCATGCGTCAACTCGACCGCTCCTTGCACCGCCAAGTGCCTCGGGTGCTGCTCGACCTCGCGGAGTCCGGCACCTGCCGCATCATGTCGGGATTTCCCAACGCGCACTCGTATGCCGTAACCACCCATGTGGGCGACTACTCGGAGATATCCGACTCCTTCGCCCAACTCTTCTCCTGGATCGCCGAGAACGGCTACGTGAGCGACGGACCGCCCGGCGACGTCTACTGGGACGATCCCGCCATCGTGCCGGCCAAAGAGCTCATCACGGTCTGCTACCAGCCGGTACGCCGCGCGTGACGCCTCCGACGACCGCGGGCCGGCGGCTCGACCCGGCCATCCTCAACCTCCCCATCGAACGCATGCGAGCAGGCTACTACTCGGACGTCTACTTCAACCGCTCGCGTGAGATCCTGCTGCGCGACCGCTACCACCCGCGCGTGCTGATGCAGGTCTTCCAGCGAAGCGAGGCGGTGGCGTGCGGTGTCGACGAGGCCATCGCGATCCTCAAGCTTTGCAGCGGCTTCGCGCGCGAGGGCGGCAACTGGCACGACGGCTGGCCGGAACTCACCGTCCACGCTCTCCACGACGGCGACCCCGTGCGCCCGTACGAGACGGTGATGACGATCGAGGGCGACTACGCGCTCTTCGCCCATCTGGAGACGCTCTACCTGGGCGTGCTGGCGCGCCGCACGCGCATCTGCACGAACGCGCGCAATATCGTGCGCGCCGCCAACGGGAAGGACGTGCTCTTCTTCCCCGCGCGTTTCGACCACCATCTCGTGCAGACGGGCGACGGCTACGCCGCGCTGGTCTCCGGAGCGCTGGGCGTCTCCACGGACGCCAATGCCGAATGGTGGGGCGCAAAGGGCATGGGCACGGTGCCCCATGCGCTGATCGCCGCTTACGGAGGCGACACGGTGATGGCCAGCCGCAAGTTCGCGGAGCTCATGCCCGACGACATCAACCTCATCGCCCTGGTCGACTTCGAGAACGACTGCGTGGGCACGAGCCTCGCCGTCGCGCGCGATCTCGGCCGCCGCCTGTGGGGCGTTCGCCTCGACACGAGCTCCACGCTGGTCGACCGCTCGCTGTGGCCGATGATGGGCACGTTCACACCTACCGGCGTCAACCCACAGCTCGCCCGCAACGTTCGGGCGGCACTAGACGGCGCCGGATTCAATTGGGTGAAGATCGTGGTCAGCGGCGGCTTCAACCCCAACAAGATCCGCCTGTTCGAAGAGGAACGGGTACCCGTCAACGCCTACGCCGTGGGCAGCGCCTTCTTCGAAGGCTCGGGGAAGTACGACTATACGGCTGACATCGCACTGGTGGAGCGCGACGGTGAGATGCGCGAGTGCCACAAGGTGGGGCGACCGTTCCGCCCCAACGAACGCCTCGAGCGCGTGCTCTGAAGGAGTCGCCGTGCGAGTCTCCCCGCTCGTCCTGCTCGCCCTCTTTGCGCTGGTGTTCCCTGCTCATGCGCGCGCTGCCACATCGCTCCACGCGATGCTGCCGCGCAGCGTGCGGCAGGCGGGGGTGCTCATCGTCGGCACCGACGCCAGCCACCCGCCCATCGAGTTCCGCAACCCCGCCAACGGCAACGTCGAGGGCATGGACGCCGACCTCGCGCGGGCTTTGGGACGCAAGCTCGGCGTACGCGTGCGCTTCGAGGACACGCCGTTCGACGCGCTCATCCCGCAACTGGAGGCGGAGCGTTTCGATATCATCATGTCGGCGATGCGCGTCACGCCCGAGCGCTTGCGGCGCATCGATTTCGTCGACTACTTCCTGACGTGGAACAGCATCCTCGTCCGTGGCGGCAACCCCGAGCGGGTGCACGGCACTGCCGATCTCTGCGGCAAGCAAATCGGCATGGAGCGCCGGATCAGCCGGCGTTCCGAGATGACGCAGGCCACGCTGACTTGCATCATCGGGCACCGTGGGGCCATTGAAGTGCTGGCCATGACGACCGATGCCGACGCCCTCGAGCTGCTGAGGAACGGACGATCGGTGGCCCACATCGCCGACTTCCCCGTGGCGGCCTACGACGCGAGGGAGTCGCGCGGCGCCTTCGAAGTCGTGGGGCGGCGCTTTGGCATCGCGCCATACGGCATCGGCGTCCGCAACGGCGAGACGCCACTGCTGCATGCGCTGCAGCAGGCGCTTCGTGCCGTGATCGCCGACGGGGAGTACGCGAAGATCCTGCGAACCTGGAGGGTCTCGTCGGGGGCGCTCACCACGGCTAACGTCGAATGGGGCAAGCGAAGCCGCTAAGGGAGATCGAGTGGTCTGATGGCAGCAGACGTAGAGCACGGCACGACGTTCACCGTCGTGCCCGTGCGCCGCTACGGGCAAATCGTCCTCGCCGGGGTGGTGGCGCTCTTGGTGGCCTGGCTCGCCGCAGCCGGTGCCTCCTCGCATTTCATCAATCCCGCGGTCGTGGGCCAGTACCTCCTCAACCCGCTGATCCTCGGCGGGCTGGCCAATACGATCTTCGTCTCCATCGCCGCCATGCTCATCGGCATCGTGCTCGGCGTGTTCTTTGCCGTCATGAAGATGTCGAGCAACACCGTGCTCGCCGCCGTCAGCGGGTTCTACATCTGGTTCTTCCGCGGTACCCCGGTACTGGTCCAGCTCATCTTCTGGTTCAACGGCGTGCCCGCCGTCTTCCACGATCTCGCGCTGGGCATCCCCTTCACCGATGTGATCTTCTTCTCGATGCCGATGGTAGCGTTCATGACCCCCTTGGCGGCGTCGCTGCTAGGACTGGGCCTCAACGAAGGCGCCTACATGGCGGAGATCGTGCGCGGCGGCATCCTGGCCGTCGACGAAGGGCAGGTGGAGGCGGCCCAAGCACTGGGCATGGTCTCCGCCCAGACGATGCGCCGCATCATCCTGCCGCAAGCGATGCGCGTCATCATCCCGCCCATCGGCAACGAGTTCATCTCGATGCTGAAGACCTCGTCGCTGGCCTCCGTCGTTACCTTCGGCGAGCTGTTGCGCCGCGCCAGCGACATCTACTCGAGCAACCTGTTCGTCGTCGAGCTGCTGGTCGTCGCCAGCCTCTGGTACTTGCTGCTCACCACGGTGGCCAGCATCGGCCAGTACTACGTGGAGAAGCGCTTTGCGCGTGGGACCGCGCGCGCCGAGCGCGAGACGCCCTGGCAGGCCGTGCTGCGTAATCTCATGAAGCTGCGCCGATGAGCGCGCCAATGCCCCAGGCCACGCGTCCGATGGTGCGCGCCGAAAGCGTCCACAAGCGCTTCGGCCGCTTGGAGGTGTTGCGCGGCATCGACTTGGAGGTCCAGCCGCGCGAGGTGATGATGCTCATCGGCCCCTCGGGCTCGGGAAAGTCGACGTTCCTGCGCTGCATCAACCACCTCGAGCAGATCAACGCGGGGCGCATCTGGGTCGACGGCGAGCTCGTGGGATACCGCCAGGTGGGTACCACACTCTACGAGCTCCACGAGCACGAACTCGCTCAACGCCGCGCCGAGATCGGCATGGTCTTTCAGCGCTTCAATCTCTTCCCGCACATGACGGCACTGCAGAACGTGATCGAGGCGCCGATGCTCGTCAAGCGAGTGCCGCGCGGCAAGGCCGTCGAGCGCGCACGCCGTTTGCTCGAGCGCGTCGGCTTGGCCGAGAAGGCCGATGCCTACCCCGCACAGCTTTCGGGAGGGCAGCAACAGCGCGTCGCCATCGCGCGTGCCTTGGCGATGGAGCCCAAGCTGATGCTCTTCGACGAGCCCACGAGCGCGCTCGATCCCGAGCTGGTGGGCGAGGTGCTGGCCGTCATGCGTCAATTGGCACACGACGGCATGACGATGATCGTCGTCACGCACGAGATGCAGTTCGCGCGCGAAGTCGGCGACCGCGTCGTCTTTATGGACGGCGGCGTAGTGGTAGAGCAGGGGCCGCCCGCGGAAGTGCTGGCTAATCCCAAGCACGAGCGCACGCGCAGCTTCCTGGCGAGGATCCTCTGACGTTGCACATTGCCGGTCTCTCGAAGAGCGTGGCGGGGCGGCGCATCATCGACGCCCTCACGCTCGACGTCGTCCCCGGAGAGCGTCTGGCCTTCGTGGGGCCGCCGGGCAGCGGCAAGAGCACGCTCCTGGCCTTGATCGCCGGCCTCCTGCGCCCCGACGCCGGCTCCCTCTCCATCGGCGGCTTCGACATGTACTATCAGCCTGCACAGGCCAAGCGCCGGGTTGGCTACGTTCCGCAGGAAGCGCCCGGCGTCGCCCCGCTGACCGCGGACGAGTACCTTCGTCTGCTGGCCGAGATCTACGGCCTCTCGGAGCAGCAGTTCGTGGAACGCGCCGAAGCGCTCTCCTGGCTGCGCGACGACGCCTCCCCGCGCCGAACGCGCCTGCTGGGCGCGATGCTCCACCTGCCCTCGCTGCTCTTGATCGACGAGCCGCGCGCCTGGCCCACAGAGGACCTCGAGGCCGTCGAGCGCGCCGCCGCCGAGACCGTGCGTGAGGGCGGTGCAACGATCATCGCGACGCGCGACGGAGTGGTCGCCCAGCGCCTGCACGCGCGTGTGGTGGCCTTGGGGACGCTGTCAGCCGCCGCCGGAGGGACACCGTGAAGCGCCGAGCGCTGCGTGCGCGGGGGGGAGCCGCTACGTGGGCCCTGGTGCGTGCGGAGACCACGATCTGGCGGCGTTCCGCCGACGGCTGGCTGGCAACGGCGTTGGCCGCGGCCGTGGCCGCGCTCTCCTGCGCCTGGTTGGGGAAACTCCCTGGTGATCTCGCGCTTCTCTACCCGTACGCCCTCGCGGGCGCGGGGGCGCTGGCCGCCGTCGTCGCCGCCATCCGCACGCTGCGCCGCGAGGGCGCGCTGGTCACGCTGTGGCTCGCAGCACCACTCTTCGGACGCGAGCTGGCGCGCGCCAAGGTGCTGGCCGCCGCGCTGCGTGCGGTGCCCGTCGTGGCCGCAGCCTATGCCGCCTCGCTCTTCGAGCTCCGCCCAAGCCCCGCCGCCGCGCTTGCGCTGCTCTTCATCGGCCTCGCCTCGATGGCCATCTGCACGCCGTTGACCTTGGCGTGGGACCTGCGCATGCCAGCGGCGCTCAGCCCGCTGTTGGCCATCCCCTGCGCGCTGGTGGCCCTGTTGATCGGCACGGCGGCAACGCTCCCCGCACCCTACGCCGCGCCGGCGACGCTCGCGCTCACGGCCATCCTGCTCTACTACTCATTGCGCCGGCTAGGCGAGCACCTCGCCGCCTTCGAGTACTACGGCTCCAGCAGGCGGTGCAGCCTGCCCTAGATCACTTCTTCATGCGCGCGCGCCTCGGCAGGCGCCCCGTGCGCGCGCGTCTTTCTGAAGAATGGGATGGACGCGAGCAGATGATCGACCCTCTCGTAAACAAACGGCAACTCATCGCCTAGACGCGCACGCAACTGTGGCCACGCATCGAGGATGCGCTCGCGCATTTCATGCGCGGCCGTAAGGACAATGCGCGACGATACATCCGCACGTTTCGCGAAGCGATCAAACGTGTCATCGTCGATCATTGAAAACGCCTTCACTCCGCCGAGGCTCAAGGCTAACTCGTTGCGCCCAGATATCGCGTACGCACTCGTGCAGAGGTAGTCGTACACCGGCGCAAGCGCAGGCGCACGCGTATCGCGATAGATAAGCGACCAATTCTTCAGGTGCATATCTGTGTTTCCCGTAGCCATGGAAAACACGAGGCGGTGGACGAAGTCCTGCATCGCCTCGAGCCCCATCCATCGGTAAATGTCCCGGGCCATTTCGTTATAATCGTGATTGTCGTACTTGTTGCTCGGATACTGGCGATAGACCTGATTAAAGTCTTCAATGTGAAGTCGATCTTCGCCGTCGTTACGATCGAAGCGGCGAATGACGAACGCCTTGGTTTCGGTCATCGGTGGAATATCCGTAGGCAATCCGTCTATCTCGTCGAGATCGACAAGGCGGCATTTCGGAACATCGAGGCCGACGTCCGCGGCGAATCGCATGATCTCATGTTCGTTTTCCGGCACGCGCTGGAAATGTGTCGAGGGCAGCTTCACGATGTAGTCACCGCCGCGTCCGGACACGGGAATCGTTAGGCCTCCAGTCGCGTTGTGCATCGCACTGAACTTCAGTTGAACGCCCGCGAGCGAAAACCGAAAGAGACGATCGGCGGGAGGCGTAATTTCCGGACCTCCGGCAGTCACCGGAGGCACCGGACGGCCTTCCGGATCCCGAGCGGTAACGGCACCCGGCAAGTCGCTCCCCGTCAGCCAAAGCAACGCCAGGTCATCGCGCCGATCGATGCCCGCGCGTTCACTGATGTATGCGCGCAGATCACCTTCGGGCAAGAGATTCGCGAAGAACGGAATGATGCGGCCCACGCGACCGGGGCGGACGCGTAGGCGACCGTAAGCGTCGATAAACCCTTGCGTCAACGTCGGGCGCTCGTCGTTCTCTACGTAGGTGTCGTCGAACGTGAACACCGTCTCGCGACCGCGCAGCGCTACGATACTGCCCACAAGTATTTCGCGGAGATAGATCTGCAGCGCCGTTGGGTTAGCCACGGCTACCACTCTTCGCCGGCCAGCGGCGGAGTTTCGGGAGCGTCACTCATTTTGACCACGGTCTCTACCGCAGTCATCCGCTCGCGCGGGACTAAGACTGGTTGCAGGTCGAGTGCCTGGCTCAACCCGAGCACGAGCCCCCAACTTGGGCTCGTTCGCCCAGACTCCACCCGAGCGAGCGTCGAGCGCGGGATGCCTAGCGCCTCGGACACGGCAGCGGCGCTCTTACCGAGTTCCTTGCGTCGGTCCCGTAGCACCGCCCCGATATCAGAAACGTTGCTAATAAGCCTCATGTCACGGATATTGTAGCATATATGCGGCAAAATTCACAAGGATTTCTGGAGCGTATATGCCCTATATTAGCTGCAACGGCGCTGATTCGCTACAGTGCTCAGGCTAAGGGCCCATGCTTTCGATGGCTTCGGGCGGGGCATTACATGAGCGGCTGCCCTTGGAACTGCGCCAGCTTCTCCAGGAAGGCGCGCTCGAAGTGGTCGAGGTCGTTCGCGCTGCGACAGGTTACCCAGTTTCCCTCTTGGACCGCCGGCTGGTCGCGGTAGAGACCCCCAGCGTTGCGGATATCATCGGCGATCGAGGGCGCGCCCGTGAGGGTTCGGCCACGCACAATCTGCGCCGAGATGAGCACCTGCGCACCGTGGCCGATTGTGGCGATCGGCTTGCGCTCGTTGTCCAGCTCCTTCACCAGCTTGAGGATACCCTTGTGGGTGCGGATGCGGTCCGGACTCACACCGCCGGGCACGAGCGCGGCATCGAAGTCCTGCGCTGCGACTTCATCGACGGCGACATCGGCTTGCAGGGTCCCGGCGGCCTCGAGGCCTCGCCGGCCGCGCAGACCGCGGCTCTTCGACTCCTCGTTCGGCCCCACGATGGTCACCGTGGCCCCAGCCTCTTCGAGCGCGCGCTTGGGCTCGGTCACCTCGATCTCCTCGAACCCGTCGCCGACCAAGACGGCCACGTGCTTTCCAACCATCCCTTGCACTCCGATTGCCCCCTCCTCTAAGATGACGAACGCCACCGGACTCGGTCCTGGCGACGCAGCCGCCTCTCTTACCGATGCCCGGTGGGCAAGTCCTTCCCGGCGGATGCGCCGCTCGGCCGCGCCTGGCGCGATGCAACGAGTACGTCTCCCCCATCCACTCGCACGTCGTAAGCGGCAACACCTTCAACTGCGCCGAGCGCCATGGCCCCCGTCCTCAGGTCGAAGTTCCAGGCGTGCCACGCGCAGGTAACGGTCTCCCCGTCGAGCCAGCCCTCCGAGAGAGGCATGCCCTGGTGGGGGCAGGTGTCGTCGAGCGCGAACCAGCCGCTGTCCGTGTGGAAGAGGGCGACCGACCGCCCCCCGACTTTCACCGCCATCCCCTCGCCCTCGGGGAGGTCGTCAACGGCCGCGACGCGCACATACCCAGACATACAGGCCACGTTTTCGCCGCAGGCTGACACGGCCCTACGCGGAATGCATCCCCCACGATGCTCAACGCATACCGCCGATGGCTCGAGAACGAGCAGAAAACGCTCGGCAATGCAGCCCACCATGCGTATTCGTTCGGCCAAGCGAATATGGCAAAGCGCGCCATCGAGCAATTCGATCATGCCTTGGAGGGAACCATCGTCCTGGATGCCCTTCCCCCGCAGGCGGCACGCGAGGCCTTGGCCGATCTTCAAGCTCTCGGTGAGTCCACCCCGGCGCTGGAGGCTCTCGCCGAAGCGCTGCGCCGGGCCTTGCGCGGCGAGGCCTGAACGGCTATACTGCTACGGTCGCCGGCCCGGACAACCCGCTGCGCGCTTGCGCGGGAGGCCTGGAGCCGAAGCGAGCCTATCCTTGAATGAGGAGCATACCAGAGTGCCGCTGACCAAAGAGCGTAAGCACGAGATCGTCGAGAAGTTTGGCGCATCGGCGACGGACACGGGTTCCGCCTCCGTTCAGATCGCGATGCTGACCGACTCCATCAACCACCTCAACGAGCATCTGAAGATCCACAAGAAGGATCATCACAGCCGCCGTGGTCTGCTCATGCAAGTGGGCCAGCGCCGCCGCCTGCTCAACTACCTGCAGCACACCAATCTCGAGAAGTACCGCTCGCTGATCGCCGAGCTGGGTCTGCGCCGCTAGCGCACGGGTCGCGGGGCGCCTCCGCCAAGGGCTTTATGCCCGCGCGTCGAAGCGCGCCCCGTTTGAACCAAACGCAATCGCATCATGCCGGGCGTGGCCCGGCACCGCAGTAGGAGAATTTCGTGTCTGAACCCTTGTCCGTCTCCATGGACCTGGGCGGGCGCAAGCTTACCATCGAGACTGGTGAGCTTGCCAAGCAGGCCGGGGGAAGCGCGCTCGTGCGCTTCGGCGACAACGTCGTCCTGGCCGCCGTCACCGCCTCCAACAACCCCCGCGAGGGTATCGACTTCTTCCCCCTCACCGTAGATTACGAAGAGCGCATGTACTCCGCCGGCAAGATTCCCGGCGGCTACATCAAGCGCGAGGGGCGCCCCACCGAACACGCGATCCTGAGCGCGCGTCAGATCGATCGTCCGATCCGCCCGCTCTTTCCCGACGGCTTCCGCAACGAGATCCAAGTGATCGTCACCGTGCTCGCCAACGATCCGCAGGTCGACTCCGACGTGCTGGGTCAGGTGGCAGCCGGTGCCGCGCTCGCATTCTCCGACATCCCCTTCCCGCACACCGTCGCCGGTCTGCGCGTCGGGTATGTGGACGGCGAATACGTCGTCAACCCCACGATCGCTCAGATCGAAGAGGGTCTGATGGACATCGTCGTCGCCGGCACCAAAGATGCCGTGATGATGGTGGAGGGCGGCGGCAAGGAGATCAGCGAGGAGCAGATCCTCGGCGCTGTCGAGTTCGGCCACAAACACATCAAGGAGATCATCGCGCTGATCGACGGGCTGGCGAAGAAGGTCGGCAAGCCCAAGCGCGAGTTCACGCTCTTCCTGCCCAACGAAGATCTCGACACCTGGGTCCGCAAGACGTTCGCCAAGGACGTTGCCAAGGCCATGCGCGTGGTCGACAAGCAGGAGCGCAACGCAGCATTCGATGCCATCTCCAAGCAAGCCGCGCTCGAGCGTCTCGAGGCCAAGAAGCCCAAGCACTACGACGAGCTCAAAATCCTCCTCGAGAGCAGCAAGGACTTCGACCGCATCATCAAGGCGATGGAAGAGGGCGAGCTGCGCACGATGGTGGTCGACGAGGGCCTGCGCCCAGACGGCCGCAAGCCCGACGAGATCCGCCCCATCTGGTGCAAGGTCGGCTACCTGCCGCGCGTCCATGGCTCGGGCGTCTTCACCCGCGGTCAGACGCAGGTCATGACCATCTGTACGCTGGGCAGCAAGAGCGACGCACAGCGCCTCGACACGATCGTGGATGTCGAGGGCAAGCGCTACATGCACTTCTACAACTTCCCGCCATACTCGGTAGGCGAGACGCGCCCGATGCGCGGCCCCGGACGCCGTGAGATCGGCCACGGCCACCTCGCGGAGCGCGCGCTGGAGCCGGTGCTGCCGTCGATCGACGAGTTCCCCTACACGCTGCGCCTCATGTCGGAGACGCTCGAGTCCAACGGCTCGTCGTCCATGGGCAGCGTCTGCGGCTCCACGCTCTCGCTGATGGACGCGGGTGTGCCGATCAAGAAGCACGTCGGCGGGGTGGCTATGGGCCTGATCCTGCATGGCAAGGACTGGCGCGTGCTGACCGATATCCAGGGCCTCGAAGACGCCTTGGGCGAGATGGACTTCAAGGTAGCAGGTACCGAGGACGGGATCACGGCGATCCAGATGGACATCAAGGTTTCGGGCATCACGCTCGAGATCATGCGCAAGGCGCTCGAGCAGGCCAACGCCGGGCGTAAGTTCATCATCGGCAAGCTCAAGGAGACGATCTCCAGCCCCCATGAGGACCTCTCCGCGTGGGCGCCGCGGATGATCATCGTTCAGATCAATCCCGACAAGATCAAGGACGTCATCGGACCCGGCGGCAAGATGATCAACAAGATCACCGCGGAGACGGGCGTCAAGATCGACATCGAGAACGACGGTCGCATCTTCATCGCCTCGCCGGACGGCGAATCGGCGGCGAAGGCCAAAAAGATCATCGAGAGTCTGACCAAGGAAATAAAGGCGGGCGAGGTTTACCTCGGTACCGTCACGCGCATCATGAACTTCGGCGCCTTCGTGCAGATTCTGCCGGGCAAGGAAGGCCTGGTGCACATCAGCCAGCTCTCACCCTCGCGCGTAGAGCGCGTTGAGGATGAAGTCAACATCGGCGATGAGATCATGGTCAAAGTGATCGAGATCGACGCGCAGAACCGCATCAATCTCACTCGCAAGGGCGTCCTGGCCGACGGCTCGATCGACGAGAGCGTGGAAGTCGGCCCGCCGCCCAGCCAGCGCGGTGGTGGTGGCGGGCGCCGCGAGCACTCGGGAAGCGGTGGCGGCCGCCGCCGTGGCTAGTAGGCCGTAAGACCAATGCGAATCCGCGCCGGTCGCGAGAGCGATTGGCGCCACGTGGCGCGGGGGAACGCCGAGGCCGCTTGGCTCTCCTTCGCGCCGCGTTACGTTCCGGCCATCCCCGTATCCACGTTCAAGGCGCGTGCGCGCCGCTTCGATCTGCGCCTGCGCGCCGACGGGGCGGCGCGCCGCGCCCTCTTCATCGCCGAGGACGAGTTAGGCTACGCGGGCCACGTCTGGCTGGAGGAGCGCGGCGACCCTTGCTCGCTCGAGCGCTATACGGTCGTCCTCACGCTTTACGTAACGCGCAGAGCGCGCGGCCACGGCACGGGCCGCCGCCTCCTGCGCCAGGCCTACCGGTGGGGGCGCCGATCCGGCCACGCGCGAGTCCAGCTCTCCGTAGCCCCACACAACGCCACGGCCCTCGCGCTCTATCGCAGCGAAGGCTTCGAAACGTTTCTCTACAGCCAGACGCGGCCGCTTTAGCAAGGCGAACGAGCGCTCCCTGCGAAACGCCGAACACGCTACACGCGTTCTCGACACATGATGCACCGTATCGCTCCAGCGCTCGCGCTGGCCGCCGCCTTGCTCGCCGCAGGCAACCCCGCTCTCGCTCAGCCCACGCCGGAGCCTTCACCGGCACCCACCGCCACACCGGCGGGGGTCACGCTCCCCAGCGCCGACGTGCTCAAGGAGATCATCAACCAAGCCGTGCAGGGCTTCACGCTCAATCTTCAGCAAGCGATTCTCAATCACCAGAACGACATCACCGGAACGGTGACCTACTTCCGCCGCTTCGACCTCCAGGTGACGACCAGCGGCTCCACGTACCGCCAGGTGCATCTCCACCAAGGCACCGTCATCAATCCAACCGGCACCACGCTGCAGAACGGTATGAAGGTGCGCGTGCGCGGCCAGTCGCAAGCCGACGGCTCGCTCAACGCCGACGAGATCGACGTCTTGCGATAGCGTGTCGTCCGTGCCCGCGGTGCGGCGTGCGACGTCTCTCCCAAGGGGCCGCGCGTCGCGGTGCTATCCTGCACCGCTCCTACTGCCTTCGCGCGCGCTCTCGGCATCCCGCCTCCGCGCGCGCCTCAGAGCCCCCTTGGGAGAGACGGTCGCACGCCCAGCCGCTGACGTGACGCCGGCTAGACGCTGCGCACCCGCGTCAGCGAGCGAGCGTGGCGCATTCCTCGCGCAGGGACTCTCTGGAGCGAGCGAGGCCTGGAGGGCCGGAAGCGAGCGGAACGAGAGCGTGCCGCACACGATGTGCGGTAACGCGGTCCCGGAGCGAGGGGTGCGCCACGCGATGCTCGCGGCTCAGAGCTTGGCGTTGACGATGGCGTCGACACCGGTGCCGTAGACGCGGTGGAAGCCCCTGAGCACGTTCAAGTTGTCGATCGGAATCAAGGCGTTGACGCTCCAGACGCCGTTGTTCCAGTCGCCCTTGAAGGCTCCGACCGCCTGTACGCGGTTGACGTTGTAGGTCGGGCCCGAGACTTGGGCGGCGCCGACGTAGGTGTTCGAGCCTACCGTCACGATGGGGACGACCTTCGTGTGATCGCGATTGGCTACGTGATTCGCGGCCATCAAGTTGTTGATGAAGTTGTTCAACGGGGCGGCGACGGCCTTGACGGCCAACACACCCCCGGCGCCCAGGAGCACCTTGTCGAGCAGACTGGCCGCGGACGCCCCGCCAAGAGCCCCGAGCGTAAGTGCGCCGGCAAGGGCGGCAGCAAGGATCGGTCGCTTCACTACTCTATCTCTCCTTCACAGCGGCGGGTCCGGCCTCCGGCGACAGTGGAGTAGGGCCGCCCCTAACTGTTGTGGTAACGCTTTCCCCAGCACTCGAGTTCCGCACGAAGAGGTCATCTTGTACGACTCCCTCGGTACCTTCGTCCGCGCGCTCCGGACGGCCGGTGAACTCGTGGAGATCACGGCCCCCGTCGATCCCCATCTCGAAGTCGCCGAGATCGCCGACCGCATCATGAAAGCCGGCGGACCCGCACTCCTCTTTACCAATGTTCGCGGCTCAACATTCCCGCTCCTCATCAACCAATTCGGAACGGAGCGGCGCATGGCCATGGCCTTCGGCGCCGATTCCCTCGAGGCCGTGAGTTTTCGCGTGCGCAACGCGCTCGATCTTCAACTGCCGAAGTCCTGGGGCGGAGCGTTCACGAAACTGCTCTCCCTCGCCCCGTTGGCCAACGCCATCCCGCGCAAGGCTGCGGGCGGCTCCTGCCAAGATATTCGCATGGATGAGCCCGATCTCACCAAGCTCCCCATTCTCACCACCTGGCCGCTTGACGGCGGCCCGTTCATCACGCTGCCGCTGGTCTTCACGCGCGACGCGCAAACCGGACAGCAGAACTGCGGCATGTATCGCATGCAGGTCTACGACGCGCGCACCACGGGTATGCACTGGCAACGCCATAAGCAGGGGCGCTCGCACGCGCGCACGTGGGGCGAGCGAGTCCCCGTCTCGGTGGCCGTGGGCGCCTCGCCGGCGGTGACCTACGCCGCCACGGCGCCGTTGCCGCCGATCGTCGACGAAATGGCGCTGGCGGGTTTTCTGCAAGGCTCGCCGGTGCGCATGGTCCGGTCGTTGACCAACGACATCCTCGTACCGGCCGACGCCGAGTTCGTGCTGGAAGGGTACGTCGACAACACCGACCTGCGCACGGAGGGACCCTTCGGCGACCACACCGGCGTCTACAGCCTCGCCGACACGTACCCCACGTTCCATATCGAGGCGATCACTCACCGCGCACTGCCGATCTTCGCGGCGACGCTGGTGGGAAAGCCGCCGATGGAGGACGCGTGGCTGGGCAAGGCCACGGAGCGCATCTTCCTACCGATTCTGCAGATGGTGCTCCCCGAAGTGGTGGACATGAACCTGCCCGTGGAGGGCGGCTTCCACAACCTCGCGATCGTCTCCATCCGCAAGCAGTATCCCGGCCACGCCTTCAAGGTGATGAACGCGCTGTGGGGCTTGGGTCACATGATGATGCTCACTCGTGCCCTGCTGATCGTGGACGCCGACGTCGATGTGCAGAACGTGCGTCAGGCGGCATGGTTCGCCCTCAACAACGTCGATGCGTCGCGCGATCTGATGATCGTGCCCGGGCCGGTGGACGATCTCGATCACAGCTCCTCGTACACGCCGGCGCTGGGGCATAAGATCGGCATCGATGCCACGCGCAAGGCGGCCGACGAAGGCTACGCGCGCGAGTGGCCGCCGGACATCGTGATGGACGAGGAAACCAAGGCGATAGTCGACCGGCGTTGGCATGAATACGGACTGGAGGGGGTGTTGGAACGCGGCGTCGCCGACGACTGGAGCGGCCAGCGCCCCCCCCGACGTTAGTGTTCGGGAATCACCGTATGGGCGCCCAGCGCCTCGTGCACGACGGAGGCGAGGTCGAGCAGATGGGCGCGCGTCATCGTGTCGAGCGAGCGCGAACCGAGCGCGTGATGGAGATCGCCGCCCAGCGAGGTCAGCTCCATCCTCGCCAGTGCCACGGCGTCGCTGGGAGTCCCGTCGGGGGCACTCAGCGCGAACTCGGCGAGACGGTGAGTGTAGCGCTGCTGGAGGTTGCGCCGTACGAGTCCGATCGTCGAAAGATGGCGATCCTTCAGCTCGCCGTAGACGCTGCGCTGCATCCACGTGAAGAGGTCGGAAAGGTCCATCGTCGCGCCGGGAGAGGCGTTGAGCGTGATCTGGTCGAGCCGCGCGAGCATCGACGGGTCGAAGAGCATCGCCGTCGCGCGCTCCTGATAGCTCGCGGCGATCTGCGTCACCGGCACGTCGTGGCGCGCCGGCGGATCGTAGGCCCAGGCGCCCTCGGTCCAATTATTCCACTCGGAGTAGGTGAGCGTGTTCAGGAGCTTCGGAGAGAACGTCCAGGCCCTCTCTGAGAACAGGTAGCGGTCGAGCATCGCGAAGGCGCGCCGCTCCAGCGCACGCGAGAGTGGCTGGAACGGCACCGTCTCGCCGGGGTCGCCCTTGTGTGAGCGTGAGAGATAGGCACCACCGATGTAGTGCTCGGGAATCTCCAGACAGTAGCGCTCGTGGCCCAGCAGTGTGCCGAACGCCTGGCGCGCCACCTCGTAGGGCTGACCGTAGCGCGGCTCGCGCGCGTCGAGACGCTTCAGCAGATCGCGGGTGAGCGAGAGCTGCGTCGCGCACCACGAGAGCGGATCGTCCGTGAGATCCTCGATGTTGACTCGCGGGTCCACGGCATGGCCGCCGGTGAAGTTACTGTCTTCGTCGCCCGCGAACCGGAAGCGCGGATCGGCCCAGTGCGCAGCGAGTCTCTCCAGCGCGGGCTTCTCGTCCTCGGGTGACTTGGCATCGGGAATCGTAGCGTAGCCGTACTGGATGGCGTGGTAGTCGTACGGCCCCAACACCTCCTGGAAGTAGTCTCCGCTGGAGGTGCCCTTCGGCCAGAGGTTCACCGGCGCGTACTCCATCACGCTGGAGGCGATGCCGTTGGTCTGCGTGAAGGCTTTGCTGCGGATCTGCGCCGCGCTGTAGGCCTCGGAGCCGATGAAGTTGTGGTTGAGGCCGAAGTCGTGCCCCGACTCGTGGAGAACGATCGCTCGCAGCGCCTGTTCGCGGAATTTCTGCGCGAAGGCGGCGTCGACGTCGCTTCCCATGGCTTGGAGCGCGTCCATCGCGAAGGCGCCCTGCAGGCGCATCTGCTCGCCGAAGCTCATCTCCGGCTCGCGGCGCGGCGATACCGAGCGCAGCGGCTGAACCTCGAAATCGCTTACGTTGTTGACGAAGCGCAGGTCGTTGCCGTCGAGCAGTACCCCGACGTTGATCTCCTGGCCGGTCCGCGGATCGTAGACCACCTCAGCCTCCGCGCCGAACTGAACGTTTGAGCCGGTCACCCAGCGCACCACGTTGTAGCGGATGTCATCGGGGCTCCAGTCGGGGTCGTCGGGCTGATCACGCACCTCGACGGCGCCGCTCATGCCGATCTTCTCGAAAGCCGCGTTCCAACTGAGCAGCGCGTCGCGAACCGTCTGGCGGTACTCCGGCGGTATCGTGCGGCTCAGGTAGTAGACCAGCGGATCCTTCGCCGGTGAGATCGGTTTGGCCGGGTCGCTGGGCTGCACGTTCCAACGCATGATGAAGCGCTCGCGATTGTCGCGCGCGGCGTAGTCTCCGTACGAGAGGCGCGTGATGCTCCAGAAGCCCACCCGCGAGTCGGCGAGGCGCGGCCGATAGTCCGCGACATCGGGGGCGCGCGCGATATTGTAGTCGATCTTGAGCTGAATGCTGCGCGGGTCGGGAACGTTGTCGATGACCTTCGGCTGCGCGCTGGTAAACGTCTGTGCCGCCTCGATCACCACGTTCTCAGGGAATGCCTCCGTCTTCCCAAAGTAGCCGCGTGCGGCGTCGAGGCGGTAGGCGTCGAGCGGGTTCTTGCTGCCCAGGCTCTCCTCCAGCGTACCGGCTACGGCGGAGACGTCTCCCAGGAACGGCTTGGCATCGAAGACGATGTGCCCATCGGCCTTGTCGACCGCGACGACGGGGGACAGCGCAACGACCGACTGCGCATAGGTCGTTGCCGCGGCCAGCGCCGCCGACGGATTTTTCGCGTCGTAGATCGTGTTCGGCCAGGTGATCACGATCTTGTCGTCAGCCTTGGTGAAGCGCATGATGCGCGCCGGCGCCAAGTAAACATAACCGGGAAAGATGGCGAAACCGCCGAGGCCATTGACGGGAACGGCCGCCTCGATGAAGTCCTGGCCAAGCTGATCGGGCGCGATCTCCAGGTAGACATCGCCATGCTTGCGCCACACGGTGAGCAGTCCGTGCTGCTGCTCCGCGCCCTTGGTGAACTCCGCGTAGCTCTCCGGCCCGGCGGCGTACGCCGCCCCACCGTGCAGGCAGAGGAAGACGGCGGCGAGCGAGGCTGCGAAGAGCGCTGCAAACGGTCTCACGATGCCGGGTATGCGCGCGGTCGTGCGCAGGGACCTTCAGCTCTTCACCAGGTTCCCATGCAGGGAAGCGACAACATACCGCCCTTGATGGCCAGCCGCACTGCGACGACCCTGGGAGAGCAGACCAAGCTCTTTCTCCAGGACATCCGCATCTCGCATACGCTCTTCGCGCTTCCCTTCGCCTACGTCGGCGCGGTCATCGCGGGCCGCGGCCACCCCACGCTACTCCAGATTCTCTGGATAACCGTCGCCATGTTCGGCGCGCGCACCGTAGCGATGGCCGCCAACCGCATCATCGACCGCGACATCGACCGCATCACCCCGCGCACGAAGAACCGTCCCCTGGCCAGCGGACGGCTGCGCCCCGCGGTGATGTGGGGGGCGATCGCCGGCGGCCTCGCGTTGCTGATCGTCGCCGCCTGGCAGCTCAACCCGCTGTGCGTCAAGCTGCTCCCGGTGGCCGCCGTAGGCGTGCTCACCTACCCGCTCTTCAAGCGCTTCACCTGGGGGGCGCACCTCATGCTGGGCGCCGTCGACGCGCTGGCACCGCTAGGTGCCTACGTCGGCGTGGCGGCGGCGGTGGCGCCGCCGGCGGGTTTGCTCTTCCTCGCCGTGCTGCTCTGGGTAGCCGGCTTCGACCTACCCTACTCGTTGATGGATATCGAAGCGGATCGGCGCAACCGCATCCACTCGTTCCCTGCCGCTTTCGGCGAGCACGCGACGCGCACGGCGACGTTGCTCCTCCACGGAGCGACCACAGCGCTCTTGGCGCTGGTAGGACTGACCGCGGGCAGCGGGCCGTGGTGGTACCTCTCCGTGGCGGCCGGCGCAGTACTGATCGCGTACGAGGCGCGCGAGCTGCGCTCGAGCAACGTCCTTCTGATGAACGACCGAATCTTCAAAGCCAATATGCTCTTCTCACTCGTCGTTCTCGCCGCATCGCTGGCAGGGTACATCGCATGATCGATCGCCGCCGATTTCTCACCGGATCGCTCGCCGCCGGCCTGTACGCCGCCGCCGCGCGCCCCGCCTCCGCCCAAGTCTTTCAAGGCGGTACCTCACCGCTTACCAACCCTATACAGATAGGCCTCATGGGCCCCTTCACCGGACCCGACCGCAGCTTGGGCGAGCAGATGGCCAACGGCGTGCGCCAAGCCTTCGACGAAGCCAACCGCGGGACGAGCATCTTCCAGCGCGCCGTACAGTTTCGCACCTACGATGATATCGACGACATCGGCGTCGCGCAACAGGTCGCTCAGTTCGCGGCCGGTGACGACATCAGCGCGGCGATCGGTCACCTGCGCGCCGACACCACCGAGTTCGCGCTCCAGAGGTACTACCAGAACCGCCTGCCGCTGCTCGTGCCTACGACGACGGCCGACGACGTGACGGCCAAGAACTACGACATCGTCTTTCGTCTGCCCACCAAGGATACCGTCGAAGGTCAGCTCGGCGCTCTCGACGCAGTCAATGTCCTCAAGGTGAGCTCCGCAGTCGTCATCTCTCAGCCCGCCTCCTACGGTCCCGCCGTTGCCGCCGGCTTTCTTCAAGAGTTCAACGCAGCGAAGGGGGCCTCGGCCAGTCAGGTCGTGGTCGATCTCGAGAAGCCCGACTGGAGCGCCGCGGTCGCGGCGGTGGCCGAGCACTCTCCGCACGCCGTCTATTTCGCCGGCGTCAGCGAGCGCTTAGGGCCGTTGTTGGGCGCGCTGCGCGCGGCGGGGTACACGGGGCTCTTCGCCGCCTCGCAAGGCTTCTGGAACGAGACGACCGTGAAGAGCTACGCCAAGCAAGCCGAGGGGATGGTGGCCTCGACCTCGATGCCGCCGCTGGCGCTGGCGCCCCAAGTGCGCTTCGACGCCGACGCCTACCGGGCGCGCTACGGCGCTATGACGCCCATCGCCGCTTTCTGCTACGCCGCCGCGCAGATCATCGCCCAGGCCGTGAAGAACACGGGGGGCGGGAGCCGCTCGACGCTGCGCACGGCGATCGCCCAAGGCGCTTTCGATACGGTCGTAGGCAGCTTCCGCTTCACGCCCCAGGGCGACCCCTTGGAGCCGAACGTCTACTTCTACGAGCTGCGCGACGGCGCTTGGATCTACCGGCGCGCCGCCAGAAATACCGGTTTCCTCGTCAAATAAGGAACGGGAAGCGACCCTGGTCGCCCATTTGTAAAAGGATTATCCGCTAGACTGCTGTACGGCCAAGCCATACCACGATCTCGTCCAGCCCTCCAGGCTGGGCGCGATCGCCTTTCCGCCTTGGAGAGAGTGCAGCATGCTACGAAGGTTCCTCGGCCGGACAGCCCCACTCGCGCTGTTGGGCGTCCTCTGTGCGGCCCTCCCGGCCGCCGCCGATCCCGGCATGGGATCGGTCCTCGGCAGTCAGCTCGTTCCCTCAGCCAATAGCGCGATCAAGACCGCTATCCGCGAACGGAAACAGCACGATGCCGACGTCGCGCAGGTTCCGCCCATCCAGCAGCCCGCTAAGGCACCCGCTCAGACCGGGCTCCCCATCGGCTGGACGTATATGGCCGATTTCTCGGCGGCATGGTCTCTTGGGAACACGGGCGCGAGCGACAAGCTTCCAGGCGGATTCGACGCGATGTTCGCCTACGGGTTCTCGCCGACGCTGCGCGCCGAAGCTGCATACTACGAAGTCCAGCACTACCCACTGGGCTTCAACAACGGCGTGGTACCCGTCTACGTGCAGGGCGTAGCCAACCCCATCGGCACGCAAGACCTCTCGCAGGCCGGCATCGACGTCGCGACCAAGGACAAGTTCACGCTGTTGATGCTGGAGCATCTCGTCACGATCGCCCACAAGCTGCCGATCGTGATCACGCCGACGTACGTCAGCCGTACCTCGATGATCGGCGGCCCCAACGATACGCAGACCGTGGAGGCCAACGGTTTCCCGCTGCAGATCCAGGCCCGCACGGCGCAGGTGCAGGCGCTTGCCGTGACGGTGCCGTTCCTCTCGACGCCGAAGATGTTCGGCACGTTCACGGTGGCTCCGTCGTGGCTGGTGCACCGGGCAGGCCTCAATCAAGAGAACAAGGCGCAGTTCTACTCGATTCTCTACCTGGAGTATCGCCCAACCGACCGCACGACGATCTTCTTCGAGCCGCAGTCGTCGCGCGACTATCTGCCTGCCGACGTCTACGCACAGCATCTCAACGCGTATTTCTTGGGAATCTCGCATCGCCTGACGCGCAACACGTTCGTACAGGCCGTGCTCAACTCCGGCGGTCCGTCCAACTACAAGCCGTACGGACTCACCGGCATCTACTGCCAGCAGATCGTACCATCGTGCACGAACCAGGCGATCACCGCGGGTGGTCTCCACGCGACTCAGATTCAGCTCCAGTTCGGCATCGGCACGCCTAGCGTGCTGCCGTTCTAACCAGGGAGGCTCTCAAAGATGAAGTTGCGTCCTACACTCTCCCTGGCCTCGGCCGCAGCGCTCGCGTTCGCGCTCAGTGCCTGCGGCGGCGGCGGCGGAACGGCGAACACCGCCTACTCCCCGCTGACGCCGCCCGCGGGCTCGCCCGCGACCACCAACATCGTGGGCCTGGGTGACAGCCTCACCGCCGGAGAGCAATCCGGCGCGCTGCTCGGCGCGCCCGTGCCCGTCACCGGCTCGCTCTTCCCCGCGCTCCCGCCCACGCAGGAGGCTGGATGGTGGGCCCAACTGTGGGCCTCGGCCAACAGCGCTCCCGCGCAGAATGCGCCGTTGCCACTGATCGCGGGCGCTCCGCTGGGGGCGATGATCATCCCCGGGGCAACGCCCACGCAGTTCACGAGCTACCCGCTGCAGCCGTGCGCGGGTGCCGGCAGTCAGAACAACGCCGCCGCCTTTGCGTTGAGCTCGGCGCTGCAGACGCGCGCCAATCCCAGCGTTACGCCGTTCGATCTCGCCGTTCCGGGCATGATGGCGCACGAAGCGCTCTTCATGACGGGGCCGTATCAGAGCGCGTGCACGATCCCGCCGCCCACCAGCCCGCAGCAGGGGCAACTCGACATGCTGGCCACGCTGTTGGGTTCGGAGAGCCTCAATTTCTATCCGGTGCTGGGCAACTTCCCCGGCAAGACGGCGGTGCAGGCGGCCGTCTCGCTCCACCCGACGCTCGCCACGGTCTGGTTCGGTGAGAACCAGCTGTTGAAGTTCATCGGCTCGCTGGGACAAGTGAACCCGACTTCGCCGCAGCAGTTCCAGGCGGATATCCTCTCGATCATCCAGCAGCTGCAGCAGGCAGGGGCGAAGGTGGCCGTGGCCAACCTGCTCGATCCGCTGAAGGCCCCGGCCTTCATCCCGCAGCCGGGTCTGCAGGCGGCGCTGATCAGCGCCGGCGTCCCGGCGCCGGTCGCGGGGGCGGTCACGCCCGCCATCCAGGCGTCGCTCCAATCGACGTACGCCGTGGGGGCCAACGGCTACATCACCGCCAGCGGGCTGCAGAAGATCGCGCTCGGTCTGCCGAAAACGGCGCCGGTGCTCGCTCCGGGCGACTTCGTCCCCGACGCCATCGCCGCCGCCACCGAGCAGCAGCTCACAGCGTTGAACGCGGCGATCTCCGCCGATGCCCAGGCCACGGGTGCGGCGCTCGTCGACATCTACGGAACCTTCAACCAGCTCTTCCAGGTGGGCGCCGTGCCGATCAACCCACCCAAGTGCTGCAGCACGCAGTTCGGCGGCGGCATCTTCAGCTTCGACGGTCTCCATCCGTCGAACACGGGCTACGCGCTGGTCGCCAACACCTGGATTGCGGCGATCGACCAGAAGTTCAGCCTGACGATTCCGCCGGTGAACGTAGGCGCGGCCTACGCCACCGACCCCTGGGCCCCGCACTAACACGGGACACCTACGCAACACGCGAGAGGGGCGGCCGTGGCCGCCCCTCTTCACATCCGCGCGTAACCAAGACGCTCAGCCGTCCAACAGCGCGGCGATGCCCGCCTCTCCCACCTCGACGTCCTGCTCAGCCTTCCCCGACGAGACGCCTACGGCGCCAAGGACCTGGCCCTCGACGACGATGGGGATGCCGCCGGCCATGCCCGTCAGATTCAACTGCGAGGCCAGCGCGATGCTCACTTTGCCGGAGTCGCTGGTTCCCCCGACGTCCCCCGAGCGCTGGAGGCGCGTGGCCGCCGTACGCGCTTTGGTCAGCGCGATCTCGATCGAGCCGATGCGCGCACCGTCCATGCGCGAGAACGCCAGCAGGTGGCCGCCGGGATCGACGACTGCGATGCACTGCGGCACGCTCATCGCCGCGGCGTGCTTCTCGGCGGCATGCACGACCACGTGCGCACCTTTGCAGGTGAGCCGCAACTGGTTTCGCGAGACAAAAGAATCGTCCATAGTACCTCCCATTCGTCTGCTCAACGTTCCTCGTCGAGCGCGGCGCCCAGATAGATGCGCCGCACGCTCTCATCGGCGGCGAGGTCGCGCGCGCTCCCCTCGAGTGCTACGCCGCCCTCCGCCATCACGTAGGCGCGATCGGCGTAGCGCAACGCGAGGAAGGCATTCTGCTCCACGAGCAGGATGCCCGTTCCCTCGGATCGCAGCCGCGCGAGGATGGCGAAGATCTGCTCGACGACGCGCGGCGCCAGCCCCGTGGACGGCTCGTCGAGCATCAGCAACGTCGGTCGTGCCATCAGCGCACGTCCAATCGCCAGCATCTGCTGTTCGCCGCCGGAGAGCGAGGCGGCCGGGTTGGCGCGCCGCGTTGCTAGCGACGGGAAAAGAGCGTACGCGCGGCGGAGGCTCTCGTCTCGTTCGGTGCGTCCACGCCGGTAGGCGCCCAGGCGCAGATTGTCGTCGACGGAGAGCTCGCCGAAGAGCTGGCGCCCCTCTGGGATCTGCGAGAGCCCGAGTCTCACGATGCGCTGCGGAGCGAGCGAGGCCAGATCGACACCGTCGAAGACGACGCTCCCCGCCCGCGGCGCCGCCTCCACCTTCGAGATCGCGCGCAGCAGCGTGGTCTTCCCCGCGCCGTTCGCGCCCAGCACGGCGACCATCTCACCGGCGCCGACGCGGAGGTCGACGCCGTGCAGGACGCCTAGCTCACCGTAGCCCGCACACAGGCCTCGTACCTCGAGCAGCGGTACGCTCACGCCTCGCTCCTCATGTCGCCGGCCGCCCGCTCGTCGCCGAGATACGCGGCGATCACTGCAGGGTCGTTACGCACCGTTTCCGGAGTACCGTCGGCGATCAGCTCTCCGAAGTTCAACACCAGCACGCGATCGCTGATCGACATCACCAAGCGCATGTCGTGCTCGATCAAGAGCATCGTCACGCCGTGCGAACGCAGGTCCAGCACATCGCGGCGCAGCGTCGCGCGCTCGGCGGCGTTGAGCCCCGCAGCGGGTTCGTCCAAGAGCAGCAGCCAGGGGTCGGAGACGACGGCGCGTGCCAACTCGACGCGGCGGCGCTCGCCGAAGGTGAGGTCTCGCGCGTAGACGCCGGCGCGCCGTTCCAAACCGAGATCGCGCAGCGTCGCGCGTGCGCGCTCCACCGCCTCACGCTCGTCGTGCCGAGCGGAGCGCAGCGCCAGCAGATCGGCCACGAAGCCCGACCGTTCGCGCCGGAAAGCGCCAAGCACAACGTTCTCCAGCACGGTGAGATCGGCGAAGAGCCGAGCGTTCTGAAAGCTGCGTCCCACGCCGAGCGCCACGATGCGATGTGCCGGCCAGCCCGTGACGGAACGCCCTCTGATGACGATCTCTCCCGCGCTGGGCGCGCTGACGCCGGAGATGGCGTTGAAGAGCGTGGTCTTCCCCGCGCCGTTCGGCCCGATCAGCGAGGTCAGCCGGCCCGCTTCAAGCGTGAAGCTCACGTCGTGCACGGCCACCAGACCACCGAAGCGCTTTCGTACGCGCTCGATGCGCAGCGGGCTCTCCCCCTGCGCCGCCGCCGGTACACTGCGTTCGCGCGGCGCCTCCGCATGCGTACCCGCGCCGGCGGCAGCCTGCGCGAATCCATCCCTCTCCGCCTCGCGCCTCGAGCGCCCGCGCCGCACGTAGATCCCCGCCAGCCCGCCTGGGAAGAAGATGACGACGCAGACCACCAGCACGCCGTAGGCAACCAGCCGCCAATTCTCCCATGTGTGCCCCGCGACGTCGAGCCCGGCCACCAGCGCCGCGCCGATCAACGCCCCCGAGATGTTGCCGGAGCCGCCGAGAACGGCCATGAGCAGGAAGTCGATCGAGAGCTGGACGCCCATCGCCGCAGGTATCACGAGACCCAAGTAGCCGGCGTAGAGCGCACCCGAGAGCCCTGCCAGCGCGCCGGCATACGCGAAGGCCAAGAGCTTATAGCGCTTCACGGGGACGCCGGCTACCTCGGCGGCGAGCGGATCGCCTGAGAGCGCCGCGAAGGCGCGCCCCGTACGCGAGCGCAGCAGATTCCACGTGGCCCACGCGCAGAGCGCCGCTGCCAGCCACGCAAACCAGTACGCGTGCGCGTTGGAGAGCGCGTGCCCGAAGATGTCGATAGGCGGGATGTCCGTGATCCCATTCACGCCGCCGAAGGCGTCGAGCTGACTGAAGACGCCGTAGACGATCAATCCAAACGCCAGCGTCGCCATCGCGAGGTAGTGCCCCGCGAAGCGCAGCGCGATGAGGCCGACCCCCAGGCCCACGACGGTCGCCGCGACGACGCCTACCGCGGCCGCGGGGATGAAGCTCCAGCCCGCGCTAGTGGTGAGCCACGCCACCGCATAGGCACCCAGCGCGAAAAAGCCCGCCTGACCCAGCGAGATCTGCGCGGAGTTGCCCAGCAGCAGCGAGAGCCCGATGGCGCCGGTCGCGAAGATCCCCGCATACGTCCCCACTTGGAGCGCGAAGGCCGATGCATGCGCTACGATACCGTACGCGATCACCGCAAGGGCGATCACGGGGAGTGCGCGCACGTCGCGCCGCAGACGCTCGATCAATCGCGCACCGCATCCTTGCGCCCGAACAGACCCTGCGGACGAACGATGAGCACGAGCAGCAGCAGCGCGTAGACGACGGGATCGACGGCCTGATACGGCAGCCACCCCGCCAGGAGCTTCTCGATCACGCCGACGGCCAATCCGCCGACCGCACAGCCCATCGGCGAGTCGAGCCCGCCCGCGACGGCACCTACGAATCCTTTGATGGCGATGGCGATCCCCGCCGTCCCGCCGACCAGCGTGATGGGGCCGATCAGCGTTCCGCCGAAGGCCGCCAGCGCGATTGCGATCCCTACGCTCGCCGCGCGAGCCGCGTTGACGTCGATGCCGACGAGCTGTGCCCCGACGGGGTTGACGGCGGCGGCGCGGATCGCCTTGCCGAAGGTCGTGCGATCGAAGAGCAGCCACAACGCGGCGAACGCCAGCGCGAGCAGCGCAAAGACCCACAGACTCTGCTCCTGGATCGCCACGCCGCCGGGATGGATCGCTTGCCCCTGTGCCCCCGTGAAAGGCGCCAACGGCTGGGGAAGACTGCCCCAGATCAACGCATGGCCGTAGAGCAGAATGTAGACGCAGCCAATGGTGGCGATGATCACGGCGATGTCGCCGTTGCGCGCCGCCGGGCGCAGCACGATGCGCTCGTAGACCCAGCCCAGCGCGAAGCCTGCGGCCGTTGCGCCGATCAAACCGATCCACGGCGAGGCGTGCAGCACGTGCACGATCGTATAGGCGACGAGGCCGCCGAGCACCACGAATTCGCCCTGCGAGAAATTGATCGCGCGCGTGGCGCGCAGGATCACGTGATAGCCCAGCGCCACGAGCGCGTAGGCACTGCCTACGGTCAGGCCGGCGACCACGAGCTGCAAGACGAAGACGATCACACGGAGCGCTCCACAGCGCGGGTGCTTCGCGAGGGAGAGGCGTCGTTCCGTCCTCCCTGGAAACAGCACACGCCTCATCGGCGTTTTGGTAAACGCACGAGTGAAAGGAGTCATTCCCTCATGCGGATTCGTCTTCTTGCAACGCTCGCGGCTATCGCCGCCGCAGCCCTCGCCATCTCCCCCGCAGGCGCCGCCGCGCCGTCGGGGACTCCGGTGACGATCGGCGCCATCCTCTCCATCTCGGGACCGTTCGCGCCGCTGGGCGAGCCTGAGCGCAACGCGCTGCAGGCCGCCGAGCGCGACATCAATGCGACGGGCGGCATCGCCGGGCACCCGGTGAAGATCGTCATCATGGACGACGAGGGGAAGCCCGACGTCTCCTCCCTGCTCGCCACGCAGTTGATCTCCCAGCATGTGATCGGCATCATCGGCGGCACGCTCACCGCCAATACCCAAGCGGCCTACCGCGTGGCCGAGGCGGCGCAGGTCCCGGAGATCTTCATGACGCCCACGGCGCAGCTCTGGGAGACCAAGCGCGGCATCGCGCCCTATCTCTTCCAGTCGGTGCCGCGCAACGAGCTGGAGACGGCGAAGCTCTCGCTCTTCGCCAAGGACCGGCTGGGCGCCAAGAAGATCGCGATCCTCTACGACGAGAACCCCTACGGCCAGATCGGCCATAAGCTGTTGGCCGAGCGTGCGAAACAGGACGGCCTCACGGTAGTCGACGAGGAGCAATATCCGACCACGGCCAGCGACCTCACCCCGCAACTCTTGAAGGTCCAGCAGAGCGGCGCCGACACGGTCTTCCTGTGGGGCGCCTCCGAGGCACCGGCGATCGCCACGCGCCAGATTCGCCAGCTCAAGCTCAAGGTGCACATCATCGGCGCGACGGGCATCCTCTCGCAGAACTTCATCCGCGTCGCCGGCCCGGACGCTGAAGGCGTCTACTCGGACACCGATCTGAACACCACCTCACCCGATGCGGTGCAGGAACACTTCATCAGCCTCTACCGCAACGAGTTCAAGGCGCCGCCAAACAACTTCGCCTCCTTCGCTTGGGACGCCGCGCACCTGTTCCAGTTCGCGGCGCAGACCAACGGCGGAAAGACCGACGGACCCTCGATCGTCAAGGCATGGGAGACGATGAAGCCCTACCACGGCACGACGGCGCTCTTCAAGCTTACCAACAAAGACCACAATGGGATCACCATCGAGTCGCTGCACATGACCGAAGTCAAGGACGGCAAGTGGGCGGTGATCAAGGAGTAGCACCCCGCGAGGTGCGAGGCTCGACGTCGCACGTTACGGGGTGCTCGGCTCCGGGGTCGCGCGCCTGCGCATCACGCTTCGGCGCGCTCAAAGCCTCACTCGCTCTCGCCATCCGTGGCTCCGCTCGCTCCGGAAACCCCTTCGCGAGCACCTCGCAACATGCATTCACGATTCGCGAGCACCTCGCGACGTGATGCGTGGGGTGCGAGGCTAGAACACCAGGCGGTGGCGCTGGAGATAGATATTCAACAGCACGCCGATCGCCATGAAGTTGGTGATCAGCGCCGAGCCGCCGAAACTCATGAACGGGAGCGGGATGCCGGCGATCGGCATGATGCCGATGGTCATCCCGACGTTGACCATCACGTGGAAGGCGAACATCGCCACCAAGCCCGCGGCCAGCAGCACGCCGAACTTGTCGCGTGCGCTGGCCACGGCGGCGATACCGCCCCAGAGCACGACGGCGTAGGCGGCGAGCAGCGCCGCCGCGCCGATAAAGCCCGTCTCCTCGGCCAGAACGGTGAAGATGAAGTCGCGCGAGTGCTCGGGCACGAAGTTGAGCTGGGTCTGCGAGCCGTGGAAGAGGCCGCGCCCCAGGAGCTGGCCGTCGCCCACGGCAATCTTCGATTGATTGAGATTCCAGCCCGCGCCCTGCGGATCGGCCTTGGGGTTGAGGAAAACCAGCAGGCGAGCGCGCTGGAAAGGCTTGAGCACGAAGGACGTGCCGACCGTAAAGGCCGCGGTCGCGACGACCCCGGCCAGGTAGACGGCGAAGACGCGCAGGTTGTCCAGCCCGAAGAAGAGCTGCGTGGTGAAGATGGCGCCCAACACGAGCGTGGTCCCGAGGTCGGGCTGCTTCACCACCAAGAGGGCGGGGAAGGCCAGCGTGAAGAGCGGATTGACCAGATCCCGCAGCTTGTCGTACTTGCGCTCCTCGGAGAGCATCGCCGCGAGCGTGACGGCCATGAAGAACTTGGCGAACTCCGAAGGCTGGAAGGTGCCCAGCGGACCGAGGGATATCCAGCGCTGGGCCCCCAACGCCGACTGCCCCTTGGCGAGCACGATGCCCAGCAGAATCAAGTTGAGCGCGTAGAGATACGGCGCCGCCTTCTTCCACCAGTGATAGTCGATCGCGGAGAAGCCGATCATCACGCCGATGCCGGCGATCAGATAGAGGCCCTGTTTCTTGGCCTCGCTCGACGCGCTTGGATCGTGCAGCGTGGCAGAGTGGATGAAGAGCACGCCCACCAGCGTGATGAGGACGCAGATGCCGGCCAGGACGAAGTTATAGGAACGGTACCACGGGCGATCCACAGCGGGGGCAAGTTATCGCCCCGGCCGCGGGAAAGCCTGCCCGCGCGGGGACACTAGATCGTCAGCGTGCTGGGCGGCGGATCGCTGGCTGGAAACGATTCGGCGAGCGTCTCGTCGTAGGGATCCTCGAGCGGTTCCGGTTCTGGCGCATCCGGCCGGCCGCCCAGTCCTACGCCCTCACGTGGCTTTTCCATGATGGCTCATTGTACCCACGGGCGGGTACAACCAAGAGCAAACAACGACCCTTGGAGTCTTGCAGACCGAGAAAGGATCACACCGTGCCGACCGATGCCACGCAAACGGCTGCTCTTCATATCACCAAGATCGACATCCCGGAGCGCGACCGCGTCCAGCTCGTCACACTCCTCAACGAGACGCTGGCCGACGCGCTCGACCTGCAGAGCCAGGTGAAGCACGCGCACTGGAACGTGAAGGGCATGAACTTCATCGCGCTTCACGAGCTCTTCGATTCGATCGCCGCTCTTCTGGTCGAACAGGTCGACGTGGTTGCCGAGCGCATCACGGCGCTCGGGGGCACGGCACGCGGCACGATCCGTCGCGCCGCCCGTGACTCGCGCATCGGGGAATACCCCGACGACATCCGCGACGGGAAAAGCCACGTCGCGGCGCTCGTCGATCGTCTCGCCGCGTACGCGCACAACCTGCGCCTGGCCATCGAGACCAGTGAGACGATCGGCGACCCCGACACCAACGATCTCTATATCGAGATCTCGCGCGGCATCGAGAAACAGCTCTGGTTCCTCGAGGCGCACCTGCAGGCCTAGCTGCTAACCCGCCTCGGGTGCCTCCTTGGCCTTCGCGCGCTTGCGGCGGACGCGGACGGCAACGGCCTTCACCTGGGTCTCGCCGAGATCCACGGCGCCCGTGGACTCGTCGTGCACGGCGGCCACTGCGATAGCCGCCGGCGGCGGCAGCGGGCGCGCCCGCACCCCCTTGATGGGAATGTTGGCCAACAGCGCCACGTCGTTCTCGCGCGTCTCGAACGTCACGTCGAGGCCGACCTCGTCGATCTCCATGTAGCGTGAGATCGTCGCGATGAGATCGCCGCGCAGTTGATCGACGATATCCGGCGCTAAGTGGATGCGGTCGGAGAGCAGCACCAAACGCAGGCGTTCTTTGGCCACAACCCCCGATGGAGCGGGGCGAAAGAAACGCTGGATCGCATCCAACCAGCTCATCGGCGCCCTCCAATCCAAGCGGCAAGCCGTTCGAAGAAGCCGCCCTCACCGCTGTAGTCTTCTATCTCCACCTGTTCCCCTTCGAGCCGCGCCACAGCGCGGCGGTAGGCCTCGCCGGAACGGGAGGCGTCACTCAGCGAGACGGGCTCGCCGCGGTTGGTGGCCACCACGACGTCGGGCTCGTCGGGAATCACGCCCAGAAGCGGCAGACGCAAGACTTCGTCGACCTGTGCGACGGAGAGCATCCTCCCTTTGCGCACGAGGTGCGGGCGCAGGCGATTGACGATCAACTGCGCCTCAACGCCCTTTGGCAGCAGGCCGACGACACGATCGGCGTCGCGCACGGCGCTGACCTCCGGTGTGGTCACCACGATCGCGCGCTGGGCGCCGGCGACGGCGTTCTTGAAGCCCATCTCGATCCCGGCGGGGCAGTCGATGAGCACGTACTCGAAGCGCCTGCGCAACGACTCGATCAACGCTGCCATGTCGGCCGTGACCACGTCATCCTTCTCGCGCGTCTGCGCGGCGGGGAGCAGAACCATCGACGGGACGCGCTTATCCTGCACCAGCGCCTCATCGAGCGTGCACTTCTTCTCGATGACGTCGAGGAAGTGGTGCGACACGCGATTCTCCAACCCCAGCACCACGTCGAGGTTGCGCAATCCCACGTCGGCGTCGACGAGACAAACGGAACGCCCGCGTGCGGCGAGCGCCGCGCCGATGTTCGCCGTCGAGGTCGTCTTACCGACGCCGCCCTTACCGGAGGTGATGACGATCGCGGTACCCATGCGTAGCGCACCCGGCGCCGCGCCGTCGCGCGCCTCGTCGTGTTCGGCCTGTACCGCGGCGGCGGCTTGCTGCTCGGCCATCGTTGCTCTCTCCTATCCTGCCAGCGCGCCCCAGAGCTTCACCAGAAAGCTCTGCGGCTCGAGGCTCGTGAACGGCACCATCTCGCCCTCCAAGCGACGCGCGATCTTGGCATAGATCGACGCAAGCCGCGTTCCGTCGGCTAGTGCAGCGGGCTCACCGCGGTTGGTCGTATCGATGACGTCCTCGTCGTCAGGAACGATGCCCAACAGCTCCAGGCCCAACACTTCGCAGACATCGTCTACCGAGAGCATGTCGCCCGCCTTCACCAGCTCCGGGCGAATGCGATTGACGATCAGGCGCGTGGGCAGCGCGCGCTCGCCGAGCTTCCCCACGATGCGATCGGCATCGCGGATGGCGCTCACCTCCGGCGTCGTGACGACAAGCGCCTCCTCGGCGCCGGCAACGGCGTTGCGAAAGCCATGCTCGATGCCCGCGGGGCAGTCGATCAGGACATAGTCCACCATCCCCGCCAGCTCGCACGTGATGGCCTCCATCTGTTCCTCGGTCACCGCCAGCTTGTCGCGCGTCTGCGCCGCCGGCAGCAGCCAAAGGCAATCGTCGAAGCGCTTGTCCTTGATCATGGCGGAGCGCAGCGCGCAACGTCCTTCGGCCACTTCCACCAGATCGAAGACGATGCGCTTCTCGAGCCCGAGCACGAGGTCGAGGTTGCGCAGGCCGATATCGGCATCCACCAGCGCCACCTTGCGTCCGCTGCGCGCGAGCGCGCAACCGAGGTTGGCGGTAGTGGTCGTCTTACCGACGCCGCCCTTGCCGGAGGTGATGACGATGCGCCGCCCCGCCCCGCTCACGACGCCATTCTCCCGGATACCGTCACGTTCTCTCTCCTTGCTGCTCTCTTCACCGTGGTGGGACGTAGGGCACGATTACGATGCGCCCGTCCTCCACGCGCGCGAGCTCGGGGGCAGGAATGTGCCGCCGCTCGCCCTCGGGGGCGACGGCAATGCGCGGGCCGATACGCAACTGTGTGGGCGAGAGATCGAGGGCGAAAACGCACGCGCCGGTATCGCCTTGCGCTCCGGCATGGGCGATGCCGCGCAGCGCGCCGACCACGACGATGTCGCCCGTGGCAATCAGCTCGGCGCCGGGGTTGACGTCGCCCAGCACGACGATGGAGCCGCGCTGGCGGATCGCCTGCCCGCCTCGCAGCGTACCGCGATGAAGCACCGTTTCAGCGCCAGCCTCAACCGCGCAGAGCTGGGCTTCGGCGACGCGCTCCGGCTCGCGGACCGCGCGCAGCCGGCGGCGAGCGAGGTCGGCGCGGGCACCTGCGAAGTCGGCTTGTGTCGAGCGCGCCGCGGCGGAAAGGCGGCGCACTTTGGGCGCCCCTTTGGCCAGCGGCCCGAGATAGGCCAGGCCCCGCCGCTCGGCAAACTCAGCGACCGCCGGGCCGCCACGCACGCCGGCGACGTGGATATCGCGCTCGGCGAGAGCCGCCAGCAATTCGTCGAAGGCACCCTCTTGGGGCACGGCATCGCCGAAAGAAAGCACGCCACCCGCTCCTCGGTAGAAATCGGGCGAGGCTTCGAGCTTGGCTCGGACCTCGGGCAAGAGCTCCGCCAGGGGGGCTTCGAAGAGGTCGAACTCCAGCCCGCTGCGCGTCCCGCGAACGATCGGCATGGCGCCCCATACGCTCATTCTCACGCGGCGCCCTGCGCCGTCCACAAGCGGTCCACAACTTTCCGGCGGTATCCACAAGCCATCCCCAAGCTTTTCTCAGGCTTACCGAAGACAATGCAAACAGGCCCACGCGGGCGCCGAACCTAACTCTCCACATTCGACCCGGCTCTCCCTAGGGCGAGGAACGTCCATGTTGCGCAAACTCACGCCGATCGTACTGGCCCTCTCGATGCTCTGGGCGAGCATCCCCGCTCCCGCAAGTGCGATGTCGACGGCGCGGGAAGTCCAGATCGCCAAGGACTACGAGCAAGAGATCGAGGAGACGCAAGGATACGTCAGCGATCCGTTACTCAACGCCTGGGTGAAGAACGTCACGGATCGCTTGTGGACGCAGCGCGCGCGCCGCGACCTCACCTATCGCATCTTCATCATCGACACCAACGACATCAACGCCTACGCCACGTTGGGCGGCTATGTACACGTCAACCTCGGCATGCTCGACTTCGCGCAGTCCGACGACGAACTTGCGTTCGTGCTTGCCCACGAGACCGGACACATCGAGCGGCGGCACGCGGTCACCGAGCAGACCCGCAACACGATCCTCCAAGTGCTGCTGGGCGTGGCCTCGATCTTCTCGCCGTTCGCCTATCGCTTCGGCAACTTGATAGGCGGACTCACGGTAGCGAAGTTCAGCCGCGTCCAGGAGCTCCAGGCCGACCAGTACGGACTCCAACTGATGACGCGAGCGAACTACGATCCGCAGGCGGCCGTCTCGTCGATGCTTCATCTCGAGTCACTGGGCGAGAGCAACGACTTGGTTTCGAAATACTTCGAAGACCATCCGGGCGGCAAAGACCGCATCGCGCACCTGGACGGCTACCCACAGCTCGATCCCACCAAGGTCACGCTCGACGAGCGGATGGCGCGGGCGCTGCACGACCAAGAATCGGCGCGCTACAGCATCGCGGCGATGAGCTTCCGCGACATCCTCAAGCGCGATCCCAACAACCAGCTCGCTCAGATGCGCATGGGACAGCTCGAAGTCGCGCTCGGCCAACAGGAGAAGGGCGAGCAGACGCTCGAGCAGTTGGCTAAGAACGGTGACGCGCAGACGCGCGCAGACGCCGCGGTTCGCCTCCAGCGCCTGCGCGACTCCGTGCACGCGATGCGCTTGGTGCACGAGGATCCCGCTCCGCTCAAGCAGAGGGTCGGCGATGCCTCCGCGCGGCTGGAGCAGGTCTCCGCCGAGCTCCAGCAGCGGCGCCAGGACGGCAAGACGCAGGTCAAGAGCATCGTCGACCGCATCAATACCATCGGTTATGAGATGCCGGACTTCAGCCAAGTCGACGTGCGCAAGGGCACGCGCCTCGAAGCGGTACGGCGTAACCTCTTCGCGATCATCCGCAATACCGACAACGCGCTGGACAAGGCTCCCAACGCGCTCGACCAGATCGGCTCGCTCGAGGCCAACAAACAGAGCGGGCTGCTGCTCGACGAACAGGGTGTCCTCAAGCAGATGGCCGCGCCGCTCGACCTCAAGCCAATTCCCGCGCCCTCGCTCTCGATGCTCCCGTACTATCCCGAGATACTCGCCTCGCTGGATCGATCCGAAGGCGATATGGTGCGCACGGCCGACGCCTCGCGCGCCGCACTTGCCCTGCTCGACGTCTCGCTCGGCGATATCGACGCATTCCTCAAGGCACTCGACCACGTGCGCCTTGACTTCGGCGGCGACATCTCGCTGGAGGACTACAACACGCTGGTGCCTCTGATGAAAGCCGCCAACGCCTCCGTCTCCAAGGCCTCGATCGCCGCCTCGCAGTCGTGGCAGCTCTTCAACATGGCCAAAGCGCGCTCGCTCGAGTCGCAGATCACGCTCCTGGGGCTGGCCTACCCATCGTCGCGCTACGACACGCTGACGTACGCCCTCAAGGCGCGCTTTCACCTCGATCCCCCCGACTACCAACTCATGGAGCAGTTGGGTGTGAGTCCGGGCCAGGTAGCCGCGGCGACGATCATCGCGGCCGATACGCAGAGCACGCCCGATGCCGTCCTCGCACTCGCACATTCCGGCCACGAGCCGCTCGTCGACCTTGCCAACACGCGTCAGATGAACGCGCAGTCGCTGGAGATCTTCCTCGGCCTGATCTACCTCGACTACACGGACGATCCGACGAAGGAAGGTCCGCGCCCCGATCGTCCAAAGGAGAATCCCGTACGCTGAGCTCCCTCTCGTCCGCCGGTACATGGAGCGAGGGCCTCACCCTCAATCTCGTGGAGGCCCAGGCCAAGCGCCCTTTTCGCCTCTTGCTCGCCGGCGACGGTGCGCTGGTGGCGGAGTTGCGCGCAATCCTGCTCTCCGGTCACGGTGACCGCATCCCGCTCGACGCCAACGCTTGCCTAGAGAGCATCGACCTCGCCGCCCCCGGCCGCGTGCTGGACACAGCGGCGGCTCGCTGCGTCATCTTCGTCAGCCTTCCGGGGGAGGCCACACCTTGTGTGCTCTCGCGCCTGGAGGCCCTGGAGCTCCCCGTCTTCGCCGTCGCGGTCGACCCGAACGCCCCAGCGCGCACCGCCGACGAGGCCCCATCCCCCGCCGGCACAGCTCACTACACGGTGCCGGCACTCGGCACCGAGCATCTCTCGACCACCGTCTTCCCCCAACTGCTGACGGTACTCAAAGGCGTCGAAGTGGCGGTCGGGCGCAGGCTCCCCGTGCTGCGGGAGGTCATCGCTACGCATCTGACGGCGGAGGCCTCGATGTCGAGCCTGCGCATAGCCGTCGCCTCGGCGCTCGTAGACCACGTGCCGGTGCTGGGCGTCGTCCTTGGGACGGTGGCATCAGCGGGCGACACCCTGGCGATCACGGGCATCCAGGCCTTTTTGCTGCTCCAGATCGCGGCGCTCTACGGCCACGATCCCGATTTGACGCGTCTCGGGGAGCTGGTCCCCGTGGTCGGCGGCGGCTTCGGCTGGCGCGCGCTGGCCAGAGAGCTCTCCGGCTTCATCCCGGTGGCCGGCATCCTCATCAAGGGCGGGATCGCCTACGCGGGGACGCTCGTCGTGGGGCAGGGGGCCGCCTATTACTACCAGCAGGGGCGTCCGATGTCGGCCAGACAGATGCGCCACCTCTACGAAGAAGCCCGCGCGCGGGCCGTCGAGATGGGGCGAGACTTGGTCGGCCGGCTGAACCCTAAGAAGCGCGGCGGGAGCGGCGGCGGGCGGGCTTGAGCATCCGCTGGGCGCGTACCACCTCGCGCTCGCCCACGGCTCGCTGACAGGTTTCGCAGTACCACTCCGGCTCCACCGGCGAACCGCACTCTTCGTGTGCGAAGGCGTAGGAGGGGGAGACGCCGCCGTAGTTCATCCCGTAGGCGTACATGGCGCCGATCAAGCGGTGGAGCTTGCGACCCTTCTCGGTCAGCTCGTACTCGAAACGCGCCGGGTGCTCCTGATACTGGTGACGCTCGACGATGCCCTCGAGCTCCAGGTCGCGCAAGCGTGACGAGAGCGTATTGGTGGAGGCGCCCGTGGAGGCCGCCAGCTCCGAGAACGTGGTCTTGCCGAGCAGCAGATCGCGCACGATCAGGCTCGTCCAGCGCTCACCGATCAAACCGGCGGTCCAGGCAATGGGGCAGTTCTGATCATAGTTCTTGGGCATCGCCCCAATAGGATACCACTCTGCCTTCAGTTTTACAAGTCTCTGTGATTTTTGAAGTACTATGAACCCTTGATTTCTAAAGGATTTTCCGGCCTTCAAGGGCCTTGGCAAGCGTCACCTCGTCGGCATAATCGAGCTCCCCGCCGATCGGCAGGCCGTAGGCCAGGCGGCTGACCGTGACGCCCAGCGGCCGCAGCAGGCGCGAGATATAGACGGCTGTCGTCTCTCCCTCGGCATTGGGATTGGTCGCGATGACGACTTCGGCAGGGGAGTCCTCTCCCACACGGGCCACGAGTTCCCGAACTCGCAGTTGATCGGGGCCGACGCCGTCCATCGGCGAGATCAGCCCGCCCAGCACGTGGTAGCGCCCTTTGTAGGCCCCGGTCCGCTCGAGCGCATAGATGTCCTTGGGCTCGGCGACCACGCAGAGCAGCTTGGCGTCGCGCCGCGGATCCCGGCAGGTCTCGCACGGGTCGTCCTCGGTGATGGCGAAGCAGCGCGAGCAGGTGCGTACCTTGTCCTTGAGGGCGACGATCGCCTCGGCCAAGCTCACGGCCTCCCCGCGCGGCTGCGCAAGCAGGTAGAAGACCAGGCGGGCTGCCGTCTTGGGGCCGATCGTCGGGAGCTTCGCGAACTCGTTGATGAGGGCCTGAACGGGGCCGGCGACGGAGCTCAAAAGAGGCCGGGGATCCGCATCCCGCCTGTCACGGCGCCCATCTTCCGGCTGGAGACCTCCTGGGCGCTGGCAATCGCCGCGTTGACCGCAGTGGCCACCACGTCCTCGAGCGACTCCACGTCCTCGGGGTCGACGGCGGCCTTCTCGATCGTCACCTTGGTGACCCGCATATCGGCGGTCATCTCAACGGTGACCGCACCGCCGGCGCTCCCGGTGACCGTCGTCGTCGAGAGCTCCTCCTGGACCCGCGCCATCTCGGCCTGGGTCTTCTGCAGCATCCGCATCAGTTGGGCTTGGTTCATCGCACTCCGTCCGCTCAGGTGGAAAACTTCTTGAGGGCATAGTCGAGGAGGTCGCTTCCATCCTCCCGGATCGAGGGCGCCCGTCCCCCGCCGCCGCTCGAGCCCTGGGCGGCCTGGCTCTTTTTGCGCACCTGAACCACCACCTTCAGCGGGGCGCGCAGGACATCGAGCAGGGCCTCCTCCACCAGCGAGGCGTTGCCGCGAATGGTCTCGGCGGCGATGGGATTGGCGAAGGTCAGTGTCAGCACCCCGCTATCCACGCCCAGGGGCTCACCGTTAGCGAGCATTCCGTTCACCGGGGCACTGCGCTCGCCCACCCGCGCACGAACCTGCTCCCAGACGCCTAGCACCTTCTGCACCGTCGGATCGCCGCAGATTGAGCCGTTGGGCGACTCGACCGGCTGCCGCTCGGGAGGAGGAGCGGCGGGCTTGGCGTGGGCCTCGCTCTTGGCGACAGGCGCGGCAGTAGAGGGCGCCTCCTCGGCAGCCAGCAGAAGGCGGAGCATCGCCACCTCCAGCTCCAAGCGCGGCAGGCCGCTACGGCGGCCGTCGGCTATCGCGTCGGCGAGCAGCTTGAGGCCGCGTACCAGCCGGCCTTGGGGAATGCGCTCGGCGCGCTCGGTCATCCAGCGGACGTCCTCGGGCGCAAGCTCGCTCTCCAGCAGATCGGGGTTGAGTCTTGCCACCAAGAGCTGGCGTAGTCCCGCAACGGCCTCGCGCATCAGCGTCGCCATCTCGGCGCCGGCATCGGAGGCGCCCGAGACGGCATCGAGCGCGGCAGCCGTGTCGGTATTGCAGACGGCCTCAACCAGGGCACGCGCCCATTCGCGCGTCGACTGTCCAAACGCCGCGGCTACGGTCTCGACGTCCACCTCGCCGTCGCCGAATGCCGCTACCTGCTCCAACATCGTCAGCGCGTCGCGCAGGCCGCCATCGGCCCGGTAGGCGATCTGTCTCAGCGCCTCCTCGGTGAAGGTAAAGCCTTCGGCGGAGGCGATGTGGCGCAGGCGCTCCAGCATGACGGGGACGGTGATGCGCCGGAAGGCGTAGCGCTGACAACGCGAGAGCACGGTCACCGGGAGCTTCTCCGGCTCCGTGGTGGCGAGGATGAAGACGACGTGCTCCGGCGGCTCCTCCAGCGTCTTGAGAAAGGCGTTGGCCCCCTCGCGGGTGAGCATGTGGGCCTCGTCGATGATGTAGACTTTGCGCCGCATCGTGCTGGGTGCGAACTTCACCTTGTCGCGCAGCTCGCGGATCTCGTCGATGCCTCGGTTCGAGGCCGCGTCGATCTCCAGAACGTCCAGCGAGCGTCCTTCGAGGATGGCCCGGCAGTTCTCACACGTGTTGTCGGGCTCCACGGTGGGGCCCTGAACGCAGTTGATGCAACGCGCCAGAATCTTTGCCGCCGAAGTCTTTCCGGAGCCGCGCGGGCCGGAGAAGAGATAGGCATGGGCGAGCCGTCCCTTGGTGATCGCGGAGGTGAGCGTCTTGACGACGGCATCTTGACCCACGAGCTCGGCGAACGTCTTGGGGCGCCACGAACGGTACAGAGACACGCAGGCTGGTTAGCGCGCTCCATCGAGCGGACCTGCTGTGCGCGAGCGCACACGCCACTGCTCGGGCACATGGGCGATTATCCCGCAACGACAAAGATCCGGGGCGAGCGCCCCGGAACCTTTCAAGCACCGGGGTCCTCCACGCGCGCACGCGCGTGGGGTTTGGGGCAGGCGTCGCTTGGGCACAATCGAAGCGAAACCCCAAGTGCTCGCGCTGGGTAATGTATAGCGCGGCGCTGGTATTTTCGTCGCTTGGGACTATCTGCGTTGAACGAGGAGAAGACGGTGAATCTGCGAGCGGCCCTGACGGAGAAGTTCGGATACCCGGCCTTCTATCCGGGTCAAGAAGAGGTCATCTCGCGCGTCATGGCCGGCAAAGACACCCTTGCGATCTTGGCCACGGGCGCAGGGAAGAGCCTCTGCTACCAGCTCCCGGCCCTCCTGCTCGGCGGGACAACGGTCGTCGTCAGCCCGCTCATCGCGTTGATGAAGGACCAGGTAGACATGCTGGCCGATCGCAACGTGCGTGACGTGGTAGCCCTCAACTCCACGCTCTCCGAAGAGCAGGAAGCGGAGGCACTCGAGCGCATCCGCGGCGGATCGCTCAAGATCGTCTTCGTCACCCCCGAGAAGCTGGAGGACGAGTCCTTCGTCGCGCGCCTGCGCGAGTTGAAGATTCCGCTCTTCGTCGTTGACGAGGCGCACTGCATCTCCGCCTGGGGGCACGACTTCCGCCCCGCCTACTTGGGCCTCGGCCACGTGATCCAGGCGCTCGGCCACCCCACGGTGCTTGCGCTGACGGCCACGGCCACGCCCGCCGTGCGCGAAGACATCCTCCACCAGTTGGGTATCCCAGGCGTCAAGCCGATCGTCAAAGGCTTCGACCGCCCGAACTTGATCTACGAAGTACTGCGCGCGGAGAGCGAGCAAGAGAAACTCAAGCTGCTCAAGCAGTTCTTCCAATCCGAGCCCGAAGGCACCGGCATCATCTACACGGCCACCATCAAGAACACGCTGGCCGTGCAGACGTACCTGCTCGAGACGCTTGGCGTCCCGGCCGCCGTCTACCATTCCAAACTGCACAAGCGCGAGCGCGAAACCGTGCACGAGCTGTTCATGGAGGAGAAGATCCGCGCGGTGGTGGCGACCAACGCTTTCGGCCTGGGGATCGACAAGCCCAACATTCGCTTCGTCATCCACTACGATCTCCCGGGAAGCGTAGAAGCCTACACGCAGGAGGCGGGACGCGCCGGGCGCGATGGCCGGCCTTCGCGCTGCATTCTGCTCTATCGCATGAGCGATACCCGCGTGCAGCACTATTTCCTGACGGGCAAATATCCCGACGTCGAGGAAGTCCAGAAGATCTTCGGCACGCTGGAGATCTTCGAGGCCCAAGAGCATGGCGTCTCGCTCACCGATCTGCGCCGCATCTCGCAGATTCCGCTGACCAAGCTGAAAGTAATCCTGGCGCTTCTCAAGAAGTCGGGCTTCATCGTCAACCGCACACGCTCCACCTATGCGCTAGCGCCTTTCGCGAAGAAGAATCCCGATCTCGTGCTCAACCTCGCCAACTACGAAACCAAGAAGAGCTACGACCAATCGAAGCTGGTCATGATGCTCCAATACTGCGAGACGCAGTCCTGCCGCCGTCGCTTCATCCTCAACTATTTCGGTGAGGACTACGACGCCGAGTTCTGCGGCGCATGCGACAACTGCCTGGCGCGCAAGCGCAGCGTGATGGCTCATCCGGACGTCGAGGCGGTAGCGGAGACGACCAACCTCACGGGCTTCCGTATCGGCGACGCCGTCGTCCACGGGAAATATGGATCCGGCACCGTCGAGCGCGTCGATCGCGACTTGGTGACCGTGCTCTTCCCGAGCGTCGGCTACAAGACGCTGCTCGCCTCGGTCGTGCGTAAAGAAGCACAGATCGCCTAGCGCCGCCGATGTCTCGCTCGCTCCGACTGCCGATAGCGGCCCTTCTCGCCGCATGCGCCTTGATCGTTGCGCTCGACGCCCCCGGGGTGGGGCAGAGCGCGCCGTCGCCGTCGCCTGTCGCCTCGGCCGCTCCGCTGCCGCTGGAGACGCCGCCCGCGACAGGCACGCCGATACCGGGAGGCACGCCGCTTCCCGTAGCCTCGCCCAGCGCGGCGCCGCTCCCCACCCCCTCGCCCACGCCGCCGCCGATCACCGTCTCGCCGACCTCCGTCGATCTCGTCTACCATCAGACGGCAACGATCCAAGCCTCCGGCATCTTCGGCCAAGTACACGCCGCCTCGTCCAGTCCCAACGTCCAGGTCCAAGGCATCGATCAGGGCGCGCAGCGGGTCACGATCTACGGCACGAGCCTGGGTCTCTCCACCGTCACCATCACCGACGATCGCGGCATCACGGCGAGTGTCTGGGTGCGTGTGGCCTATCAGGCGGGCTTCCCCGCCGACAATACCGAGGCCAAGATCACCGGCAACCCCGCGGACGCCGCCTACGTGCGCCGCGCCGCGGCAACGGCCGCTGAGGCCGCCGCCGTCAACCTGCGTCCTGGGGCGAAAGTCATCGTTCACCCCGAACACGTGCGCGGTGCGCGCGATCTTCCGCTCGACGACCTCGAGACGGTGCAGGTTCCCGTCACGATCAACGGCGATCCCTACATCCAAGTGAGCGGAACGACGCAGGTGCGCGTCGAGAACTTCGCCCAGCCGCGCATCAAGCCAGTCTCGCTGCTGGTGAGCGACTACCCCGAGACGATCACGGAGAACGGCGTTCTCTTCTCCGAGGATCTCACTACCAACCGCCCCGCCCGCTTCCTGTACTATCACTACAACAAGCCAGGGTCCCAGGATCGCCGCATCCTGCTCAAGGTCACCAACGTGAGCTCTCAGCCCGCGCAGGTACAGTACATCAGCGGTGCCGCCGGACCCACGCCGTACGAGATGGAGGTAGGCCACCTCTCCACGATGCGCTTCCTCGTACACGAGGCACGCAACGAGGGTACGGTGGTAACGGTACCGCCCAATGCCACGATCAACCTGGCCAACCAGGAGTTCCCCGCGGGGACGGTCATCTCCAACCTGCTTCAACTGCGTGAGCTGAGCGGCGACCGCCTCCACTTGAGCCTACTGGTGCAGGACTTCGGGCAGCCCGTGGACGCAGCGCCCGCGTCGAGCGATCTCCTACAGTCGACGGTGAAGCATGCGCGCGGCGTCTACCCGATCCCCGAGTTCTTCTTCGACTACACGTACTTCGTGGGCAGCGACGATGTCGAAGTTCCCATCGGGCAGATCCCTCTCCCCAATTTGCGGCGCGGCGAGGCGCTTGGCGGCGACTACGGCGTCTTGCAGTCGATTACGCTGACGCTCGTCAATCGCACCGGTGCACCGGCGCGGCTGGCACTCTATCAGAACCCGCGCGGCGGCGCCGCGACGGCCACGTACATCATCGACGGAACCGTCGTGCTCTCGCATCCCGCCAAAGCCTTCACGACCTTCAAAGTTCGTCAGTACGCGGTCCCGGCGCACGGCTTCGTGCGCACGCAGGTCGTAACGATGCCCGAAGGCGGCTCCTCGTACCCGCTGCGTTTGGTCGTCGGTCCCGACGACGGCAGCGTGGCCCCTGGTGCCCCGGGCTCACCGATCCACTAGCGCCTCGCGGTAGCAGGCGGCGACGCGCGCGGCGGTGCTTGCCCATGAGAAGCGCTCGCGGGCGGCGGGGCGCATTTGCGCGCTCGCGCGCTCGTGCTCGTCACGCGTGGCCAGCAGTTCGCATAGGGCCTGCCGCCAGGCGTCGGCGTCATCGACCGGAAGCAGCGCCTGAGCGGGTGCTACCTCCACTAAGGAGCTCGAGCGCGCCGCCAACAGCGGTACACCGGCTACGAGCGCCTGTGCGGCGCCCAGACCGAACCCCTCGTAGCATGAGGGCATCAGCACCACAGCGGCACGTGCGTAGAGATCGAGGAGTGTCTCGCGCTTTACGTAGCCGCGGATCTCTACGCGCCCTTCGATGCCGCAAGCCCGCGCGACCTCGCGGCAGTGCTCCACGTACGGCGTCGGCGGGCCGACGCTGACGAGGCGCAGGTTGGGCACGTCGCGCAACGCGCGAATGGCGATCTCGAGGTTCTTGCGCGGCTCCACGGTTCCAACGACGAGCGCGAATACATCGTTGTCGGGCCGGCGCGCTAGTGTAGCGAAGACTCTGCTCACTCCGGGGTAGACGACGCGTACGCGCCCCGGCTCGACGTGCGCCAGCTCCACCAATTCACGCCCGGAGAATTCGGAGTCCACCATGATCAGACGCGCGCGACGGTAGCCTTCAGCACTGAACGAACCGAAATACCAACGCGCGTAGAACTTAGCGTGGCGCTGCTCGCGCAGCCAGACGACATCGTGCACCGTGGCGATGATCGGCACCGTGGAAAGCGCCGGCAGCGTCCCCGAGGCGCAGTGCAGCAGATCGACTCGCGCGCGCCGCGCGGCCAGAGGGAGGACCACTTGATCCCATAGAACGCGGCGATCGAAACGCCAGGGATCGAGACGGCGGCTGGAGAGCGGACGCACGTCCTCACCGCACGCCTCGAGCGCCGCCACCAGCTCGCGCACGTACTCGCCGATCCCGGTGGCCGTGCCGACGGCAAGCTGGGCGTCGATACCAACGATCACTCGGCGTCGAGATCCACGGGGACAGCCACGCGCGGATCGATGGCGCGGGCTCGTGCAAGCTCGGCGCGTGCCGCTGCGCGGTCGCCGCGCGCGGCCGCGATCTGCGCCAAACCCACGTAGGCAGGTGCAGCCGTTGGATCGTTCTCCAGGGTGCGCCGGAAGTAAACCTCGGCAACGGCGGCGTTGCGCTGCCCGTACCAGAGCTGCTGCGCGTAGCTCAGCGCGTAGAGACCGGCGTAGGGCGCCAGCTCGACGGCACGCGCATAGGCACGCGTCGCGGCATCACCGTGGCCGCTCCGTGCTTCGAGCATGCCCAGACGCCAGAAGGCGTCGGCACGTGATGGAGGATGCGCAGGGTCGCCCTCGAGTGCGGCTACGACGTGGCGCTGGAGTTGGAGGGCGCGCGAAAGGTCCCGCGCAGCCAGCCCGTCGACGATGCGCGCCAATGCCGGGGCGTCGCCGTCGCGCAAGTCGTCGGCGGCGGCAGACTCCGCGTCCCCGCGCGCCTCCGCTAGTGCCGCACGCAGCGCGACCGCGTATGCTCCGCGTGGCATGCGTGCGATCCAGTGTTCCGCCGTGGCATCGTCGCCTCGCGCCAGCGCCGCGCGCGCCGCAGCCTCGGCATTCCACGGCGTAGGCAGCAAGCGATACGCCGTCTGCGCCAGCGGAAGCGCCCAGGCCGCCGGCAGCGCGCGCGGGAGCGAGAATGGTGCGGCGGCATCGCGCAGCACCGCGGCGGCGGCCAGCCCAGTCACCGCGAAGGCCAACAAGAGGTAGAGCGCAAGGGTGACGGACGCGACGGCACCGATACGGCGCGCAAAGATCACGTTATTGCGCAACGCTAGAACTTGACGGTGAAATAGACGTTCTGCCGCGTCTGATCGAAGTTGAGCTGCGGCATGGTGTTGTCGGTATAGCGGTAGTGAAGCGCCTGCACCGTTACCGAGGTGTTCGTCTTGGGAATGCGATAGGTCACGGCGCCCGAGTAGAGGTCCTTATGCTCGTCGATGTTGTCGCCTAGCGTGGTTCCGTAGCTGCCGCCGAAATGCTGCGTCGAATAGGAGAAGTTCAGTTTGACGTCAGGTGAGACCGGGATGCCTGCGCCAGCAGAGAAGCCGGTATGGTGCACGTCGACGTAGTTCGGCGAGAAGGGCACCGCAGCTCCCCCCGCCGCTTGCGCGCTCTGCGAGAGCGCCTGCGCTGCCGGATCGAACGTCTGCGTCTGCGCATTGAACGGTACGTAGTTCTGCAGCGTACGGTCGTCACGTGTCAGGTGCTCGTAGAGGCCTGAGACGCTCACGTCCACGTGGCGCCCGAAGACGGGGAGACTCAGCTTCGCGCCGGCCGTGCTCGACTGGATACGTTCCGGCACGCTGCTGGGATAGAGCGCGCCGTAGACGGGGTTACCAAAGGCGTCGGACTTGATCTGCACCAGATCTTGGCGCCCCACGTTCAGCTCGACGCGCGTCCCCTTGATCTTCACGGGAACGCTGAGATCGGCTGCTAGGCCGCGCGCGTTGGGAACATAGGACTGGTAGAAGTACGGCCCGCTGCCCGTGAACGGATTGAACGCGGGATAGGCGTAGCTGACGGCGGGGTTACCCGCCGCGCTCGACGCCCCCGCGCCCAACGCGGCGTCGACGTTGCGGTCGAACTGGCGGTTGAGCTGCAGATTGTTGGCCACGCCGATGAAGCCCGGCAGATACGTCAGGGCCCCAACGTTGTAGACGGCGGGATTGGGACCGTAGAACTGCAACGGGGCTCCGTCGATGAAGTTCTGACCGACGGCGCGGAAGGCCAGGGTCAGCGAGAGCGTATTCACGTGCAGTTTCAAGCCCGCGATGCCGGCGCCGTCGACCGTGGCCGGTACACTAGCCGCGTTCCCCGTGTATCTGCTGGTGGCCACTTCGGCGAAAAGCTCGGGCTTGTTGGAGCCGCGTACGAAGGTCAGCGGCACGACGGTATCGATGCCGAAGACGGTGTCGCTAACCAGCGGTAAGCTCGAGGGCGACCCGTTGAACGCCACCGAGACGCCGTCGTTCGTGATCAAAGCTTCATTGTCGAAGGCGCGGTTGAAGGTCAAGCCGAGCTCGAAGCCCGGATAGCCCTTCACGTGATGGACCAGCCGCCCGCCCACCATGTAGCGCTGCCAGTTGGTGTTCTGCGTCGTTCCTAGGGCATCGTAACCCAATACCACCTTGCTGCCGGGGGGAAGCGGTGAGGTGAAGGCGACGTTGTTGGTAGCCGCGTTGAAGACGAAGTTCGGCGCGCTTTGGCCGTTGGCGCACTTGCCGTCGCTAGCGCATGCGACGCCGTTGAACTGCGAGACGTAGACGCTCCCGAGCTGGCCGGGATGCGTGAGGTAGACGTTCGCGAGCCCCGCGGTGCCGGCGGTGAAGACGTCGCCCGTGAAGCCGCCCGGCGCGCCGAGCTGCACGTACCCCGATTGCGGCGGCGTCAGCGGCTGGAGATAACCGTTCGTGCCGTACCCCGTAGGATCGAGCGCCGCCAGCGTATTGAGCATCACCGGATCGACGCGCTGGGCGTATCCTTGAAAGTCCGTCTCACCGAAAAGCGTCCCGGCGATCGAGACTCCTCTCCCGAACGGCTGAAGCGGGAGGGCTCCCGGGTCGTGGGCGCCGCTCGGCGGCGTGAACGCGAGACCGGTGAGCGAACCGCGCAGATTGTCGAGCAGCCCACCGCGCAACTGCACGTTCGTGAGGGGACCAGCCTGGTCCACGGTGATCTTCAGCGTGGGGGAGACGTCGGTATGCACGCCTTGGCCGAAGGCGCCGCCGAACTCGTAGGAGAGAAAGCGGATTGGCATCTCCAGCGAGATGTTCGGCGTGGCGCGATAGCCCAGCGCGAACTCGTCGTCGGTACGCAGCAGATCGCCGGGCTGATTCTCCGTAGCGAACGGGTCGTTACTGGCGTCGGTCTGCAGGAACGCGGTCACGAAGGGATCGGCGGGCGCCGCCTGTCCCGGCTGCACGACGGCACCGAACGGCGTCGTCTGTGGCGTACCCGTCGTATTGACGATGGTGAGCGGGAAGGCGTCGCGCCGGCGCGCCGAGGCCTGCTGGGCGAACGTGCCGTGCAGATAGAGGCCCTGCGCGAAGGCGGTGCGGCGGTCGAGCGAGGCCAGACGATCCTCGACGTCCGTGGTCCGCACGCCGAGGGCGTCCAGCTCATCCTTCAATGCGGACGTCAGATCTTGGAGCGTCTGAAGGTCCTTGCGCGAGGCGCCGTGGGCGCGGACGTAGTCGACCGCCTTGGCGACGGCCTGTGCCATCTCGTAGCGCGTGAGCGGACGCTCTCCCCGGAACGTGCCGTCGGGATAGCCCTGCACGATACCGTCAGCGTTGAGCTGCGCCACGGCTTGTGCCGCCCAGAAACTGGCGGGAACATCGGCAAGCGGCGAAGCGGTTACGGGACGCACGGTACCGCACACGGCCCCGAGCATCAGGACCGCGCCTAGTAGCGACCCTACCAGACGCCTCATCGTAGCCTCCAACGCGGCGAGCCTTCGAAGTAGCTGGCGCGTTCGACCTAGAGAACGAACAGCCGATTTAGGCGCCCCGCGCCTCGACTCCTCTGATCAAGGAATCGGCAGGCGATGACCGCCGCCGCATACGCGTCGAGAGGTTCGGGGGGAAAAAGCATCCCCCGTGGGACGAGGCGGCGCAGACCGCGGGGCGGGTGGAGGTGCCAGTAGAGAGCGCGAGCATCGTACGACGAGCGGCGTTCGTCGACCAGGTGCAGCGGCAGCTCCACGGGGAGCACCGCGCGCAGGACCTCCTCAACCGTTCTATGCCCCGTCAGCCCACCCAGCGCCACGACCTCCGCGCCGTAGCTGCGCACCAGCTCCACGGCTCGCGAGGCGGTCGCCTCGACGGGGGCTACCTCGAGAGCGAGCGGAAGCCCGGACTCGTCGACGACGGCCAGGCCGACTTTCCGGGTACCGGGGTCGACGCCCAAGACGCGCATCAGGGATGCCGGTTCCTCATCAATTCGCACCCTTGAGTTGGAGCTCGATGACCAACGGGCCGATCGCGCGCACGTTGGCGCCGGCGCGCACGACCAGACGGTACTTGCCGTGGGCGCGCGAGAGCTCGTGCTGCACCGCCTGCAAGTTGCTAGGGTTGCCGAAGGGCTCCGACGTGTACGCCGGCATACCGTGATCGGTCGCGGCCTGCTGGGTGAGTGCGAGCAGATAGCCGATGTTCGGCACCGAGCCGCCGGGAACGTTGATGGACGCGATCTCCTGGCCCTTGGTGAAGAGCTGGCGATTGCAGGCGATGTTCAGGCTGATGGCAATCTTGTCGCCGCGGAACAGATTGTGCGCCGCCACGGGAAAGACGATGCCGGCGGTCGGAGCGCACGACTTGCGGATGAACGAGGCCGCCTCGTTGAACTTATGATCGTGCTCGGTATCGTCGAGTGGTTTGTCGTACGGCCGCAGACCCAGTGGTACCCAGACGCGATCGGCCTCCTTCACCGCGTTCGTGAAGATCGTCTTCACCTCTTCATGGATATGCGGCAGGGCCTGATTGGAGTTGACGACGGCGTACGTCGGCGTGATCGGCTGTTGGTTGCCTTGGATCAGGTTCTCGTTCTGCGTGCGAGCGAGCTCCTGCTCGCGCTCCTGGACTTGCTTCTGCAGCGAGGCCACCTGCGCGTTCAGCTCGCCCAAGCGGAAGAATGCGGTGCGCGCGTAGTGCGATGCAGCGAGAAAGGCCAGCGTGACACCGAGGGCGATCAGCATACCGAATCCGACGGCCACGATGGTCGACGTGTGCTTGGGGCGCAAGCCGAAGAGGCTCAGGCGCCTGCGCCCTACCTGGTGGCCCACGCGGTCGCCGATGAAGGCGATCGCCCCGGCCAGCACCACGATGAAGGCGATGCGCGAGACGCCCAGGATCGTCTCCATCAGACGCTCCCCGCACGGCGCAGCATGCCCGCGCCGAACGCCGTGAAGATCACGTTGGGGGCCCACGCCGCCGGCAGCGCAAGCGCCGGGGCGGCCGAGCCGATCGAGAGGAAGACCGTCGAGACGACATAGTAGGCGAAAACGATAGCGACGGCGATCCCGAACCCCAAGCCGGAGCCGCCGCCGCGCACGGGACGCAGGCCGAAGGGAATGGCGATCAGCGCGAAGACAAAGGCGGCAAACGGGCGCGCCAGCTTCGACTGATACGTAGCGAAGTAGGAACGCGTCGCCGGCACCGTCAGGTGCCCATCGCGGATCACGCGCATAATCTCGCTGCGGCTCATCTCCTCGGGGTTGTTCGACCGCACCCGCTCGATAAACTGCGCCGGGCGCTCCCCAAGATCCACCCGCATCGCGGGAAAGTTGCTGATGGTCGGCCCGTCGGCGTCGAAGCGGTAGACGGAGGCGTTTTGGAAGTTCCACGCATCGACTTGGAACTGCGCGTGGTCGGCGACGATGATCTGTGCCGGGTGTCCGGAGCGATCGTACTGGATCACCGTGACGTGGTCGAGCGTCTGCGTCGAGGGTTGGAAGGCCGACGCCGCCGTCACCTGGCGCCCGCCGCCCGGCAGCTCCTGCGAGGTGACCAAGCTCTGCGGGACGGCCGTGGCATGCTTGATGACTTCCTCGCGCACGAAGACGGCGCGGTCCTGTGAGATCGGCGCCACCGCTTCTTGCAGGAACAGCGAGACGAACGAGGCCAGCGTCCCCACCACCAGCAGCGGTACGGCGATGCGGTAGAGCGAGATGCCGCCGGCTTTCATGGCCGTAATCTCGCTATCGCCGGAGAGGCGCTGCGTGGCCAGGAGAACGCCCAACAACAGCGCCATCGGAATCACCAGCACGATGATCCCGGGGAGCTGGAGCACGAAGTACTCCACCGCCGCCAGAAGCGGCGCATGCTCCTCGGAGACCAGCTTGGCGATGTTGAGAATCTGCGTGATAACGAAGATCAGCGTAAAGGCCGAGAGGCCGAAGAGCATCGGCGGGCCCAGTTCGGTTACCAGATAGCGGTCGAGCGTCTTCACAGACGGAAGCCTTCGCCCAGATAGAACTTTCGCGCGATGGGGCTCTCGGCCACGTCGTGTGCCGTGCCGGCGACTTCGATGCGGCCGTTGTTGAGAATGTATGCGCGGTCGACGATCGCCAGCGTCTCGCGCACTTGGTGATCGGTGATGAGGATGCCCAGGCCCCGGTCGCGCAACTGGCGGATCATCTGCTGGATGTCGGCCACCGCGATGGGATCGATGCCGCTGAAGGGCTCGTCGAGCAGCAGGAACGAGGGCTCGATAGCCAATGCCCGCGCGATCTCCACGCGCCGCTTCTCCCCGCCGGAGAGGGCGTCGGCCCGAATGTCCGCCAGGCGTAGGAGGCCGAACTCGTCCAGCAGCTCGGGAAGACGGTGCTCCTGCTCGTCGCGCGGCACTCCGTTCATCTCCCAGATCAAGCGGATATTGTCGGCCACCGAGAGCCGGCGGAAGATGGACGTCTCCTGCGCGAGATAGCCGATGCCGCTGCGCGCCCGCCGATACATCGGCGAGTGCGAGAGGTCGAGCGCTTCGCCCTCGGTGCGCAGCGTGACGTTACCGGCGTTGGGCTTCACGAGCCCTACCACCATGTAGAAGGTGGTCGTCTTTCCCGCGCCGTTGGGACCCAGCAGGCCAACCACCTCGCCTACGTTGACGTCGAGCGAGACGCCGTCGACCACCGTGCGCTGTCCGTAGCGCTTGACCAAATCCCGCAGTTCGATGGTACTCAACGTCTTCTTCCGATGCTCACGGCGATACCGTCACCTGCTCAAGGCGGAGGTCGCTCTCGAGGTGCCCGCCGGTCAGCACGTCGCTTCCCGAGCGCATACGCACATCCCCGTCACCCGTCACATGGTCGGTAGTCGAGTGATACACCATGCGGCGGCAGGAGAGAACAACGCCGTCGTCGCTGACCGCACGAACGCCGCCGTCCATCGTCACCGTCTGGGAGTTGTGGTCGACCAACGCCGCTGGTGCGTCGACGGTCAAGGTTCTCGCACCGCGATAGAAGATCACGTGCGCGCTACGGAAGCGTGCGCGACGATGCGCGTTGTCGTAGACTGCCGACCGCGCCTCTAAGCGATAGCGCTTAGAACCGTCGGCGCGGAAGCTCTCGATCACTACGGGCGCCTTGGCGCTTCCATGCGCGCTCACGCGCAAGGGCGGGAAGGTCGAGACGGCGCCCGTGATGGCAGGCGTAGCCGTTGTCGGCGGGGGTAACGGGGGCGGAGAGGGGGCGGGGGGACGGCACCCGGCGAGCATGAGCAGCATCGCGAGAGCGTACCCACCCTCCCGGAGATGACCGTTCACCGGGGTAACTCCTCGAGCAACCCTAGAGCTACCCCCATGAAGGGAAACCACAGCGCGACAAAGACCACGGTCACGAGATCGACAGTCCCCTGCACCCACGTCCCCACCAAGCCCGTCGTGATTGCCAGCGCCATGCCCCGCGCGCGTTCGCCACAGGCAGCCAGACCCCCGCGCAGCCGGGCGACGAAGCGCCACCAGAGGGCCACGTAGACGGCCAAGCCGAGCAGGCCTCCATCCGTGGCCACGGAGAGCAGTACGTCGTGCGCATGGACGATCTGCGGATAGCCGTCCGGTGGCCGCAGGGAGGGGTAGATCCGCCAAAACGTCACGGCCCCCGTCCCCAGCAGCGGCGCGGCCTCGACGGCGCGGATCCCCGCCCGCCAGGCCGCTAAGCGCGTGTAGTCCTCGTCCGGATTATGGTGGCGCTCTCCAAGTAGCGTGAAGGCCAGCGCCCCGGCCAGCAGCACCGCCACCATCGCCAAGCGACCGCGCCCGCGCAGCAGGATTGCGCCGGCGAAGACGGCGGCCACGATCGCGCCGATCCAAGCGGCGCGCGAGAAGCTGGCGCCCACGGCCGCCAGACCGAGGAGGCCGGCGGCCCAGCCCAGACCGCGCGCGGCGGGGAGTCGCGCGAAGCGTGCCGCCCCGAAGCCCACGGCGGCCAACATCAAGGCGAAACCCGCCAACTCGCCGGGATGGAGGAAGGTGCCCACGGCGCGCCCGTGAGCCAGCGACACGAGGGCCGCTGGGCGCTGTAGGAGCGCCAGAACGAGCGCGACAGCAGCCGCCACACAGCCCGCGAGGAGGTACGGTACCAGGAAGAAGCGTTCGCCGTTACCTTCGCGATAGACGTGGTAGGCAACGACGTGTGCCAGCGCCGTCGAGGCGAGCAGCAGGAGCATGAAGAGGCTGCCGAGCGGATCGAAGCCGAGCAGCGCGGAGAGCGCCCAACACGCGAAGAGGAGCACGAACGGCTTGTCCAGCGGACCGCGCAAGCGCCGCAAAACCCCAGGCGCCACCGTCACCAGAAGCGCGCCGTAGACGATTGCGAGCGCCACCACGGCGGGGCGCGGGATGATGTTGAGGCCCGCGGGCGTCAGCGCCTCGAGCGTGATCAGCGACGGGAAGAGCGGGAAGCCCAAGGCAAAGACCGTCAGCCCGAACCGCTGAAACGGGGTCGTCGTCACAGGCGGCCCGCTAGCTCCGTCGCGACGCCGCCGGCGATCGCCGCTGCGCCTCCCGGACTGCCCATCCGCTCGCGGCCGACCGCCCCCATGTGCGCGCGACGGGGCTCGTCGTCCAGCAGGCGCTGCAGCTCGGCGAGGGCGCGCGCCTCTTCTTTCTCCACCACCAACAGCGCGTCACCGAGCAGCCGCTGCTGGCGCATCCGATACCAGCCGGTGCGGTGGGCGCCTCCGGGCTCAAAGGCGACGATGGGAACACCTGCCCCGGCGGCCTGCTCGTTGGCGGTGCCGGCCTGCCCCAACGCGAGCACCGCGCCTGCGCCGTTCAGCGCGGGGGGCCGCAGCAACGCGCCGATGCGCCCGCGCCAGCCGTAGAGGCGAACGTCACCGGCTTGCGCATCGAAGGCATAGCCCTCGCGCGCGCCCACGCTCCAGCCATCGTCCTTCAGCGACGCCACGATTCGGTTGCGGTCGATCGTTCCGGCGATCGAGAGCAGCGCGGGAAGATCGCGGCCCTGGCAGAGGCGGCGCGCGACGCGCACCAGGAAACGGGTGTCATCGTAGGCGGCTTCGCGCGAGCCCGGGAGCAGAACCAGCCACGGCGGTGCGATGCCCGGCGGCGGCGCCCCTTCGAGCATATCCATCATCACGTTGCCCGGAGCCGTGGCCGCCACGCCACGCTCACGCAGGCTCCGCGCCGTCGGCTCGTCGCGCACGTAAACGCCGGCGAGACCGTGCAGGAGGCGCGCTTCGACGGCGCCGTAGCGCGCCACGCGCACGCTCTTGGCCGTCCCCACGAAGAACGCCGGCAGCCCGCTCACACGTGCCATGCCGCAACAGAAAGCATCGCCAACGGCGATCACCGCCGCGTAGCGCGTCGCGGCGTCGCGCAGGAAGCGAAGCTGTGCACCGACGAGCCGTGCCAGCCCGGCGCGCAGATCGCGCGCGAAATTGGCCACGTTCCCGAAGGCGATGATCCCCCCCGACGGCATGGTCGCCCGCGGGCCGACCAGCGGCGTGGGATCGGCGGCTTCGCTGGGCCCTTGTCCAACCAGCGGGAAGATCTCGGGTTCCAGGCCCCGTGCGCGCAGCTCGCGCGCCAGACGCAAGGCGATCGCGTCTTCGCCGTGACCGTTGCAGACCACGAGCACGCGCTTCACGGCGCGCTCTCCCCCAGCAGCGGTACCAACTCGCTGCGCTGCACGCGCGGGCGCCCAGCAGCGAAATCGAGCTCCGTACGCGAGACGAAGCGCGCGTACGGTCCGGCGTGAACGATGGGTACCTCGCCCACCCACTCCGGCTCGTGCAGAGTCGTGTGGCTATGGCCGCCGAGGATCAGATCGAGGCGCGGTACGCGGCGCGCGATCTCGCGGTCGGCGCGCAATCCCAGATGGGACATAGCGATGACCCCATAGGGCCGTCCCGCGTAGGGCGGCGGAGGCTGCGCGGCGGCGAACTCCTCGGCAACTGCGCACGGATCGAGAAAGCGCCAGCCGAAAATGCGCTCGTAAAACGAGTGCGTGCGGTACTGCGGAACCAGCAAGCCGAAGAGGTGCATCAGCTCGCCCGCCGCCCCTTCCAACCAGAGGTCGCGCACGAACGGCAGCTCGCGCCCGCGCATGTCGAGCAGGTTGCTGCAGATCAGCGGATGATGCATCTGCGCCGCGCGGCCGCGCACGCATCCGAAGAGGTAGTGAAACTCACGGTTTCCCATGGCCTGCGCCGCGTAGCCGGCGCGATCGACCTCGGCGATGACCGGCTCGCGCCGGTGGTAGACCGTCTGGCTGCCGCGCAGCGAGTCGCCGCAGTCGAGCAGAAGGCCCGGCTCGGCCGATGTCAGCGCGCGCAACCGTTCGGCGAAACCGCCGTGATCGTGGATGTCGCTGGTGTGCCAAACGATCACGCGATCATCTCCCGCACGAATGCAGCGATACGGTCGAGCGTCTCCGGCGTCCCAAGCAAAGCGCGCATCCGCCGGTAGTCCTCGCGCATGCTCTCGCTCCGCCCGCCCTCGAAGAGCGGGGCGACCGCCGCCGCCAGAGCTTGAGGCGTCGCCGCCTCCTGCAGGCACTCCGGCAGAATCTCCTCGCCGCAGATCAAGTTCGGCAGGGTGACGAAGCGTCCATGGTAGACGCGCCGCCCGATGCGCGCCTGCGCCTCGGAGAGCACGTAGAGCGCGGCACACGGTACGCCCGTCAGCGCCGCCTCGAGCACGGCGGTGCCGCTGGCGATGAGCGCCGCATCAGCCTGCATCAGCGCCTCTTGCGCTCCCCGCACGACCTCGGCCCCGGCGGCCTCCGCCGGAGCGCGTAGGCGATCCGCGGAGTCGTCGTCATGCGCGGCGAGCACCGCGCGCAGGCGCGGGCGATCGCGGCGCAGGATCGCGGCAGCCTCGAGCAGGCGCGGCAGATGGAATCGCAGCTCCTGCGGCCGGCTCCCCGGGAGGAGCGCGAGCGTCCCGGCATCGGACGCCGGCGCGGGCCGCGAAGCGCGCTCCTGGATCACCGACGCCAGCGGATGGCCGAAGTAGGCCGGCTCGATGTCGAGCGAACGATAGAAGTCGCGCTGATGAGCGAAGGGCACGATCGGCTGCGTCGTGCGCGCTACTTCGCGCGCAGTTCCCTCGCGGTCGAGCCAGGCCGAGGGCGGAAAGTAGTACGCGATACGTCCGCTGTAGCCCAGGCGCCGCAGACTCTGCGCCAGGCGCAGATTGAAGGCGCCGAAGTCCACCAGCAGCACGAGCTCGACCGGATCGCGCACCAAAGCGAGGGTCTCCAGCCACATGATGGCCAGCAATTTAGGGATCTTGGCGAGCGCCGCGAGCGGGCCCATACTGGCCCAGCCGCGGTTGTCGCGCCGTATGCGCACGCCGGCGGCACGCAGGCGTCTCCCGCCGATGCCGCTCACCGCGAGACCCGGCACGGTCTGTACGAGGCGCTCGAGAAGCAGCGCCGCCTGCAGTTCGCCCGAAGCCTCCCCGCACGAGACGTAGATCCTCGGCGCGGTGGGGCTCACTTCAAGATGCCGCGCTTCGATTCGGCGGAGAGGAACTCAACGAGCTCTCGCCCCTCCGGCGTCTCTACTTTGTCCACGAGCACGGTCAGCGCTTGCGAGAGATTACGGTTGGAGCGATAGAGGATCTTGTAGGCATCCTTCAGCTCCGCATGAGCCTGCACACTCACGCCGGCACGCTGGAGCCCGATCTTGTTGAGCCCAAAGATGCCCGCGGGGCTCCCGTCGCAGAGAAAGAACGGCGGAACGTCGCGCGCAAGCTTGGTCGCACCGCCCACCATTGCCAGACGCCCGATACGCACGAACTGGTGCACGCCGGCCTGTCCGCCGATCGTCACGTTGTCCTCGAGCACGCAATGGCCGGCGAGCTGCGCAAGGTTCGACATGGTCACCCCGCTGCCCAGCCGGCTGTTGTGAGAGACGTGCGTATAGGCCAACAGCCAGCAATCGTCGCCGACGGTCGTACTCTCGCCTTCTCCGGTTGCGCGATTGATTGTAACGTACTCGCGGATCACGCAGCGATCGCCGACGCTGACGAACGAGATCTCGCGCGACTCCGCCTTCTTATCCTGCGAGGGGCCGCCGATCGCGGCGTAGGGGTGAATGGTGCAATCTTCGCCGATCGTCGTGTGCCCATTGACCACGCAGTACGCGAGCAGCTTGGTATTGCGACCGATAATGACGTGCTCGCCGACCAAGCAAAAAGGGCCGATGTCGACACCGAGCCCCAGGACGGCACCCGGATGCACGATAGCGGTGGGATGAATCATGATTGTGGCGTTCGTTCCCAAGATCGCTAAATGTGTAGGATCGCGGCGTCCATACGATTGAGACGCTGCTCGTTGACAATGGAGAACATCAGCTCCGCGGAGACCACTAACTTACCCTCGACTCTCGCTGATGCGCTCACCTTGCCGATGTGCTTACGGGTCCAAAGAACTTCCGCCTCCATCCATAATTGGTCGCCGGGAACCACTGGGCGGCGAAACTTGACCTTGTCGATGCCCGCAAGATAGGCTACCTTACGCATGAACTCACCGGGCATCAACATCGTCGTTCCGCCTAGTTGAGCCATCGCCTCGATCATCAGTACGCCAGGCATCACGGGGTTCCCGGGAAAGTGGCCTTGAAAGTAGGGCTCGTTGAGCGTGATGTTCTTGTAGCCCACCGCGCGCTTGTACGGTTCCAGCTCGACGATGCGATCGACCAAGAGAAACGGATAGCGGTGCGGCAGGACATCCATGATCTGCCGGGCGTCCAGCGATACGGGTCCTGGCTCATTATGGGTAAGCAACGGCCGTGTCCCCCGACGTCAACGCGCGGCGCAGATCCGCCACGGCCAGCGCGTGGAGCCTGTGTCCGCTCTTGAACGAGACGATCTCGCACTGCGGGTACGCGCCGAGCAGGGCGAAGTCACCGATGAGATCGAGCACCTTGTGGCGTACCGCCTCGCTCTCGAAGCGCAACTCGTTGACCGGCCCGTTCTCGTCGTAGACCACGGCGTTGTCGAGCGAGCCGCCGCGCGCTAGGCCACGCGCGAGAAGTCCCTCGACTTCGTGCAGCCAGCCGAAGGTCCGCGCCGGCGCGATCTCCCGCAAGTATGTCTCGGGCGTAATCTCGCCCGCGAAGTACTGCGAGCCTACGGGCTGCTCGAAGTCGACGGTGAAGCGTACGCGAAAGCTGGATGCCGGCAGCACGATCAACAGACGGTCACCGTCACGGTAGTAGCACGGCGCGATCGCCACGAAGCGCCGGCGCGGCGCGCTCTGCGCCACGAGGCCCGCCTGGGCGATCGCCTCCGCGAAGAGTTTGGCCGATCCGTCCATGACGGGGATCTCGTCGCCTTCGACGGTAATCGCGGCGTTGTCGAGGCCCATCCCGAGAATCGCCGAGAGCAGATGCTCCACAGTGGAGATCGTTCTATCGCCGACGGTGATAGTGGTGGCCCGCACCGTCTCGGCCACCAGATCGGAGGTCAGCGCGCGAAAGGGGTTCTCACCGGATCGAATCGTCAGTCCAGAACCCTGCACGGCGGGCATGAGAGAGACCCGCGCACGGCCGCCCGTGTGGAGGCCGACGCCCTCGAAGGTCACCTCCCGCTGGAGGGTGGTCTGGTACTGCTGAGACACTGGGGCCGTTCCTCTACTCTTCTCGCGTGGCGCCGCTCGGCCGCTCGTGCGGCGCAGAGGAAGACGCTCTCTCGAGAGTGCGAACGCGGTCCAGCAACTTTGGCAGTTGGCGAAGGAGGACCTGCCGTTGCAGCTCCGCGCGCTGTTCGACCGCGGGGCTTCCGCCATAGATACCGGGAGCTGTGATGTCCTTCCAAACGCCGCTCTTGCCGACCAGCGCCACGCGATCGCCGATGCGCACGTGTCCCTTGGTGCCGACCTGTCCACCCATGCGAACGTAGTCACCGACGATCGTGGTCCCGGCAAGACCCGTCTGTGCCGCGATACCGACGTGGCGCCCCAACTCGCAGTTGTGGGCCACTTGTACGAGGTTGTCGATCTTCGTCCCCTCGCCGATCACCGTGGAGCCGGTCTGCGCACGATCGATGCAGGCATTGGCACCAATCTCGACACGGTCGCCCAAAACGACGTTGCCGACCTGGGGGATCTTCACGTAGCGGCCGTCGACGAAGGCGTAGCCGAACCCGTCGGAACCCACTACGGCGGCCGCCTGCAGTACGACTTCGTCGCCGGCCACGCAGCCGTCGAGCAGCAGCGCGCGCGGGTGCAGGAGGCAGCGCCGCCCCACGTGAGCGCGCGCGCCGACTTGCGCACCCGCCAGCAGAACGCTCTCGTCGCCGATCTGCGCACCCGCTCCCACGACGCACGTCGGGCCGATCCACACCCGCTCGCCCAAGTGCGCACTGGGATCGACCACGGCGCTGGGATGGACGAAGGGACCGGCTGGACGCGGCGGCTCGAGACGGCCGAGGATGCGCGCGAGAGCGCCCCGCGCGTCGGCGACGATCAGCAGATTGCGCCCCGGATACTGCTGGGCTGCCCCCTCGACACAGGTGAGCACAGCACCGGCCTTGCTCTCCATAGCCGCTTTGAGGTAGCGCTCGTCGACGGCAAAGGTAAGGCTAGAGGGGCATGCCTCCTCGACGGCATCGACGCGCTCGATGGCGAAGCCGGGATCGCCGGCGAGGCGTGCGCCGAGGACTTCGGCGAGCATGGCGAGCGTCCCGATCATCATTGTGGCGCTGCCCTTTCCGTGATCTTCAAGATGACTTCAACCTCCCTGGTTGCGTCGATACCGCCGTAGGCGCGCCCCTCTCTGGTCACCACCAGCCGGTAGCCGTGGCGTCGCGCCACTTCTGCGGCGGCGGCGCGTACTTCGCGGGTGAGGTCACTCTCGTAACGGCCATAAAGGGCCTGCACGCGGGCCACTTCCGCGGTCTTCTCCGCTTGACTCACCTTAGCGTTCTCGATGCCTTGGAGATCGCTATAGAGCTGGTTCTGGTCGTTGATGAACTTCGGCCAGTTGGCGCTGATGCGCTGCGTATCGACGTAGGCGACCTCGGCGCCGCGTACGGAACAGCCGCTCAACGCTGCGCCGAGCACGACTAGGATCAACGCACTGCGCATCGCGACACACGTCTTCATGCGTGGCTCTTCTCCAGGTCTCGTTCGACGTCATCGGTCAGGTCGACGCCGGTACCCGCGGCGATCGCCCCGCCTAGAACGACCTTCAGACCGCGCCGCTGGCCGATGGCGCGCGCCCTCGACTCCACCTGGTCCACGATCTTCGCATAGAGCTGATCGCGATCGTGCTGGAGTCGTGCAACCTCCTTGGCCGTCTGCGCGTCCGCGGCGCCAACGGCGCCGTGCAGCGCGGCATAGCGCGCCGAGAGCTGTTGGCGGGTTTTGTCGAAGCGGTCGAGCTCGCCTTGGGCATCGGCTTGATAGCGATTCAGGAAGTCCCGGTGAATCGATTCGACGCGCGCGCGCAAAGGCGGCGGCATCTTCGAGAGTTCGAAGCCGTCGAGCTGCCGGCTCACTTGCGGCGCCAAAGCGCGCACCTGTTTTTGAATGGCGTCACGCTCGAGGCCCGCGCGCTGCTCGAGCTTCGCGTTGGTGTCGCGGTGGACTTGCGCCGAATAGGCCTGCATCTTGCTCTGCACATCGCCTTGCAGCTCGCTCTGATACGCCCCCAACGCCTTCTGATCGCGATTGCGCAGTTCGGCAACTTGATCGGCGTCCGCCTGATCGAGCGCCTGCAATTGATCTTCGAGCGCCTTGCGCGCCGCCTGGTCGAGCGCAAGGTTCTGCAGCTTCGTGCGCAGCTCCAGACGCTGAGGTGCCGATTCTTGCGCCAACTCTTGGGCAAGCTGCGCCTCGGCGGAGGAGAGGCCGTGCTCCTTGTCGCGATACTTGCGATCGGCCTCGTCGGCCAGGCGCTTGGCGGCGGCTGCAAGTTGGGCGCGGTCTTGCGCGATCACTTGGTCACGATAGGCATCGAACGACTGCTGGGCGCGTTGATCGACTTCTTTTGCCTGGCGCTGGAAGTCGCTGGCTACCCCGCTCACCACGCCTGCGCCGCCCGCGCCGCCGGGTGCCGCTCCGGCAGCCTTCAGCGCGGCGGCGACGGCCTCATGCTCTTGCTGTTCGTAATGCTGCTGGAGGCGGCCTAGCTCCGCCTTCGCATCCGCGGCGGCCGCCGTGAGGCTGTGCTGGAGCTCCGCTTCGCGACGCGCTAGCTCCGCCGCGTCGACCGGCGGCGCCGGGACACCGGCGCCCTGGAGCAGGGCAATCTCCTCATCGTATTGCTTGAGCTGAGCGTAGAGCGGATGGCGCCGCACCGCGTCCTCGACACGCACGTAGCCCACGCCGGTGTAGCTCGGTCCCTGGGCGGGCGCGCCGCCGCTCTTCGCGCACGCCGCGAGCGTCATGGTCAACGCGATTGCGAGGAGTACCCGGCGCATCCTACTTGAGCGCGGAGACGACGTCGGCGGTGACGTCGGTTCCGCCGTAGACGCGGCTGGCTTGGTCGACTACCAGCAGCAGGCCGCGCTTCTTGGCGACCGCACTGATGACGTTCTGCGTCTCCTGGATGACCGGACCCAGGACCTGTTGCTGCTGCTGATCGAGCTCGGCGTAGGATCGCTTCAGCAGCGCGCGCCGCTGGCTGTCGTTCTTGGCCTGCGAGAGCTGTGCCTGGAGCCGCTTCTCCTCGTCTTGACGGTAGGCGATGAAGCGGTCTTGGGCCGCCTTGATGCGCGGCGTCTGGTCGAGAGCCCCTTGATCGATGTAGCCGACGTCCGACGGCGGCGGCGTGTTGACGGGAGTCACGGGGGCACCGGGGCCGGAGACGAGGTCGACGACGTCCTTCGTGATGTCGAGGCCGCCGAAGAGGACGATGCGCTTGTCGACCACGACCGTAAGCGAACGGTTCGCGGCGACCGAGGCGATGGCCATCTGCGCGCGTGCGAAAAGCGGCCCGAAGAGCGCCTGTTGGCGCCGAGCGATGCGTTGCTGGAAATCTTGCTGGACGCGCTGCTGATCCGCGGAAGACTTCGCCGCCTTCATCTGCGCTTCGAACGACTGCTCGAGCGACTGCCGCTCGTCGTTGAACTGCTTCTGCGCGCTCTCGAACGCGGGGAGGCGGCCGATCGCCGCCTCGTCGACGTAGCCGATATCGGAGACATCGGAGCCGAGCGCGGCGGGAGCCGCAACCAGGCACGCCAGCAGACCGAGCGCTCCCGCCAGTGCTTTGATCGTGGGTGTCACCCTCTTAGAACTTCTGTCCAATCGCGAAGCTCACGTGGCCGCCGTTCTGCCCCACGGCGAAGTCGAGGCGGATCGTGTGGAGCCCAAGCTGCGGCAGATCGAAGCGGACGCCGAAGCCCAAGTCGCTGTGGAATTGGTAGTTGGCCAACGGTGAGAGCACCAGTGAGTTGCCGGCAAACTGCTGTGCGCCCCGCAGCCGCACCCCACCAGACTCGGCGAAGAGCGCGCCCATGACCTTGCGCTCGTGCGAGAGCGGGAAGCGAAGCTCGGCCTGCCCCAGGATGAGATCGGTTCCGTAGAACACGTCGGTGTATCCGGAGAGCTCCTGCTCACCCAACATGTAGACGGTGCTGGGCGGTATCGCCCCCGTGGACGTGGCGTACTGGCCATGGAGACCGATGGTCGACCCCTTCAGCACGGGCCAGAACTTCTTCGAGTCGAGGATCGTCTTGGTGTAGTCGAAGTCCGAGCCCAGCGACTTGTTGGAGACTTCGAAGGAGACAGAGTTGTTCCAACCTAGGCGCGGATTGAAGATATCGTCCCGCGTATCTTGCGTCAGCCCGAGCGACACCGAGTGCAAGTTCGACGGCTGTGTCCCCGAGACTGAGGCGATCGATGGGATCGTATTGGCGTAGATCGACGTCGTAGCCCCCGTGCTGGGCAAGATGTTGGTCTGATTGGGCGTGGTGGGCAAACTCAGCACCGTGGGATTGTTGATCAGCGTATAGCCGCCGGGCGCTGTGAAGGATGCGAAGACGCGCTGCAGATTCAATCCGGCGGTACCGCGGACGTAATCGCTGAAGCGGCGGCCGAGCGAGAACGAGAAGCCCGCGGTCCGCGAATCGTAGTTGGCGACGGGGCCGGCCACGGCACCCTGTCCGGAGTACTGCTGGTAAATCGAGACGGGAGTCGAGGTGGGCATCGGCAGCGGGGTACCGGCCGGGGCGGGCGTGGGGTTGGCCACCGCGTAGACCGGATACAGATTGGACTGTACGTTGTTGAAGACCGAAGCGCCGAAACTGTACTTCTCCAGTTTCGGCGAGCTGCCTAAGTAGGGCATGGTGAGCGACGCCGAGATCAACGAGACGCGTGCGCCGCGCTGGAACTGCACCGACGCACCATTACCGGTGCCGTTGATGTTGTTCTGCGAATATCCGATATTGCCGACCAGGCCCTCACCGTTTGCGCCGCCGGAGTATCCGACGCCCGCGATCGCCTGCCCCGTGCGCTCTTCGGTGATTTTCCAGACCAACGTCACCGCTTGCGGCTTGGCCGTGTCGGGGCCGGGCTTGGCGGTGACGTCGACCTTGGAGAAAAAGCCCGTATTATTGAGGCGCTCGTAGTCCCTGCGCAAAGCGCTTTGCGTGATAACCATACCGGGGCGCAGGCGCAGCTCGCGGCGGATTACGTAGTCGCGCGTCTTGTTGTTGCCCGTGATCTCGATAGCCGCGACGCGCGCCACGTCGACCTCGTACTTCACGTCGGCGGTTCCCGCGTTCAGGTCGACCGTCGACGGATCGATGCCGCCCTGGCAGAAGCCGCGCTCGAGGTCCAGCTTGTCGAAGTACTTGCTGACGGCGTCGCAGTCCTGATTCTCCAGCTCTTGCGACCAGATAACCCCAGGCTTGGTCTCGAGCTTCGATACGATGAGCGGCACCGGAACGATCGTGTCGCCGGTAACCGTCACGTTCTTCACGACCAGCCCTTCCTGGATATTCAAGGAGAGCTGCCCCGTCTTCGCGTCGAGGTTGAGGTTCTTCACGTGGGTAGGCAACTGTCCGCCGTAGCCGATCTTGTCATAGTAGGAGTTGATCTTGAGGACGTCCTCGTGGAACGTATTCTGGTTGAAGACCTGGCCGGGGGCCGTGTCCATCAACGCCAACAGCGTATCGGACGGGACGTGCGTATTGCCGTCGAAGGCGATCTTCGTGATGACGGGGTTCTCGACCACGCGGAAGGTAACGGCAACGCCAGTGGGCCGCTGCGCCACCAGCGGCGGGAGCACGTCGGTGAAGTAGCCCAACTGGAAGACGGCCTGATTGTCGGCCGTGAGCTGCTTCTGATCCAGCGGCTCGCCGGCCTTGGTCTGCACGGCCTCGAGAATCTTCTCACTGGGGACGTGGGCGTTCCCCGTCACGGAGACTGCGACGACGGTGGGTCCGGCGGCGGTCGCGGGCAACCCTCCGAAAATCGAAGCCACGAGAGCCAGGATCACGAACGCGACGACGGCGCGCTTCGCGCGAGATTGCATACGGCAGGTACCTTCCTCTGAACATGGTCGACCCACACGTGAACGCGTATGGCGTCCCGAGCGTCTCACCGGCGGGCCCAAGCGCGTGCTGGTTCGTCTTTCGACCGAATCGGCCTCCTTCGAGGTGTGTGCCTGCTCACGGGAAGAGACGGCGTATCGAAAGCGCCCAGCCCTGGGTCCCGACGATCGGCTCGCCGGGTCGCACGTTCAAGTTGGTCGCGTTACTGGTGAGCTGATTCTGCAGCGAGCTGGCCCCCTGCTGGAAGACTTGCAGGTTGAGCGACGTGTTCTCCGAGGGGAAGTAGTCGAAGCCGACGCTCTGCCGCGTGGGGATGGATAACGACTCCCGGTAGTTGAGCGAGACGCGGTCGGTGAGCGCCTTGCTCACGTCGATCGCCACAGCCCCGCCGTGCTCCAGCGCCAGACCAAGATCCTGGAGGCCGAGTGCGCCCCCTAGCGGGGCCAGCAGCGCGCGCCCGAACTGCGCGTTGAGGATGCTCAACGCCTCACCGCTGACGTCGAAGCCGCCATTCTGCGCGGGAACCAAGACACCGGGCGGAAGGGGAGCGTTCGGGATGCCGGGCGCCCCCCGCAGCCCGGGGAGGGCACCGCCGGGCTGGGTAGCCGGGTTGACGTCTCCCTGCCCGGGCGTGAGGCTCTGCCCGGTGAACGCAGGTACGTCCAGCAGGAGGGCCAGCAGTTGCTGGCGATCGTAGGGGCGATCCGAGGAGAAGTCGACGGTGAGGTTGGTGACCGGCCCGACGGCATGGAGTGTCACCGGCACCGATGGGCTCACGTTGGTGATCCGCGTGCTGGCAGTCGCCGTGATGTACGGGATGGCCCCGCTCTCGGGATCGAACGAGAGCGTGGCCCGATCGACGCGGAAGAGGCGGTCGAAGTAGGAGATCGTCCCGTTGGTGGACTGGAAGGAGGCGGCAAGCTTCGGATCGGCCAGCGTCCCCGTTACCCCCATGCTGCCGGTCGCCCCAATATCCAGCACGCTGCCTTGGACGCGCACGTTCTTGGCGGCGCTCACGTGGAGATCGAGGCCGAGGCCGAACGGCGTGGAGCTCGCGAAGGCTCCCGCCCCCACCCCCTTGGTGGCGATACCGTAGAGCCCAGAGAGCGAGAGCGAAGCGTTGCTCAGGGTGATGTCGCCCGAGAGGGTCGGCTGCTTGGCATTCGTTGCCGCCAACGTGAGCCCGGCATCAAGCGTTCCCTGCCCAAGCGTGGGCACATCGAGCCGCGCGCGGCGTGCCCGAAGCCGGGCGTCGTAGGTAAGGGTCGCCCCCGCCGGCCCAGGGGTGATCTCGAGAGTGCCGTTGCCCTCGACGCTCCCGCCGCCGACCTGGGCACGGAGACGGTCGACGCTCACGCGCCGCCCGGCCAGGGTCAGCGTCGCCTCCGCGCCGGTGACCGGCGCACGCTCGAAGGGCGCCATGAAGCGGCCGTCGCGCAACGCCACCTGCCCCACCACCAGCGGATCGGCAAGCGTCCCCGCCACGGCCAGGCGGCCGTCGACGCGCCCGCCGAGCTCGCTCTGCGCGGGCAGGAAGCCCGAGAGGTCGGAGAGATCGGCCCCGTCGACAGTGAGGTTGAGGCCCAGCGATGAGCTCGGCGGCCCTAGCTGGAGCGGGTAGAGCTCGAGAGGAAGCCGCCCGGCGAGCGAGACCGTCCCCTTGGGAAGGCGGAGCTCGCCGTCGCTCAACTCGAGGTAGCGGCCCTGCAGCGAGAGCTGCCCGAATGCCTCCTCAAAGGGGAGGTGGCCGAACGACCCGCCGGCCAAGTCGAACCCCCCCGAGAGTGCCGGCCGCGCGACCGTTCCGCCGATGCGCAGGTCGGCCTCGCCCGAGGCCTCGACATCGAGAGGGCGTTTGAGGAGATCGTAGACGACGCGGCGCACGCTGGGAGTGCGCAGGTGGACTCCGAGCGCAAGGTGGCCCGCCGGGCCGATCCTGCCCGCCGCGGTGGCGGAGACGTTCTGCAACTCCAAATCGGCGTCGGATATCCGCGTCGTTATGAAGTTCGAATCGAGCGAGAGCGCGAGACGATCGATAGAGAGTTTCTCCGCCACGCCGTTACGCAGTTGCGCGGCACCGATCAGCCGAGCCTTCGGATAGCGCCCGTCGAGTTGCATGTCGGCGTCGACGGCGCCGGCGAGCGGCACGTAGATGCCTAGTGCGGGGAGCCACCTCGCGAGGTCGAACGAACTCAGCTTGCCGTGCACATGGGAGTCGATGCGCTCCGCATAGGCGAGCGGCGACGTGAAGGCGCCACGCGGCAGCGTCGCCGATCCTCGCAGCACAAGCGTGCCGAGCGCGGCATCGCCGAGGTCGATCACACCGCTCATCCCCGAGCGCTTCGCTTCGACTGCTGTGTGCACGTTGCCGAAGGGCAATGTGCGCACGCGCACTCCCTGTAGTGCAACATTCGCGTGGCCGGAGAGATCCACACCAAAGCCGGAGGCGGCAAGGTCGACGGTACCCTTACCACCGAGCGTGTCGAACTCGTCGAACCAGTCGTTGAAATCGGCGAGATCGATCGCGCGACCGGCCACGGCGAAGCCTGGCGTGCCATCGGCCAACCTGGCGTCGAAACGTAGGTGCGAGCCTCCCACCATGACGGTGCCGCTGTCGAGCGCAGCGCTGTGCGGCGATGCATCGACATGCGTCGTGAGGTCGGTGAACTCCATGCCATGCACGGAGCCCACGTCCATGCGCACGGTTCCGTCGACGTGCGGATCGCTCGCGGAACCCATGAGGCGGAGGCGCGCGGCCACGTTCCCTTCGCCGTAGAGCGAGCCGTAGCCCAGGCGCCGCAACCACGGCGCGACATCGAGCGCACGCACGTCGACGGCGAGGTCCAGACGCGGTGTGCGCAAGCCGACGCCGACAACCGTGCCGGACGCTCCGGCCCACGTGCCGTCGTAGGCACCGCTCGCGCTTTCGAGCGTCACCCGATCGCCCGTCATCGCCAGGCGCGCGCTCCCGGAAGCGTCTTCGCCGAAGAGGCTGCTCCCCACCAGCGCCATGCCGCCGTCGAAGTCCAGCGCGCCCGCACGGCCGGGATGCGCGCGCCCGACCAACAGCAGACGACCGCTGTCGAGCGGGACGCCCAGCCCCTTCAGTCGAGCCAACTGAACGTCGCGCGCCGTGACGTCGAGCGCGCCGGCGGGGGCGAAGCGTCCCGCGGCCACCGCGGTTCCGCCGGCGATCGTCGCCCCCGCGGCGTACACGTTCGCTCCGCGGTCGTCGACGCCCAGCGTGGCAAAGCCGCGCGTCACCGGGACGCCGCGCACCAGGTCGGTGCCGATAGCGCGCCCTTCGAGCTGGACGAGCGTGCGTTGCGGACGCAGGACGACGGAGAGCGTACCGCCGGCAGTACCGCGTGCCGGCGTATCGGCAAGCAGGGGGCGCGCACCGGCGAGATCGGCCCGATAGGGGCCATGGAGCGCGAGCACATCATGCAGCGCATCGAAACCGCCGGTCAAACGGGCCGAGCCCCACCGTCCGCGCACACTTCCATTGTAGACGGCGATTCGCGTGCCGGACCCGGCGAGGTCCGCGCCAGCCTGCGCGATGGAGAGCGGCCCGATCTGCAAATCTCGTACGCCCACGCTCCCGCCCATGGCCAAGTCGGAGAGCTTCCCCTCCATCGCGACGCGTGCGTCGAGCCGTGCCCCCAGCGGCGGGAGCTGCGGTAACTCGAGGCCCGGCAGCGTTACGGGGCGGAGCGGGTTATGGATCACTGCGCCGTGCGCCGTGCTCCACATCGCCAGACGATGGCCGCGCTGCTCGATCTGCGCCCCCGTCCAAAGCACCGAGCCGTCGGGGCGCACGGCGTGCAGCGGTGCGATCAACAGACGCTGCGCGTCGTAGCTGACGGCGGCGAACGTGGAACCGCCCGTGCCGAGACCACGCAGGAATGCATCGCCGGCAAACGTCAGATCGTTGCCGGAGACGCGGATCGCCCCCTCGATGCGCGGATTGGCGGCGATCTGTGCGAGGTACGGCAGGCGCGCGGTCGGGGCGACGGCGTCGAGCGCGGCGTCCGTCACCACGTGCTCGCCGAGGGCGAGCGAGCCGCCCAGCGCGAGCGAAATCGGTCCGTATTCTCCCAACAACGGCGCGAACGTCACGGCATCGTGGTAGTAGATGACGCGGCCATGCAGATCACGCAGCGGCAACGTATCGTAGTGTGCCTGTGGTACGGCGATCTGCGTGACGATCAGCGGATCGTCGGTTCCGCCGACGACTCGGACGGCGATGCGTGCTCGACCGCCCAGCGGCACCTCACCGGAGAAGTTGAAGAGCTCCCGGAGATGCGCGAGATTCTCGCTGCTCTGGACGGAGAGATCGAGTTGCGGCTTAGCGCCTAGGAGCCCGAAGATGCCGCCTTCGACGTCGATGGGCGTTCCGCCGATCTCCCCGCGTAGCGAACGCGCAAGGAATCCGCTGTCGAAGAGCAAGACGCGGCCGCGAACGCCGGCGACGGGCTGCCGCAACGCAGCGACGGAGATCGCGCCGTCCCGCAGTTGCGCGGAGCCGGCAAGGTGGTATGCAGGCGTGCCCCCCGGCGTAAGGCCGACGGCGAAAAGCGTGGCGTCGAGATCACTGATCATGCCGCTCGCGAGCTGAACGGACGGAGAGGCGATGAAGAAGTCGCCGAGATCGGCGATGGGCATGTGGGCGATGTGCCAATGCTGGATCGCATCACCACGAGCGTAAGAGAGCGAGCCGCGCGCCGTGACGGGATAAGCGACGCCGCGGTCCACGACCTCGGCACGCGCGGTGAAGGCGGATTCGCGCTGGGCGCCATCGGACGTGAGGGCGATCTCGATGTGCCGGACGTCGATGCTGCGCGCCGTCCGCAGAACGTGCGCTGGATCTCGCATCTGCAGCGTCCCGTCGTGGACGCGCATGCTGAACCAGAGCGGAACGCCGCCCGGCGCACCGGCGCCGCCACCGCCGGTTGCGGCGCCGATATTCCAGTTGCCGTTGGCCAGCCGCTCCAAGCGGAACAGCGGCCGCTCGAGCGCGACGTCCACCAGGCCGAAGCGGCGGCGTCGCCAGGCGCCCAAGTCGTAGCGCAGCTCCACGCTCGGCGCGCGGAAGATCTCCGGCCCCGCGCGGCTGCGCACTTCGACTCCGGTGGCCACCAGACGGTCATGAGAGATCCGCACGTCGGAGAAGTGCGTGTGCGTCCCCGTAGCCAGCGAGATCAACAGACCGGCGGTCCTGGGAAGAAGCGGATGGGAGAACGCAAGAGCGAGCAGCAACGCGCATGCCGCGACGGCGCCAATGCCCCACATCCAACGCCTGCGCTTCAGGGGAGCCATCTTGCCGTGTCGATCGAACGCCCTCGGATCACCCGGCTTTGTTTCCGAAGGGCGTGCCCAACCTCCTCACGGCGACGGCCCTTCCCAGCAAAATCCCAGGGACGGACTCCCCCACGCGCCTGCGGCTTGTGGGGACCCCGCTGCTTGAAAGCCCCCTCCCGGGGGGCGAGTTCATCCACATGTCTGCGGTTACAAATCCAGGTTCCTCACGCTCTTGGCATACATCTCAACGAACTCCCCACGCGCCTGCGGCTTGTGGGGACCCCGCTGCTTGAAAGCCCCCTCCCGGGGGGCGAGTTCATCCACATGTCTGCGGTTACAAATCCAGGTTCCTCACGCTCTTGGCATACATCTGGATGAACTCTTTGCGGGGTTCGACTTTATCGCCCATCAGCGTGGTGAACATCTCGTCGGCCGAGACGGCGTCGTCCAGCGAGACCTGGCGGAAGACACGGTGCTCGGGGTTCATCGTGGTCTCCCATAGCTGCTCAGGGTCCATCTCGCCCAAGCCCTTGTACTGCTGAATTTGCATGTCTTTGCCCTCGGCGTCACCGAGCAGCTCCTTGAGCTCGGGATCGGAGTAGGCGTACTGCAGGGCCTTCTTCCCGCGCTTGACGCCGTAGAGCGGAGGCTGGGCGATGTAGACGTGGCCCTCCTCGACGAGCGGGCGCATCTGCCGGTAGAAGAACGTCAGCAGCAGGGTGCGAATATGCGAGCCGTCGACGTCGGCGTCCGTCATGATGATGACGCGCTCGTAGCGCAGCTTCTCGAGATCGAACTCCTCGCCGAAGCCGGTGCCCAGCGCGGTGATGATCGTGCGAATCTCCTCGTTGGCCAGTACCTTATCCATGCGCGCCTTCTCGACGTTGATGATCTTGCCGCGCAACGGCAGGATGGCCTGGCTCTTGGGATCGCGTCCGCCCTTGGCGCTACCGCCGGCGGAGTCGCCCTCCACGAGAAAGATCTCGCTCTCCTTGGGATCCTTGTTCGAACAGTCGACGAGCTTGCCGGGAAGCCCGAGTCCGTCGAGCGCGTTCTTGCGGCGCGCCAGCTCGCGGGCTTTCTTCGCAGCCTCGCGCGCACGGCTGGCGGACATGCACTTATCGACGATGATCTTGCCGAAGCGCGGGTTCTCTTCGAACCAGAAGCCCATCCTCTCGCTCACCAACTGCTGGACGATGCCGCGCACGTAGGCGTTTCCGAGCTTGGTTTTCGTCTGGCCCTCGAACTGCGGCTCTTTGAGCTTCACGCTGATGACCGCGGTGAGCCCCTCGGTCACGTCTTCGCCGCGCAACGCCGGCTCGTTCTCTTTGATGAAATTTTTCCGCCGGCCGTATTCGTTGACTGCATTGGTAAGCGCGAACTTAAAGCCCGTGAGGTGCATGCCGCCCTCGATGGTGTTGATGTTATTGGCAAACGAGTAGATCTGCTCGCCGTAGCCGTCGTTCCACTGCAGCGCACACTCCACCACGGTGTCTTCCCGCTCGCCGAAGACGTAGATGATATCGTGCAACGGATCTTTTTTGGCGTTGAGGTGCTCGATGAACGAGACGATACCGCCGTCGTATTTGAATGTCGCCGTCTTAGGCTGCTCGCCGCGCTCATCGGTGAGAGTGATGGTCAGCCCACGATTGAGGAACGCCAGCTCCCGCAGGCGCCCCGCCACCAAGTCCCAGTGGTAGTCCGTCTCCTCGAATATCTCGGAGTCCGGCATGAAGTGCTGAAGGGTGCCGGTCCCCTCGACGTTGTTGGCGATCGTCTTGAGCTTTTGTGTCGTGAGGCCGCGCGAGAAGCGGATCTCGTACTCCCGACCGTCGCGCTTGACGCGCGTGATCATCCACACCGAGAGCGCGTTGACCACCGAGACGCCCACGCCGTGCAGTCCGCCCGAGACTTTGTAGCCGCCCTTGCCGAACTTGCCGCCGGCGTGGAGGATAGTCATCGCAACTTCGACCGCGGGCATCTTCTCCTCGGCGTGCATGTCCACCGGGATGCCGCGGCCGTTGTCCTCCACAGAGACCGAGCTGTCCTTGTGCAGTGTCACGGTCATGCGATCGCAGAAGCCCGCGAGCGCCTCGTCGACCGCGTTGTCGACCGCCTCCCAGACGAGCTGATGGAGCCCGCGCGTGGAGGTGTTGCCGATGTACATGCCGGGGCGCTTGCGAACCGCCTCGAGGCCCTTGAGGACCTCGATCGACTCGCTGGTATACCCATTGCTGGCCGGTGTACGGCCGTTATCTCGCGTCATGGACTCCCCAAAGTAGATCGTAGATCTGGTCACCCAGGATATCGCGGGTGATGACCGGCGTCAGGCGTTCCGGCGTCAGCCCGCTCTTGAGCGCAACGTATGACTGGGCCACCTTGCGCTCGCGCCCGTCGCGGCTGACCGCGCCTCGATAGCGTGCGCGCTCCAGCATCTTCCACCAGCGTTCGAGCGTGCGCGCGCGAACGTGGGCGTAGAGGGCGAAGTCGAGCCCCGGTACCAGCGCCGCCGTACCGTCGTAGCCGATCCACGGCGATTCGAAGAGGTAGCGCTGGGTCGCGCGTACGGTGGCCTCGTCGCGCCGCCGGCTGCAGCTTATGCATCGTTCGCCGCGCGCGAGAAAGGCCCCGCAATCCGGACAGGCCTCGCGTCCGTGGCGCCGCTCCTCGCGAGCGATACGCGCAAAACGCTGGCGCAAGCGCTCAAAGGCCGTAGCCGTGTCGAGCGCCGGGTCCCGCCGAGGATCGCCGAGCGGCGCGCTTGGGCGCCTCTGCGGCGTGAAGGCCTGCGCGCGCCCCACGCGAATCATGCGCGCGCGCCCCAGACGCAGGCGCAGGCGCTCGACTCGATTGCCGATCTCCGGCACCGCTCGGAGCGCCGCCACGATCGAAGGCGCGTGGAAGGACAACTCGTGGCGCCAGGCCGCCGAAGGGACCAGAACCGTCAACGCGCCGTCGCGCAATTCGCGGGGGCGGGCATTGGCGGCAACCCCCGGCCCGACGATGCGCTCCCAATGCGAAGCAACGGCGTGTTCCAGCGACGCCTCTGCCGGCGGCTGCCACCGCTGGAGAGCTGTAAACAAACGCTCCATTACGCCGCCCTCGGGAACCTGGCTGCCGGGCACCGCATCATCGCTATCATCGTATGCGAGAGAGCCTCGCGCCTTCGACCACATAGTGTGCCGACCCGATCTGCAAGCCGGGCAGCGCAGTGGCCGTTACAAAGGCCTGCTCGTAGCCTTCCACACTCCCCAGGAAGGCCTCCTGGCGCTGTCCATCGAGCTCGGAGAGAACGTCGTCCAGCAACAGGACGGGGGCCTCGCCCGTGCGCTCCCGCACCACGGCGTACTCGGCCGCTTTGAGTGCGAGCACCGCGGTTCGTTGCTGCCCTTGACTGCCGTACTGCGCAAGCGGCTGTCCCCCGAGCGTTAGCTCGACATCGTCGCGGTGCGGCCCGACGAGGCACTGACGGCGCGCCAACTCGCGCGGCATCGCCTCTTCGAGCGCAGCGTGAATCTGGGTGCGCAGCGTCGCCTCGTCGGGTAGGTCTACCGCCGGGCTCGGACGGTAGGCGAGGCCCAACAGCGCGCCGCCGGGAAGCCATCGCCGATGGACGGCCGCAGCGGCCTGCGCCAACTGCGTCACGTAGCGACCGCGCACGAGCAACAGGCGCGCGGCAAGATCGGCGAGCAGGGCGTTGTAGGTTCCCAGCAGTTGGCGGTCCGGCTGGGGCGCCGTGCGCAGGTACGCGCTCTTCTGCGCTGCGTGTTTGGTATAGCGCGCGAGATCTGCATAGTACGTCGCGCGCTCCTGAGAGAGCGTGGCGTTGAGCATGGCACGACGCAGGCTCGGAGCGCCGGAGACCAAGTGCAGATCAGCGGGAACGAACGTAACGACTTTGATGCTCCCCAGGAATTTCGCGTAGCGCACGGGAGCGCCGTTGACGGCATAGGTTTTACGCGCTATGCCGCCGGTCAACGCAACGCGGCATGAGAGCGCAATGCGGCCACGGGCGAGATCGGCGACGCCGCTGACGAACGCCAAACTCTGGCCGCGCTGGACGACTTCGGCTTCACGCGCGGTGCGAAAGGATTTCCCTGTGCCCAACATCGCGATCGCTTCGAGCAGGTTCGACTTCCCCTGCGCGTTACGCCCAACGATGAGGTTGAGGCCGGGACTCGGCTCGAGCTCGAGTGCGGCGTAGTTGCGAAAACTCCCGAGCGAGACGCTCCGGACGATCAACGAGCGGCAGATGCTTACTGACGCAGCGGCATCAGAACGTAGAGTTGGTTGCCTTCGGGCGAGGGCTCAAGTGGGCGGATCGCCGCTGGAGAAAGCGCCCCTAGGAACTCCATAATCGCCTGCGGCGAGTCGACGTGGTTGAGGATCTCCACCAGGTACCGGGCGTTGAAGGCGATGGTGATGTCTTCGCCGCTCTGCTCGACTTCCAGCTCTTCATAGGCGTTGCCCGCAACGTCCGAGCTCGCGGTGATGATGAGCTGCTGACCCGTAACGTTGAGCTTGACCATGGAGGCGCGATCGCCGGCAACGAGCTCGGCGCGACGCAGAGACCCGAGCAACGCCGCAGCGCTCACGGAGATCTGGCGATCGAATGAGGCGGGGATGACCTGCTGGTAGTTGGGATACTGTCCGTCGACCAAACGCACGACGATCGTCGTGCTCCCAGCGTTGAACGCAAGTTGATTGGCATTGCTGCCCAGCACGCTGACGTCCACTGCCTCGGCGGCGCCGAGGTTCCGCGCCACTTCGGCCAGCGCACGAGACGGAACGATGTATTTCGCAGAGCCCTCGTAGGGTTGCTCGAGCGTGCCGGTCCACTTCGCCAGCCTGTAGCCGTCGGTCGCGACCATCGTCAGGCTCTGCTGTTGGATCTCGATCAGCGTCCCCATCAGCACGGCCCCGCGCGCCTCCTCACCGGAAGCAGCAAAAATAACCGAGTTCACCCCTTCACGGAACTTCTTGGACGAGATGGCCCAGCCCGCAGCTTTCCCCCCGCCGGGCAGCGGCGGATACTCTTCGGCTGGAAGCGCGAGGAAGTCGTAGTTCGACTTCTCACACTTCACCGAGGCTCGGGCGGCCGTGCCGCTCAACTCGAGGACGCCTGCCGGCAGGTTACCCAAGTAGCCGGCGAAGAGCTTCGCCGGCACCGTCACGCTGCCGCTCTCCGCAACTTCCGCCGCGAAGCTGTGCTCGAGGGTCAGCTCGAGATCGGTGGCACGCACGGTGACGCGTCCCGCGTCAGCGGCCAGCAAGACGTTGGAGAGGATCGGCACGGTCGAGTGGGCGTTGACGATTTTACTCGCCGCGCCAACGGCCTGCGCGATGTCCTTGGTGCTGCACGTAAACTTCATGGCCGGTCGGTACCGTCTCCGTTCTCTCTCGTCTTGTTTTCTAAATGGTTACCGTAGTATGAGCAGTAAGGGCGTGGGTTCTGCGGATAACCCGTGAGAA
>SCRA01000016.1 GCA_004297985.1 bacterium | reverse complement strand
TTCGCTTCGGAGTGCTCGGCGCTATAGAGGTCGACGGCTGTCTGTAAGCCGAGCCAATACGCCGGACTTGTGCGAAAGACATGGCCGAGGCGGAGCGCCATATCTGAGGTGACGGCGCGCTTGTCGTTGAGAATCTCATTGACGGTGGTGCGGTGAACGCCAAGGGCCTTGGCTAGGGCGTCTTGCGTGAGCTTGAGCGGCTCTACGAAGTCCTCCTGGAGGACCCGCCCCGGCGTCACAGGGTGACGTTTCTTTGGAATGCGAAACATGGTATCGGAACTCTCCGGTCTTCGTGCGGCTTAGTGGTAGTCAGTGATCTCTACTCCTACAGCCTCCCCGTTCTCCCACTGGAAGCAGATGCGGTATTGATCGTTGATTCGAATGCTCCACTGGCTCTCACGGTCGCCCGAGAGTCTCTCAAGACGGTTGCCAGTGGGAATGCGGAGGTCGTTCGGATCGGTGGCGCGGGCGAGACGGTCGAGCAGCTCCGCAGCCTTCGTGTGGAGTTTAGGCGGGGGAGTCCGGCGCGCGTCTTTGCTGTCGACGCCGTCGTAGATATCCACCACACCCTTATTTTTGAACTCCACGCCTTATTGTAGCATATCGCGCAACAGAAGTCATCTTGCGCGGGGTCTCACCGCGTGCGGAAGCGGAACCCGAGTTCGAAGACGCGGCCGGCCGCGTAGTGGTTGCCTTGCGCGTTCAGATACGTGATCAGATAGCGGTCGTTGAAGACATTGAGCACGCCGACGGTGAGCGCGGCGGCGGGCCCGATCGCGATGCCCTTCTGCACGTCGAAGGTCAGGTGCGGGGGAACTTTGCAGCCGTCACTGGCCGGCCGGCAGTACGACGACGAGAGCCCGCTGCCATATTCACCGTCGAGCGAGAGCCAGCCGCCCCGCGCGTCGTTGCGCAGCACGCCCCCGCTCGCGCTCCAGCGCTGATCGTGGTCGGCCGGCGTCCAGTCCGTGGACGAGCCGAAGCACGGCGCCAGGAGCTGGGTTTCGCAGCCCTGATTGACGGCGCGTGTGCGCGTCACGGAGAGATAGACTCGGCCGCCGTTGCGCAGCGGCTGCTGGTAGGAGGCGGACTGCGTCGAGATGCTCCCGCGGGCGTAGTTGATGTCTTGATGGAGCGCGGTCGTGCCCACCTGCGTATCGTCGATCAGGTCCGTCGCGCTCTTCTGCGCCACGCGCAGGCCCAGCTCACCCGGCCCCAGCGGCAGGTGGCCGCCGATCTCGAGGTCTGTATCGCGTTGGGGCTTGAGATCGAATGGCGCGAGGGTGGGCTGCAACAGAACGTTCAGCTCGCGCGCCGCCGTCGGTGAGACGTTCTCCAGCGAGAACGGCGTGAAGAAGCGCCCCGCGTAGAGGTAGACAGCGCCGCGAGAGCCGTAGAGGCGCGTCAGCTTCACACGCGGGCTCACCTGCGAGAAACCGCGATCGAACTCCGTGGAGAAGACTTGGAAGCCGTCCCAGCGCAGGCCGTAGTCCAACCGCCAGCGCGGTCCCATCCGCCAGGCGTCTTGGAGGTAGGCGGACTCCGTGTGCCCGACGTTTGGCGCATCGTCGGTCACGGTGCTCGCGGCGCCCGGAACCTGAAGCGTGATCCGATAGATCTTCTGCACATTGGCGGCGTCGTAGAGCGCCCCGGCCCGTATTTCGTGCCGCGCGCTGCGCACGACGTCATCGACGTCGAGGGTCACGTCTCGCGAGGTGCGGTCGGAGGAGAGCGAGTAGCCGATATCGTTGGCCGGATCGCCGGAATCACGAATGCGGGAGCGCTTGAACGCCACGCCATAGGTGAGCGCGCCGTCGCCGCGCAGCGCGTGGTGGTACTGCAGGTTGAGAAAGGCGTCGTCCTGCGTCTCGCTGTCGTCCGTTGCCACCGGCTGCCCGCCGGCAACGTCGCTCGGGATCTGAAACGCTTGGTATGAATGAGAGAGGCTCGCGTCCCAGAAGTCGCGGCCGCGGGGCAGCGTGTACCGGACGAATTGGTTGGCGTTGCCGCCTCGATCGTGCACGGCTGCGAAGTTGGGCGGATCCAGCGCACGATCGCTCTGCTCGTTGCGCACGTCGACGACCAAGGAGCCCGCGCCCAGCGGCGCGTGGTAGCCCATGCGCGAGTCGAGGTGGCCGTACGATCCTCCAAGCACGGAGCCGTCGAAGCCCGGCGGACCGTTGCCGACCCGCGTGTTGATGTTGACGACCGCGGCGAAGCGCCCACCGTACTGCGCGGGATAGGCTCCCTCCAGCACGTCCATGAACGAGATGTCGCTAGGGTCGATCTCGCTGCCGATCTGGCGGTTGAGCTCCTGCGGAACGGGGACGCCGTCGACCACGTAGTTGATGTCGCCGTGATCGCCGTTGATGTGCACCACGCCGTTCGCGCCGCGCGCCGCGCCGGGGAGCTGCAGCAACACGCCCGGGAGCGAGCCGCCGGCGGGAGAGCGCGCAAGCTGGGTTTGATTGAGCACGATGTCCGTGCCGCTGCCGGCGATGCTCGGGGTACGGAGCACGCGCACGGATCCGACGACTTTCAGCAGCCCGATCGTCACCGTCGCACCTTGGCTGCCGAGATCGACCTGCACTACGCCTTCGCCGCCCGAGGTACGCGCCGCCAGGGTATACGTGCCGACCGCGAGGCCGCTGAAGGCGAAGCGTCCCGCAGCGTCGGTGGTCCCCGTGGCCGTCATGTTGTTGCCTTCGAGCGTGACCGAGGCCGAGGGGACGGGTTTGCCGTCGGCTCCGACGACCGTACCGCCGATGAACGCGGCGGAGGCCGCCACGGCGGCCGCCGCGGCGAGCACGACGAAGAGCAGAGCGAGAAACGCGGTCCGAATCATAGCGGGCTTACAATTTGCGAGTGAATCGCAGATTCCTAGGTCTTGACATAATTGTCGTATCTATTTATATTATCGATGTGACTCAACGAATACGGCAAGGCCCCGTTCTCTGGGGACCGGCGGGCGAGCCAATCGGCCGCTACTTGGCCAATGCCCGGCGTGGCCGCGGGCTGACGCTGGCACAGCTCGGAGAGCGGGTGGGGATCTCGGCGGCCCGGATCTCGCGCATCGAGCATGGAGCGGACTTGCGACTCTCAACGGTGTTGGATCTCGCGCGCGCGCTGAAGTTCGAGCCCCTGTTAGTCCACAAGGAGCACGTTCCCGCCGTCCGCGCGCTCCTGGCCAGCCTCGTAAGTCCGGAGACCCCCGGCGAATCCGATCGGGCCCGCTTCGCTTAAATGCCCGGCACGCTCGGCGTCTGGCTCGGCGAACGGTACGTGGGCGAGCTCACCAATCTTCCGGGCGACTACAACCTCTTCAGCTTCGACGAGGCGTACGTCGACGATGCGCACCGCCCCGTCCTCAGCCAGAGCCTCCTCGACACGAGCGGAGCCCCGCGCCGTGCGATCCCGCGAACTCACCGCGTGGCACCGCCCTTTTTCGCGAACCTTCTGCCCGAGGAAGGTGGGCTGCTGCGCGCCCTGATCGCACGGCAACACGCTCTCGAGCGCACGCGCGACTACCCGCTCCTGCGCGTGCTCGGCGAGGACCTTCCCGGAGCAGTCGTCCTGCGCCCGCTGGAAGGGCCACTCGAACGGCTGGCACATCCATCCGCGGCAGGCCTCCCAACGCCAACGAACCCTGGACTTCGCTTCTCGCTTGCAGGCGCGCAGTTGAAGTTCAGCGCCAGCATGCAAACCGACCGGCTGACGATCCCCGCTGAAGGCGTCGGCGGCAAGTGGATCGTCAAGCTGCCGACCAACACCTTTCCCCGCTTGCCGGAAAACGAACATGCGATCATGTCGTACGCCAAGCGCATCGGGCTCGACGTGCCCGAGGTGCGGCTCCTCCCGCTGGCCGATCTCGATGGACTGCCCGCCGGCCTCCCCGCGCTACGGCAGGATGAGCCGCCTCTGGTGTATGCGATCCGGCGATTCGACCGCGGCAATGGCGGCACGCGCGTGCACGTCGAAGACATGAACCAGATCGCCGACCAGTATCCGGCCGATAAGTACGAGCATCGCGCGATGCACTGGATCGCGAACGTCGTGCAAACGATCTGCGAACCGGACGATGTGGACGAGCTGGTTGCGCGTCTGGTCTTTGGCATCGGCGTCGGAAACGACGACATGCACCTGAAGAACTGGGCCGTCATCTATCCCGATGGTCTGCACGCAAGGCTAGCGCCGCTCTACGATTACGTATGCACGGCGCGGTATTCGACGGCCGGCAGCCTCGCGCTCACGTTGGCAGGCGAGCGCGACCCTAGAAAGTTGGACCTCGCCGCCGTCGAGCGTTTTTCAGCGCGCGCGGAGATATCCGTCTCTCGTGCGTTGCTCGTGGCACGACGTACCGTTCAGCGCATGCGGGAGGCATGGCCGGAGGTGGGGGAAGGGCTCACGGATCGCGACCTCGTCGAGGCTATCGAGGGGAGGTTCCGAGTCGTCCCACTCATGCGCGGCCATTGACCAGGGTAAGCCGGCGACCCGAGGGAAATTGCACCATATGAAGACCGCCACGCTCGGCCACGCCAACCGCCTCGCGGCGCGCACACAACGGCTGCGTGCCAGCACGATCCGCGAGATTCTCAAAGTCACCCAGCAGCCCGACGTCATCTCGTTCGCGGGCGGCCTCCCCGCACCGGAGCTCTTCCCCCGCCAGGAACTCGCCGACGCCGCGGCGCGCATCCTGGCAGACCCGGTGAACGGCCCCAACAGCCTGCAGTACTCCGTGACCGAGGGGCACCCGCCCCTGCGCGCGTGGGTGGCCAAGCGCCTGCACGACGTGTGGGGCGTGGAGATCTCGCCGGACGACGTTCTGGTGACGGGGGGCTCCCAGCAGGGGCTGGACCTGATCGGCAAGGTCTTTCTGGACCCCGGCGATACGGTGGTGCTGGAGAACCCCAGCTACCTGGGAGCAATCCAGGCTTTCGATGCCTACCAGGCGGAGTACCTGACCGTGGCGACCGACGCGCTGGGCATGGTGCCGGACTCCTTGGAGCGCGCGCTGCGCACCGCCCCGCATCCTCCAAAGCTGGTCTACCTGGTACCGAACTTCGGGAACCCCACCGGCGTGACGCTGGCCGCGGAGCGCCGCGAAACGATCGTGCGCATCTGCGAGCGCTTTGACGTACCGCTGGCGGAGGACGACCCGTACGGTGAGCTGCGCTACGAAGGGCGGCACTTCACTCCGCTGATCGCCCACCCAACGACGGGGACGATCATCTACTTGGGAACGAACTCGAAGATTTGCGCGCCGGGACTGCGCGTGGCGTGGATGGTCTGCCGCGACCCCGCAGTACGCGAGCGCATCGTGCCGGCGAAACAAGCCGCCGATCTCCACACCAATACCTTCTGCCAGTACCTGATCACCGAGTACGTGCGAGACGATGCCGCTTTCACGGCGCACGTGGAGGCGATCAAGAACTGCTACCGCGAGCGGCGCGACGCCATGCGCGAGGCGATGCGCGCGCACATGCCGGACGACGTGCGCTACAACGAGCCCAGCGGCGGCCTGTTCTTCTGGGCAACGGTGGAGCGGCCTAACTTCGACACCGAGGCGCTGCTGCACGAAGTAGCCGAGAGGCGTCGCGTGGCGTTCGTCCCGGGTCGCGCCTTCTTCCCCCACCGCGACGTGAAGAACACGATGCGGCTCAACTTCTCCAACATGCCTCCCGAGCGCATCCATGAGGGGATCAAGCGCCTCGCCGACGGCCTGCGCATTGCCTGAAGCGCGATAACGCTGCTCGCGGCCCGGTGCGCGACTTCAGGTTCGAGGCCGCAAGAGATCCATGGGCGTACGACGCGCCATGAGGTCGATCTCCTGAGGTGGAACGCCTTCTTGCAGCAGCTCCTGAACGAACCAGCGATAACCATCGGCAGGAATCGGATTACCGAATTGGCCCAGGTCCGTGCTCAGGATGAAGTGCTGGGAGCCGATCTCTTTGATCGCCTGAGCGCACGCCTTCACGCCGACGTTGCCCCAAGCGCGCATCCAAGCGTGGTGCGCCTGCGCTCCCATCAGCATGCCGATAGCGCACAGCTCCAGCTTCGCGCCCAATTCGGCCGCCGAGCGCATCCGCGGCAGATCGAAGCCGACCACGGGAAACATGGCATGCGTCACGCAGAGCCTCACGCCGTAGCGGCGGGCTACGTCGGCAACCACCAGCACGTCGTCGGCCGACGTATGCCCGGTCTGCAGCACCAGGTCGTGTTCGGCGCAGGCCTGGATGACACGCACCAGCGCCTCCGAAGGCGTGCCGTCGCGCACGACCTCGATGCCCCGCTCCACGTCTCCGCCTAGCGTGCGGAGGTGATTGCCCGCATCGATGGTGGGAAGCCAGACGACGCGCCCGCGGTGCCCGGAGATGCGGGCCATCCAGCGTACCGCATCGGCGTTCAAGCCCCCCACCGCATGGTTGAGCACCACGCCGCCGTAGACTTCCACGTTGCCCGAACGCTTGCGCGCGAGCACCGCCCGGCTGGCGGTCTCAGCGATGTGATTCTTCAGAACGATCGCACCCATCTCCGCGCGCGAGGCAACGGCCACCGTCTCATCGTCGTCCAGCGCACGGTCGAAGGCGTCGGGACCGGTGTGGACGTGAAAGTCCACCGTCCCGGCGATGACGTTGGTTGCGGGTGGACCGCCCGGGAAGACGCTGGAAAGATGGTCGTGCTCCATGCCCTCTATCTCCCTTCGAACCGCGGCGCACGCTTTGCGCGAAAAGCGTCCAACGCTTCAGCCGCGTCGTGCGTAGTCTGAATCACCGCCATGTGCGACGAGATGAGATCCAAGCTCGTGCGCAGGTCGCTCTGCATCGACTGGTAGACCGCGCGTTTGGTGAAGCGCACTGCCAGTGGTGAGCGTTCCGCGATCTTCGCCGCGAAGGCACGCGTAGCGTCCATCAGGTCCGCATCTCGCACCACGCGATTCACGATACCGTAATGCTCCGCTTGCTCGGCGCCGATGAAGTCCCCCGTCAGCAGCAGCTCCAACGCGACGGCAGGTCCCACCAGGCGCGTCAGGTAGTAGCAGCCGCCATCACCGGGAACCAAGCCGAGGCGAATGTAGCCCTCCGAGAAGCGCGCGGACGGCGCGGCGAAGCGCATATCGCACATCAGCGCCATGTCCATCCCCGCCCCGACCGCGGGTCCGCTGACGGCCGCGATGACGGGCTTATCCAGCTCTTCCATCGCAAACGCGATACGGTGGATGTGATCGCCCAGCAAGTTCTTCCATCCCAGCGGATCGTGGCCGATCTCGTCCAAACTATCCATGTCGATGCCGGCGCAGAACGCCTCCCCCGCGCCCGTCAGGATCACGACGCGCACGTCTTCGTCCGTCCGGGCTCGCTGCACGTATTCCGCCCAACGATCGATCATGGGGACGGTGAAGGCGTTCATACGCTCGGGGCGGTTGAGCGTGATGGTGGCAACTCCCGCACTCACCGAATACTCGATGTCAGCCACGTTAGCGTTTGCACTCCTCGTAGGCATCCCAGGTTTGCGCGCTCACAACCGCCAGCCGTTTGCGTTCCGTCTTCGCGGTGGCGGTCTTCGGCAAGGCGTCGAGCAGCTCGTAGTAGCGGGGAATCATGAACGCGGGCAGATGATCGCTGCACCAGGCATGGACTTGAGCAGCGGTGATCTCTGGATTGCAGGGAACCGCTGCCAGCTTCAGCTCGTCCTCGCCGAGATCCGAGGGCACGCCTACCGCCGCGGCTTCTTTCACGAGCGGACACTCGCGCAGCAGCTCCTCGATATGCTCGGGCGAGAGATTCTCACCTTTACGCCGGATCATCTCTTTGCTGCGCCCGACGAAGTGGATGAAGTGGTCCGCATCGCGCCTGCCCAAGTCGCCCGTACGGAACCATCCCTCCGAGAACGCTGCTTGCGTCAGCTCCTGCTGCTGGTAGTAGCCCTCGAAGATCACGTGCGGCTCCAAGCCGCGCACGGCGATCTCCCCGGTCACGCCGTCTTCCACGGGCTTTCCGGCGGCGTCCACGATGGCGACGTCTTGGCAGGGGCGCGCCCGGCCGACGCTCCCCATCCGCCAATGCTCGAAACTATTGATGGTGCTGAACGCGGCCAGCTCCGTCATACCGTAGAGCTCCTTGACCGCAACGCCCCATGACTCCAGCGTCTTCCATGCGGAGAGGGGAGCTCCACCGCCCACGCAGGCGCGCACCGAGCCCACCGTTGCCGGCGCGGCGCTGCGCGCCACCAGCGACAAGACCGTTCCGACGTACGTGAAGAGCGTCGCCTGGAAGCGCAGCGCACGCTCCCAGAATTGGCTGGCGGTGAAACGCCGGTCCAGTGCGATGCTGCTGCCCGCCCACAGCGAGGACATGACTCCGTAGACTTGGGGGTTGGCGTGGAAGAGCGGCAGGAACAGGTAGAAGCGGTCTCGCG
>SCRA01000015.1 GCA_004297985.1 bacterium | reverse complement strand
CGACGCCCAGCTGCTCGACGATGATCTTCTTCACCTTATCGAAGGTCGACATGCTTCTCCTGCGTTAGCGCCTCGAGCGCACCGCTCGAGGACCCCTTGTGTTGTTGAGCGAGTCGTCCACCCCTCTATCGGGGTGACTACATATGGAGCCCACCGTCCACGGTAATGACCTGACCGGTCACATACCGGGCGGCGTCTGAACAGAGGAACCTCACCACCCCCGCAACGTCTTCGGGCGTCCCGAACCGGCGCAACGGGATGGCTGAAAGGTAGCTCTCCTTCACGGTATCAGATAAGACGGTCGTCATCGAGGTCGCGATGAACCCCGGAGCGACGGCGTTGACTCTTATCTCCCTCGAACCCAATTCCTTCGCCAATGACTTGGCCAAGGCGATGAGGCCGGCCTTGGCGGCGGCGTAAGGGGCTTGCCCCGCATTCCCCATCTGGCCGACCACGCTAGACATGAAGACCATCGAGCCGGCATGCTGCTTCATCATGGGCTTGGCGGCTGCTTGCGCCAGGTAAAAGGCACTCTTGAGATTCACATCGAGTTGGCGCTCGAGATCCTCCGGCTTGAGGCGCAGCAACAGCGTGTCGAGCGGCTGACCCGCGTTGGCCACCATCGCGTCGAGGCCACCCCAAGCACCGACGGCCTCTTGAACCGCCTGGACGGAAGTCGCGGGATCGGTCACATCGCCGATGACGATCCGCGTGCCGCTCTCGGGGTGGGCCTGCGCGCAGGCGGCAGCCGTCTCCTCGAGTGCCTGGCGATCGCGCCCCACGAGGACCAGCTTGTCCCCCTGGGCGGCAAAGGCGAGCGAGACGGCACGACCGATTCCACGGCTGGCGCCGGTGACGACGACGCGCACCAGAGTCTCCTTCCTAGGCCTGTGTGAGGCTTCCGAGGGCGCCGAGCAGCCGCCCGACGCCGGCGAGATCGCCGACGTGCGCGACGTTCCGCGCGCCTGGCAAGCGTTTGAAGAGAGGCGTGAGCACGGGGCTGGCCCCGAACTCCACCACGATGTCGAGATGCTCCTCGAGCAGCCTCAGCGCCGTATCGTGCCAGCGAACTTGATGCGTCAGCGAGTCGACCAGCCGCCCTTTGATATCCTCGGGCTCGAGAAACGGCCGCGCATAGATATTGCCGATCACGGGGTACTTCGGCACACCCACTTGCGCCGCGGCGATGACCTTGGAGAACCCCTCGACGGCGGGTTCCATCAACGCGGAATGCCAGGCACCAGAGACGTTGAGCGGGACGACGCGCTTGGCCTTGAGCGCCATCGCCTCCTCGCCTGCAGCGCGCACCGCGGCGAGATCACCGCTGACGACGATCTGTCCGGGCGAGTTGAGGTTGGCAAGCTGCACACGCAAGCCCGTGCGCCGCTCCGCGGCAGCCACCGCCTCGGAGACCTTGGCCTCGTCGAGGCCAAGGATGGCGGCCATGCCGCCGAGGGCGAGCTCCGCCGCGCGCTGCATCGCCAAGCCGCGCTCGTTGACCAGGCGCAGCCCCTCGTCGAAGGTGAGCGAACCCGCGATGGTGAGGCTGCAGTACTCACCGAACGAGTGTCCCGTGCTCGCCACCACCGGCAACTCATCGGCCACCGCGGCGTGGAGCGCGAGGTTGGCCACGTAGATCGCCGGCTGCGAGTACTGCGTCTCGCGCAATCGCTCCTCGGGTCCACGTTGCGTGAGCTCCAGCAGATCGTAGCCCAGAACGCGTTGGGCGCGCCGGAAGAGGTCTGCCGCGGCGGGAAACTCCCGCACGACATCGCCGGCCATGCCGACGACCTGACTCCCCTGCCCCGGAAAAATCGCACCGGCGCGAATGCTCACGCGGCCCACCGCCACGCGACCGCGCCCCACGAGAGGCCGCCGCCGAAGGCAACGAAGACGATGACGTCTCCCTCTTTCAGCTTCCCGCTAGCGTCGAGCTCCGCGAGAGCGAGGGGAATGGAGGCGGACGACGTGTTGCCATACTCTTGGATGTTGACGACGACTTTCTCCGCCGGCACCTTCAGATACTTCGTCACCGAGTCGATGATGCGCAGGTTTGCCTGGTGGGGGATCAGGTAGGTCATGTCGTCCGGCGACAGACTGGCCTCCCCAAGCGCCGTCAGCGCCGAATCCACCATCTTGGAGACGGCGAACTTGAAGACTTCCTTGCCGGACATGTGAATGGAGTGCAGATTCTCTTCGATGGTCTGCGTCGAGGCAGGCATACGCGAGCCGCCCGCCGGCTGGAAAAGTACTTCGGGTTTGCTCCCGTCTGCACCCAGCGAGGTCCCAAGGAAACAGTTCTGCTCGCTTGCCTCCAGGATCACGGCCCCCGCTCCATCGCCGAACAACACGCACGTCGAACGGTCGGTGTAGTTGGTGATCTTGGAGAGAGCCTCTGCACCGATGAGCATCACGCGTCGAAAGACGCCGCTGCGGACGAGGCCGGATGCCACCGTCAGGCCGTAGACGAAGCCCGAGCAGGCGATGCCGATATCGAACGCCGCCTTCCCTGGAGCGCCCAGGCCGTTGGCCACCAGGCATGCCGTGGCGGGAAAGGGATAGTCCGGCGTCACGGTTGCGACGACGAATGCGTCGATCTCGCAGGCGCTCAGGCCCGCACGCGCGAGCGCACGGCGCCCCGCCTCGATGGCGAGATCCGAAGTGGCCTGATCTGCCGCGGCAATGTGCCGCCGCTTCATCCCGGTCCTAGAAGTGATCCACTCGTCGTTGGTATTGACGAGTTGCGCCAGGTCCTCGTTGCTCAGAATCCTCTCCGGAGCGTAACTGCCGACGCCGGCGATACGCACCCCTCGAACCACGCTAGCGGCTCGCGCCCGGGTTCTCATCCACGGGCTCAACCGCCAGACGGCCACCGTGATACCCGCAATTGGCGCACACGAAGTGCGCGCGCTTGGGTTGATGGCAGTGCGCACACTCCACCACCGTCACCGGGCTCAGCTTCCAGTTGGCCGCACGACGCGAGCGCGTCTTCGACCGGGGGGTCTTCCATTTAGGATTGGCCATCGCTCTCTTCCTCGATACAGGCGCACGCGCCATCGTTGCGGTTTGCACCGCATCGCGGGCACAGGCCCGCGCAATCTTCCCTACAGATCAGCCGCAACGGCAACGCCGCGTCGACCGTCTGACGCACCAAATCATCCACGTCCAACATCGTGCCGTGAAGCACGTTGTCCAGCGCCAACGGGTCCCGTTGCTCCCCACCCTCCGGAAGAACGATAGCCTCATCGACCTCTTCGTCGAGGTCGAGGGAGACCGGCTCCAGGCAGCGAGAACAACTTCCTTCTCCGCGCACCCGAACGCGCCCCCGCAACAGGATGCCTTGCGAGGCGCGCGACACCGTGACATCGACTTCCCCAGGCTCGGGGAACGTTACGCTTTCGAACGTCTCCACCGGCACTCGTCCGCTGATGGGAAGCTCCGCCACCTGGCCGGCGAGGATCGAACCGACGTCGATGTTCACGAAAAGGGTCCCTGACACGCGACGAGAGTCCCAGGCGCGGGACCCTCGAGAACAACCCCCATTGTAGCGGGCGGACCCGGGGGTGTCAAACCCCCATCCCCCTTTACCGAGGCCCCGCTGCGCGTGATATGACCGGCGGAACCCCAATCGCACCCACTCTCCCGAAAGGAGCCAACGCATGGGACTCTTCGGCGGCCTCTTCGGCGCGCTGGGGGGCGTCGCTCGCATCGCCGGGCCGATCCTTACCCTCAACCCCATGACCGCACCGCTGGGTCTCGAGCTCACCACGGCCGGCACGGCCGCGGGGATGCTCGGCCCGGGCGCCTCGGGCGGCACCTTCCTCCCTGGGGCACTGGAGAACGGTTTGATGAACGCCGGGATGCAGGGCTACATGGCCAGTCAGAGCGCGCTCTTCGAACAGCAACTCGGCTTCCAAAACGCAATGGACTGGCGCTCTTCCATCTTCGATCAAGTGATGGAGGAGCGCAGTGAATCGATGCGTGAGCAGAACGTCATCCGCGATATCGGACTCGAACAGCGCAAAGCCGACAATCAAATCACCAAGAAGTTCATCGCGTCGATCACGGAATGATTCCGGCTCAAACGGCGGCGCGCACACCTCGCGCGCCGCAATCGCCGGCAACGGGCTACGTGCGACCGGCTGCGGCAAGAACAGCGTCCACATCTTCGGCGCGCAACGGCGGCCCCACTGGCCTGAGGTCATGCTTGGCAGCAACGCGCACCAACTCGTCGGGAGCTGGGAAGTGTGGCTGTGGGGGCAGGGCGCGCGCCGCGGCGGGTACACCGAGGTCCCGGATCAAGTCGCGAAAGGTCGGATTGTCGTGTACAAGCAGAATACGCGCCGGGCGATCGCCGACGACTCGGAAGGTGTGCGGCACGCCGCGCGGCATCGAGATCCAGTGGCCGGCGCCCGCAACTACCACATCGTCGCCGCAGCGCACGACCATCTCGCCGTTGAGGATGTACCATGTGTCGTCGAGATCGTCATGTATATGCAGTGGCGCCGAGGAGCCCACAGGCAAGGTCATCTCCAGCACGATCGTCTCCATACCGGGGGCACACCGATGCTCGACAACGAGAAGGTCTAGAAACCACCATGCCTGCGCGTGCTCACTATTGGGACCGTCAATTACAGCTGCACTCATGTCACGTCTTCTTTCTGAAGAGGCACGGAGCGGAAAACCGTCAGGTTTCCTTACAACTAATTGTATGGTAAACTTACGATTATGTCAACTGAAAGCCCACACAAGGGCCCCTACTTGGGCGCGATGCTGCGTCTTGGCTGGCAACTCGTGCGCGAGCAGATTTTCTCGGGTGTGGTCGCTGCCGGCTACAATGATCTGAACCCCGCGCACGTCGGACTGTTCCGCTATCCCACCCTTGACCGACAGCGCCCGTCCGAACTCGCCGAGCAGCTTCAGATCACGAGACAGTCAGTCAACGACCTGTTAGGTCACCTCGAAGGGCGCGGCTACCTCACTCGCGAGCCGGATCCAGCGGACGGGCGTGCGCGTGTCGTTCGACTCACCGCTAAAGGGCACAGCCTCGAAAAAGCCATCAACGACCAAGCGCACGCAGCCGAGCTGAAGATTGCAGAGCTGCTCGGAAGGGGCTCCTTCTCGCAACTTCGGAACGCACTTGAAGAACTCGCCAAGCACTCAGCCGTCGACCGAGCATCACTCCCGTGACCGCGGTGACGACGCGAACGCCAACGCGCAATCAGCTATAAATCGTTCTGAATTTCAAGAAGTTCATCGCTTCGATCACCGAGTAGCGTGCCGAGAAGGAGACGACGTGATCCCCAACATCGCAACCACGACCCCCCGTCGCCCGGCCGCAACAGATGGCGCCGTGGCGCGCCGCGGCGCCGCCTTCGATGAGACGGTCGCGCTGCGCGCGGAGATTCTGCGCGAAGTCGACGTCCTCGATCAGATCTCGATCACCATGGCTAAACGTGACGACGCTCTGTTGCGCAAGTACATCGAAATGATCTGAAGCCTGCGCGTCGTGGCTCCCACGTGCGGGCGTTGACAGGCGGAAAAGCATCGTGGTAGATTATCTTGTCCGTCGGTGGGGGCCATTAGCTCAGGTTGGTTAGAGCGCACCCCTGATAAGGGTGAGGTCTGTGGTTCGACTCCACA
>SCRA01000014.1 GCA_004297985.1 bacterium | reverse complement strand
GCGCGGCCCGGACGACCCGGCCGTACGGGCCGGGCAAGAGTCTCCACCCAGCCGAAAGACTCGGCCGGCGTGGGGGTTCCCCACGAGAGGGACCCACGGAGTATATCACCTCGCTCGCCCGTCCCGCAACTGACGAGGGGGCGGGATACCCGCATGCGCGTCCATTATCTCGAACGGCATTACCGCGCTCCCCTTCGTGGCGGCGGTGCCGCGCCGGCGACGCAATCCATCTCGAAGGCTTCGTAGCTCGCCGCGGCCCGCACCAGGGGCGGGGTGGCGATCCGCATCGTCCCTCGCGCAGCGAACGCGTCAGGCACCCGATAGACGTACTGGTAGAACTGCCGGCGCCCATCGCCGAAACTCGCCACGATCTCCAGATCGTAGAGCGGCCGCGACGTGCGGTTGCGCAGCGTGACCGTTGTGACCAAGCCGAACGTGTGGACGCTCTGAATATCGATGGGACAGGAGCCCGACGTCACGATCGTGGCGAAGAGCAGCAGCGCAGTGTGCATGCAATGGCGAACGACGTGCCGCTATTCTCAAACTCCACCGAGAAACGATTGGGAAGTACCAAGGAAGATGACCATCGAACGCTTCGTTGGGAGGGTCGCCGCCGTTCGCCTCCCCAGCGTCTTCAATCCATGGGGGCAACGCTCGCCGCACGACACGTCCGCCGGCGGACCCGCTGCACGCCGCAGGCATCTCCGTGCCCATCTCAGCATCGCCGATCCCGCACTGCTGATCGTAGGCGAGGCGCCGGGCTATCGCGGCTGCCGCTACAGCGGCATCCCGTTCACCGACGAGCGGAAGCTTCTGGCGGGGGCGGTGCCGCGCGTGGCGCCTCCTAGCGGGCGTCTCACGACGTTTCCGCTGAGCCTGGCGGAGCTCACGGCGACGATCATGTGGAAGGCGCTCTTCGACTTCGGCGTGGCAGAGCGAACCGTGTTCTGGAGCGCCTTTCCGTGGCATCCGTTCCGCTCGCCCGAGCAGCACACGAATCGTCGACCGACGGTGCAGGAGCTGGAGCTTGCGTTGCCGTTTCTCGAGGAGACGCTGGCCCGCTATCCCGACACGCACGTCGCAACGCTGGGGCGCGTTGCGGAGTGGTCACTGCGCCGCCTGGGGCGAGCGACTTCTCCTGTCCTGCGCCACCCGGCAAACGGCGGTGCAACGGCGTTTCGCACGGGGCTGCACCGCCTCTTGCGCGACTACGGCCTCTAGAAGAGATTCCAGAGGTACTGATTGTAGACTTCGTGGTGGTATTGGACTTCCTGTGCCTTCACGAAGGACCCGAGCAGTCGCGGACAGCGATCCGCACTCGCCTGCTTGAGATCGGCGTAACGCTGCTTCACATCTTCGCCCAACAGTTTGGTCGTCCATTCCGATTTGCGGAAGTCGGCGAGCGCATCGTAGATGTTGTCGGGCAGGTAGCGATCGGCCTGACGCAGGTTCGGGAGAGTGCTGATGCTCCCTTCGAGGCCGGTCTGAAAGACGGAGAGCATGACCATGTATGGATTGGCGTCGGGCCCCACCGAGCGTACTTCGACCCGGGCGCTGCGCTCGTTGCCGATCGGGATACGCACCATGGCGCCGCGATCCACGGCCGAGGCCTTGATCTGGTTGGGAGCCTCGAAATGCGGGTCGAGGCGACGATAGGCGTTGACGCTGGCGTTGAGCATCAGGCAGATGTCGTTTCCGTGCGTGAGGATGCGATCGACGAACTGCCATGCAAGGGGGCTCATCTTCTCCTCACCGCTCGGATCCCAAAAGATGTTCTTGCCGTTCTTGCTGATCGAGACGTTGGTGTGCATGCCGCTGCCGTTCACGCCGACCACCGGCTTAGGCAGGAAGCTCACGGTCATGCCGAGTTTGGTCGCCACCTGGCGGCAGATCAGCTTGTAGAGCTGGATCCTATCGGCACCGGCAACGACCTCGCCGTAGCCATAGTTGATCTCGAACTGCGAAGGCGCGACCTCGGGATGGTCCTTCTCGTTCTGGAAGCCCATCGCACGCTGCACTTCGGCCACCGTGTCGATGAACAT
>SCRA01000013.1 GCA_004297985.1 bacterium | reverse complement strand
GCCCGGTTTGTACTCGCTGCGCTGCGCTGCGCTCGTGGGGGCCCCGATCCTTGAAAGGTTCCGGGCCACTCGGCCCGGTTTGCACTCGCTGCGCTGCGCTGCGCTCGTGGGGGCCCCGATAGTAGTACGTGTTCCCGTCATGGCGTCACCGCCGGGAGAGCCGTTGCCAAGGCCCGCACGATCGTAGGATCGAAGGCGAAGGCGGCATCGCGTTCGATGCGGGCGAGCGCCTCGTCCGGCTCGAGCGTCGTGCGGTAGGGACGCCCCGTCGTCATCGCATCGTAGGCATCGCAGACAGCGATCAGGCGCGCGAGCGGCGAGATGGCCGCGCTGGTCAAGGCATCGGGGTACCCCGAGCCGTCGATGCGCTCGTGATGATGGCGAACGGGATCGGCGTACCCTTCCAGTTCAGGGATGCGCCGCAATATCTCCGAGCCGTGGAGTACGTGCCGCTGCATCGCGGCGCGCTCGAGCGAGGTGAGTCGATCGGTCTTCGAAACGATCGCGCTGGGGACCGCGGCCATACCGATGTCGTGCACATATCCCACAAGGCGCGCGCGGTCGACTTCGCCGTCGTCCCAGCCGCAACGTTCGGCGATGCGAGCCGCCAGGTCGGCGGTACGGCGCGAATGGCCGGAGAGTACGGAGTGGCGCGCATCGGCGCAGTCGGCGACGGCGAGCATCAGCGTCTCCACGTCTTCGGTGGTGGCCCGCTCCAGCGGGAAGGCGGCGAATGCGACGCTGGGATCGCTCTGTGGGTCGGCGAGCGCGGCGACCTCGGGATCGGCCTGAAAGAGCAGTGAGAACATGCGTGGGAACTGCGGACCGAGCTCACGCCCAGCCCCCGAGACGATCTCTTGAAAGGCTTCCTCCGGCGGGAGGGCACGGCGGTTGGGGCGATCCGAAAGCGAGGAGACGAAGGTGTCGGCCAGGCGCAGAAGCTGCGCTGCCGGCGGAATCTGCGTCCAGCGCAATTGGTCGGGATAGCCCGTACCATCCCACCACTCGTGGTGCCAGCGCACGAGCTCCGCGACCCCGGCTGGGAAGACGTTCGAGCGATCGAGGAAGTCGGCGCCGATGACTGGGTGCTCGCGGAGGCCGATCGACTCGCTGCGCGGCGTGGGCCCCGAGCGGTGGAAGATCTCCGTGTGAATCCAAAGTTCGCCGATGTCGTGAAGCAACGCGGCGTAGTAGAGCGTCGCGTACTCGGCCGGCTCGACTCCGCAGAGCGAAGCGAGCCTGAGAGCGAGCCAGGCGATGCGCCGGCCGTGGCCCACGCGATGGCCTTCGGCGATGTCCGCGACCGAGGCCAAGACATGCGCGAGCGCCGTTGCGGCGTCGACCGCACTGCGGCTAGGAATGCCACCAAAGCCCTTGAAAAGAGTCATCGCTTCCGTTTACACCATCGGCCGAGATCGAGCGTACATTGAGTAATAACGACCCTAAGGCCTTCTCGCACCTGACGTCCGAGGGGAATCTCACTATGGTCGACATCGGCCCGAAGAAGGCCAGCGAGCGAACCGCTGTGGCCTCGGCCGTCGTCGTCCTCTCGCCGCATACCGAGACGCTCATGCGCGAGCAGGCCCTTCCCAAGGGCGATGCGCTGGTCTCGGCGCAGATCGCGGGGATCCTCGCCGCCAAGCGAACCGCCGAGCTGATCCCGCTCTGCCACAGCCTTCCGCTCTCCTGGGTCGAGGTGACGTTCGCATGGCTGGCGCCGGGGAGGCTGGAGGTGCGTGCTGTGGCTAAGACGATTTCCCAGACGGGGGTAGAGATGGAGGCGCTGACTGCGGTCTCCGTCGCCGCTCTCACGATCTACGATATGGTGAAGGGCGTCGAGAAAGGGGTGGTGATCGAGTCACTGCGCTTGCTCGAGAAGCATGGTGGCAAGAGCGGCAGTTGGACCGCGCCCGTCCGCTGATGGCGTATCCCACTGCGGTCATCGTGCTCTCGGATCGAGCCGCGACAGGGGTCCGCCCCGACGCTTGCCTGCCGGTCGTGCGCGCGGGGCTCGGCAGCGACTTTGCCATTGCAGCCGAAGTCGTGATGCCCGACGATCCTACGGAGCTCCAGGAGCGGCTACGGGCCCTCGCCGATGTCGAACGCGTAGCGCTTATTCTGACCTGTGGTGGGACAGGGCTCGCTCCGCGGGACCGCACGCCGCAAGCCACACTTGCCGTCATCGACTACGAAGTGCCGGGTATCGCGGAGGCGATGCGGGCGAGCGCCCAGTGCGCGGTCCCGACGGCGATGCTCTCGCGAGCCGTCGCGGGAGTCCGAGGGGCAACGTTGATCGTCAATCTACCGGGGAGCCCGAAGGCCGTGGGAGAAAATCTGGTGGTGATCCGTCCGGCGCTGCCGCACGCGCTTGAGCTTTTGACCGGTGGGGTGATCGATGGCTGAGCCGATCCGAGTCCTGGTGATCGATGACGACCCGCACCTAACGCGTCTGCTCTCGCTCCTGCTGGAGATGGAGGGCTGGGAGGCGCGCGTGGAGTGCGACGGCCTCGCGGGTCTGCAGCGTGCGCTCGAGGATCGCGTCGACCTCATCCTACTGGATCTCATGCTTCCGGGGCTCTCGGGCTGGCAGGTGCTCAAGCGGTTGCGCGAGTCCGAGAAAACGCGCCTGACGCCGGTCATCGTTCTCTCTGCGCGCGGAGGCGACGTACACGTGGAGGGCGCCGACTACATATCGAAACCTTTCGACCCCCAACAGCTCGTGGAGCGTATGCGAGGGATACTCGCAGAGGCATCGTGACGTTCGAAGAAGCCCGACAGTACCTGATCGGAACCATCAACGAGACCGTTTCGCGCAGGCAGCCGGGACGGCTGGAGCGCATGCGCGCCCTGCTCCGACACCTCGGTAACCCGCAGGATCGCTACCCCACGCTGCACATCGGCGGGACGTCGGGGAAAGGCTCGACCTGCACGATGGCCGCTTCGGCGCTCCACGCGCAAGGGCTCTGCGTCGGCCTGCACACCAAGCCGCACCTGCGCTCCGTGACGGAGCGCGCGCAGGTCGACGGCGTACCCATCGGAGAGGCTCCCTTCGCCGACCTTCTCGAGGAGATGCTGCCGGCGATCGACGCTGCGGCGGGTGAGGAGGGGCGCCCCAGCTACTACGAGACGCTGCTTGCGCTGGCGTTCCTCCACTTCGCCCGCCAGCATGTCGATGTCGCGGTGATCGAAGTAGGCGTCGGGGGCACGCTCGACGGCACCAACGTGCTGTGCCCCGAGGTCACCGCCATTACCAATGTCGGGTTCGACCACATGGAGATCCTCGGCGACACGCTCGAGAAGATCGCCTACGACAAGGCGGGCATCGCCAAGCCCGGCATCCCGTTGGTGAGCGACGTGGATCGCCCCGAGGCGCGCGCCGTGATCGAGTCGCGCTGTGCCGACGTGCGGGCACCGTTCCTCAGCGTACGCGATCTGGTGCGCGTCGAGCCGCGGTCCGGGACCGGGCGCCATGGGCAGCAAGCCCTCGTGACGACGCCGGCCGCCGAATACCGCATCGATCTCCCGTTGCTCGGGGGCTTCCAGTTGCGCAACGCCGCGACGGCGATCCTCGTGTTGGAGCAACTGCGCGAGGGACTGCGCCCGCCGGTAGAGGCCGTGGAGAAGGGCCTAGCCGAGGTCTCACTCGCCGGGCGGGTCGAGTCCTACCCTTCGCGCCCGGTAGTCGTCTTCGACGTCGCCCACAATCCGGACAAGGCGCGCGCTTTGGCGAGCGCCCTGCGCGAGGAGTGGCCCAACCGGCGCTTCACCTTCGTCGTCGGCATCGCGGCGGGGAAGGACGCTGGTGAGATGATCGCCGCTTGGGCGCTTCTCCCCGCGAGCTTCATCTTCACGTCTTTCGAGGTCCCTGGGCGGCCCGCTACCCGCCTCCAGCGCCTTCAGGCTTACGCCCACGCTCAAGGACGGGTCAGCCGTGCGATCAACGATCCGGTGGAGGCCTTGGCCGTCGCGCGGCGTATGGCCGAGGCGGACGACGTGGTCGTCGTCACCGGCTCGACGTTCGTCGTGGCCGTACTCCGGGAGTGGTGGCTTGCCAACGTCTCTACCGTATCCAGTCCGCGATCCCAAGTCTAACCGCGGCGCCTTGCGCGCGCGCGGGCGCGGCCTCCCGTGGGGCGCCCGTACCTATGTCGCCGGCATCGTCAACGTGACGCCCGACTCGTTCTCCGGCGACGGGATCGACGACACAGAGGCGGCGATTGCGCATGCGCTTGCCCAGTTGGAGGCGGGGTCCGATATCCTCGACATCGGTGGAGAGTCGACCCGCCCCGGTCACACCCCGGTGGACGGTGCGACCGAGTTGCGCCGCATCCTTCCCGTCATCGCCGGCGTGCGTGCCCGGTGCCCCGAGGCGATCATCAGCATAGACACGTTCAAGGCCGAAATAGCGGAGGCGGCCTTGGAAGCGGGCGCGGACGTGGTCAACAGCATTTGGGGCTGGACGCGCGGGATGCTGGAGGTCGCCGCCTCCCACGGGGCCCCCGCCATCCTCATGCACAACAAGCGCGTGGCCGTCTACGAGGGCGACGTGGTGGATGAGGTCGTGGCCTGGCTCGAGAGCCAGGCGCGCGAGGCTCTGGCCGCCGGCGTTCCGGCGGAGTCGATCGTGTTGGACCCCGGCATCGGCTTCGGCAAGACTCCGGAGCACAATATCGCCGTGTTGCGGGAGCTGCGCCGCATCGTCTCCTTGGGCTTTCCTACACTGCTGGGCACCTCTCGTAAGTCGACGATCGGCTTCCTCACGGGGAAGCCCGCGGGGCCGGAGCGGGCCTGGGGGACGGCGGCGACGGTCGCCTTGGGGGCGGCGGCGGGCATCGATATCGTGCGCGTCCACGACGTGGCGGAGATGGTCGATGTGGTGCGTGTGAGCGACGCCGTCGAACACGGGTGGCGCCCGCAGGATTGGAGAGATCGGCTGCAGTGAGCGACCGCATCGAGCTGCGCGGTATCCGTGTCTGGGGGCGCCACGGCGCCAATCCCGGCGAGAAGGATCGGCCGCAGCCGTTCGACCTCGATTTGATGTTGGAGGTCGACCTCTCGGCCGCCGAGCGTAGCGATATGCTCGCCGACACCATCGACTACGACGCTCTTCACCGTGGCGTGGTGCGCATCGTCCAGACGCGCTCCTTCGATCTCCTTGAGCGGCTTGCGGGAGAGATTGCTGCGCTCGCGCTGCGCGATGCACGCGTATGCCGCGCCAGCATCTCGATCGCTAAACCGCGTCTGCTCGACGGCACGACGCCGGTGGTGACGCTGGAGCGCGTGCGTTGACGCCGAAGGTTCGCCGCATCGCACTAGGCTTTGGGGCCAATCTCGATGATGCGCCAGGGGCGATCCATACTGCCATCGAGCGCATGGCAGCGATCGGCAAGCTCGTCGAGCGTTCCGATCTCTACCGCACCCCACCCTGGGGAGTCGTGGATCAGCCGCCGTTCTACAACGCCGCGGCGCTGTACGAGAGCGCACTTACGCCGCGCGAGGTTCTGGCCGCCTGCAAGCGAGTCGAGCGCGAACTTGGGCGTGTGGCCAGCTACCGCTGGGGGCCCCGCGCGATCGACGTCGACGTGCTGTTGATCGAGGGACTCGTCGTCGACGAGCTCGACCTGCAAGTGCCGCATGCGCAGCTGCGCCGGCGCGGCTTCGCACTCATACCGTTGGCGGAAATCGCCCCCACGTTAGTCGACCCGCGCGACGGCGCCGGCGTGGGAACGCTCGCGGCGGCGCTACCAGCCAGCGAGCGTGATGGCGCCACGCGCCTGGTACGCTCGCGCGGTATGTTGGGAACGTTGCGGACGAATTACGAGGCGGCCGCCGCCGACTACGATCGCCTGCGCCCGCTCAGCGGGGACGAGGGACTCTTGGCCGAGGCGTTGGAGGCGGCGTGCGGCGTGCGCGCGCATCACGCTGCGCGCCTGCTCGACGTGGGCTGCGGGACGGGCAGATACGCGCTCTGGTTCGCCGGCCGCGGCGCCAGCGTGACCGGCGTCGACGGTTCTCCGGCCATGCTGATGCGGGCGCGGGCGAAGGCGCCGGAGATGCGCTGGCTGGAGGGTCGGCTCCCCGCGGGCATCCCCGTGGATCGATTCGACGCCGCCTACAGCGCCTTCGTCGTCCACCACCTTAGCGCGAGCGAACGCGGTGAGACATTCGCTCGCCTACGCCGCAGCCTCGACGGCCCGCTGGCCATAGCGACATTCTCCCACCGCTACTTCTGCGAGCACCCCTTCGCCGAGATCTTTCCTGGCTTTCTCGACGTCGAGCTCTCGCGCTTCCCTTCGATACCGGCATTGCGCGGCGAGCTGCTCGACGCGGGTTTCGCGCGCGTGGCGGTGCAACGCGTCCGCACGCTCAAGGAGCAGGATGGAGCGCGTCTGATCGAGCGCGTGGAGGGAAAGTTTCTTTCTACGTTCCACGTCATGTCACCGGAAGATTTCGCCGCCGGGCTCGTCGCGTTGCGTGCGTGGCTGCGCGAGCGGCGCTACGTGCTCGACTTCGACGTGAGCGTGGTGGTGGCCGAGCCCGTTCCAGGGCGTACGGAAGAGGCTGTCGAATCGGAGCCAGCCGATGCAGAGCGAGGATAGAGCGAGCGACGTGCACGGAGAGATCGAACGCCTGGTGCGTCCGCTTCTCCAGGCCTTCGACGATAGTGACTTAACGCGGCTCTCCGTGGACGAGGAGGAATTTGGCCTTGAGATCGTGCGCCGCTCCCGACCGCGCCGCGCGGTTGAGAGTGCCGCGGCGGCCGAACCGGCCCAGCAGATCCCCGCGGCCGCCCGGCGCCCCATGGACGTGGTGGCGGCCGACGTGGTGGGGATCTTCCATGGAAGCCGTCCAGAGGCGGTCGTGGGTCAGCAGGTTGCCGAATCTCGCGAGCTGGGCTACGTCGAAGCTCTGGGCATTCGTAACCCCGTGCGCGTAGGGCGTGCCGGTGCGATTGCGGAGATCTTCGTGAGCGAGGGTGAGCCCGTCGACTACGGTCAACCGCTTTTCGGGATCGAGGTCGGGGCATGAAGAAGGTGCTCATCGCCAATCGCGGCGAGATCGCGCTGCGGGTCAATCGCGCCTGCCACGAGCTGGACATTCCCACCGTCGCCGTCTTCAGCGAGGCGGATCGCGAGTCGCTCCACGTCAAGCGCGCCGACGAGGCGTTTTGCGTGGGTCCGGGCCCCTCGGCGCGCTCCTATCTCAACATTCCCAACATCATCTCCGCGGCGCTGATCTCCGGCGCCGACGCCATCCACCCAGGTTACGGCTTCCTGGCTGAGAATGCGCGCTTCGCCGAGATCTGCCGCGACCACGGCATCACGTTTATCGGTCCCTCGCCCGACGCCATTCGCGCCATGGGTGACAAAGCCACCGCCAAGCGCATCATGGTCGATGCCCACGTACCGGTGACCCCGGGCACGGACATCGTCGAGAGCGTAGAGGAGGCGCGTGCCTTCGCGGAGAGTGCGGGTTATCCGGTTCTCATCAAGGCGACTGCCGGCGGCGGCGGCAAGGGCATGCGCGCCGTCCATGCGCCGGAGGACCTGGAGCAGGCCCTGAACTCCGCAAGCAGCGAGGCGCAGGCCGCCTTCGGCGACGGTCGCGTCTACTTGGAGAAACTGATCCTCAACCCCCGGCACATCGAAGTGCAGGTCCTCGCCGACGCGTACGGCGGAGTCCTCATTCTCGGAGAGCGTGATTGCTCCGTACAGAAGCCCTCGCATCAGAAGCTCATCGAGGAGGCACCAGGACCGCATTTGAGCGGGGCCTTCCGGTCCGCCCTCTATGAGGTAGCACGCGAGGCCGTCAAGGCGGTGCGGTACGTCAACGCGGGTACGCTCGAGTTTCTAGGCGAAGGCGAGCGGTTCTACTTCATGGAGATGAACACGCGCATCCAAGTGGAGCATCCGGTCACCGAGGAGATCTTCGACATCGATCTCGTGAAGGAGCAGTTGCGCATCGCCCGCGGCGAGCCACTCTCGCGCAGGCAGCAGGATCTGCACGCGCAGGGTCACGCCATCGAAGTGCGCGTCAACGCCGAGGATCCGGCGAACAACTTCGCCCCGGCAGCGGGGACGTTGAAGACCGTCCAACTGCCCGGCGGACCCGGCATCCGCGTGGACACGCACCTCTACGAGGGCGCGACGGTTCCGCCGTACTACGACTCGATGCTGGCCAAGATCGTCGCCCGCGGCGCGGATCGCGAAGAGGCAATCGCACGCATGGTGCGCGCGCTGCGCGAGACGACGATCGAGGGGGTGAAGACCACGGTACCTTTCTGCATCGAGGTCCTCACGGACCCCGAGTTCATCGCCGGCGGCGTCGACATCGGATACCTTCCCCGCTTCCTCGTGCGCGAGGCGCGCCTGGAGGCGGCCGCGGTCCGTTGAGGGCCGGGGCGACAGGGATGGCGGGACGTCGAGAGGCACGCGAGGCGGCGTTGCAGGCGCTCTTTGCGATAGACGTTGGGCGACGAGACCCCGGCGAGGCGCTGACGGAAGCCTTCGAGACGCCGAGCGCGCACGGTCACGAACAGTTCGTGAAGCAGCTCGTCATGGGAACGTTGGAGCACGTGCAGCAAAGCGACGACGTGATCGTCCCGCTGCTCAAGGACTGGACCATCGAACGCCTGCCGACCATCGATCGGCTCATCTTGCGCATGGCCGTCTATGAACTCACCGCCGGAGGGACGCCGCGCGCCGTGGCGATCAACGAAGCGGTGGAGCTGGCGAAGAAGTATTCGACGGCCGACTCCGGCCGCTTCGTCAACGGGGTCCTCTCGCGCGTTGGCCAACCGCACGCGTAAGCGCCGAGGCTACCTCCTGCTGCGCGTGATGCTCGTGCTGCTGCTCGTGTTTGGCGGGATCGTGGCGGGGATGGTGGCCGCCTATTCGCGCCGCCTCCCCGACATCACGCGAATGGCAGAGTACCAGCCTCAGAAAGCGACGCAGATCTACGCGCGCGACGGCACGCTGCTGGCCAACGTCTATCAGAAGGATCGTATCTGGGTCTCTATCGACAAGATCCCGCCCATCGTGCGCGACGCCTTCATCGCCACAGAGGACCGCGACTTCTATCACCACCACGGCATCGATCTGCGCGGCATCGTACGCGCCGCACTCGCCGACTACCGGCACGACGCCGCCGTTCAGGGCGCCTCAACGATCACCCAGCAATTGGCGCGGGCGCTCTTCCTCAACGACGAGAAGACCATCGCGCGCAAGGCCGAGGAGGCCGTGCTGGCCATCCAGATCGAGCGCTTCTACACCAAGGACGAGATCCTCGAGCGCTATCTCAACCTCATCTATCTCGGCTCGGGTGCCTACGGCGTTCAGGCTGCCGCACACACGTATTTCGGCACAGACGTCTGGAACCTCAACATCGGGCAGGCGGCGATGCTGGCCGGTATCAACGCCGCGCCTTCCGATTACTCGCCATATGTCAACCCCAAGGCGGCGCGCCAGCGCCAGGCCCACGTGCTCGAGCGCATGGCCTCCTCCGGGTACATCACGCGTGCCCAGGCCACGTACTGGCAGGCGGCTCCGCTGGCGCTTGCGGGCGAGCGTCCTTCGGGGATGTTGGGCTGGAAGGCTCCGTACTTCACCACGTTCGCCGTGCACAGGCTCGAGGGGCTCTTCGGGAGGGCGGCGACCTACAACGGCGGACTGGAGGTCGACACCACGCTCGATCCCCAGATGCAGCGCGAGGCGCTCGCGGCCGTGCAATGGGGCATCGGTCAAGCGGCGCGGGAGGGCATCGGCGCCCACGAAGGTGCGCTTGTTGCGATCCGTCCCACGACGGGTGAGATACTCGCGATGGTCGGCGGTACGGGATTCAATCTTCGCAACCAATTCAATCGCGCATGGCAGGCGCGCCGTCAGCCTGGCTCGTCGTTCAAGATCTACGTCTATACGGCGGCGATCGATCTGGGGCTCGCGCCGACGACCATCATCGACGACTCGCCGATTTGTTTCCCCGTCGGTGATGGGACGAATTGGTGTCCTGACAATGACGATCATCGCTTCTGGGGGGCGATGACGCTGCGCTACGCGCTGGCGCAGTCTCGCAACGTCGTGGCGGTGAAGGTGCTGCAGCGCGTCGGTGTCGACCGCGTGATCGAGTACGCTCACCGCATGGGTATCGACTCTTCGCTAGGGCAGGATCTCTCGCTAGCGCTTGGGACGTCGGTGGTGAGCCCGCTCGAGCAGGCTGCGGGCTACGCAACGATCGCCGATCAAGGTGTTGCGATCGCTCCCTATGCGATCAAGGAAGTCAAAGACTCACTGGGCTCGGACCTCTATGACAACCGCTACCCTCAGCAGCGCGAAGTGGTCAGTTCGGGTACGGCCTACGTCGTCACGACGATGCTCGAAGACGTGATCAAGCACGGGACGGGGTATCCGAATGCCGAGATCGGGCGCCCTGCGGCCGGCAAGACGGGAACCACCAGCGATTTTCGCGATGCGTGGTTCGTGGGATTTACGCCGGACCTGGTCGCCGCAGTATGGATTGGGAATGACGATAACACCCCGATGCACGAATCCTACGGCGGCGACGTGCCGGCTCGCGTGTGGGCTCGCTTCATGAAGGCCGCCCTGGCGAAGACTCCCAGGCACGACTTCTCCTTCCCCTCGGGCGAAGTGCAAATGGTGCGCATCTGCAATGCGGACCACAAGCGCGCGCTTCCCGGCGAGCCGGGCTACGTGGAGTACTTCCTCAACGGCACCGAGCCGCTAGGATACTGCTACGGACGCGCTCCGATCGACACCCCCGCGGAGACCCCGACGCCAGTCTCCGAGCAGCCGTCAGCGGAGCCCACGCCATGAACGGCACCGGCCTGCCGGTCCTCGGGGTCGCCGAGGTCGCGCGCTACGTACGCGCGCTGATCGAGGATGACGAGCGCCTGCGCCGCGTGATCGTACGCGGCGAGATCTCGAACTTCCGGGGCGTGCACGCCAACGGCAACGCGTACTTCGACGTGAAGGACGATCAAGCGCTGCTCAACTGCGTGATGTGGGGCTCCAACGGCCTGAAGCTGCCGCACGACTTCGCCAACGGGATGCAGATCGACGCGGAGGGGCGTCTCTCGACCTATCCTCGGCGCAGCACGTACCAATTGATCGTCGATGTAGCGCGTGCCGTCGGGCAGGGTGACCTTCACGCGCGGTACGAGGAGCTGCGCGAGCGCCTCCAGCGCGAAGGGCTCTTCGCGCTGGAGCGCAAGCGCCCGCTGCCGCGCTACCCGCAGCGCATCGCGGTGGTGACTTCGCCGGCCGCCGCCGCCTATCAGGACTTCCTGCGAACGATGGGCGTTCACGCGGCGCACGTCGCTCTGGTGTTGGTAGAGACGCCCGTTCAAGGGCGCGAGGCGGCCTTCGGAATCGCGGCGGCTCTCGATCGTGCCTCGGCGCTGGGCGTCGACGCCATCGCGCTGATCCGCGGCGGCGGGAGTTTCGAGGACCTGTTCGCATTCAACGAGGAACCCGTGGTGCGCGCGATCGTGCGCGCGAGCGTCCCGGTAGTGACGGGCATCGGTCATGAGAGCGACGTCACGCTCGCCGATTTCGCGGCCGATCTGCGCGAGCCGACGCCGACGGCCGCGGCACGCGCCATCGCACCCTCACGCAAGGAGCTGCTTGGGCGCGTCGAGCGGCTCCGTGGCCGCCTGCTGCGCGCGCGTTCCGGCATCATCGAGGAGCGCCGCCAGCGGCTCGACTATGCGATGGCCGATCTGGTCGCGGGTGCGCGCGCCGCGGTCGGCCAACGGCGCGGCGCGCTCGCAGCATGCGAGACACGCCTCGCGCAGCGCAGCCCGCAGGCGCGTCTGGCTGCCGTGCATGGGCGGCTCTTGACGACACGGCGCCTCTTGATGGCGCTGGGGCCGCGCATCACCGCTGGTGATACGCACCGTCTCGGCACGTTGATGGCGAGGTTGGCGGCGCTCGATCCCAGCGCGGTCTTACAGCGCGGATACGCGATCGTAACGCACGAAGGGCGCGTCGTGCGTGAGGCAGCCTCGGTGCCTCTTGGCGCTTTGGTGGAGGCGCGTCTCGCCCGCGGGACGCTCGCGGCACGCGTCGAAAGGGGCGAGCATGGCTAAGCCCGCCGAGGAACCCACGTTCGAGGGAGACATCGAGCGCCTCGAGAGGATCGTCGAGCGCCTCGAGAGCGAGGAGACCTCGCTGGACGAGGCTCTCGCGCTTTTCAAGGAAGGTATGGCGTTGAGCAAGCGCTGCAAAGCGATGCTGGAGCGTGCCCACGAGCAGATCGCCGAGGCGTTGGAGGAGGAGTCCGCCGAGGGGCCAGCTACGGAGCCATGAAGGAGCGCGTGCGCCTCGATGCCGCCGTCGCCGAGCGCATGGGCGTGACGCGTGCGCGTGCGCGCAGCCTCATCATCGCAGGGCGCGTGCAAGTCGACGGCCAGCCCGCAACGAAGCCCGGTGCCCTTGCCGCCACGAACGCGCGGATCGAAGTTCGTGAGCCGCCGCGGTTCGTCAGCCGCGGGGGCGAGAAACTCGATCATGCCTTGACGGCATTCGCGCTCGACGTGCGCGGCAAGCACTGCCTGGACGTCGGCGCCTCGACCGGCGGCTTCACCGATGCATTGCTCCAAGCTGGAGCGGCCCACGTGACCGCGCTCGACGTCGGCTATGGCCAGCTCGCCTGGTCCCTGCGCATCGATCCGCGCGTCGAGGTCATCGAGCGCACGAACTTCCGTAGGATCGAGCCAACATTCTTCCCCGAGCCCTTCGAGCTGGTGACGATCGATGCTTCGTTCATCTCGCTGCTGCTGCTGCTCGAGCGTGCGCGCGCCGTGCTGGGTCCCGGCGGTATGATCGTAGCGCTGATCAAACCACAGTTCGAGGCTGGGCCGCGACGCGTAGGCTCGGGGGGCGTGGTGCGTGATCCCGAAGTTCACAACGCGATCTTGCGCGAGGTGCGTGATGGAGCGGCTGCGCGCGGACTGCATCTTGCAGCGCTCGATGCCTCGCCGCTGCGCGGCCCGGCGGGAAACGTCGAATTCCTCGGCCTCTTCGTTCCCCGGGCGGGGACCGGGCCCAATGACGAGGAGATCGCGGGTGTCGTGGCACGTGCTCATGCGATCCCGCCGGGAGGTGAGTCGTGATCGATCGTTGCGTCGTGGCAACGCGGACCATCGGGCTCTACGTCGATCTGCATCGGCCTAACGCGCGCGAAACAGCGCGCGAGGCTGCGCATCTCGTCCACGAGCACGGCTTCACCGTTGCGCTTCCCGAGGTTCAACGTGTGCAGCTCGAGCTCGATGTGCCGACCGGCGGACTCGACGAGGCGGCGATGCTGATCTCGATCGGCGGCGACGGCACGCTGCTGCGCACGGCGCGCTTGGCGGCCGCTCATGATGTGCCGATCCTCGGTGTCAATACGGGGCGTCTAGGCTTCCTCACCGAGCTCGAGGGCGCTGCGGAGCTGTTGGCGCATCTGCCGAGTCTGTTGCACGACGCCTTCAACTGTGAGTCGCGTATCGCGCTCGAAGCCAGAGTCAACGGCAACGAGCCGCAGTTCGCGCTCAATGAGGTGGTGGTGCGCAAGGGCGCTTCCTCGCGCCTGGTTCCTTTCGGCCTCTGGCTCTCGGGCGAGAAAGTCGTCGACATCCCCGCCGACGGCGTGATCGTGGCCAGCCCGACCGGGTCGACGGCCTACTCGCTCTCCGCCGGGGGGCCGATCATCGCACCCGGCGTCGATGCTTTCTGCATCGTCCCGCTCCTCCCGCATACGCTCTTCTCGCGGCCGCTGGTGGTCAATGCGGCGGAGCGCGTGCGCATCCGCGTAGACTCCACGATCGTCCACACGAATCTGGAGACCGACGGCGCGTTCGCGCGTGATCTCTCGCCGGGGGATAGCGTCGAAGTGGAGCGCTACCAGCGCCCCGTACGCTTTGTGCGGGTCAAGCCCGTGCGTTTCTTCGGCCTCATCGAGCAGAAACTGCATTGGGGTCACTCGATCAAGGAGGAAGGGCGGCACTGATGCTGCGTCACCTCGCGATCGAGAACTTTGGGTTGATCGTGCGCGCGGAACTCGCGCTCGAGCGGGGCCTGACGTGCCTCACCGGCGAGACGGGGTCTGGAAAGTCGATGGTCCTCGGAGCGCTGACGTTCGTGTTAGGCGGGCGCGGCGGTGGGGACCTCGTGCGCCGTGGAGCGGCACGCGCGCACGTCGCGTTAGAACTCGATCCGGAGCCGGTGCGCGACCTGTTGGTCGAGTTCGGCGTCGACGGAGGCGAGGGGGAGTGCGTCGTGATCTCTCGCGAGATCGCCTCCGTCGGCGGGAAATCCTCGGCGCGCGTTAACGGGCGGCCGGTTGCCATCGCCCAAGTGCGCGCTCTGGGAGGGCGTCTGATCGAGTACGTAGGGCAGCACGAACAGCAGCGACTCACGGAATCCGTCTATCAAGCGGATCTGCTCGACCGCTATGCGGGGGGCGAAGCGCTGGCGGAGCGCGCGCGCGTGCGCGCCGCCTACGAATGCGTGTCCGCGTTGCGCCACGAGCGCGTGGTGCTCGAAGAGAGCGAGGCGACTGCGCTCCAGCAGCGAGACTACGCGGAGTTCGCTGTGCGCGAGATTCGGGAGGTCCGGCCCCAGACTGGGGAAGATGATGCTCTGCGCGGCCGGCGGGAGTTTCTGAGTAATGTGGAGAGGATCGCCGAGGCATTGCACGCCGCCCACGCCTCTCTGGGCGATGGCGACGGACGAGTCTGTGCCGTCGACGGGTTGGGTGCGGCCGCTGCCAGCCTTGGGGGCATTGGGCGCTTCGACGATCGGCTTTCCGTGCTGGCCGAACGCGCGCGCGGCCTTCAGGCCGAAGTGGGAGATCTGGCGCTTGACGTGGCCGAGGCGTTGGAGCGCACGGAGTACGATCCTGCGGAGCTCGACGGAATTACCGCTCGACTGGCGACCCTCGATCGCCTGAAGAGGAAATACGGCGGGAGCCTGGAGCGAGTGCTCGAGGCGGAGGCCGCCTTCGCTAGGACGCTCGAGACGGCGGAGAGCCGTGGAGAGCGACTGGCGGCTCTCGTCGCCCAGTGCGAGGAAGCGGAGCAGCAGCTCGTGGAGGGGTGCCGGCGCCTGCGCAAGTTGCGCGAGGCGGCGGCGCATTCGCTCGAGCGGCGTATGGCAGAGGAGCTTGCCGACCTCGCGATGGCCAGCGCTCAGGTCCGCGTTGTCTTTCATGAGGGCGAGCCCGGTCCGGACGGCGCGGAGCATGTCGAGTTCCTGCTCTCCAGCAATCGCGGCGAGCCCCTGCGGTCGCTGGCGAAGACGGCCTCGGGGGGAGAACTCTCTCGCGTCCTGCTGGCGCTGGCCGTCGTTACCTCGGAGTGCGGACGCACCTTTGTGTTCGATGAGATCGATGCCGGCATCGGCGGCGAGACGGCGCGCCAAGTCGCGTTGCGTCTCGCTCGCCTAGCCGCCGTGGGACAGATACTCTGCGTGACCCACCTCGCTCAGATCGCCGTCTATGCGAATGCGCACTACGTGTTGCGCAAGCATGAGCTGCGTGGTGCCACGGTCATCGAATCGGAGGCCTTGGGGCACGATCGCGAAGTCGTCGCGGAGATATCGCGCATGCTCGCCGGTGCCCCGGAATCGGACGCCGGAGCGCGCCATGCCGAGGAAATGCTGAAGGAGGCCGCTCGGGCGCTTGACAAGGCGTAAGTAAGCGAGTAAAGTAGCCTCTTGTGCGGCTGACCTTGGTTGGCCCACCGGCGCCGCGAGAGCGGCGGCTCCTTGAAAACTGAACAGGACAGAAGCGCATAAAGTCTGTGGGTTCTCGGGCGCCTTGTGTTGTGCAAGCAGCAGAAGACGTACGAAACAATTCAAGAATGCCGAGTGCAGCGT
>SCRA01000012.1 GCA_004297985.1 bacterium | reverse complement strand
CTCTTCAGCCGCGTCGAAGTGCTCGGCGTGGCCTGGCTGCGCATCGCCAGCGCCGCCGCCATCTTCGCCCTCTGGCGCCGCCCCTGGCAACTCTTCGCGCGGATGTCACGCAAGCAGTGGACAACGCTGCTCGCGCTGGGAATCGCGCTCGGCATCATGAACGCCTGCTTCTATCTCGCGATCTCGCGCCTGCCGCTGGGCACGGTCGGCGCCATCGAGTTCCTAGGCCCCATCACGATTGCGGCGGTGGGCGCGCGAACGCCACGCAACCTCGCCGCGCTGGCGCTGGCCGTCGGCGGCGTCTACGCGCTGACGGACATCCGCATCGCCGGAGAGCTGACCGGCTTCCTCTTCGCCTTCGCCAACTGCGCGCTCTTCATACTCTACATCGTGCTGGGGCACCGCATCGCGCGCGACGGCGGCGCCGCGGGCATCGACCGATTGAGCGTGGCGATGCTGGTGGCGCTGGTCGTCATCACGCCCATCGGCTTCGCCGGCGCGGATCCCGCCTTCACGCACCCGCTGCTGCTGGGCGCGGGCATTGGCGTAGGCATCTGCTCGTCGGTCATTCCCTACGTGATGGATCAGCTTGCCATGGCGCGCCTCTCGCGCGCCACCTTCGCGCTGATGCTCGCGCTGTTGCCTGCCATCGCCGTAGCCATCGGTGCTGCGATGCTGCACCAACTGCTCAGCCCAATCGAGCTCGCGGGCGTGGCGCTAGTGATTGCCGGGGTCGCGATCCATCGCGATCCCGACCAAACGGCGGCATAAGGGCGCGGGCGTCCCTTCGCTCAACTTGCCCTGCAGGGCGAGTATCCTACCGTTTACGCGTTACGGCGAGCAAGTCGTGACGTGCTTCACCTGCTTGCACGAAAAGCGAGCGAACGCCGATCACAATTCGGCGAGAAGTCCTTTCGGCTACAGGGTCCCTTCTTCGAGGCACTGAACCGCCCGCCACCAGTGGGAGGTCTAGGCACGCTCGCCAGTCCTCCAACCGACCGGTGGCATACGGGTGCGCCACGCGTCATTTTCCCCCCAACCTCAGAGGAAGGTTCGATGACCGGTTTGCCACTTCGTTGGACAACAACGCTTACGCTCTACGCCGCGGCCGCGATGGCGCTCGCCAGTTGCGGAGGGGGAGGCGGCGCTGCCCCGCTCATCTCCCCCGCCAGCGGGTCGATTCCCGCCGCTCGCCATACGGGTCCCAATCCGCACAATACGCCGACGCCCAGCCCCACCTCGACCGCGACGCCGGCGCCGATCGCAGCAGCTACCGCATCCCCGAAACCAACTTCCACGTCGACTTCGACGCCAACGTCGACGCCCACCCCCGCACCGACGACAGCATCAAGCGGCACGGTGGTGTGGAAGGCCGGGGATGCGACGTACGGGCATTGGATCACCGCGAACACCTACCAATGCGGCAACCCCGTACAGTCGGGGACGCAGTTCACCATGTCGCTCTCGCAGGGTCCCGCGCCGGGCGGCGGCTACTGTGGTCGCAATCAGGCGAACCCCACGGATAGCAGTGGTAGTATGATTCGCCTCAACTTCGGCCAGCAGTACACCTGGACGTTCCACTACATCGATGGCACGCCGGCCGATGCGGCGCCGGGCATGGGCTACGACAAAGATGCGCGCAGCCTCATCTGGCAGATCAACCCCTACGCAACAGGAAGCACCTGCACGCAGTTCTGGATCGACAACGGCGGCGTGATCGGCGGACCTCAGCAGTGGGACTTCAAGAGCTGCGGCGTTTCGGTGTGGAGGGGCACGTACACGCCAGGCGAGGTGGACGATTGGAAGATCGTCGTGGTTCCATCGCAGACGTCGACCATCACCGGCCATATCACGCTCTATCGTAACGGCGTACAAGTTGCGTCGTACACCGGTCAGAACGTGAGCGGTAGCACCGGCAATCCGTGGTGGAACTTCGGTCCCTACAAGTGGATTTGGGAAACCAGCCCCAACGACTCGACCATGACCACGGTCAACGCAACGTTCCAGAATATGTTGCTGACGACGCCGTAGTCCGCGGCTGGATCGCTGGCGCGAGCTCCGCGCGCGCCAGCGCCTGCGCCAGCGTCGCCAGGTTGTGCCCGGAGACGAAGTCGTCGAGGTAGGGGAGCGCCTCCGCCATGCCGCGCGCCAGGGGTGCATAGCGCGGCGACTTCTTCAGCGGGTTGATCCACACGATGCGATGCGCCAGGCTGCGCAGGCGCCGAACGGCCACCTCTACGTGGCCTGCCTCGCCCTCGTCCAAACCGTCGGAGAGCACGAAGACGACCGCCCCATGCGCCATGCCGCGGTTGCCGTACTGCCGCAAGAAGCGCTCGAGCGACTCGCCCAAGCGCGTCCCGCCGTGCCAATCGCGTACGCCCGCAAGCTCGGCGCCCGTCTCTGGCGTCCGCGCGCGGCGCAGATGCGGCGTGACGCGCGTCAGGCGCGTGCCGAAGACGAAGACCTCCGTACGCGGGCGGCGCGCCGCCACCGTCTGCAAACACTGCAGGTACGCCTCTGTGTACGGCGCCATCGAGGCGGAGATGTCACACAGGAAGACCCACTTGCGCCACGTGGCCACGCGTCTGCGATAGCGCAGAACCACGGGCTCGCCCGCCGAACGCGCGATCGACGCCAGCGTGGCGCGCAGGTCCAGTCGCCCGCCGCGCCGCGCCGCGCGGCTGCGCCGCGAGCGCATGGTCGGCAGCCACCACGGCGTGCTGCGCAGCATGGCCCGCAGATCCGCGCGCTCTGCAGGCGAGAGCGCTGCGAAGTCGCGTTCGCGCAGCAGCTCCAGCCGGCTGTAGAGTCCGCGTGCGGCATCGCTCTCGTCGTTCGCGTGCGTCTGGTCGTCGGCATCGCCCCCCTCCGCCGGCTGCATGCGCGCCCACGCCTCCATCCCCGGCAGACCACGGGGCAACCCCGACGCCTCACCGCCAACACCAGGTTCACCGTCGCGCTCTCCGGCCTCGAGCGCCGTCTCCCGTTGCTCGCCCCGCGGCACGCGCCGCGTTTCGCGGGCGTCGATCGCATTCAGCGCGGGGTGCTCCAAGGTGATCCAGAACGCGCGGAAGAGCGCATCGTACGTCTCCATCTGCCCCGGGGCGCTCAAGAGATTGACGCGCCCGGACCAGTAGAGATCCTGCGGCCGCCGTACGCCTAGCAGCTCGAGCGAGCGAATCCAGCGCGCCGTCTGCTCCGGCGCCACGGGAACGCCGCGTTCGCGCAACAGCCGCACGAAGCGTATGCAGCTCCCCGCGATATCGTGGAGATCAGCCCGCCAGCCAAGCATCCACGGACTCGACCGCGCGTTCCCAGTCGTCGCGGTTCTTGATCGCCACGCCCAGACTCTGACGAGCCACGTGCGGCGTCAGCTCGCGATAGCCCAAGGCACGCACGGCGCGCGCCCAGGCGATGCTCTCGGCCACGCCGGGCGGTTTCTGGAGATCCAAGGCACGCAAACGCCGCACGGCTAGCGCCACCGCCTCCGCCAACGCCCGCCCCACGTCCGGCGCGCGCAGGCGCACGATCTCCAGCTCTCGCTCCAGCGTGGGATACTCCACCCAATGGTAGAGGCAGCGGCGCTTGAGCGCATCGTGCAGCTCGCGCGTGCGGTTCGAGGTGATGACCACCACGGGCGGCACGCGCGCGCGCACGCTCCCAAGCTCGGGAATCGTGATCGCGAAGTCGGAGAGAAACTCGAGCAAGAAGGCTTCGAAAGCTTCGTCGGCACGGTCGATCTCGTCGATCAGCAGAACCGCCGCGCGCTCATCACTCTCCAGCAGCGCGCGCAGCAGCGGCCTCGGCTGGAGAAAGTTCCACGTGAAGAGGTTCGTGCCGCCGGCACTCTCACCGGAATGCGCCGATTCGCGGGCGCGGATCTCCAGCAGCTGCTGGAGGTAGTTCCACTCGTAGAGCGCCTCGCGGCTCTCGATGCCTTCGTAGCACTGTAGGCGGATGAACGTGGTCTCCAGACCTGCGGCCAGCGCGCGCGCCAACTCCGTCTTTCCCACGCCCGGCTCGCCCTCCACGAGCAGCGGCTGCGGGAGGCTGTATGCCAAGAAAACGGCTGAGGCCAGCCCGTCGTCGGCCACGTAGCCCGCGCCGGCGAGCAGCGCCTGCACGCCCTCGACGCCTACGAACGGCGCGCTCACGCGCTCAGGAACCGCTCCGGCTCGGCCAGGAAGTCCTTGCGGCAGTGGGGACAGCAGAAGTAGTATTCGGTTCCGCCGTGCTCCGCCATGTGGCGCGCCCCTGCTACCTCCACGTCCATCCCGCAGACGGGATCGCGCGCCACTTCGATCACCGTCGTCGTCTGCCCATCCGCGACGCGCCCCGCCAGCTCGCGCTGCGCGGCGCGATACTCCTGCACGATCTCCGCCAGGATGCTCAGCGCGATCTCCTCCTGGCTCACGCCGCCGATGTCGAGTCCCGCCGGCGTGCGCACGCGCGCGATGTCTTCGGCCGCCACGCCGTAGGACGCCAGCGCGTCCAGCACGCTCTTGGCGCGGCGGCGACTGGCTACCAATCCCACGTAGCGCGCCGGCGAGCGCAGTGCAGCCTGCAGCGCCTCTTCATCGTACTGCCCGGCAGACGCCACCACCACGAAGGCCATGGGCAGCAACTCCAGCGACGCAAGCTCCGTGGCCCCCACCAGCATCACGTCGAAGTCCAAGACGGGAGCCAACTGCGCCAACGCGCGCACTACCGGTGTCTCGCCGATCGCTACCACCTGCGGCGCGGTCACATGGGGCTCGATGTAGATCGAGACCTCGCCGCCGCTTGGACAGGTCATGGGAACGGTGGTCACCGACGCGCGCTCCGCCTCCGCCAACTCCGCGCCATCGAGCGTCAGTTGCAGCAGACGCGGCTGCCCCGTAGCGATGACGGCCATCGCCTCACGCCGCACGGCCGACTGCGCGCAGTTCCCGCCGATCCAGCCGATGATGCGCCCCTCGCCCGTCACGATCGCCTTGTCGCCCAGATGCGCCGAGACGGGAGCCCTGCGGTAGATCACCGTGGCCAGCGCGAACGGCACGCCCGCATCGGAGAGCTGACGCGAGAGCTCCGCCAGATGCATCTCGCCCAGCCCGCGCGCGATCACGCGCCGGCCGCCCCCGCCGTCTGCAACGCCGTGCGAATCGCCGCGAACATGTTCTGGGTGGTCTTCTTCGCCTGTGCCTCCAGCAAACGCCCGCCCACGGAGGCCAACGGCCCGCTGACGGCGGCCTCGGCCGTCCAGTGGAGCTCCGCTGCGCCGCCATCCGCCGGCGCCACGCGCACGTGGCTTGTCATGTCCATACCGCTGCCCATGCCGCTGCCTTTGACGGCGAGATCGAGCTCGTTCGGCTTCGTAGGATCCGGCGTGATCGCCACCGCCATCTTGAGATGGCCGCGCACGGGACCCACGCCCACTTTGACGGTCGCCGTGAAATGGCGCGCATCGGCTACCTGCAGATCCTCGAGGTCCGGCATGCAGCGCCCCACGCGGTTGGGATCGCTCACGAAAGCCAGTGCCTGATCGGGACTGGCATCCACGCGCTCCACTCCACTCATCGGTATCTTCATCGCATCCGCCTCCCGCGCTCAGGCGCTCACGACGCCATGCTCGCGCAGCACGCGCCAGATCCTCTCACGCGTGAGCGGCATGTCGACGTGCCGCACGCCCAGCGGTGAGAGCGCATCCACCACCGCGTTGACGAAAGCGGAGGGCGATCCCACGTTGGGCGACTCGCCGACGCCCTTCGCGCCGATGGGGTGGTGCGGCGAAGGCGTGGTGGTACGATCGGTCTCCCAGTGCGGGGTCTCGACGGCCGTGGGGACGAGATACTCCGTGAAGTTGCTGGCTAGACAGTTGCCCTCGCTGTCGTAGGGGATCTCCTGCATGAAGGCGATGGCGAAGCCTTCCGTGAGACCGCCGTGGATCTGACCGTCGACGATCATCGGGTTGATGACCACGCCGCAATCGTCGACGGCTAGAAAGCGCCGCACCTTCACTTCGCCCGTGCCGGGATCGATGTCGACTACCGCCACGTACGTGCCGAAGGGAAACGTGAAGTTGGGCGGATCGTAGTAGTACGTCGCCTCGAGCCCCGGCTCCAGGCCCGGCGGCGGGTTGGTGTACGCGGCGAAGGCGCAGTCCTGCATCGTCACGGCGCGCTCCGGTGCGCCGGCGACGCGGAACTTGCCGTCGGCCCACTCCACGTCGTGCTCGCCGCACTCCAGCAGATGCGCGGCGATCTTCTTCGCCTTCTCGCGAATGCGCCGCGCGCAGAGCGCTGCGGCGCCGCCCGCCACCGGCGTGCTGCGGCTGCCGTAGGTACCCAGGCCATAGGGCGCGGTATCGGTGTCGCCCTCCTCCACCAGCACGTCGGCGGCGGGGAGCCCAAGCTCACTGCCGACGATCTGCGCGAAGGTCGTCTCGTGCCCTTGACCTTGATGGCGCACGCCGAAGCGCGCCAGCGCCTTCCCCGTGGGATGGACGCGAATCTCCGCGCTGTCGAACATCTTCAATCCCAGAATGTCGAACTGTGCGCTCGGCCCCGCGCCCACGATCTCCGTGAACGAGGAGATGCCGATCCCCATCAGCTCGCCGCGCGCGCGGCGCTCCGTCTGTTCGCGGCGCAGGTCGTCGTAACCGATGAGCCCGAGCGCCTTCTCGAAATTGGCGGGATAGTTGCCGCTGTCGTACGTCCAGCCCAGCGGCGTCGTGTACGGGAAGCGCTCGGGCGGGATGAAGTTCTTGCGCCGCAGATCGGCGGGATCCATCTTCAGCTCCGCGGCCAGCACGTCCATCGCGCGCTCGATGAGATACGAGGCCTCGGTCACGCGGAACGAGCAACGGTACGAAACGCCTCCCGGCGGCTTGTTGGTGTAGACGGCATCGACGTCGACGAACGCCGCGGCGAAGTCGTAGGAGCCCGTACAGATGTTGAAGAGCCCCGCCGGCCACTTCGAGGGATTGGCCTGCGAGTCGAAAGCGCCGTGGTCGGCCAGCGTGTGCACGCGCAGCGCCTGCACTCGCCCTTGCTTGGTGGCGCCGATCTCGACGTTCATGTGGTAGTCACGCGCGAACGCCGTGCTCCCCAAGTGCTCGGTGCGCGTCTCTACCCACTTCACCGGATGGCCGGTGACGATCGAGGCCACCACCGCCACGACGTAACCGGGGTAGACGCCGACCTTCACGCCGAAGCCGCCGCCCACGTCCGGCGAGACGACGCGGATCATCTGCTCGGGGAGTTTGGCCACCATCGCGAGGACGGTGCGGTAGACGTGCGGCGCCTGCGAGGTCACGTAGAGCGTGAGGCGCCCCGTGGCCTTGTTCATGTCGGCGATGCAGCCGCACGTCTCCAGCGGGGAGGCATGGCAGCGCGGGAAGTAGACGTCTTGTTTGACGGTCACCTCGGCCTTGGCCATGGCCGCGGCAGTGGCCATTGAGTCGCCGGATTCCCAGTGCCAGATCTGGTTGGTCTTCTGCTCGCGATCGTCGCGCAGCAACGGCGCGCCGGGGTCGAGCGCGTGCTTCGCGTCCACCAGCACGGGCAGCGCATCGTACTCAACTTCAACCGCGGCAGCGCCGTCGTATGCGGCGGCGCGGCTCTCCGCCACCACGGCGGCGACCTCCTGATACTGGAAGAGCACTTTGCCGGTGGCCAGCACCATCTGCTTGTCGCCGGCGAGCGTGGGCATCCAATGAAGCCCCAAGCCGGCGAGGTCCTCACCCGTGATGACGGCCAGCACGCCGGGAACGGCGAGCGCGGGCTGCTTATCGATCTTGACGAGGCGGGCGTGCGCGTACGGGCTGCGCACCAGCGACATGTAGAGCATCCCGGTCAGCCTGATGTCGTCGAGATAGCGCCCTTGGCCTTGAATGAAGCGTGGGTCTTCCTTGCGCTTGAGCGCCTGACCGAGAACGGGTGCGCTTGGGGCCTCGATGGCCATGTGCTGCTCCTCGTATGTTCAGTCGCCGGCGGCGGCTGCGGTGCTCTGCTCGGCAGCGGCCTGTTGAATGGCCTTCACGATGTTCTGGTAGCCCGTGCAGCGGCAGAGGTTACCGGAGATGCCGCGGCGGATCTCCACCTCGCTGGGCCTGGGATTGCGCGCCAGAAGCGCCTTCGCCGTCATCAGCATGCCCGGCGTGCAGAAGCCGCACTGCAGACCATGGTTCTCCCAGAATGCCTTCTGGAGCGGATGGAGCTCACCGCCCGCGGCCAAGCCCTCCACCGTCTCCACGCTGCAGCCATCGGCCTGTACGGCGAACATCGTGCAGCTCTTCACGGGCGTACCGTCCACCAAGACGGTGCAAGCGCCGCAGCTCGTGGTATCGCAGCCCACGTGCGTCCCCGTCAAGTCCAACATCTCGCGCAGGGCGAAGACCAGCGGCAGGCGCGGCTCCACGTCGAGCGCCTGGTGCGTGCCGTTGACGGTGATCTCGATATGATGGCTCATCGACGCCTCCGCTTATGCCCGGATCGCCGCGCGCGCTGCGTGCAGCGCGCGGCTGGTCAGCACGCGCACCATGTCGCGCTTGTAGTCTATGGCTCCGCGCGTGTCGGCCGTCGGCTCCGCCTGCGTCGCGGCGGCGGCCGCAGCGGCGGTGATCGACGCGTCGTCCAAGACCTTGCCGATCAGCATGCCCTCCGCGGCCGTCGCCCGCAGCGAGACGGGCCCCGCGGCGCAGAGGCCGATGCCCACGGCCTCCACCGCGCCCTGTTCGCTCAACGTCAACTGCACGCCGACGGCTGCGGTGGCGAAGTCACCGACCTTGCGCTCGATCTTCTGATAGTTTCCGCCGCTGAGTGCCGGCGGCGTGGGCACGCGCACCTCGGTGAGAATCTCATCTTCACCCAGCGCCGTCGTGAACGTGTCGACGAGGAAGTCGTCCAGCGGCATCGTCCGCTCGCCGGCGGGACCCGTTACGACGGCCTGTGCACGCGCCGCGATCAGCGCCGCGCCCCAGTCGCCGGCGGGGTCGGCGTGCACGAGCGAGCCGCAGATCGTCCCGCGCTCGCGTACGATGGGATCGGCCACCACGCGCGCCGTGCTCGCCAACAACGGATAGCGCTCGCCAACCATGGCGGAGCGCTCGAGCTCGCCGTGCGTGACCATGGCGCCGATCCGCAGGTAGCCGCTCTCTTCTTTGAAGATCCGCAGCTCCGGGATGCGCGTGATATCGATCAGCAGGTTGGGCGCGGCCAAGCGAAAGCGCATCATGGGGACCAGACTCTGCCCGCCTGCGAGAATCTTGCCTCCGGAGTCGGCACCGCGCAGCAGCGCGATGGCCTCCGCTACGGTCTTGGGGGCTGCATACTCGAACGCCGCTGGAATCACGCGTCGACCCTCCCACCGGAGGGCACTCCTTCAGCGTGCCGCAGAGCCCCCCTGGGCGGCGTGCTCTCCCTTGCTTCGCCGGCCGCCCTGGGGTACTTAGTTGTGCCGGCGCAAGGCCGCCTTCCCGGGGTAGGAGGCCACGTCGTCCAACTCGCCTTCGATGTCCATCAGGCGGTTGTACTTGGCGATACGGTCGCTGCGCGAGAGCGAGCCGGTCTTGATCTGTCCCGCACCCGTGGCCACGGCGATGTCGGCGATCGTCGTATCCTCCGTCTCACCGGAACGGTGCGAGATCACGGCCGAGTAGCCCGCGCGGTTGGCGGTGGAGACGGCATCGAGCGTCTCGGAGAGCGAGCCGATCTGATTGACTTTGATCAGCACCGAGTTGGCCACGCCCTCCTCGATGCCGCGGCGGATGCGCGTGACGTTGGTGACGAAGAGATCGTCGCCCACGAGCTGCACGCGCTTGCCGAGGCGCTCGGTGAGCAGGCGCCATCCCTCCCAGTCGTCTTCAGCAAGGCCGTCTTCGATGGAGACGATGGGATACGTGGTGCAGAGGCGCTCGTAGAGATCCACCATCTGCGCCGCGCTCAGCGCATTCTCGCGCGTCCCGGGGTAGTACGATTCGTCTTCGAAGAACTCCGTCGAAGCGGGATCGAGCGCGATGGCGATTTGCTCGCCCGGAACGTAGCCTGCGCGCTTGATGGCTTCGACCAAGAGATCCAGCGCCTGGTCGATGGTGTCGAGCGGCGGCGCATAGCCGCCTTCGTCGCCTACCAGCGCGGGCATCCCTTTCTCGTGGAGAATCTCACCGAGCGCATGGAACGTCTCGGCACCGTAGCGCACGGCCTCGGAGAGATTGGGCGCGCCTACCGGCATCACCATGCACTCCTGGAACTGCAGCGCGCCCGCCGCGTGCTTGCCGCCGTTGATGACGTTCATCATCGGGACGGGTAACGTGTGCGCCGCGGGGCCGCCCAGGTATCGGTAGAGCGGGAGATTGAGGCTGGCCGCGGCAACGCGAGCCACGGCGAGCGAGACGCCGAGGATCGCGTTGGCCCCCAGCTTCGACTTGTTGGGCGTGCCGTCGAGCTCGAGCATGCGCGCGTCGATCTCGCGCTGACACGTCGCGTCGGTTCCCTCCAACGCCGGAGCGATCGTCTCGTTGACGTGGCGCACCGCCTGCAGAACGCCCTTGCCGCGATAGCGCGCGGCGTCGCCGTCGCGCAGCTCCACGGCCTCGTGCGCGCCGGTGGAGGCGCCCGATGGAACCATCGCCTCGGCGCTGGTGCCGAAGCTCGTGGTCACGCGGGCGGCAAGGGTGGGATTGCCGCGCGAGTCGAGCACTTCGCGGGCATGGATCTCCCAGATCTGCGGGCGGTCGAGCATCCTCTCTCCTTACACAGCGCGCGCGGCGTTACGCCGAGACGAGCCACTCCTTCTGATCGTGGTCGCGCGGGTAGAGCTCCGCGGGGGTAAACCACAGCGCCACTTCGCGCTCGCCGCTGCCCGGCGAGTCGCTGCCGTGCACGAGGTTACGGCCGATGGTCTGGCCGAAGTCGCCGCGGATCGATCCCGGCGCCGCCTTGATGGGATTGGTGGCGCCGATCGTCGAGCGGCACCCCTCCACGGCATCCTCGCCCTCGACCACCAGTGCCACGATCGGGGCGCCCGTGATGTACTCTACCAGGCCGTTGAAGAAGCCCTTGCCCTCGTGCTCGGCGTAGTGGCGCTTGGCCAGCTCCGCCGGCACCTTGAGCATCTTCAAGCCGGAGATGGTGAAGCCGCGGCGCTCGAAGCGCGCGATGATCTCGCCGACCAAACCGCGCGCCACGGCATCGGCTTTACACAGGATGAGCGTACGTTCGTGTGCCATAACCCGACGGAGGTACGGGCCAACCCAAGTTTACTCCTGGTCGTATGGATGGCCGCGCATCTCGGCGTCCACGGCAGCGATCTTGTATCCTAGCGCCTCGATTACGCGCCCCCACGTATAGCGGCGCGCCGTTCGCCGCCCCGCTTTGCGCAGAATCTTACCGAGGCGCGGTTCCCGGGCCAGGGCGCCGAGGTAGGTCGCCAACTCCCGCCCGTCCTCCGTATCCACGACGATCGCGTTGCCGAACGGCTCGGCGTACTCCTCACCCGTGGCCCCCGTGACGGCCACGCCGCGCGCCGCCATCACTTCCAGGCCCACCAGGCCAAACGGCTCGCGTCCGCTGTTGGCTAACACCGCATCGACGGCGGCGTAGAGCGTGTAGAGAACACGCGTGCTGAGGAAGCTGACGAGGTTGATCACGTCGCCCTCGGCGCGGCCCAGGCCCTCGATCAGCGGCGCCAGATCCTCGCTGCGCTCCACCTTCACGTCCTCCACGCGCAGACCCAGCTCCACGGCGTGCGCGAAGACGTCGCTGCCGTGCGGCTCCATACCGCCGCGCACGACCAGGCGCGGGCTCATGCCCCACTGCTTGAGCACCGCGGTCGCCTCGATGGCTTGCATCCAGCGCTTGTCGGGATCGAAGCGGCCAACCTTCGCCAAGAGCGGCGCGTGCTCGCCCAACGCGGCGCGCAGCGTGCGCACCTCGTCTTTGGCCGGTGGATCGTCGATCAGCACCTCGGGGATGCCGTTGGGGATCACCATGGCGTTGATTCCCAACGCCCACATGGCGTGCTTCATGTACTTGCTGACGGTGGTCAGCGCGGCCGCGCGCTGCAGCGGCTGCCAGTCGATGCGCTCGAAGCCGAAGGTGTTGTTGGCGTTCCACAGGAGCGTGGCGTCGTCGCGCCAGTTGCGCTCGCGCAGCAGCGCGTCGATGGCGATCAGCGTGGACGCCGTGTGCCACTCCTCCGCCATGACAACCACGCGCTGCCCTGCCTCGCGCGCTGGAGCGATGATCTCCTCCACCACGAAGCGCGGTACGCTCGCGGCATAGTCGGCGACCTTGCCGTCCTCGCCGTCGTAGACGCCGTGCGGATGGTAGTGCGAGATCCATTGGCACCAGCGCCGCCACCTCAAGTTCGCCAGCGGCGACTCCACGCTCGGCAGCGAGGGGTCGCCGACGAACACGAGATCGGTGGGGTGGCCGTACTCGGCCAACGCCGCCGCCAGCCCCGTCACCCGCACGCCCAAGCCACCGGCCTGCGCGTAGCGATCGGGGCCTTCGAAGGAGAGGATCACGTAAGGGCGGTGCGTGCTCACCTTGCGCCGTTGGGCGCCGGCGGCGCGCACCCCTCCAGGGGTGTGCCTGCGTAGCGGGAAGCATCTCCGACATGTGGCGGATCGAGCGCGTCGAGGAGACGGGGAGCACGAACGACGACGTGGCTCCACGTCTAGGAGCCGATGAAGCCGGCCTGGTGCGCGTCGCCGGCGTGCAGACGGCGGGGCGCGGACGGCGTGCCGGGCGTACGTGGATCGCCCCGCGCGGGAGCGGTCTCACCTTCACGACGGCACTGCCGCGCGCACTGGCCCCGCATGCGCTATGGTGCGTCACGTTCTGGGCCTCGCTGGCGATCCGCGAAGCCGTCGCGCGCGTTACGAGCGTTACGCTCGATTTGGTGTGGCCCAACGACCTGCTGCTCGACGGGCGCAAGTGCTGCGGTATCCTGTGCGTCAGCCGCGTCGAAGGGGAGCGCGCCTGGGTGGGTGTGGGCAGCGGCATCAACGTCTTGCGGCCGCGTGACGCGAGCCTGCTCGAAGGCATCGCTCCAACGCCGGCCTTCCTCTCCGACGTCGCAGGCAACGTCGATCACGCGCGCCTGCTGGACGCCATCCTCAACGCCTACGCAGCCGGTCTCGACGAGCTCGACCACCCGACGGCCGTGGCGCGGCGTTGGGAGCGCGAGGCGCGCTTGGAAGGCACGCCGTACGAGCTGCTGTTGGACGAGGAGTCCACGCCGCGCCGCGTGATCGCACGGCGCATCGCCACGGACGGCTCGCTGATCGTTCACGAAGGTGGACGCGAACGCGCGGTCTCCCTTGCCGATGCGCGCGTCGTGCGCTAGCGCGCTGCTTACTGCGTCTTGGCTCGGGAGCGCCGATCGCAGCTCTCGCAGAAATACGAGAGCTTGCTGTCCGTGTCGTAGATCGAGTTGGAGAAGTACATCACGCAGCGCGCGTTGTAGCAGTGCTTCAGCCCGAAGGCGTGGCCCAGCTCGTGGACGCACTCCTTGAGCGTGCGCTGGAAGAGCGTGTTCTCGTCGGGCCCGTCGCCGTAGAAGTCGGCCCGCAGGCGGTGCAGAGAGACCACCGCAACCTGCTCGTGCTCGTTGGCATCGCCGAAGATGAAGTTGTGCGAGGTCTTGTAGAGGTCGAAGTGCGTGAGCGCGAGGACGTACCCGGGACCGGGGCGCGCCGCCTGGATCTTCGAGATGATCGTGTTGAGGAAGAACTGCTTGCGGGTAGGATTGATCGAACTGGCCGGGAGCGTTAGACTCTTCTCGACGACAAACTCATAGAGAAAGCGCTCCTCCAGACAGAGGGAGAGCCGGGAAAGAAAGGATGGGTCGATCTCGTTGATCGGGACGATGTGGATTCGGCTCACGCATCACCTCGCGCGACCGGAGTTCTCGGAGCGGCCGGCGTGATCCTCGGCGTGGGGATCGATCTGGCCGAAGTGGAGCGTTATCGCTTCGACGAACGCCGCCGGACGCTCTTCGCCCGCCGCGTCTACACGCCATACGAAATGGAGTACGCGTACCGCAAGCGCTATCCCGCGGAGCGCCTCGCCGGCTTCTTCGCGGCAAAGGAGGCGGCGCGCAAAGCATTCGGCTTCGCCATCCCCTGGCGCGACGTGGGGGTCGTGCACTTGCGCAGCGGGAAACCGACACTGACCTTCACGGGGCGCAGCGTCTCGCTGATGGAGCGCGCGGGGGCGCGCGAGATCCACGTGGCCATCACCCACACGCGCGGCAACGCCTGCGCCGTCGTGATCTTGGAGGGCTGACGCAGTGCACGTGCTCACACGCGAGGAGATGCGCACGGCCGACGCCGCCGGCGTCTCCGCGATTCCCGGCGGGGAGCCCTCGCTGATGGGCGCCGCGGGAGCAGCGCTCGCCGAAACCTGTCGTACCTACGCTCCGCCCGGTGCCCACGTCGTCTGTTTCGCCGGGCGGGGTAATAACGGCGGCGACGGCGCGTTGGCGCTGGCCTCGCTTGCATCCACGCATCGCTGCACCCTCTACCTGCTGCACGAGCGCCACGAGCTCTCCATCTCCACACGCGTCGCCGTCGAACGTGCCGCAGACCGTGGCGTGACGGTGTCACTTGTGCCCAACGACCCTTCCACTGCGCTGAACGGCGCGAATCTCGCCATCGAGGCGCTCGTGGGCACGGGCAGCCGCCTTCCGCTCTCGCCGCGGATGGAGCACGTGATCCATGCGCTCAATGCCTTTGCGGGCCCAGTCATCGCCTGCGATGTCCCCGCCGGGGTCGATCCCACGACCGGCGAGTGCGTGGGCGTGACACTGCGCGCGCGCGCCACGCTCTCGCTGGGCGCGATGAAGTGCGGTCTGCTCGTCGAACCAGGACGCCATCACGCCGGCGAGCTGTGGATCTCGGAGATCGGCTTCCCGGCGCGCCTGCTCGACGACCACCAACGTACGTATCAAGCGTTGGAGAGTCTGACGTTCGCCCAGCTCGTCCCCGAGCGTCCCCCGCTCGTCGACAAATACGCCGCGGGGCACGTGGCCGTCGTCGCGGGCAGCGGCGACTACCCCGGTGCCGCCGTGCTCTGCGCCCAAGCCGCCGCGCGCGCCGGGGCGGGCTACGTCACGCTCTTCGTGCCGAAGACCGTCGCTGCCGTGGTGCGCGCCCACCTCGTCGAAGTGGTGGTGCGCGAGATCCCCGAGAGCATCGACGCGCTGCTCAGCGCACTCTCGAATGCCGGCTCCGTCGCCATCGGCCCCGGTCTGGGTCGTACGGAGGAGACGCAGACGCTTGTGCATGCGCTCTGCGCGGGGCTCGACGGCCCATACGTCGTCGATGCCGACGGCGTGGTTGCGCTGGCCGGCTTCGTCGACTTAGTGGCGGAGAAACCTGCCGTTCTCACGCCGCACAGCGGCGAGTTCGCGCGCCTGACGGGCATGGCGCGCGAGCACGTGGAACGCGATCGCATAGGCGCCGTACGGGCCTTCGCCAAGGAGCATGCGCGCGGTCCGCTGCTGGTGTTGAAGGGCTCACCCACGCTGATCGCACAGAACGGCATGCGCCTCCGCCTTGGCTGGGTGGGAACGAGCACACTGGCGACGGCGGGGAGCGGAGACGTGCTGACCGGCACCATCGCCACCCTGCTGGCACGCGGGCTCTCGCCGACGGACGCCGCCGCCGCCGGCGCCTTCTGGCACGGGCTTGCGGGGCGCGTGGCCGAACGCCGTAGGCCGGGCGGGGTGATGGCCGGCGACATCTGCGAGGCGTTGCCGGAGGCGATGGGTCTGGTGCGCGCGGCAGCCGAAACGAGCAGGCTCGGCAGGGTACGCCGCGTCCTCCCAGCGCTGTAACTGCGTCAGTGGAAATCGTGTGAGCGGGTACCGCGCGTGAGGCCTTCGAGATCGAGCGGCGCGAGCTCCGTGGCGATCACGTGGATCACGCCCTGCTCGCTCTGCAGTACGCCGTCCACGATCAGCGCCTCCGACTGTCGCGCCACGCGGCGGAAGCGCTCGTAGATCTTCGGCTTCAGCACCACGTTGACCACGCCCGTCTCGTCCTCCAGCGTGAGGAAGACGAAGCCTTTGGCGGTACCGGGGCGCTGACGCGTGATGACCAGGCCGCCGACGCGCGTGCGCACGCCGTCGCGCAGGCGCGCGAGCGCCGCGGCGCTGGCCACACGCCGGCGCTGCAGGAGGCCGCGCACGTAGGAGATGGGGTGGCGGCGCGTGGTGAGGCCCAGCCCCCAGAAATCGAGCGCCGTCTCCTCGGGAGCGCTAGGCGGCACCAGCGGCGTCGCGCCCTCCTCGATCTCCATCAGGCGCCCGAGATCTCCGCGCCCCTCGCGCTCGATCAGCGCCGCCACCTCCCAGAGCGCGCGGCGACGGTCGCGATACCACGGCTCGAAGGCGCCCACCGAGGCGAGGCTCTCCAACGCGGCGCGCGGGAGGCCGGTGCGGCGCGCGAAGTCCACCAGACTCGCGAAGGGGCGCCCTTCGGCAAGCGCCGTTTCGATGCGCTCGCGCTGACGGCCGCCGATCGCGCGCACGAGATGGTAGCCCAACTGCACCACGCCGCCGGCAACGGCGTTACTCCACCATGCACTGGCGCCGACGCGCGGCGGGCGCACGGTGATGCCGTGGCGCTTGGCGTCGTTGACGACGGTGCTGGTGCTGTAGAAGCCCATCGGCTGCGCGTTGAGCAGCGCCGCCGTGAAGATCGCGGGGTGGTGGCGCTTCAAGTACGCCGAGGCGTAGACCAGCAGCGCGAAGCTGGCGGCATGGCTCTCCGGGAAGCCGTAGTCGGCGAAGCCTTGGAGCATCTGGAAGAGGCGCTCTGCAGCCTCGCGATCGATGCCGTTGCAGGCCATGCCCTCGATCAGCTTGGGATAGAGCTCCGCCATGCGCTCGCGCGAGCGCTTGTTGCCCATCGCGCGGCGCAGTTGATCGGCCTGCCCCGCCGTGAAGCCGGCGGCCACGATCGCCAGACGCATCCCCTGCTCCTGAAAGAGCGGTACGCCCAACGTGCGCTCGAGCACGGGCTGGAGCTTGGGATGCGGATAGGTGACGGGCTCCTGACCGTTGCGCCGCCGCAGGAACGGGTGCACCATCTCGCCTTGGATCGGCCCCGGGCGGATGATGGCCACCTGCATCACCAGATCGTAGAAGCAGCGCGGGCGCAGGCGCGGCAGCATCGCCATCTGCGCGCGGCTCTCCACTTGGAAGACGCCCACCGAGTCGGCGCGGCAGAGCATCTCGTAGGTCTGGGCATCCTCCGGCGGCACCGTGCGCAGCGCGAGCGGATGCTCCGGGTGCATGCGGTTATGCATGGCGAAGGCATCGCGCAGCAGCGAGAGCATCCCCAAGCCCAGCAAGTCGATCTTCACCAAACCCAAGTCGGCGAGATCGTCCTTGTCCCACTGCACCACGCTGCGCTGCGCCATCGTCGCCCACTCCACCGGCGCCACCTCGATCAGCGGATCGCGCGTGAGCAACATCCCTCCGGAGTGAATGCCCAGATGCCGCGGATACTTCTCGATGCGCTTGCAGAGCTCGAACAGAAGCTCGCCGATATCGCCACCGATCGGCACATGACTACGATCGAGAGCGAGACGAGGGACACCTCCTCCGGGGGCCGCTCCGGTTTTCACGTCCTGTGAAAACCCTCGCTGAACCTCTTCGCGGCTCTCGCCGTCACGGCTCCGCCGCGAATTCACATCCCCCCTGCGGGAATGCCTCTCATCCCGCTCTCTGGCATTCCCCGTCTCCCCTCCGTCTGCATCGGGTCTCCAGGGATATCCCTCGCCTTGCTCTCCGGTGGCAAGTGACTCGCGGGCGTCGTACTCTTTGGCGATCGCGCCAACTTGGGCCAGCGAGAGGCCGAGCACTTTGCCGACGTCGCGAATGGCGCTGCGCGCGCGGTAGGTGATCACTTCGGCCACCATGGCGGCGTGGGCGCGGCCGTAGCGCTCGTAGGCGTACTGGATCACCCGCTCGCGATCTTGGTGGGCGAAGTCGATGTCGATGTCGGGGACCTCGGCGCGTTCCTCGGAGAGAAAGCGCTCGAAGAGCAAGCCGCTGCGGATGGGATCGACGGCGGTGATGCCCAGGCAGTAGCAGACGGCGGAGTTCGCCGCGCTTCCCCGCCCCTGGCAGAGGACGTCGAGACGGTGCGCCGCCTGCACGATGTCCCATACCACCAGAAAGTAGCCGGCGAGATCGAACTTGGCGATGATCCCCAGCTCGTAGTCGATCTGCCGCTCCACATCGCGCGGCAGCGGAGAGCCGTACCGCTCGCGCGCGCCGTGGAAAACCAGGTGACGCAGATAGATCTGCGCGCTCTCGAACGCCTCCGGCACGGGGAACGAAGGAAACTGCCCCTCCAGCCGATCGAGCGAGAACGTGCAGGCCTCCGCGATCTCCAGCGTGGCGCGGAGCGCCTCGGGATAGGGCGCGAAGAGGCGGTACATCGCCGCGGCATCCTTGAGATGAGCCTCCGCATTGGCCTCCAAGCGCGTGCCGGCGGCGGCAAGCGTGGTCTTCTCGCGCACGCAGGTGAGCACGTCGCAGAGCTGGCGGTCCTCGCGCACGGCGTAGCGCACGCCGTTGGTAGCCACGTACGGCATGCGCAGGCGGCGTGCCAGCGCCACGGTGCGCCGCACCAGCGCGGCGTCCTCGGGGCGCAGATGATGCTGAAGCTCCAAGTAGGCGCACTCGCCGAAGAGCGCGCGCAGGCGCTCCGCACACGCCTGCGCATCCTCCGGCGGCGGCCAGCCGGAGAGGGCGATCAAATCGTTAGCTCGTCCGTCGAGGTCATCCCAGCGCAGGCGCGCATCGCCTTTGCTCCCGCGCAACTGCGCCGTGGAGATCGCCCGGCAGAGATTGGCGTACCCCGCGCGCGTCCGCGCCAGCAGCACCAGGGAGCCGCCGCCCTCCAACGAGAGCTCCGCACCGACGATCCCCTGCAGGCCCGCCGCGCGCGCCGCGCGGCAGAGGCGCACGGTGCCGTAGAGACCGTCGCGATCGGTGAGCGCCAGCGCGCGCAAGCCGATCGCCGCGGCGCGCTCCGCGAGATCCTCAGGGTGAGCCGCCGCGCGCAGGAACGAGAAGTTCGACCACGCGTGCAGCTCCGCGTAGCCGCTCGGTGGTTGCCCATGCTTCCCTCGAGGACGTTCCCTCGCGCGCGCTCCTGCGCGCTCAGTCACCTCCACTGCGACGCCGCTACGCCCATCCAGGGCTCTCGCGGCGTCTTGAGGCCTCTCGAGAAGCATGGGCAATCACCTCGCTCTTATGCATAGCTCCCGAGCACGTACCAGCGTGCGCCTTCGCGCGCGATGCGCAGCAGCGTGCCGGCGGCGGTCTGCACGTCGTAGTCGTCGCGCTCGCTGCCCTCGCTCCACCAGCGCTCGGCGGTGCGCCACGGGCCGGCCACTTCCACGACTTCGTCATCACCCACCGCACACGGCACGCCGCGGCGCAGGCGCACAACGATCTCGCGCCGTTCGTGCAGCAGGCGCAGATGCGCCGAAGGCTGCGTCGCGGTATCGGACGCGGTGCGGTGCCGCTCCACCGACGCCAAGGCACTGCGCGCGTCGAACGGCGCGTACGCAAAACGCCCCTCGGGGCGAAAGGCCTCACGCACTTCGGCGCGGCGCAGGCTCTCTTCGCCGAAAGCGCCCGCTACGCGCGCCAGCGCCGTCTGCAGCGTCTCGGAGTCGGGGCGCGACTCTGCCAGCAGCGAGAGCGGGATGCCGCCATCCTCCACGCGCACGGCCTCCACGCGCGCCCCGCTCACCGCCTCGCAGATCGCGCCTTCGCGCCCCTCCGCCACGCCCTCCAAACGCGCGCGCACCAAGGCCAGCAGCACCTCGGCGCGGGCCGTCGGTGAGGCCACTTCGCAGCGCAGACGGCGCGCCTCGCCACGCTCGCTCTCCAGCGTCAGCTCCAGTCGCGCGCAGCGCCGTCCGGCGCGTTGGAGATCGGCGGCGAGCTGCTCGATCAGCCCGCGACAGGCGAAGAGGATCGCCTCCATGCGATCGATGGGCTCCTGCGCCTGCGCGCTCGCCGCGACGGTGGTGTGGCGCGGACGTGGGCGCAACGGAGTGCGATCCTCGCCGCGCGCCAGCGCGTGCCAGCGCAGCGCCTGCGCGCCGAAGCGGCGCGCCAGCCCGCCGCCCGGGAGCGCCGCCAGCTGCCCCAAGCGACGAACGCCCAGCAGCGCCAAACGCTCCTGATCCTCCGCGTGCAGCCCCAGCAGACGCAGCGGCTGCACGGCGAGGAAGGCCGCCTCTTCCTGCGGCGCGACGATGCGCCGCTCGCGGGCCGCGGCATAGGCGGCCAGCCGCGTCGACGCGATTCCCACCCGTGCCGGCCAGGCGCCCAGCGTGCGCGCGATGCGCTCGCGCTGTTGTTCTAGCGTCAATGGGATGCCGCGCAGATCCAGGTAGGCTACGCCGGCGCGCGGGCTCTCGACGGCGGGGCTCGCCGCGTCGAGCGCCTCCAGCGCCTCCTCCCAGCAGCGCTGGGTGAGCGCGGGGTCGTGCACCAGAACCTCACTCTCCGGCGCCGCGGCCGCCGCCTGCACCTGGCTCATCCCCAGCCGCGCCCCCATCGTCCGCGCGGCGGCGGAGAGCGCGATCACCTGGCCGCGCTGCGGACGGTTAATCACCAGGACCGCCGCCTGCGCCGGCAACGTCGCGCACGCGGTTCGCTCCCTCCATGCGGCGGCCAGGGGAAAGGAGGGGATGAAGACGCAGGCTATCGCCATCGGAGGCTCCCTCGCAACGCATCTCGATCAGCGCCTCGCCGCCGATACGCCCTCGCCGGTGCTTGCGCAGCACCACGCGGACCCGATAGCCCGCGAGGCGGCAGAGGTGGCCGGCCGGCCCTTCCCAGAGCCCCTCCTCGATCTCGCAGCGCAGCCGCACGGCGGCCGGCGCCGCCGCCTGCGGCCCCGCCGAGGTGGCGTCGACCACGAGCAGCGAGGAGCCGCCCCGCTCGCAGAGGGTGGCCAAGCGCTGCCAGACGGGGTGCGCCACCGGGGACGCCGCCAGCGCCACCAGCGCGAAGCTGCCGGGGCGCAAGAGCAAATCGGCGGCTCGTGCCTGGGCCAGCGCCTCTTGCGGTGGATGGACAACCAGGAGCCGGTCGAGGTCCGCGCCCGCGGCGGCCAATGCCGGCGGATAGAGGCTACCGTCGTCAACGGCGGCGGCCAGACCATTGGCGGTGGCCCCGGCGAGCAGTGCCGCCGCCAGACTCCAAGAGCCTGCCCCCTCGAGGGCGACTAGCGATGCGGCGGGGAGGCCGCCCCCCAGCATGCGGTCGAGGACGGGGAGGCCGGTCGGCTGGAGCCCCTCGCCCAGGCTCGGCACGAAGCCTTCCCGGCCCGCCAGACGGAGACGGAGTTCGTGAAAGGCGGCGCGGCGGTCGAGGGCGAGAGACTCCATGGGAGACCCATCATACTCGAACATATGTTCGATTTCAAGAACGCATCTCTGCGCAGAGGCTTAATGGGGGCACCGAAGGCTCCCGATCGCTCCCAGATTTCCACAACTCTTACACAAGAAATTGCAACACTCCACCAGCCATACCCAAGGCCCTCCACAAGCTAGCATAGGAGATCTTGGCAGTCACCAGGAAAATCGAAATCGAACAAATGTTCTCATTTTCCCCTATAGATAGGCAAGGTACCCAGGGGCAACGAATTTTCTGGGGTGTTCGTCGGAATCACGGAGGTCGGCCGGCTGGTGGGCCGCACGGCCAAGACGCTTCGAAGATGGGAGAAGGAGAGGCTAGTGGTGCCGATGCGGGATGCACAAGGTCGTCGCCGGTACAGCGAAGATGACATTGCTCGTTGCAAGGAACTAGCACGTCACGCTCGTGCAGCCCAGTATTCGAGTCGCAAGTTGGGCGACATTATCCCACACCAGCTCTCGCTTCTTGAAGCAATCGATGACTAACGCGAGCGAGACTATGCAAACGACTCCGAGTGAATCGAAAGATCGCCGCGAGCTCGTTTTCGCATTCGTTGCTCCTCTGGGCGTTGACAGAGAGCTCGTCGAGGATTGCTTACGTACTGCGCTGTGCTCGGTTGACTACTCTGTTGAAAAGATCAGCGTCAGTTCGCAAATTGAAGAATTCGTTACCGCTCCTTCGGAAAATGCATCTCCTTACCTCGCACGCAAGAAACGTCTGATGGACGCGGGCGATCTGATGCGACGGAAATTCCAGTCGCACTTTCCGCAGGGAGGACCAAGCCGTGGGGACGCCGTTGCGCTTGCGGCCGTCACCCAACTTCGTAAGAGACGAGCAGAGATAAATAAAGGCCGTGAAGCGCGACCATCGCAAGCAGCCTTACACTTACCGGATTCCCCCGAGACAAACAACACCAATTCTAAACAGAATACACATCAAGAGGAAGGGCAGCAGCCGCTACAGTCAACAGCGTTCCTCATTGATTCGCTTAAACATCCTGATGAGATTCGACTACTCAAGCGGATCTACGGTCCTGCCTTCATCAGCATCAGTATCTACGCGCCACCAGAGATGCGACGAGAGTTCTTGGTTACACAGTCTGACCCGAATAGCCATAAGACCGGAGACACCATCGATACACTGATGAATCGGGATGAAAGTGGAGAAGATGAATCGGGAAAGAGAATTTCACTTGGCCAAGATGTCGCTGAGGCGTTCTACACAACCGACTTCATTCTTGATTCGACCAAACAAAAACATGAGGTCATTGAACAGCTTACGCGGCTGATCGAGTTAATCTTCGGCAATCTCTACCTCACGCCGTCGCGAGATGAGATGGGTATGTTCATTGCGCGCGCGTCGCAGGTTCGTTCTGGCTCCATGGCGCGTCAGGTTGGCGCAGCAATAATGCGCGACGATGGCTCGCTCGTTGCAGTTGGAACAAATGAAACGGCGCGTCCTATTTCCGGTGGTCAATACTGGTTCGAAGATGATCATATTTACCACGGTCGGGATATGGTGTACCAGCCACGTGATACGAGCGACGAATTTCGTGAGGAGATGGTTCGCGATGCGCTCGAACGGCTCGACATCGCTGGCGCATTATCTACTACGTACTCAGTATATTCAACGAGTGAGACAGATGGAAGCCGCGTTGAAAAGGCGGACGCACAAGCGTTACGTGATTCACGAATCAAACAACTCTACTACTTAGACCAAGGCGTACTCCGCAAGGCCTTGCTGCGCGATAATATCGACTACGTTCGTGCGGTTCATGCAGAAGCAGCCGCTATTATTAGCGCCGCATGCCACGGCGTAAGAACTCTCGGAACGCGTATGCTTACTACAGCATTCCCCTGCCATGAATGTGCTCGACATATTGTAGCAGCAGGGATAAAGGAAGTAGTGTACCTAGCGCCTTACCCTAAGAGCGCGGTTAAGCGGCTATACAAAGATTCAATTCTTGTAGATCCCTCGCAACCTAATACTGAGAAGGTAATATTCCGTACTTTCGTCGGTGTAGCGCCAACGAGATATCTCGAATTTTTCTCAGTTGTGGTTGACCGCAAGGAGAAGGAGCGCGGTACCCGTATCAGGTTCGATTTTCGTACCCGTCCGCCGGCCCTGCCCTACTACACTCCCAGTGCAAGGGCCGCAATGAGCAATGAGCTGCTTGAACTGAAGCCATTTACCGATTTCCTAGCCGAGCATCAAGCCGCCTTGGCGGCGAGCAACGCGAGCGCATCCTCTGGAGGATCACATGAAGAAGGATAGTTGGATTACCGATGCCATCGAGCAATACAAACGCGACACGCAGGGAGTCCCGGGATTCATGCTTGATGCATATGCGTCGAACAAACCACGCCCACCGCAACAGAAAGAGCAAGAGGCCAAGAAATAGCATCAGTTCGTGCTGTTCAGCTTTGATTCTGCGACTCGCTAAGACCGGCGATGGAAAAACTACATCTTCCGTTCCGCGTGAATTTACCGTAGTGCGAGTCGACCATCTGATCTACTAGCCATCGGTGACAGCGTATGGCATCCTGGCCTTGAAGGTACTCGCCTTGCGAAAAGAGCCCACTGGCTCTTCATGAAGATAGCAAGGAAAGTCAGGAGGGGGGCGATTATTCGCCCCCTCCGCATTTATCGTGCGACCATGCCTTATAACCGGCGCCACGTGCTCTTGGCCTTGGCCCCGCTTCTGTACGCTGAGCGCGCGTGGTGTAGCTCCTTCCGACGATGGGGATGGCGTGGGCGTGGTGCCAGACGACGGCCATCGAGGGCGAGAGGCTCCATGGGAGACCCATCAGGATCGAACGTACGTTCGCTTTCAAGAGGGCCGCCGTGGCGTCTTTTGCATATATCCTGGCGCGTTCCGCAGGCCATGGAAGCCCCGCAGTTGCTAGACTAGGATACAGATGATGAACAAGCACTTTCGCGTCCATGGACGCCTTCGCACCAAACTGGAAGAGCTCGGCATCAGCGTGCCCGCCGTCTTGCGCCGCGCCGATCTTCCTCAAGGCCTCTTTGACGCAACGCGCGTGCTCGTCACCACCGAAGAGTTGTTCGCCCTATGGCAAGCGGTGGGAGACGTAAGCGAAGATCCGACCATCGGCCTCCAGATCGGCACGGAGACGAAGACGGAACACTTCCACCCGATGGCTCTCGCCGCGCTCTCAACCGCGAATCTCGGCTCGGCGATGCAGCAGATCTCGCGCTACAAGCTGCTCTCCTGTCCGGAAGAGATGCTGCATGAGATCGACGGTGACGAGTGGTCCCTCCAGTTCCGCTGGCTCCTCGCCGGCGGAGCCGAGCCTCCCGTGCTGACCGAATACTGCTTTGCATCGCTGCTCTCGCTGGCACGACACGGCACGGGCAAGCACATCACACCCCTGCGCGTCGAGTTCGTGCAGCCTCGCTCGCATCTCAACGCCCTCAAGGCGCACTTCGGTTGCCCCGTCGCCTTCGGAGCATCACACAACGCGATCGTCTTTCACGCGGAGGACGCGCGGCGACCGCTCGTTACTCGCAATAGCGAGCTTCTGGCCATGCTCGCGCCTCAGTTCGACGAGGAATTGAAGCAACAACGTCACGAGCAGAGCTTCGTCGAGCGCGTACGCGAGGCGATACAGATGCGGCTTACCGGGCGACGACCGGCGATCGAGGACATTGCCGACGCTCTCCACATGAGCGCCCGCACGCTTCAACGGCGCCTGCAAGACGAGGGCTCGAGCTTCCAGCGCGTCCTCGGAGAAGCGCGCCGCCAATTGGCACGTTGCTACCTTGGCAACCCTCGTCTCGAGCTGAATGAGGCCGCATACCTGCTCGGCTATGAGGATGCGAACTCATTCGTCCGCGCATTCCGCGCCTGGGAAGGAACCCCGCCGGCTCACTGGCGTGAAACGCATGTGCTGCGCAAATCTCGGACGGAAGCACTGGCCATGTAATCCGCCGTAAAGAATGGCGCACTTCGCATACGATCCGGCGTCTTTGGCCTAGCCGTTCCCGCAGCGAACGCGTAGAGTTGCGTATATGAAGGCAACGGTATACCATGGCGCCCGCGACGTGCGCATCGAAACAGTTCCGGATCCGGTCATCGGCGATTCACACGACGCGATCGTTCGCATCACGCGCGCCGCCATTTGCGGTTCGGATCTCTGGTTCTACCGCGGAGTCACAGAGCTGACTCCGGGAGCCCGTACGGGCCACGAGTTCATCGGTATCGTGGAAGAGGTGGGCGGCGACGTGCGCACCGTCCGCCGTGGCGACCTCGTGGTTGCGCCCTTTGCGTGGAGCGACGGCACGTGCGAATTCTGCAACGCAAAGCTTCAGACGTCGTGCATGCACGGAGGCTTCTTCGGAACCGAAAACGGCGGCCAAGCGGAACTGGTGCGAGTGCCCTTTGCGGACGGCACGCTGGTAACGCTGCCAGAAGCGATCGCCGATGACGGCGACAAACTCAACGCTGCGGCAACGCTCTGCGACGTCCTGGGTACCGGACACTATGGCGTACTCTCAGCAAGCACGGCGCCCGGTTCAACGGTCGTCGTCGTCGGCGATGGCGCGGTGGGATTATGTGCAGTCCTTTCGGCGGCGAGATTGGTGTGCGCCAAAGAAGTCATCGCAGTGGGCCACAACGCCACACGTCTCGAGATCGCAATGCGCTTCGGCGCGACGCGTACGTTCAACTCTCATGACCCTAACGTGAAGGATGAGATCCTCGAACTAACCCGCGGCGGAGCGCCGCACGTCGTAGAAGCCGTCGGAAATCAAGAGAGCCTGGATCTTGCCGTAAGCATCGCGCGCCCCGGCGGCGCGATCGGCCTCGTCGGCGTACCGCACGGGGTACGGAATGCACCGATTTCCACCATGTTCTACAACCATGTCTCGTTGCGCGGCGGGCCCGCGCCGGTGCGCGCATACCTGCCGGAGCTCGTCACGAGCCTGGGAACCGGGCGCATCGATCCTTCACCCATCCTCGATATGACACTGCCGCTCGATCGCGTCGCCGAAGGTTACGCGGCGATGGACGAGCGCCAGGCGACCAAAGTGCTGCTCACGGTAGCCTAGTCATCGATTTCCACGGAGTTACAACATCATGCAAAAACGACGGCTCGGAACGAGCAACTTGGAAGTCTCCGCCCTGGGGCTTGGCTGCATGGGCATGAGCTACGGATACGGTCCGGCGCACGATAGCCGAGGGATGATCGCCCTGATCCGCGCGGCCGTTGAGCGCGGAGTTACCTTCTTCGATACCGCCGAGGTCTACGGCCCATATACGAATGAAGAACTCGTCGGCGAAGCTCTCGCCCCGGTGCGCGACCAGGTCGTCATTGCGACAAAATTCGGCTTCGACCTTGCGGGCGGCGACTCGCGGCAACTGAACAGCCGCCCCGAGCACATCAAGCAGGTCGCCGAGGCATCACTCAGACGCCTCCGCACCGACGCCATCGATCTCTTTTATCAGCATCGAGTAGATCCACAGGTGCCGATCGAAGAGGTCGCAGGCGCCGTCAAGGAGCTGATCCAGGAGGGCAAGGTCAAGCACTTCGGGCTCTCCGAGCCGGGCGTGCGGACGGTGCGGCGAGCGCACGCAGTGCAGCCGGTAACGGCGATTCAAAGCGAATACTCGCTGTGGTGGCGCGAGCCCGAGGCAGAGTTGCTGCCGGCCCTCGAGGAACTGGGCATTGGATTCGTTCCGTTCAGCCCATTGGGCAAGGGTTTCTTGACCGGTGCGATCGACGTGAATACAACCTTCGACAGTACGGATTTCCGGAGTGTCGTCCCACGCTTCAAGCCGGAGGCGCTTAGGGCGAATCAGGGGCTCGTGGACGTGCTCGGCAAGATCGCGGCTGAGAAAAAGGCGACGCCCGCACAGATCGCACTGGCGTGGCTGCTGGCACAGAAGCCCTGGATCGTTCCGATCCCCGGGACGACGAAATTCCACCGCCTCGAAGAGAACCTCGGCGCGTCGTCGATCGAGCTCACCACGAACGACCTACGCCATATCGACCAGACACTCTCCGCGATTCCGGTGCAAGGCTCGCGATATCCGGAGGAGTTGGAAAGGCTCGTAGGACGCTAAGACGCGAGCCTCTCGCCGAATCTAGTAGCCGCGGGCGGGGTCGATGCGATTGAGCAGCGCCTCTCCGGCTGCGTAGCGGCGCAAGTTCTCCGCGAAGATCTCGGCGGCGCGCTCATTGTAGCTGGGTGCCCAGCCGGCCACATGGGGGCTGATGATCACGCCAGGAAGCCCCCAGAGCGGTGAGGACGAAGGAAGGGGCTCTTCCGCGAAGACGTCGAGCAGAGCCGCCTCGATCCTCCGCCCGCGCAGCGCATCCGCCAGCGCCGCCTCGTCGCAGGTGGCGCCGCGGCCGATGTTGACGAAGATCGCGTTCGGACGCATCGCCGCGAACGCCTCGCGTCCGAAGAACTTGCGCGTCTGCGCGGTGAGCGGCAGCGCATCCAAGACGACATCGCTCTCGCGCAGCAATTCATGGAGCGACTCCAACTCCACGTAGCGGTCCGGCAGGGTGCCGTCGGGGTCCCCCGTACCCGGGGCGGCGAAGGCTCGGCCGGTACGATCACCGCCGCGCCGCATCGCCAGCACGCGCATACCGAACGCCTTGGCCAGCCGCGCCACGTGACGGCCGATGCTGCCGTAGCCCACGACGCCGAGCGTCTGACCGTAGATCTCGCGCGGGGTGAAGAGGCGCTCGCGCTCGGCGGCCGAGGGCCATGCCGCGCGCCCCTGGCACGCCAGCATCTCCGGCAGACGCCGGCACCACGCGAGCACCATCGCGAAGACGTACTCCGCCATCGGGATCGCGTGGATGCCGCTGGCGGTCGTCACGGCGACGCCGCGCTCCATCAGCGGCCCGCCCAGCAGGCGCTCGCCGCCCGCCGTGTTCAGTTGGATCCAGCGCAGCGCTGGAACATCCTCCGGCTTGGGTATGGAGCGAAAGGTGAAGAGCACCTCGACGGTGCGCGCGATCTCCGCGGGAATCGTCGAAGGCGTGCGCGCGAAGGCCGGCGCGCCATCATTCCAGACCTGGATGTCGCACGCGGGAAACGCGGAGCGTAAGCGCTCCACCGTCGAGTCGGCCAGCGGAAGCGTGATGAGGATGCGTCGCATGAGTGGCTCTCCTACGCCCAAACGCGCGCATCCGCCTCCCCGCACGGAGGGGCCGCCGTGCGCGGACGATGAACCAGCGATACGATGGCACGCGAGCATCGCTACACCGCCACCGTCGAATGGACGGGCAACACCGGCACAGGGACCTCGTCATACCGCGCCTACGAACGAAAATACGAGATCGCCGCCGCCGGCAAGCCGCCGATCCTCGCCTCCTCCGATCCGCACTTTCGCGGCGACGCCACGCGCTACAACCCCGAGGATCTGCTCGTGGCCTCCCTCTCCTCCTGCCACATGCTGTGGTATCTCCACCTCTGCGCGCAGGCCGGCATCGTCGTCACGCGCTACGTCGACGCCGCCGAAGGTGTGATGATCGAGGAGAGCGACGGAGGCGGCCGCTTCGCGCGCGTCACCCTGCGCCCTCAGATCACCGTGCAGGCAGGGGCCGACCTGACGCGGGCGCGCACCCTGCACCACGACGCGCACGTCAAGTGCTTCATCGCCAACTCGGTCAAGTTCCCCGTGGAATGCGAGCCGGCGATCACCACGGAGTAGCGACGGCGACGATCGGCAGGCCGCGCTGCGCTCCCCAGGCCTCCCACTCCGTTGCGCTGCGCGTGAGGAAGAGCGCGGCCAACCGCTTGCGGTCGACGGCGCCGTCGAGCTCCAGCTCGCGCGCCAAGCGCTGCTGGAAGTGCGCCTCCACGTTGCCCAACGCCACCCAGCCGTCACTCGCCCGATAGCAAGCATAGTGCGGCGAGCCGCCGCCCAGCACACCGCCGGGTGTGGTGAGCCCCGCGCGCAGCGGCGCGGCGAAGGCCCGTGCGCCCTCCTCCAGCGAGACTTCGGCGTAGTTGGCCTCGCCGTGACGCTCGCGCGCGAACAGCAGCGCCAACACAGCGCTCACCGCGCGCTCGGCGCCGGCGAGGTCGGCCAGCAGGGCGCGCGGCATCTGCGGCGGCGTCAACAGCCCGGCCGCGGCCTGATACGTGAGATCGTGGCCGGCGTCGTCGGCGTGCGGCGAGGCGCGGCCGACGATCGCCACCTGCACCAAGCGCGGGTAGAGCGCATGGAGATCGCTCCATGCCAGGCCCAGGCGCGCCAAGGCAGCGGGGCGGCTCGAGGTCACCAGCACATCGCTCTCCGCCAAGCGCACGTGCAACGTCGCGCGCTCGGCTTCGTGCTTGAGGTCGAGGCGCAGCACCTCGATGTTCTCGTGCAGCTCCGCGTACCAGCGCGGCGCGGCGTAGGCCAGCAGATCGCCGGAGGGCGGCTCGATCTTGGCGACCCTGGCGCCAAGATCGCGCAGGCGCGCCGCGGCGACGGGCCCCGGCACGTTGGCGGCGATCGTGAGGATGCGGATACCGCTCAACGCCGACGTCATGCGAGCAGTTTGCGCAGCTCGGCCTCGTCGATGACCGCCACGCCCAGCTCCTGCGCCTTGGTCAGCTTCGTGCCGGGCTCCTCGCCCGCCACCACGTAGTCGGTCTTCTTCGAGACGCTGCCGCTGACTTTGCCGCCCGCGGCCACGATCTTCGCCGTGGCCTCCTCGCGCGTGAGGTTCGGCAGCGTTCCCGTGAGGACGAAGGTCTTGCCGGCCACCGCCGACGTAGCGGGGATCTCGCGCCGCGGCTGCGACATGCGCAGGCCCGCACCGTTCAGACGCGCGATGAGCTGCCGGTTCTGCGGCTGCTGAAAGAAGAGCCAGACGCTCTGTCCGATCTTCGGCCCGATACCGGGTACGCCGGTGAGCTCCTCGACGCCGGCCCGCTCCAACGTCTCCATCTCGCCGAACGCCTCGCCCAGCACTTGCGCGTTCTGGGAGCCCACGAAGCGGATCGAGAGGCCGTTGAGCAGCCGCCACAAGGGACGGCCCTTGGCCTTCTCGCGCGCATTCAAGGCATTCTGCGCGGACTTCTCGCCCATGCGCTCGAGATCGGCCAACTGCTCGCGCGTCAACGCGAAGAGATCGGCGATGTCGTGGACGAGTCCTCGATCGACCAACTGACCGGCGAGCTGCTCGCCCACGCCCTCGATGTCCATCGCGCCACGGCTGCAGAAGTGACGGATGCGCTCCTTGAGCTGGGCGGGACACGAAGCGTTGGTGCAGCGATAGACCACCTCGCCTTCGGGGCGGTCGACGGCGGCATGGCAGACCGGGCAGTGCGCGGGAATGCGGAAGAGCGGGGCGAGCTTGCCATGGCGGCGCTCCTTCACCGGCCCCACGATCTCCGGGATCACGTCACCGGCGCGCCGCACGATCACCACATCGCCCACGCGCACGTCCTTGCGCGCGATCTCCTCCTCGTTGTGCAGCGTGGCGTTGCGCACCGTCACGCCGCCCACCACCACGGGCTCCAGGATCGCCACGGGCGTCAGCGCACCGGTGCGCCCGACCTGCACGCCGATGTCGAGCAGCTTCGTGTACGCCTCGCGCGGCTTGAACTTGTAGGCGATCGCCCAGCGCGGCTCGCGCCCCGCCGCGCCCATCGCCTCTTCAAGCGCGAGATCGTCCACCTTGACGACCACGCCGTCGATCTCGTAGTCGAGCTCCTCGCGCCGCCCCTCCCAGGCGTTGCAGAACGTGACGACCGCGTCGATGTCATCGAGACGCCTGATGTTCGGGTTGACGGGGAAGCCCCATGCGCCGCACTGCTCGAGCGCCTCCCGCTGCGTGGCGATGTCGAGCGGAGGATCGCTCTCTGCGAGCTGATAGGCCCAGAACGAGAGCGGGCGGCGCGCGGTGATCGAGGAGTCGAGCTGGCGCACGGCCCCCGCCGCGGCGTTGCGCGGGTTGGCGAAGAGGGGCTCGCCGTCCTTGGCGCGCCGCTCGTTGATGCGCTCGAAGTCGGAGAGCTTGAGGTAGACCTCGCCGCGCACTTCGAGGAAGGCCGGAACCTCGCCGCGCAGATGCAGCGGAATCGAGCGTACGGTGCGCAGGTTGGCGGTGATCTCCTCGCCAGTGCGCCCGTCACCGCGCGTCCCGCCGCGCTCGAAGGCACCGTCGCGATAGTGCAAAGCAATGGCCAAGCCGTCGATCTTCAGCTCCACGGTGTAGACGAAGGAACGCCCCGCGGCCAGCTTGCGAACGCGGCCGTCGAATGCGCGCAGCTCCTGCTCGCTGAACGCGTTGCCCAGCGAGATCATCTGACGGCGGTGCGGGAACGGCGCAAACGTCTCCAACGGAGCCGCGCCTACGCGCTGAGTAGGCGAGTCCGGCGTCACCAGCTCCGGGTGCGCTTCCTCCAACTCCTGGAGCTCGCGCAGCAGGGCGTCGTACTCGGCGTCGCTGATCGTCGGCATGTCGAGCACGTAGTAGCGGTAGTTCGCCTCGTGGAGGGCCTCGCGCAACTCCTCCGCCCGCCGGCGCGGCGTCGCCGTCTTCTCGCGCATCTCCGCGAGATTTGCCTTGGGGTGCCCGCGGCGCCTGCCGGTCGGCGCCCGCACGTGGGAATACGGAGAACGAGATGCGGCACGGGCATACGGTACGACGCTGGGCCCTCGCGCTGGCCGCCGGTACCTTTGCCGGCGCCCCCGCGTCGGCCGCGACGTTCACGCCCCTCCCATCGAGCGGTGCCTACACCGCACTGGCCTTGGTGGACGAAGGGCGCAGAACGTTGCTCGACGGCAGCGCGACCATCGAGCGCCGTGACGGAAACGACGTCTACGTGATGATGGAGGCGCGCCTCAACCTCGCCGCCGGCAATCTGCGTCCAGGGATGCGCCCGCCGGACTACCCCGCCGCCGAGTACGCCGCCTACGAGCGTGGGGTCGCCGTGCTGGATACCTCGCTGATCGGGCGCCTGCTCACCGAACGGATGGGCGAGATGGGCGAAGTACGAGGCGCCGGCGACATTTGGATCCGCTCGAGCCTCGACGATTCACTTCAACCCGTGGGCCTCTACGTGCCCAGCTCCTACGACCCGCATACCCCGGCGCCGTTGGTGATCTTCCTCCATGGCCGCCACGCGGCGGAGGACGAGATGGTGGCAGCCCCCGCGCTGCAGCGCCTCGCGGAGGACAGCGGCGCCATCATCGTCGCGCCGTACGCGCGCGGCGACGCGGGCTACGACGGCCGCGCCGCACAAGACGTCTACGACGCGTTGGCTGCGGCGACGCGCGCCTTTACCGTCGATCCGCGCCGCGTCTGCCTTGCCGGCTTCTCGATGGGCGCCTTCGCCGTCTTCCACCTCGCCGCACTGCACGCGCAACGCTGGTCCGCACTGCTGGCGGCCGCGGGGGCACTAACCGACGAATCGCGTGAGGCGATCGCCCGCCGCCTTCATCGCACGCAGGTGTACCTGGTCTCCGGTACGGGCGACGCCGTCGTGACGCCGCGCGCGGTGCGAGCGACGGCCCGCTTCCTGCGCACCTCGGGCGTGCACGTACACGAGTACCAAGTGACCGGCGGCCACCATGCGCTCTACGCCTTGGAGCCCGCGCTCCGGAGCGCCTGGTTCGCCATGCTCGGCGACGGCTAGCGCACGTGGGTATATGGCTGGCCGATGGATGAATCCGACTTCGATCAAGCCGCGGACAGCCACGCCGAAAGCCCTATTTACCAAGCGATTCGCGTTCACACCTACGGCCAGGACATCGGGCAACGGCGCTGGCTTACCGTCGACGAGCATGCGGTCTTCATCACATGGCTGGGCCTGAGCGAACGCTCGCGCGTGCTCGAGGTGGCCTGCGGCACCGGCGGCCCCACGCTGTACATGGTTTCCATAACCGGCTGTCGTGCGATAGGCATCGATCTCGAGGAGCGGCGCGTGCGCGCCGCGCACGTGCAGGCGAAGCGGCTGGGGGTGAGCGCCCGTGCAACCTTCGACTGCGCCGACGCCAACGCACGCCTGCCGTACGACGGCGGCACGTTCGACGCCGTCATCTGCATCGACGCGATCAACTATCTCGCCAACCGGGCGCGCTCCATGGCCGACTGGCGGCGCGTGCTCAAGCCCGGTGGTCGCGTACTCTTCACCGATCCCGTCGTCGTGGCCGGCCCCGTCACTGCCGCGGAGATCGCCGAGCGCAGCGCCTCACCGGCGTTCGTCTACGTCCCCGTGGGCTACGACGACCGCTGCATCACCGAGGCCGGCTTCCAGTTGCGCTGGTGCGAGGACGTGACGGCCAACGCTACGGCGGTGGCGCGCCGCTGGCATACCGCGCGGACTACCTACGCCGATGCTCTGCGCGAGCTCGAGGGCGACGAAGGCTATGACGCGCGACAGCGTTTTCTGGCGACCACCGAGCGCCTCGGTGCCGAGCGGCGTATCTGCCGGGTGGTCTATCTGATCGAGCGCCCCGAGGCATGAGGCTAGTCGCCGACGGCCGCGCGCTCGCCGTCGGCAAGCTCGTCGAGGACGCGCATGTTCTCGTGCTGCAGCTCCTCGCTGCGCGCGCGATCCGTTCTGCGGCGCGCCCGCGGATCGGCCAGCACCACGCGCAGGTACTCGCCGGTGAACGAGGTGGGATCGGCCGCCACTTCCTCCGGCGTCCCCGTGGCCACTAGCGTCCCGCCGCGGTCCCCGCCTTCGGGACCGAGATCGATCACGTAGTCGGCCGTCTTGACCACGTCGAGGTTGTGCTCGATCACCAGCACCGTGTTCCCTGTCTGAACCAAGCGCTGGAGCACTTCGAGCAGTTTGTGGATGTCGGCGAAGTGCAGGCCCGTCGTCGGCTCGTCGAGCACGTAGAAGGTGCGCCCCGTGGAACGCCGCGAGAGTTCCGTCGCCAGCTTCACACGCTGGGCCTCGCCGCCGGAGAGCTGGGTGGCGGGCTGCCCCATCTTGATATAGCCCAGCCCCACATCGCAGATGGTCTTGAGCTTGTTGGCGATCTTGGGGATGGCGCCGAAGAGCTCTTGCGCCTCGTCGACGCGCATCTCCAGCACGTCGGCGATCGACGCGCCCTTGTACTTCACTTCGAGCGTCTGGGCGTTGTAGCGGCGCCCCTTGCAGACTTCACACGGCACGTAGACGTCCGGCAGGAAGTGCATCTCGATCTTGATGACGCCGTCGCCCTGGCAAGCTTCGCAGCGCCCCCCCTTCACGTTGAACGAGAAGCGCCCCGGCGTGTAGCCGCGCATCTTCGCCTCGGGAACCAGCGAGTAGAGCTCGCGAATCGCGTCGAAGACGCCGGTATAGGTAGCCGGGTTCGACCGCGGCGTGCGCCCGATCGGCGACTGGTCGATCACTACCAGCTTGTCCAGCTCCTCCGCACCCTTGACGCGGCCGTATGTTCCACCGGCGGGCTGCCCGTGCAGATGCTGCTCGAGCGCGCGAATCAGGACCTCATTCACCAGCGACGACTTCCCGGAGCCCGAGACGCCGGTGACGCAGGTGAAAACGCCGATGGGAAAGTCGACGTCGATCGAACGCAAGTTGTTGGCGCTGGCCTTCTCCACACGCAGCCAGGCACGCGGCTCACGCCGGTGCGCGGGAACCGCGATGAACTGCCGTCCCAGCAGGTAGGCGCCCGTCAACGACTCGGGATTGGCCATCACTTCTTCGAGTGTCCCTGCCGTCAGCACGCGGCCGCCTTCAGCGCCCGCGCCGGGGCCGATGTCGACGACGAAGTCGGCCTCACGAATCGTGTCTTCGTCGTGCTCCACCACGATCAGCGTATTGCCGAGATCCCGCAACGTCTTCAGCGTGGCCAGCAGACGATCGTTGTCGCGCTGGTGAAGACCGATGGACGGCTCGTCCAAGATGTAGAGCACGCCCACGAGCGCACTGCCGATCTGCGTGGCTAGCCGGATGCGCTGGGCCTCGCCGCCGGAGAGCGTGGTAGCGCTGCGCGCCAGCGTGAGATATCCCAGCCCCACGTTTCTCAGGAAGCCCAGACGCGCGCGGATCTCCTTGAGGATCTGGTTGGCGATCATCTGCTCGCGCTCGCTGGGCCGGAAGGCCGTGAAGAAGACTGCGAGCCGCTCGACGCTCATGTGCGTCAGCCCGTCGATGTTCTGCTCCTCGATGCGCACGGCCAGGGCTTCCGGCTTGAGGCGCGCCCCCTTGCAGGCGGCGCAGGTGGAGGCGGACATATACTTCTCGATGTCGTCCTTCACGTAGTCGCTGGACGTCTCGCTATAGCGCCGCTGGAGGTTGTTGGCCACGCCTTCGAACGAGGTCTCGTAGCTCCACGACTGCCCGCGCTTTGAAGTGTAGGTGAACTTCTCGCGCGCCTCCGTTCCGTAGAGGATGAGGTCGACCACGTCGTCCGGCATCTTCTCGATGGGCGTGGTCATCTTGAAGCGGCGCTTGGCGAGCACCCGCTCCAACTGCTGGAGATAGTAGGGGTTGATCGAGGGAAACTTTCCCGTCCCCAAGCTCTTGCTCCACGGCACGATCGCTCCATCGGCGATCGACTTCGTACGGTCGGGAATCACCTTCCAGGGATCGATCTCGATCTTCACGCCCAAACCGCTGCACGCGGTACAGGCGCCGTAGGGTGAGTTGAACGAGAAGAGCCGCGGCGCGATCTCCTCGAAGGAGAGCCCGCAGTAGACGCAGGCGAACGACTCGCTGAAGAGCAGCTCGCGTTCCTGAGCATCCTTGGAGTCTTGCACCAGCACCTCCACGATGCCCGTCGAGAGGCGCAGCGTCGTCTCCACGGAATCGGTGAGGCGCTTGCGGACGTCCGGCTTGATGATCAGGCGATCGACCACCACCTCGATGTCGTGCTTGCGCTTCTTGTCGATCTCGATCTTCTCACGCAGCTCGCGCACCGTGCCGTCGACGCGCACGCGCGCGAAGCCCTCTTTCGAGACCTCCTCGAAGAGCTTGGCGTACTCGCCTTTGCGCCCGCGCACCACCGGCGCGAGCAGTTGCAGGCGGCTCCCTTCCGGAAGGGCCAGGATCTGATCGACGATCTGCTCGGCCGTCTGCGCCTGGATGGGGCGCCCGCAGGTGTAGCAATGCGGCCTCCCGATGCGCGCGAAGAGCAGGCGCAGATAGTCGTAGATCTCCGTGACCGTTCCCACCGTCGAGCGCGGATTCTTGGAGGTAGACTTCTGATCGATGGAGATCGCCGGCGAGAGCCCCTCGATGTAGTCGACGTCCGGCTTCTCCATCTGCCCTAGGAACTGCCGGGCATACGACGAGAGCGACTCGACGTATCGGCGTTGCCCCTCGGCATAGATGGTATCGAAAGCCAGCGACGACTTGCCGGAGCCCGAGAGCCCCGTGATCACGATCAGCCGGTTGCGCGGCATGATCAAGTCGATATTCTTGAGATTGTGCTCGCGCGCACCCTTGATGACAATGGCATCGAGGGCGCGGGGCTTGGCGGGAACTGGGGGCTTCTGCTCGATCATCGGAACCTGCACGCTTCTATCGTAGACCCTATTGGCCTTCCGGGGTTTACCGTGCCGGTCATTGACAGCCACGGCGCCGCGTGCTACTTTTGCGGGTACATGTATCGTTCGCTCGCGCCTCTTCCCGTTATTATTTTGCTTAGCAGCTTCTCGAGAAGCCGGTGAGGTTGGCGCGCGCGTAACGAACCCAGCAATCGAAAGTGCGAGCGGCCCCTCACCGGAGGGGCCGCTCATTTTTTCATCAGGAGGAAGCAACCGTGGCCATGGCCCAACCGAAGCCACCCCAGCCGGCCGTCGACGTCGCCCCGCTCTACTGGTACGACGGCGAGATCGTGGATCAGGCGGACGTGGAGATCCATCCCTTCACGCACGCGCTCCACTACGGCAGCGGCGTCTTCGAGGGCCTGCGCGCCTACAAGACCGATCGCGGCCTCAGCGTCTTCCGCCTGCGCGATCACATGGAACGCCTCCTCCGCTCCGCCGCCATCTACCGCCTCGCCGTCCCCTACACGGTAGAGCAGCTGTGCGAGGCGGTGGTCGAGACCGTCCGCAGTAATCGGATCGGTGAGTGCTACATCCGCCCCTTGGCCTGGTTCGGCGCCGGCGGCCTCTCGCTGGCCCCCTACAGCCACGCCCCCACCCACGTGATGGTGGCCGTCCGCCCGCTTGGCGGCTACTTCTCCGGCGGCGACGAGCGGCCAACCGTCCGGCTGACCGTCTCGACATGGCAGAAGTCGCCCTCGGAGTCGGTGCCCAGCACCGTCAAAGCCAGCGGACACTACGCCAATAGCGTCTTGGCGATGAGCGAGGCGATGTCGAAAGGCTACGACGAGGCCCTGATGCGCAACAAGTTCGGGCGTATCGCCGAGGGTTCCGGCGACAACGTCTTCTTCGCCAAGCAAGGGGTGCTCCACACGAATGACGCCGATGAGGACATCCTCCCCGGCATCACCCGCGGCACGGTTCTGGACCTCGCGAAGCGCTTAGGCATCCAGACCCGCGTCGCCCCCTTCGCGCTCGAGGATCTGCTGGGCGCCGACGAAGTTTTCATCACCGGAACTGCCGCCGAGGTCACGGGCGTCCGTGAGATCGACGGAACGATGATCCCATACGGCGCTAAGGCACCGGTGACGGCACGGCTCCAGCAAGCCTACGACCAGGCGGTGCGCGCCGAAGGGCCCGAGGCCGCGCGCTGGTGCACGATTGCCTAGCGGAGCGTAGCCAGGTCCGACTGCTGTCTTGTCAATTGACAAGACAGCAGTCTTGACTACAATGAGGAGCATGCAGCCAGCAGCCGCCCCCTCAGCCCCGGCCTACGGCGAGCGAGTGCTCACCGTCGAGCCCTACAGCATCGAGCGCATCCCCGAACGCGAGCGCCACGGCCGACCGGCCCACCTCTTCCCACTCTGGCTCGGTGCGAACTTGACCATCGCCGACTTCGCGCTCGGCTTTCTCCCCGTGGGTCTCGGACTCTCGTTGGGCGCCACCGTCGCGGCGCTAGTCGTGGGCAACGTGGTGGGCGGCGCGCTCTTGGCGCTGGCTTCGGCGATGGGCCCCCGTACCGGCCAGCCGCAGATGGTCGCCGGGCGCTGGGCCTTCGGGCGCACCGGCGGCTACTTGCCCGGCGCCCTCAACTGGATCAGCACCATCGGCTGGTTCACCATCAACAACATCCTCTGCGCCTTCGGCTTGCAGCTCCTGTGGCCCAGCGTCTCGTTCCCCGTGGCGGCGCTCATCCTCGCCTCCGTCCAAGTGCTGTTGACGATCTTCGGCCACAACATGATCCACCTCTACGAACGGATCATGTCCGTGATGCTCGGGGTGCTCTTCCTGATCACCACGATCATCGCTGCCGGTCACGCCGGCGCCGTCGCGGCATGGCATCCACTGCCCCATGCCGCGCCCCTCACGCTCTTCGCGATCGTGCTCTCAGCCGCGTTCTCCTACATCGCCAGTTGGGCGCCCTACGCCTCCGACTACTCGCGGTACCTGCCGAGAACCACCGGCGTGGGGCCCGTCGTGGGCTGGACGTTCTTGGGCGCAGTAGTCTCGTCGCTCTGGCTCGAGGTCCTGGGCGCGGTCGTCGCGATTCTCGCGGGGGCGGCGGCGAGCAATCCCATCGCCAGCTTGCACGCCGTGATGGGCGGCTTCGGCGCCGTCGCCGTGGTAGCGGTGATCTTGGGCGGCACCGCCGCCGATGCGCTCAACCTCTACTCCAACGCGCTCTCCGCGCGCTCGCTGGACATCCCCGTCTCGCGCGCCGTGCTCACCGTGGCCGCCGGCGCCGTGGGCCTGGCGCTCAGCCTCTACGGCTCCGGCCACTTCTCGTCGTTCTACGAACACTTCTTGCTGCTGCTGGGCTACTGGGTGACGCCTTGGCTGGCGATCCTCTTCGTCGACTTCTTCGTCGTACGACGTGCCGCGGTGCCGGAGGGAGCGCCGGACGCGGGCATTCGCTGGGGGGCAGTGGCGAGCTACGCGTTGGGCATCGCGCTCTCCACGCCGTTCATCGCCACGCCTCTCTACACCGGGCCGCTGGCCGCGCGCTGGGGCGGCGCTGATTTCAGCTACTACGTCTCGTTCCTGGCAGCGGGCATCGCTTACGCACTCCTGCGCGGCGGCACCGCTGGCGGCAGCACCGCTCAACGATGAGCGGCCATCGCGCGCTGGGCGGCACGGAGCGGCGCGCACGCCTGCTTGCCGAGTTGGAGGCGGCCTCCGCGCCGACGCGAGGCAGCGAACTCTCCGCGCTGCTGGGCGTGAGCCGGCAGATCGTGGTGGCCGACATCGCGATCCTACGCGCTGCAGGGGCTTGCGTCTTCGCTACACCGCAAGGCTACGTGATGTCACCCGCTCAAGGCCATCCCGGGCTGCGCGCGGTGGTAGCCTCGCGGCACGATCCCACGCAGACCGAGCGCGAGCTGCGCGCGCTGGTCGAGTGCGGCGTGCGCGTGGTCGACGTGGTCGTCGAGCATTCTCTCTACGGCGAGCTGCGCGGCCAGCTCAACCTCTCCTCGATACGCGATGTCGACGAGTGGATCCAAGAGCGCGAAAGGCGCGGTGCCCACCTGCTCTCCGAGTTGACCGACGGCCTCCATTTGCACACGATCGAGGCACTCTCCGAGCGCCCGCTCGAAGAGGCGAAGGCGGTGTTGCGCGCGCTCGGCTTTCTCGTCGAGGCCTAGTCTGCGCGAGCGCCGAATCGGGCGCCCATGGAGACCACCCTCCCGGCCGTCGACTTCGAACGCTTGGAGCGCGAGAGAGAGCAGATTCGTGCAACCTTCGCGGTCGGCGATCCGATCCGCCACGTCGTCATCGAGCATCTGCTGCACGACGACGCAGCCCAGCGCGCCGTTGGCGCCTTTCCCTCGCCCGAGCAGATGGAGATCGCCTTCGAGGGCTTGGCCGAAGTAAAGAACGCCGAGGAGCGCATCGAGCGACTCGACCCTGTCTTCCAAGCGATCTTCGCCGACTTGCGCTCCCCGCGCTTCATTCGCTGGCTCGAGACGATGACGGGGATCGCCGATCTGCGCGCTGACCCCGAACTGCACGGCGGCGGTCTGCACCAGGGACCCGACGGCAGCTTTCTCGATATCCACGCCGACTTCAACCTCCACCCGCAGCTTGGAATCTACCGCCGCCTCAACGTGCTGATCTACCTCAACCGGGAGTGGCACGAGCGCTGGGGCGGATGCCTCGAGCTCTGGGCACAGGATATGTCGCAGCGCCGCGCCTTCGTCGTCCCGATCGTCAATCGCTGCGTGATCATGGAGACGCACGACCGCGCCTACCACGGATACAAGCAGCTCCATCTCCCTGCGGGCGTGACGCGCAAGTCGCTGGCTTCGTACTACTACTCGCCGCACCGTTCAGAGTCGCAGACGGAGGAGGAGCACAATACCCTCTTCCAACTGCGCCCGGAGGAGCGCGCGGGGGCACGCGCGCGCCAGTTTCTACGCCGTATCGAGGCACTCGCACCGCGCGCGGTGCGCCCGATCGTACGTGGCCTGCGGCGGGCGCTCGGCCTGGCCGACTGACGGAGGCCGTCGGCCGTGAACGAGGACACGTTCGTCGAGCACGGCTTGCGGATGGTCGTGATCATCGGCTGCGTCAGCCTCGCGGCCGTGATGCAGTTCCTCGACTCCACGATCGTCAACGTTGCGCTGCCCGTCATCGCAGGGAATCTCGGCGCCACCTTCGACCAGATCGGCTGGGTCGTGACGGCCTACTCGCTGGCGGCGGTCGGCGTCATCCCGCTGACCGGGTGGCTCTCCATCCGCTTCGGCCGCCGCCGCTACTTCGTCGCCTCGATCGTCGGCTTCACGGCCGCGAGCCTCCTCTGCGGCCTCTCGCACACGCTGCCGACGCTGTTGGCCGCACGCGTCCTGCAAGGTCTCGGCGGGGGCGGCTTGGTGGCCACCTCCCTAGCGATCCTGATCTCCACGCTGCCGCGCGAGCGACAAGCCTCGGCGCAGGGAATCTTCGCGCTGATCGCCGTCGTGGGTCCCGCGCTCGGACCCACGCTGGGCGGCTGGCTCACCGATCAATTCAACTGGCCGCTGATCTTCTTCATCAACTTGCCGATCGGCGTGCTCTGTGCAACCGTGCTGGCCCTGATGCTCAAGGAGTCGCCGCCGCAGACCTCGCGCCCCGTCGACGTCACCGGCATCGTCCTGCTGGTCAGCAGTTTGGCATCCGTGCAGTACTTTCTCGAGCGCGGCGAGATCAAGGAATGGTTCGACGCGCCGGGGATCGCGCTCGCCTGCATCTGGGCGATCGTCGGCCTGTCCGCCTTCGTCGTGCACAGCTTGCGCGCGGCGCACCCCGTGCTCGACCTTCGCATCCTGGGCCACCGCAATGTCGCCGTCGGCTCCCTGCTGGGCTTCGCCATCGGCGCCAACCTCTTCGGCTCGCTCTTCCTCCTGCCGCTCTATCTGCAGAACGTGCTCGGCTTCACGGCCACCCTCACCGGCCTGGTACTCTTCGTGCGCGCGGCGGCGACGGCCGCGCTCACGCCGTTCGTGGCTGCGGCGCTCCAGCGCCGGCTGGTAGAGCCGCGCATCGTGGCAGGCATCGGCTTCGCCTTTCTCACCTGGGGCACGCTGGCCGTCGCGCGCAACGTGACGGCGCACAGCGGTTCAGGAAACTTCGTGGTGGCGATGATGCTGGTCGGCGTCTCCTTCGCCTTCCTGTGGACGCCGATCGGCCTCATCGCCCTGCGCTCGCTGCCGCCGCCGCAACTGGGCTACGGCTCGGCGCTCCTCAATCTGAGCGTGCAGATCGGCGGTACCGTCGGCATCGCCGTGATGACCACGCTCCAGGATCGCAGGCTCGCCTTCTGGTGGCAGACGGCGGCGTCGTCCGTCAATCTGCACCACGTCTCGGTCGCGCGGATGGCCGCCCAGCATGGCGGCATGACCCACGGAGTCACGCTTGCGCTCTACGCATTGGTACAGCAGCAGGCATATGCGCTGACGTTCCGCGATCTCTTCTTGATCCTGGCGATCCCAGTCGTTGCGGCGATTCCGCTGGTGGCGCTGGTACGCCGAATGAACGCCTAGGGGCCTGTCGGGCTATGCCACGGCAGGTCCTCTACGCGCCGGAGGCTTTGAGCTCCAGATACTCTCCGGCCACCACCAGCGTGAAGTAGGCGGAGGCGGCGCCGCCGATCAAGCCGCCGGCGATCGGACCCAGGAGCGGTACGAAGTGAAGGAGGTTGCTCACGATCCCAACGATGACCCCGATGATCGCGATGGCGACGATCATCGTCAGCGTGGAGCTGCTCCGGCGCTTTGCGATGCGAACGCTCTCCTTGATCGCCTCGATGCCGGGGATCTCTCCGATGACCGCCGCTGGGAACGTATAGATGACGAAGAAGATGAACGCCAGCATCGCGAGGCCGAAGGTCGGAATGCTGAGGATCATCGCCACGACGCCCAGCGCCACCAGCGCGATCAGCGCTACCACGACCTTGCCGGCATCGCGCTCGAAGGCGGTCGTACCGTCGGCCAGCGCCGTGGTACCGGTGCGCCAAGCCGCACCGGCCATACCCGTCGTGTAGGTCACCGACGCCACGAAGAGGACGAACTGAATCAGCAAGGCGAGGTCGGTGAAGAAGAGACCGCTGCCGACGACGTGCCACTCACCATCCGAGCCGACGACGTAATGCGGTCCAAGCACGGTGCGGACGACGCCGGCGAGCACGCCGGCGACGAGGCCGGGGACGACGATGATCCAATTGCGGTTGAGGATCTGCCAAGAGCGAGAGAAGACGCTGGCGGTGGACTCGACCACAATAGCCTCCGTGCTGGCGAGGGGAGCAACAACGCTCTTCGAGGGTTACTCGTACAAGGGCCGCAGGGTTTCAGCAGGCAGGCCTTGCTGGGAGCCGCCTTCCAGTTCCAGGAATCTCCCCGAGACGACCAGCGTCACGTAGGCACCCCACAGCCCCTCCACGGCGGCGTCGGCGAACTGGAAGAGCGTCTCGGCCAGCGCTCGGTGCTTCAGTGCGCCGTCGAGCGCACTGCTCCCGAGGAAGAGCAGACCGCCCACGACGGCCAGCGGGATCAGCATCACCACCGTCTCGCGCGCGCGCCCGGATGCCAGCACAATGCTGCGCGTGAAGCCGTCGAAGGCTCTGCGCCCACCGAGGACGATCGCCGGAACCGTGTAGATGGTGAAGAACCAGAACGCCAGCCCGACGACGACGAGGCCCACACGAACGGCCGGCGAGGGGTGCTCGATGATCGCGCGGCGCATCGGCTCGCTCGGCACCGCCGAGACAAAGAGTAGATAGGCCGCGACAACGGCGGGTATCGAGATCGCCGCTACGAGGAACCACAGCGTGCCAAGCGGCCACCAACGGCGCGACCCCGTCGCCGCGCCGTCCGCCAGCGTCGCCACGTCGACGCGCCACGCCGACGCGCTCATTCCGAAGGCGGCGGCCGTCAGGTAGTTTCCGGCGACGAAGTAAGCCGCCAACCATACCAACGAGAGCGCAAGAACGATCGCAGCGCGTGCGAGATCGTGGTCCGGCTGGCGCGCGAGCGAGGCGGTGAAGACCCAGACCAGGCCCAGAAGCTGCAGCAAGAGCGCCGGGACTGCCAGGACGGGATTCTCGCGATAAAGGCTCCAGCTCCGCCCGAAGAGCGCCCTCACGCCGGCAACCGTGCCAACTCGGCGTCCAATTCCGCGATGGCGCCGATCACCGCGTCGGGCCGCGGCCGACCAGCCGGCAAGGACTCGCCGCGCACGTTCACCCAGATGGTGCGCAGCCCGGCCTCGATGGCGCCGACGATGTCACGCTCATAGCGGTCCCCAACCATCACCGTTTGTTGAGGCACGGTGCCGATGCGCCGGCAAGCATGGAGGAAGACGCGCGGGTCGGGCTTGACCATTCCCACTTCGTCGGCGATCAGGATGGCGTCGAAGTACGGCTCGATCTCCAGCAGCGCGATCTTCTCGCGGTGCGTCTCGGAGAACCCGTTGGTCAACAACGCCAGCCGATAGCTCGCGCGCCAGTGCTCCAACTGCTGATCCACGCTGGGAAAGAGGGCGAGGTTGCCTTTGCGTGCCGCGTTGTAGAGCTCGGCAGCGTGCCGTGCTACCGCGCAGTCGGTGATGCCTACGTCGGCGAGTGCCGCGGCCCACATGCGCTCGCGCAAACCGCCGATGCTTTTGCCCAGCTCCTCTGGCGTCAGGCGCTGCCAGAAGCCGTCGGCTTCGCGAATGTAGGCCTCCTTGAGGACGATCGGGTCGATCGTGTGCTCGCGCGCCAGCTCGCGCGCCGCATCGAGCGCGGCCGCGTGGTAGGAGCTGGTGTCGTCGCAGAGGGTGTCGTCGAGATCGAAGACCAGGCCGCGGATCATCCCCCGGTATATCGCCCGCCCGCTGGGCACTCCTCTGTTCTCGAACGGTGCGCTCACGACGAGCGGCGTGCAAAGCGCAGCGTCGCCGCCACGATCAGCACCGCGCCCAACCCAAGCATCCCGGCCACCGAGGGCCAGAGAACGTCCAGTCCCGCGCCGCGCAGGATGATGCCGCGCAGGATCTCCAGGAAGAACGTCAGCGGGATGGCGTAGCCCACCCATTGCATCACCAGCGGCATCAATTCGCGCTCGAAGAAGAAACCCGAGAGCAGAATCGAGGGCATCGTCACGGCGAACGTCAGCAGCATGGCTTGGACCTGCGTCTGCGCGATGCTGGAGATCCACAGGCCCATCCCCAGCGCCGCCACCATGAAGCCCAGCCCCAGCAGCAGGAGCAAGCCCAGATTCCCGGCGACCGTGACGCCGAAGACCCAGCGCATGGCAAGCAGCACGAGCAGGAAGTCGACGAAGCCGATCGCCACGTAGGGCACGATCTTGCCCAGGATCAATCCGCCCGCGCCGATGGGCGTCACCAGCACTTGATCGAGCGTTCCACGCTCCCGCTCGCCGACGATCGAGAGCGCCATGAGGAAGATCGTGATGAGCTGCATGATCACGCCGATCAAGCCGGGAACCAAGAAGTTCGCGCTGCGCAGGCTCGGGTTGAAGAGCATGCGCGGGCGCACCTCCACCAGCGGCGGCGCACTGCCGCCCCGCGCCTCACGCGCGAGCTGCGCGCCGACGGCCGTGGCTGCGGCGTACGCCTGCTGGGCCACGGTGGAGTCGGAGCCGTCGATCAACACTTGGATGCGCACCGTCTTCCCCGCGCGCAGATCCGCTGTGGCATTGGGCGGGATGTCGAAGGCGGCGCGGACGCGGCCGGCGACGATGAGCCGCTCGAGCTCGGCGCGCGAGCGCGCCGCGTAGCGCAGATCGAACTGCTGGGAGGCGCGGAAGGCATCCAGCGCGCGCACGGCGATCGCTCCGCGATCCTCGTCGAGATAGGCAGAGGAGATGTGCTGGACTCTCGTGTTGATGGCGTAACCGAAGATCAGCATCTGCACGACGGGGAGCGCCAGTGCCAGTATGAGAGTGATCGGGTCGCGCGAGACGTGGATCATCTCTTTGTAGAGGATGGCGCCGAAGCCGCGCACCGCGAAGGCGCCGCTCACCGCGCTTCGCGTCCCCGCGTGAGTACCAGGAAGATGTCCTCCAGCGAGGGCGCAATGCGCACGATCTCACCGATCTCCGTCACGGGAGCGAGATCGGCGCGCAGACGCTCGGGGGCAACGCCGGCTTCCGTCAGCACGTGCAACTGCCGGCCGAAGATCGTCACGTCGCGCACGTAGGGGAGCCGGCGCGCGGCGGCATAGGCTAGCATGATCTCCTCGGCCGCCACGCTGTAGCGTGCGGCATCCGGAGGGTCGACGCCGGGCAGGCGGCGCAGCTCCTCCTCCGTGCCCGCGGCGACCAGCTCGCCGTCGTAGATGTAGCCCAGGCGCGAGCAGCGCTCCGCTTCGTCCATGTAGTGCGTGGTGACGAAGAGCGTGACGCCGCGTTCCGCCAAGGCGAAGAGCAGGTTCCACAGGTCGCGCCGCGCCACGGGATCGATGCCGGCTGTGGGCTCGTCGAGAAAGACCACGGCTGGCTCGTGCAGGAGCGCGCAGGCGAGCGCCAGGCGCTGCTTCCAGCCTCCCGAGAGCGTCGCAGATCGGAAGCGCACGAAAGGCTCGATGCCTACCAGATCGACGACCTCGCGCTTACGTTCGCGCCGGCGCTCCGGCGCCAATCCGTAGGCGCGGCCGTAGAACTCCAAGTTCTCCTCGACCGTCAAGTCGCCGTAGAGCGAGAACGACTGCGACATGTAGCCGATGACGCGGCGCACGCGCTCGGTCTCGCGCGCGACGTCGAAGCCCAGAACGCTGGCGTGCCCGTCCGTCGGGCGCACGAGACCGCAGAGCATCTTGATGGTGGTGGACTTCCCGCTGCCGTTGGGTCCCAGGAAGCCGAAGATCTCGCCGCGCGCCACCCGCAGGTCGAGCGCGCGCACCACCGTCTTCTCTCCGTAGCGCTTGCTCAGACCGTCGATCGTGATGGCCCCGGCACTCATGGCACGGCAACCTCGGCGGTCGTGCCGCCGCGCAGCACGTATCCGGGATCGCGCACGCGCACTTTCACGCCGAAGGTGAGGCTGGCGCGCTCTTCCGCCGTCTGGACGTTTTGCGGCGTGAATTGCGCCTGCCGATCGATCTGCTCGACGACGCCCTCGAAAACGCGCCCGCCAAGGCCCTCGGCGCGCACGTCGAGGCTCCGCCCGACGCTCAGCGCTCCCAGCGTACGCTGCGGTACATAGATGCGCACGAAGGGGTCGCCGGCCTCGTCGACGGTGGCCACGCCCATGCCCGCCGCCACGAGATCGCCTACGTGGAGATCGAGCGCCGAGACCACGCCGTCCGCCGGAGCGCGCACAACCGTCTCCTCGAGATGTTCGCGCGCCGCGGCTACCCCGCCCTCGGCCACCGTCACGGCGGCGCGTGCCTGCGCAATCTCCTCCGGACGCGCGCCCTCTTGGAGCGTGCGCAACTGTGCCTGCGCGGCCCGATAGGATTCGAATGCCGCGGCGGTCCCACGCGGTACGTTTACCGTACGATCGTCGTCGAGCGCAACGCGTGCCGCGGCGAGGCGCGCCTGCGCGGAGGTCAAGGCCGCGCTCGTCGAGGCGAGAGCCGCCGTAGAGGCATCGCGCGCCTGTGCGGAGATTGCGCCGTGGACGTACAGCGTGCGCTGGCGCGCGTCGTCGCGGCGCCGCTGCTCGTACAAGGACTGCGCGCCCGAGACATTGCCCTGCGCCTCGCGCACGCGCTGTTCATCCGCCTCGATCGTGTGCGTCCCGGAACGTTGCGTCTTGACGTAGGTGGCCTGCGCCTGCGCGGCCAGAGCCGCGACGCGCTCGACGTCACTTTGGCGCGAGCCGTGGAGCCGCTCCGAGAGGGCGGCGCGCGCCTGCGCGAGTTGCCCTTGCGCCATCGACACCTCGGCGCGCTGGGCGGCGTCATCGAAGCGCACGATGACCTCTCCAGCGCGGACACGTTGGCCGTCGGACACCGACACGGCGGCTACGCGTCCGCCAACCATACTCCCCACCGTCGCCGAGACGGCCTGCAGAGTGCCGCCGTATGTATGGCCGGTGCCCCCGGCGCACCCGCTTGCGACGGCCGCGAACGCCGCCAGCATCACCGCCGGCACCGGTTTCCGCCCAAAAGCACGCACGTGGCCCACGATCAGATATCCTTGATCGGGAAGCGAACGCGTACGCTGGCCAAGCCGTAGGAACGCAGCGGGACGCGCATCAACCTGTCCTCCAGCGTCAGCTCACCGCCGTCGACGGAACGCTCCTCCGCGTCGACCAGCTCGGCGCCAAGCGGGCGCGTGGCGACTTCGAGCGGCACGTCTCCCGCTACGCCGTCGCACTCGCGCAGGCGCACGATCACCCCCTTGCAGTCGTCGGCGAGCTTGACGGCGGCAATCAGCACGTTCGGTGCTTCGCACTTGACCATGTGCGGGCGGCGCGGCTCGGAGAACTCACGCCAAGCTCGCTCCAGCTCGCCGACGGAGGCTCCACCGTGCGGCACGAGCGCGTACTCCAGCACGTGCTCGCCGAGATCGGCATCGGGATCGGGCCACGTGGTGCCGCGCAGGAGCGAGAGTCCCACTTCCACGCCCCCCGCCGCGCCGGACCCAAGGCTCCAGCCGTAGCGATCGGTGGCGAAGACGGCGCAACCCGCCGCCGAGCAGAAGCGCTGGCCGGGTACCTCGAACTTGGCGCGTTCCGCCTCCGTGGTCGGGCGCACCGGGCGCGTCAGCACACCGTGCGGCTGGCCGAAGAGCGCGCGCTCATCATCCTGTTCGAAGGTGTGTTCAACGCGCAGGATCGTCCGCCGCTCGTGCCATGCGATACGCATCCCCACGCGCAGCCATGACTCTCCCGGCTGGAGCGAGAGGTGTTGGACGATCTCTGAATCGCCGAGTACGCGGCGCACCACCACACCGTCGCGCACGCCTTCGACGGAGGCTGGGCCCAGCTCGCGCGGCTGACGGCGGTAGTCGGCGTCGAGGTTCCAGGCCTCCCACGTCTTGGGGCGGTCGACGAAGGCGCGCAAGACATTGGCGCGGCGAACGACGTTGCGCCCGCCGGCTTCCAATGCGATCACGGCACCTTCGTCGTCGATGCGCGCGCGCACGAGCCCGTTGTCGAGCAGCCAGGTTCGGCCCTCGCGCAGCGGCGCCGAGATCTCGACGCCGCGTGAGGGCAGGCCCTGCCCCCCGCGCGGAAGCACGGCGTTGCACCGCATGAGCGAGGCCTCGATGTGCTTGCGGGCCTGCGCGTACCCCTCCAGCGCCTCCTCCGTCGCCGCGCCGATCGATGTCCCGGCGAGCAGATCGTGGAATTGATTGGTGAGCAGGACCCGCCACGCCGCATCGAGGTCCTTACGGTTCTCGCGCAGCATCGACTGGGCCACGCGGAACGAAGCGCACCACGCCGTCTGCTCCTCGGCGTTGCCGATCGCAAACTCGAGCGCCGCATTCTCGGCTTTGAGCAGGGCGTTGGACGTGTAGGTGCCGCGATGGCACTCCAGATAGAGCTCATCGCGATACGTTGGCAGGCGGGCGCCGTCACGCGCTGCGACACCGGCGAACCACGCGGCCGCGCTCGACCACGGGAGGCCGGCCTCGCGCACGCGTGCCAGCGTTCCCCTCGTCGGCCCGCCGCCGCCGTCTCCGTACCCAACCACCAGCGGCGTCTCGTCGATGCGCGCCTCGGCCACGCGGTCCGCCGTCGGGGCGCCCTCGTACGATGCGCCTAGCACCGCCAGCACGCGCGAGCCGTCGTCGCTCTCCCACCACCAGCGCGAGTACGGGAAGCGCGTGCGCTCGTTCCAGCGCAGCTTCGTCGTGTAGAAGTACGGCACACCGGCATGCTGCAGCAGCATCGGGAGCGTAGAGGGGAAGCCGAACGTGTCGGGGAGCCAGCAGACTTCCGCTTCCGTGGCCAGCACCTCGCGCGCGTAGCGCCGCCCCAGGACGAGCTGGCGCAAGAGCGACTCTCCGCTAGCGGCGTGGCAGTCAGGCTCCACCCACATCGCGGCGACGCTCGCATCGATGCGGTGTTTCGCCGCTAGCGTGCGCACGTTGGCGAAGAGCGCGGCGTCGTCGTGCTCCAGCCACGCACAGAGCTGCGGCTGCGACTGCGCGAAGACGTAATTCGGATCGTCTTCGAGATAGCGTGCTTGATTGGAGAGCGTGCGAACGAACTTTCGGCGCGCCTGCGTCGTCGTCCACAGCCAGGCGACGTCGAGATGGGCGTGGCCTATGGCTGCAGGTGCCGTCAGCCGCGGCGGATCGGCGGCTTCGCCGTTGCCGGCCACGATCACGCGCCCGTGCAGAGGGATCGCGCGCTCGCGCTGCATCCATCGCCAACGCAGTCCAGGGCCGGAGGGCAGGCCGCTTCCCGGCAGACCATGGCGTTCCACTTCGAGCGTCAGGTCGCTGCCGCCCTCACTCCCGCGCAGAGTCACCGCGCGATGCTCGCGGTCGAAGGCGCCCCGTATCTCGCCGTCCTGGCGCAGCAACGCCCCGCTGGGCCAGCGATAGAGCAGAATCGCTCCGCTCGGCACACGCTCGAGGCGCGTGCGGAGGATCGCCGTCTCATCACCGCCCTCTACTGTAAACGTAACCTTCACGATGCCGCCATTCGCAAAGGCCCCCGCCCGCCCTGCTCGAACGCTCGAAGGTGACTCCTCGCGACGACGTGATCGATCATCGCGACCTGCGCGGCGTCGTGGGGCACCTGGTTGTGCCGCAGATCGTCGCGCTGATCGCCGATCAGCTCCTCGGCATCGGTGACACCATCGCCGTTGGCGCGCTCGGCCGCGAGCCGCTGGCCGCCCTCAGCGCCGCGACGGCGATCTTCGCCATGATGATCGCGCTGGTCTACGGCATGCGCGCGGGGCTCTCGATCCTGGGTGCCCAATACATCGGCGCACGCGACTACTCCGGCTTCGGCCGCGTGGTTCGAGCCTCGTCGGTGGCGCCGTTCGCTCTAGCGGCCGTCTTCATCGCCGCCACCGTCATCGGCGGCGAAGCCATGCTGCGCGCGCTGATCGGCCCGTTGCCGGTGCTCCATCAAGGCGCGCTCTACCTCACGCTGCGTGCGCTCACCATGCTGTTCATCGCCTACGAGATCGTCACGCTCTCGGCGCTCAGCGTGGCGGGTGACGCCAAGCCCACGGTGCACGTGCTCGTGGTCATCAACGCCGTTCACCTGCCGCTGCTGGCGGTTCTCGCCTTAGGCATCGGCACGCACCATCCGTTCGGCATCGTCGGCGCGGGCATCTCCTCGCTGTTGGCGGAGTGCGCGGGCTTTGCCTACTGCGTCTTCCTGGTCAAGCACCGTTCCGACTTGAAGATCCTCGAGCGGCTCGATATCGACTGGCGGCTGGCGCGCCAGAGCGTGGTACTGGCGCTTCCCGAGGTGGCCTTCCTCGCTGCCATGCTCGCGCCGGACTTGATCATGGTGGGCCTCGTGGCCCCGCTGGGCGTTGCCTATGTGGCGGCGTTGCGCGCCATCAACGTGGTCGCCGAGTTGAGCTTCGCACTCCCCGGCCCGTTCGGATATGCCGCGCAGACGGTGATCGGCCAACGTTTAGGTGCGCGCGACCGCGCAGGAGCACGCTGGTTCCACACACGGGCGATGCGCTTGGGGACGATCGCCTGCCTGATCTGCGGAGCCGGGCTCGCGCTCCTGGCGTGGCCGATCGCCTTCGTTCTCACGCTCCAGCCGGAGCTGGCCGCAATCGCTGCCGGACCGATGGCGCTCTATATGCTGACGATGCCGCTCAAGGGCTACGCCGTCATCGGCATCTCGGCCATCCGCGCCGCGGGCGACACACGCTTCTCCATGATCGTGGGGACCACCACGAGTTTGGTCGTGCTGCCGTTGGCGTGGATCTTCATTCGTGCGGCGGGGCTGGGCCTGTTCGGCGTCCCGTTGGCCTGGATCTGCGGCTGGGGCATGCGCGTGGCCCTGACGGCGGCGAAGCTCCACTTCGACGCATGGTGGGAGCGTGAGCCGCTTACCCTCTCGCCGCCGCGCCCCAGGCCCGTCCCGATCTTGGAAGGGGAGCGTGGGATCGAGGCCGGCTACGACTAGCCATCAGCGCAGCAGCTCGGTGAGCGAGCTCGCGAAGATCTTCGGCGCCTTGCCCTGGAAGAGCACCGACTCGTTGCCGCCGATCTGCCGGCGCAGCTCCACCAGCTCGTCGCGCAGCGCAGCGGCCTTCTCGAACTCCAGATTGGCCGCAGCCAGTTTCATCTGCTGCTCCATATCCTTGGCCATCGCCAGCGCCACGTCGCGCGGCAGGCGATCCATCTTGACGGCAGCGGCCGCGCCCTCCGGCGGGGCGCCGACTTGCGCCAGGATATCGCGGATCTGCTTGCGCACCGTGCGCGGCTCGATGCCGTGCTCTTTGTTGAAGGCGATCTGCATCGCGCGGCGACGCTTGGTCTCATCTATGGCTTTGGCCATCGACTCGGTGATCACGTCCGCATACATGACCACCTTGCCCTCGACGTTGCGCGCCGCGCGGCCGATGGTCTGGATCAGCGAGGTCGCCGACCGCAGATAGCCTTCCTTGTCCGCGTCGAGGATGGCGACGAGCGAAACTTCCGGCAGATCGAGGCCCTCGCGCAGCAGATTGATGCCCACCAGCACGTCGAATTCGCCCAGGCGCAGATCGCGCAGGATCGCGATGCGCTCCAGCGTCTCGACCTCCGAGTGCATGTAGCGCACGCGAAAGCCCATCTCCAGGAGAAAGTCCGTGAGGTCCTCGGCCATCTTCTTGGTGAGCGTGGTGACCAGCACACGCTCGTTGCGGGCGATGCGCTCGCGAATATCCTCCATCAGGTTGTCGACCTGGTTGCGCGTAGGGCGTACCTCGACGTCCGGATCCACGAGGCCCGTCGGACGCACGATCATCTCTACGACTTGCGTCGACTTCCCGAGCTCATACGAGCTCGGCGTGGCCGAGACGTAGATAGCCTGATTGAGATGCTGCTCGAACTCCTCGAAGAACAGCGGACGGTTGTCCAAGGCGCTCGGCAGGCGGAACCCGTGCTCCACCAAGCTCTCCTTGCGCGAGCGGTCGCCGCCGTACATTCCGCGCACCTGCGGAAGCGAGACGTGCGACTCGTCGACGAAGAGCAGCCAGTCCTTGGGGAAGAAGTCCAAGAGGCACCAGGGCGTCGAGCCGGCTTCGCGCCCGGTGAGGTGGCGCGAGTAGTTCTCGATGCCGTTGCAGTAGCCTACTTCGCGGAGCATGTCGAGGTCGTAGTTCGTGCGCATCTCCAAACGCTGCGCCTCCAGTAATTTGCCGTGGCTGCGGAACCACGCCAGGCGCTCCCGAAGCTCCTCCTCGATGGAACGGATGGCACGCTGCATCTTCTCTTCCGGCGTGATGAAGTGCTTAGCCGGGAAGATCATCAGCTCGTCCTTCGACTCCACGTATTCGCCGGTAAGCTGATTGACTACGTTGATGGCACTGATCTCGTCGCCCCAGAACTCGATGCGATGGACCAGATCCTCATCGACGCTTACGAACTCCAGCGTATCGCCGCGCACGCGGAAGTTGCCGCGCACCAAGTTGAGATCGTTGCGCCGATACTGCATGTCCACCAGCTTGCGCAGCAGTGCGTCACGATTCCATTCCTCCGCCGTACGGATGCGGCAGGAGAGCTCCATGTAGTCGGCCGGTGAGCCTAAACCGTAGATGCAGGAGACCGAGGCCACGATCAGCGTGTCGGGGCGCGTCAGGAGCGCCTGCGTCGCGCTGTGGCGCAGGCGCTCGATCTCGTCGTTGATCGAGCTGTCCTTCTCGATGTACGTGTCGGTATGGGCGATGTACGCCTCAGGCTGGTAGTAGTCGAAGTACGAGACGAAGTACTCGACGGCGTTGTTTGGGAAAAATTCCTTGAACTCCGCGCACAGTTGGGCCGCCAGCGTCTTGTTGTGACAGAGCACCAAGGTGGGCTTTTGCACTTCGGCCGCCACGGCCGCCATCGCCATCGTGTTGTGGACGATCAGCCCGCCGGTTCCGGCCAGGAAGGTCTGGTTGTCGGCCACGCTCACGTCGTAGACGTAGGGGGCATCGTAGCGCTCGATCTCCTCGACGGCGGAGACGGCGGCCCAACGCGGGCGGCAGAGCGCGCGCCAGTGCTCCGCGGCGGCCAGCGCGCCGTCGCGACGCGCGGCGTCTAGCGAACTCTCGTGCACGTAGCGCACCAGCGCGTCGGCGATGCGCATCATCTCCTCCGTGGTAGCCATGCGCTCGTCACGCTCGATCAGCGAAAGCGCGCGCGCGGTGAGCCCCGCGGCGCGGGCAAGGTCGCGCATCCGCAGACGAACGCTCTCGCGCACGTGGCGTAGCTGGCGCGGCGTCAGCGGGACGTAGTCCGTCTCGTGTCCCTGGCTCGCGCGCACCGCGCGCTCGAGCATCTCACGCCGCTCGGGGCGACGAAGGTCCACGTGAGCGGCGAAGGCGGCCAGGTCGCCCTGGCCCGAGATCGCGCACCGCCAATACCACCGGAATCCTCCGCCGTCGAAGCGCGGGAGCCAGACGCGCGTGATTCTCGCGTGGATGCCGAAGCGCAACAGGGCCAGCGCAACATCCCCGGCGCTCTCGCTGCTGCGCAGGAGGAGTCCCGCTGACCGCTCCTCCACGGTGCCGCAGCGATCGAAGAGGCGCTCGAGCGCACTCGCGAGGTCGGCCTCGTCGGCATACTCCCAGCCGGGGGGCAGAGTGCTCCCGCCCAAGCCCAGGGTCTCTCGCAGAGCCACCTGGCCGACTGACCAGGCTACCGGCACGGCACGCGCCTTCGCGGCCGCCGCCTCCCCCGTTCGCGTGGCCACGGCGTTCAAGCGGCCGGTCAGTTGACGCGGGACCGGGAGGTAGTCCCCGGGGCGGACGCCGCCCCCGGGGAGCAGTTCGAGACGCCCGGAACGCAGGACGTAGAGGCTGTGGTCCCCCGTCACGGTAACGGAACGCCCGCACGTCGTGCGCACGCGGAACATGCTGCGCGGGGCGCGATGCCGGATCAGCCAGGTGATCGGCTTCATCTCCATCGCGTACGTACGCGGGTTGAGACTTACCGTATAGATCGGGCGATCGGGGCGATGGAGCTCGGTCCCGTTGGCCGCCAAAGCGTCGATGCGGCGCTCGATGGAGCGATCCACCAACTCGCCGATGGTGGTACGCACGGGCGTGAGGGAGCCGCCGTCGTCGAACCAGAGGAGCATCGGCTCCGCTCCATCCAGGCTCTTGCCCGAGCCGGTGACGCCGAGCAGCGTCTGCGCGCGGTCTCCGCGCTGAACGCCGCGGGTCAGCGCGGCGACCGCCTTGGGCTGATCGCCCGCCAGTTGGTAGGGGGCAACGAGGTCGAACGTTCCGGTCTGCATTGTGGCCACGGCGTCAACGGTGCTTCGCCGACGTTCGGCGGGGGCCTCGTCGCTTTGGGGCACTCGCAAACGACCGCAGGCATGGACCAGGACACACCCCGCTTGGTTTGGAAAGAGGCTCTCGATGACTCAGAAACCGTTGCTCTTCAGCGGCAATTCCAACCCTGAGCTCGCTGCAGAGATAGCCCGAGCGATGGAGACACGCGTTGGCCACGCTCTGGTAACGCGGTTCAAGAACGAAG
>SCRA01000011.1 GCA_004297985.1 bacterium | reverse complement strand
GTACGTTCCTCGAGCCACTGTAACATGGGACCTCCTTGCGAGACGGGGCTAGCTGTAGGCGATGACGATGCGGTCGGATACCGCCGTCTCGTACTGAATCCAGGTAATCTCCGCCGTACCACTCTGCTCGCGCAACGGCAGCGGATCCAAGCCGCGCGGAGCGGGGCCGGACACGTGCTTCCCGAGCTTATCGTAGACGGAGCCGTGACACGGACAGATGAACTTTCCTGCGCCGTCGTCCCAATTGTAGCGGCAACCGAGGTGCGGACAGATCGGGCTGAAGATCACGAAGCCCATCGAGACGACCGGGTAGTGAACGTCACCGCCTTTCGCGGCGAAAAGATCGGGGCGGTCGGCGTTGAGTTGCTGCTGCTCGGCCGGAGTGAGGCGCAAGCCCCAGACGTACTCGCGGCTCTCCGTCTCCAGATAGCCGTCCTGAGCTTTGTGCGTAAAGTACAGTTTCATCGGCGCCGAACTGCCACCCGCCTGAAGCGCCGTGAACTCCTTTGGTTCAAGCGCCGCCCAACGCTTGGTGCCCGAGAGCACCTCTTCGGTGGGGACGAGCGAGCCGATGAGAGAAACAGCCAGCGTGACGCCAACCAAGCCCCCCAACGTTACAGTGGCCCGCGCCAGAAAGGTCCGGCGCGAAATTTCATCTGGTGTTCCCGGGTCATCGTAGGCGGTGGCATGCTCAGCCATTCAGGTGCCCTCCGGGAGAGGAGAATACGTTCCACGAGAACGGGCTCCTGCTTGCTGCCTAAGCGGTTCTGGCAATTCCCATCGTTCATGCGGTAGAGTCGTGGAATGACTGCGCAGGCGCGACGTATCACTACCGTGACGACGCATGAACGAGGGGCGGCGCTCGCGGGCGCTGCATTGGTCGCCGTCTCCGCCTGCGGCTTCGCCACGCTAGGCATCTTCGGAAAACTGCTCATGGCACAGGACTTCGATCTGCAGAGCACGCTGGCGTGGCGCTTTAGCGGCGCGGCGCTCCTCCTGTGGATATGGATGCTCGCGCGCGCGCGCTGGCACATCGCAGCCGCGCAGGCGGCCATCGCCTTCGTGATGGGAGCCATCGGCTACGCGCTCCAAGCGACGCTCTACTTCGTGACGATGGACCATATCGGCGTCGGCCTCACCTCGCTTCTTCTCTATACGTATCCGGCGTTCGTCGCGCTGCTGGCGTGGCTCGTAGATCGCGAGCGTCCAACGCGTGCGCGTGTGGCGGCGCTCGTGGCGATCTTCGCCGGTACGTCGCTGGCCGCCGATCCGCGCGGCCCGCACCCTGATCTCGTGGGACTGGCAGTCGGCCTGTGTACCGGGGCATGGTACGCCGTCTATCTCACGGTGGGAACGCGCTTGGTACGCGCCGTGGACTCACTGGCCGCCAGCGGATACGTCTGTCTAGGCGCGGCAACCTCGTTCCTGATCGTCGCGCTGTCCGGCAGGGGCCTCGACCTACCGCGGTCGACCGCGCAAGGAGCGCTCATCCTCGGCATCGTGGTCGTGGCAACCGTGATTCCGATTGTCGCGCTCTTCGCGGGGATGCGGCGCCTTGGCACCCCTCGCGCGGCACTGCTCTCTACCCTCGAGCCGGTCGTGACCGTCGCGCTAGGGGCGGCGGTCCTCGGCGAGCGGCTTGGGCGAGCCGAGCTGGCCGGCGGAGCCCTGATCGTAGCGGCATTGATCCTGCTTCAGTTCTCCGGACGCCCCTGCGCCGACGATCGAGGCGCCGATTCCGTCAAGAGTCCGTAAAGCTGGTGCGAGGCAAGATGCAAAGCATGAACTCGGGCAGGGCCGGTGCTCCGGGGGTAGTGAACCACCTTCTATGTGACCGTCATCACAGACGATACGAAAGGTCACCGGGGGACTTTGGAGATGCACGAAACTGCCGAGCGAGCGCTCGATATCGCCTACTACGAGATCGCTTATCGGGACGAATCCGTCCTCGATGCTTTGCTGAGCTACGGCAGCGCCTCCCCGGACCGGGCGGAGCACGTCTACCGCGACGAGATCCGCCCGCGGATTGCCCGAGCCCTCGCGCCGTGCCGCCGCGAGATCGTCTCCGCCGCACGGGCCCGACGCTCGACCCCTGGCGACGAGTAGACAGCTCGTCCGCTCCCAAAGGAAGGCGCCTCGGCACCGCGTACTCCGACCACGGGATGATTCGTGGTCGATTTCTCTCTGGTCTCGCCGCCGGCGCGGCGCTCGCCCCCGGCCTGTTGGCCGCAGCCGTGGCCGCAGAGTCCGCCGGCGATCGCGCCCGGGCCTCGTTCTCGCGCGGCACGATCGCCCCGGGGCACGCGATGCCCGCAATGACCGCTCCGATGGCCGACGGCCGTGAATTCACGCTCGCCGCGCTGCGCGGCCACCCTTCATGGATCAACTGCTTTGCGACGTGGTGCGAGCCGTGCAACGAGGAGATGCCGACAATCGTCTCAATCGCGCGGCGCTACGCGGGGCGCGGCCTGCGGGTGCTCGGCATCTCGATGAGCGAGAGCGCCTCGGTGCTCCCAGCATTCATCAAACGGTACGCCATCCCGTTCCCCGTCGTGCTCGACCACGAACAGGCGACGAAAGTCTGGGGCATCACCGACATCCCAACCTCCATCTTTCTCGACGCAAACGGGGTCGTTCGCCAGGTTCACCTCGGCGAGCTCGACGCCGAGGGCGCCGGGCGAGCGATCGCCGTCGTGCTCGAAGGCACCAAACACGGGTAGCGTCGCGTTCAGACGGTAGGGTCGAAACGCCCGTCGGCTGCCGTCCAGCCGCCATCGGCGAAGATGACGGACCCGGTAATGAAACTAGCGGCGTCGGAGACGAGGAACGCGACGACAGCAGCCATCTCGTCGGGCTTTCCCCAACGCTTGAAGACGCTCTTCTCGGCGTAAGCAACGTACCAGTCGGGAGCGTTCTTGATCTGCGCGGTGAGCGGCGTCTCGATCGCACCGGGTGCCACGGCATTGACCCGCACGCCTTTGGTACCGAGTTCGGCCGCCAGGGTACGCACGAGCTGCACCGTACCCGCCTTCGTAGCCGCGTAGACCGCTTGACCGGGCTCCGTGGTGACCGAGCGAATCGAAGAGAAGGCGACGATGCTCCCCCTGCCCTGCGCGGCCATCACCCGCCCCGCGCTCTGCATCACATGGATCGTCCCCTTGAGGTTCACGGAGAGCACGCGATCGATCTCCGCCGACGTGTAGTCGAGAAGACGCTTTCGGACGTTGATGCTCGGTGTCGTCACGGCGGCGTCGAGGCGGCCATGGCGCGCAACGATGCCATCGACCAGCGCTCGCACCGCCGATCCGTCGACGATGTCGACCGTCGCGTCCTCTGCGTGCCCGCCGGCGGCAACGATTGCTCTTGCCGTCGACGCGGCGGCATCGCGCTGGGCATCGGCACAGACAACGCTCGCTCCGCAGTCGGCAAGCGCGTGCGCACTGGCCTGGCCGATTCCGGATCCCGCACCCACCACCAACGCCACGCGCCCGTTCAAACGAAACCGGTCGAGAACGTTCTCCGTCATCGCGTCCCTCTCTTCTGGGCACCCGAGTAAGCGCAACACGCACCGTCTTCATTGTAACCGATCGCTGCTAGTGCGTGTTCTCTCTCTCCGGAACGCATTCGCGGGAAGGATGTTCGTCTTGAAAGAGCCGCAGACGATGGGCAGGGTCGAGTGGATCCTGCTCTTCGCCCTCGCCGCGATCTGGGGAGGGTCGTTCTTCCTCTACAAAGTGCTGGTCGAGCACCTTCCGCCGCTGACCGTCGTGCTGGGGCGCGTGAGTTTCGCCGCCATCGCCCTGCTGGCTATCGTCTACCTCAGCGGTCTGCGCATGCCTACCTCGCCTCGTGCGTGGGGAGCGTTCTTCGTCATGGGCGCGCTGAACAACGTGATCCCGTTCACGCTGATCGCCTGGGGTGAGACGCGCATCGCCAGCGGTTTGGCAGCGATTCTTAATGCCACGACGCCGCTGTTCACCATCCTCCTCGCACATGTGCTGACGCGCGAGGAGCGCCTGACGGCAAAGAAGATCGTGGGTGCCCTCTTCTGCCTTCTCGGCGTCATCGTGCTCATCGGGCCGTCGGCCGTACATCGGCTGAGCCTCGGCAGCATCGCCCAGCTCGCCGTTCTGGGAGCGGCTGCCTCCTATGGATTCGCCGGCATCTACGGCCGCCGTTTCAAGGACACATCGCCGCTGGTGACCGCTGCCGGCCAGTTCAGTGCATCGGCGCTGCTGACGATCCCGCTGGCATTGGCGGCCGACCGCCCATGGAGGCTGGCCGCGCCGAGCTGGGAGACGTGGAGCGCCATGCTCGCGCTAGCGTTGCTCTGCACCGCCATCGCGTATGTGATGTACTTCCGCATCCTCGCCGCCGCGGGCGCCACCAATGTCTCGCTGGTGACGTTCTTGGTACCCATCGGCGCGCTGCTGCTGGGCATCAACTTTCTAGGCGAGCGGCTGACCGCGAGCGACATCGCAGGCATGCTGCTCATCTTCGCGGGGCTTGCGGCGATCGACGGCCGCGCCCTCGCGCTGCTAGGGAGGCTGCGCGAGTCACGAGAGCGGCGCGCCGTTTAGTTAGCCCAAATAGACCATTGCGCACACGCCGCCATATGCTAGTGTGATGGGATGAGGCACGCCACGCGGCAGCAGCCGCGGGAGGATACGATGATGCGCATGCTCCTCAAAGTCACCATCGACGTCGAGGCCGGCAACAAGGCGATCAAGAACGGCGACCTGGCGAAGATCATGCGGACGGCTCACGAGACGCTGAAACCAGAGGCCGCTTACTTCCTGCCGGAGGGCGGCAAACGAGCGGCATTGTTCTTCTTCGATCTCGCCAGCCCATCCGATATTCCAGTCGTGGCCGAACCGTTCTTCAACGGCCTCAACGCCAGCGTGGAAGTCACGCCCGCGATGAACGTGCAGGATGTGATGGCCGGTTTGGAGCGTTACGCGGGTTCGGCCACCGTGCACGCATAAGTCGTCGCTCGTTTTACAAGAAGCCCCGCTCCCTTGCGGGGCGGGGCTTTGTATTGGAGCGGGAGACGAGGCTCGAACTCGCGACCCTCAGCTTGGGAAGCTGATGCTCTACCAACTGAGCTACTCCCGCATCGAGGCTCGTGGGTTCGCCACCCCCGCCCCCCCTCCTGCCCACGTCACTGCTGCGCGGGAGGGCGCGATTCGCGCGTCCGAGAAGGGTTCGCACTACCCCTACACGGACTCGAGGGAGCGGATCTGTGGCCCAAGGCATCATCGCGGGACTCGTCGTTGCCGCCTTTCTTGTCGTGGCGGCCTATCGCCAGTCACGCGAGCGGCGCGTCTCGCCGGTAGGCATGTGGATTACGCCGGCCATCTTCCTGATTCTCACGGCGGCCATCCTCGCCGTCGACCATCTCTCCTCGCCGCTTGCGGTAGCCGCGGTAGTACTTGCCGTTGCTCTGGGCATTCCCGTCGGCATCGCACAGGGCTCGCACTGCACCGTCGAAGTCGATCGAAGCGCTCGCCGCATCACCTACAAAGCCAATCCCATCGCCATCGCGATCCTTCTCGCGGCGCTAGGCTTTCGCTTCGGCGTCAAGATGGCCACCGGCTCGCTGGCCTCGCCGCATCCCTTGACGGCCTCCGCGGCGCTGGCGAGTACCCTGGCGCTTGGGCTAGCCGTTGGGATGGTGATCGGTCTACGTATCCACCTGCAGCGCCAGTACAGTACGGCGGCGCTTCCAAGCGCGTGAAGGAGGGCGAGATGGGCGACAACCGCGCCGACCAGATGCTGCGCACGCTCGCGGCTAAGATCGGGCCGATCACGCTCAACGTCCGTCCGGACAACGGCAACGTTACCGCGGAGTGGTATGACTACGGTAACGTCTACGGGTGCTATCGGAGCTCCGAAGGGAAAACGTTGTACGAAACGTTGGCCGCTGCCGTCTCGGAGATCCAAGCGGCGCGCGATTAGCGCTCATAGCGCAGCGAGTACGGCATCAACGGTATTCGTCGAGAGCAGCAACTGCTTGGCCAAGCGCCCTTTGCGGTCGAGCAGGAAGATCACCGTGCTATGCACGTCTGGAATGCCCTTCTCATCCGTCTGCGTAACGACGCCGAAGGCGCGCATGAGGCGTGTTACGTCAGCGATGGTTCCGCTGGCCAACCGCCAACGCCGGACATCCGCTCCCATCGCCTGAGCCTGGCGCGCCATCACGAACGGCGTGTCGTAGCGCGGATCCAGCGTCACGGTCAGCAGCAACGCGTCGCGATGTGCCGCAGGCAGGCGCCGCTGCAGTTGCGCGAAGGCGGCATCTGCCAGCGGACAGGCGTCGCTGCAACGCGTCGCCACGAACGTCATGACGACCGGCCTTCCATGGAGCGATGTCAGCGTGAAGTGCTGGCCGCGCTGGTCGATCAGCGGGAGGGTGCTTGCGGCGAAGGGGGATGCGGCCGCCGCGGGGACACCGAGCGCCGCAACGCCGAGGAGGATGGCGAGCGCGATGAGTCGTTTCATCGCCTCTCACGTACGGCATGGAGTTGAAGAAACACTGAAACCAGCGCCGGTGCACGCCCCCCCGAGTTCGCTTCAGCCATTCTTCAGTGGAGCGCCATACCGTCGTGACAACGATCCGAACCACGCCCAAAGGAGTAGCCATGTCTGCATCCGCACTCGCCAGAAGGGGCATCCTCGTCACCGCGTTCGCCGCCGTTGCGGCGCTTGCCGCCTGCGGCGGCGGGGGCAGCGGAGGCGGCGGAACCGCCTACACGCCTCCTTCGAGTAACCCGTCGCCGACCAGCCCTCCAACGTCGACGCAACAAGTCATCTCGATGGCTCTGCCGCAGAGCACCATCGGACAAGTTACCGATCCGACGTGGGGCCTCGTCGGCGGCTTCACGCAGAGCACCGGCTCGCAGGTACTCGCCTTCGCCCCTGGGGCGCAGGTCATGCTGAAGAACCTCGCGACGAGCATACCGCACACGTTGGACGTAATCGCCAGCGGCGTCACGCCGGGAGCGCCCTTCCCCAGCCTTTCGCCCTCGCTAAGCGCGGCAGGCGGATCGACCATCGGGGCGGGCTTCGCCAGCGGCTCGCTGAACGGCGGGCAGCTCGCCGGCCCCTTCACGCTCGCGCAAGGGACGTACTTCATCGGCTGCGCCTACCACTACCTCAGCAACGCGATGCGTGATGTGCTGATCGTCCAGGCCGGCGCCGCGCCGGGTCCGCAAGCGACGCCTCCGCCCTCCGGCGGTGGAAATCCATGCCCCGGCGGCTACTGCTAGCGATCGCCGCGCGCGATGAGATGGGGCCCCCGCGTTCGCGGAGGCCCCACTCGCTGTGTACGATTGCGAACGCCGCGCGGTTACCCGGTACAGGCGGCGCCGCCCGTACGCCGAGGAAGTACCGCAGGAGCCCGCGCGCTAGACGCGTCACTGGAGAGCGCCGGTGAGAAATGGTCGCGTCGTCGGTGCCTGCGAACCACCCGCCGGCTCGATCGTCACCGCGATCACCAGACCTTTCTCGGGCGACGCGTGCATCGTCACGTGCGCCGTGCCTTGGCTCCCCGCCGTAAACGTCGGCCCGGGCGCTGGCTTGGCCCCCGGAGCGATCGACCACAGCTGGTAGACCTCGCCCGCTGGGAGCGCCGCGAGGTGCTCTACCTCGACGGTCATCGCATCACCGCCGGGGGCACGCACGACCCCGGAAGCCTGCGTGGTGGCGCTCTGCAGATAGATCGCCACCGGTCCCTCGGAGGGCTGATGCGGGCGCAGCAGCATTGCGAAGGCGATAAGTACGGTGATTGCCGCCGCAACCGCGGTCCAACGCGCGATGTTCGATCCGCTGCCATGGCGTCGCGGAGTCTCCGCGACAGCCGCCAGCAGGCGCTGCTTCAACTCCTGCGGCGGCGCTTCGGCAGCGCTCCGCGCGATCATCGCCGTGCCGACCTGGGCCAGCGCCACCTCGTCGCGGCACGCGTCGCACTCGTGCAGATGCGCTTCGATCGCTCGCGCCTCCGCGCAGTCCGCGAGGTTCGTCTCCAACGCCCCTAAGGTATAGAGCATCGCGAGGTCGCGCAGCTCGTCGTGGCTGGCGATCCCGCTCATCGCGTCACCGCCTCCTGCAGGGCACCGCGCAGGCGTTGCAGCCCTGCGCGAATGCGCGTTTTCACCGTGCCGAGCGGCGTATCGAGACGCTCCGCCACCTGTCGATAGGTGAGGCCTCCGAAATAGGCCTGCTCGATCACCACGCGCTCCGCCTCCGGCAAACCTGCGACCGCACGCACGATGATCTCGCGATCCACGTCGGCGAAGACCGTCTCCTCCAGCTCTCCCGCGGCGGCAAGCGTCGCGGGAATTTCGGGCTCACGTAGCCGCACGGCACTCGATCGTACGACGTCCAGCGAGGCGTTGCGCGCAACGCGCGCTGCCCACGCGCCGAAACTCCCGCCCGTGAAAAGTTGCGGCCTGCTCCAGACCTTGAGGAAGACGCTCTGGGTCACGTCCTGTGCCTGCTCGGGACTGCGCAGAATGCGTCGCGCCACGCCGTAGACCAGATCGGCGTAACGATCGTAGAGCGCGGAAAACGCAGTCGCGTCACCGGATGCGATGCGTTCCAAGAGGCCTTCGTCAACGCTCCGTGACATCGTACTCTCGCCATTCGGATGGGCTCTCCTACCCCCCTTCATACGAGCAACCAGCCGTCCCGGATGGCCGAACGGCGTTAGGCAGTAGCGAGGAGGCCGAGATCCCGCCCCACGTGCCCGAAGATATCCAAGGCCCGCTCGAGCTGCGAGCGTTGAAGCGCCGCCGACATCTGCACGCGGATGCGCGCCGTTCCCTCCGGCACCACGGGGTACCCGAAGCCGGTAACGAAGAGCCCCCGCTGCAGCAGCCGCTCGCTCATCGCGATGGCGAAGGCAGTCTCCCCCACGATGATGGGGATGATCGCCGCTTCGCCGTCGAGCGGGCGGTAGCCGATGGCGCGCAGGCGCTCCCGGAACCAGCGCGTATTCTCGCGCAACGTGTCGACCAGCTCGGGGTGGCTCTCTAGCGTGCGGAGCGCCTCCAGGGCGCTGCCGGCAACCGTGCAGGGCAAGGCATTCGAGAAGAGCTGCGGGCGGGAGCGCTGGATCAGCATGTCGATCAGGCTCGCCGAGCCGCAGACGAAACCGCCTGCCGCACCGCCCAGCGCCTTGCCGAGCGTCCCGGAGAGGATATCGACGCGCCCCTCCAGACCATAGTGTTCTATCGTGCCGCGCCCCGTCTTGCCAGTCACGCCGGTGCCGTGACTATCATCGATGATCGTGACGGCATTGTAGCGCTCCGCGAGCTCCACGATCTCGGGAAGTCTCGCCAGATCGCCCTCCATCGAGAAGACGCCGTCGGAGATGATGAACTTCGTCATCTCACGCGGCAGCGCGGCAAGGCGCGCCTCGAGATCCATCATGTCGCTGTGCTTGTAGCGCAAACGCTTGGCCTGGGTCGCTAAACGGCAACCGTCGATGATCGAGGCGTGGTTCAGCTCGTCGGAGAGGATCGCCGTTCCCTCGACGGCGATCGTCGGGATGAGCCCAGTGTTGGCGCTCCAGCACGAGACGTACGTGAGTGCAGCGCCAAAGCCGAAGGCACGCGCCAACTCTTCCTCGAGCTCGCGATGGATGTTGAACGTGCCACAGATGAAGCGCACGCTGGCCGTACCCGCGCCGTACGTACGCAGTGCGGCTACACCTGCTTCGATGACCTTCGGATCGTCGGCCAGGCCCAGGTAGTTGTTGCTGGAGAGGACCAGCACCTCACCGGCCTCCTCCATGTGTACCTGCGGTGCCATCGGCGTGGTCAAGTGGCGGAGCCGCTTGTAGGTTCCGGCCGCTTTCAGGGTCTCCAACTCGTCGGCCAGTGCGCGTTCGAACCTTGCGTTCATCGCCCTTCTCCCTGTAAATCCAGTACGATCTTCGCCGCCTTCCCTTGCTGCATCAGCGCGAAGGCCTCTTCGAACTGCGTAAACGGCAACACGTGCGTGATGATGGGCCGCAAGTCGATGCGCCCGCTCTTGACCAGCGCCTGCGTCTGATACCAGGTTTCGAACATCTTACGGCCGTTGATGCCGAGCACCGTCAAGCCTTTGAAGATGATGCGCTCGGCGAGGTTGAGCTGTACGTCATCGGAGGGGATGCCCAACAGCGCTGCGCGCCCGCCATTGCGGACGGCGGCCAGGCCGAGGTTGATCGCCTGTCCGCTGCCGCTCATCTCCAGCAGCACGTCGGCTCCGTCGCCGCTGGTAAGCGCGAAGACGCGCTCCACGACCTGCGCGTCGCGCGCATCGAAGACGGCGTCGGCCCCCAGGCGCTCGGCGAGCGCTAGCTTTTCGGCGTTGACGTCGATGGCGATCACGGCGGCGGCACCGGCGGCGCGCGCCACGGGGATGGCCATCAGCCCGATCGATCCCACGCCGGTGATGACGACCGTCTTCCCGCTGACTCCGGCCTCCATCACGGTATGCACGGCGTTGCCGAGGGGATCGAAGACGGCGGCGAACTCGTCGGGGATCGCCGGGTCGAGCTTCCAAACGTTGAACTCCGGCATTGCAAGATACTCGGCGAAGGCGCCGTCACGATCGACGCCGATGATCTGCACATGCTCGCAGATGTGCGCTTGCCCGGTGCGGCACTGGAAGCAGTAGTTGCACGAGATGTGCCCCTCGGCCGAGACGCGGTCGCCCGGCTGCACGGAGCGCACGCCTTCGCCGACGGCTGCCACCACGCCCATGAACTCATGCCCCACCACGAGTGGCGGCACGACGCGGCGCTGTGCCCATGCATCCCAGCGGTAGATGTGCTGATCGGTACCGCAGACGCCCGCTTTACGAACGGCGATCAAGACATCGGTTGGACCGATCCGCGGGACGGGGACCTCGCTGAGGGCCATTCCGGGGGCAGCCGTGCTCTTGACGAGGGCGCGCATGGCCGCGCCCGCAGAGGGCATGCGCGGCAAAAGCGTAGGAGATGTGCTCATCGCCGGCCGCTTTTCGCGATCCGCTACGATTGACCCTCGGAACGCTCGACGTCGCCGGAGATGCGATCGGCCAGGGAGCGCAGGCGCTGTGCGGCTCGCTGGATGGCGCGTACGTAAGTCAATCGCTCGTCGCCGTCCGCGAGCGACTGCTCTAAGAGCTCCGCGAAGCCGCCGATCGAAGTGATCGGACTGCGGATGTCGTGGGCAACTCGGGCAAGGTACTCGTCCAACTCGTGTTCATGCATAGAGATTCGACCATCCCAGGATCAGCAGGCGCACCGCCACCGAGGCCAGCGCGAGCGCGAGGATACGTGTGATCACCTTGCCGGGGAGATGTGTCGAGAGGCGCGCACCGAGCGGGGCACCGATGATGGCCCCCGCCGCGACGAGGATCGTGAGCCACCCTTCACCCGCGAAGTCGCCATGGGCGAGGTGCACGATCGTCGCGACGAGCGCGGTGACGGCGAGCACCGCATGCGACGTAGCGGTAGCGACATGCTCGGGAAAGTCAAGCACCGTGACCATGAAGGGAACGTGGACGATGCCGCCGCCGATGCCGAGCACGCTGGAGAGCGCTCCCACGCCGGCACTCCCCGCGATGCCCAGCTTGAGATCGAACGACCATTCGTAGCGGTTGCCAAGGCGATCGACCAGCACGCGCCGGGCGGCGCCCTGGCCGCTTCCCGCGCGGCGCGCGGGGCGTACGAAGAGTACCGCTGCCACGCCGAGCAGCACCACGCCGAACGCGAGGTCGAATGCGGCGCGCGGGATGAAGGCTGAGAGCCAAGCGCCCACGATCGCTCCTGGGATCGCCGCGGCGGCGAAGATCGGGAAGCTGCGTAGATCCACGCGCCGTTGACGAGCATAGCTGAGTCCGCCGGCACTCGCGTTGGCCGCTACCACGGCCAGTGAGAATGCGGTCACGGTACGCGTCGCCCAACTGGGCTCCGCCAGTGCGAGGATCGGCACGAGAAGAAAGCCACCGCCCGCTCCCACCAGCGTCCCCAAGACCCCGACGAAGAGGCCGACGAGCACGGCCACGGCATAGATCACTCGACAACCGGCCAGCGACAGGTGAAGGTCGAGCCGTTGCCGAGCTCGGACTCGGCCTCCACGCTGCCATGGTGCGCCTCGATCAGATGCTTGACGATCGCCAGTCCCAAACCCGTCCCGCTCACGCCGCGCCGCCGCGAGCGGTCGACCACGTAGAAACGCTCGAAGACATGCGGGAGATCACCGTAAGGGATGCCGGCACCGGTGTCACGCACGGTGAGCCGCGCGTCGCCCTGGCGGCACTCGGCACCGACTTCTACGTGCCCGCCTCCCGGCGTGTAGCGCAATGCGTTGTCGATCAGATTCACCAGCACCTGCGCCAGGCGATCGCGATCGCCGCGCGCGGGAACGTGCGGAGCGGACTCCACGCGCACCGTGACGTTCTGTTCCTGCGCACGCCGCTCGAAACGCTTGACCACTTCCCGAGCGAGGAGCGCCAGGTCGACATCGTCCATCCGCAGGACCATGCGGCCGGACTCCGCACGTGCCAGCTCCAGCAGATCCTCCGTGAGGGCGACCATGCGCTCCACTTCGTGCGCCATTTGAGGCAGAAAAATCGCGCGCGCCTCCTCGTCGTCGCTCTCCAAGAGCGTCTCGACGGCCAGCTTGAGCGAAGCCAGCGGCGTACGCAGCTCGTGCGAGACGTTGGCGACGAACTCGCGGCGGACGCGCTCCAGGCGTACCAGACGCGTCTCGTCGCGCACCAGGACGATGGCTCCGCCGCCGGCGACGGGGAAGGCGAGCGTGGCCAACGTGCGCTCGAGCGGCAGCTCACGAAAGACGACTTCCGTCTCCACCACCTCACCGTCCAACGCGCGGTGCACGATGCGATCGAACTCATAGGAATGCACGAGCTCGATCAGCGCACGTCCGGGCGCCAACTGCGCCGGAACGCCCAGTATCTCCGTAGCGGCGGCATTGGCGCGTACGACGCGCCCGGCGCGATCGATGAGCAATGCCGCAGCGGGGAGACGCGCCAGCAGCTCCTCGAGACGCGCGTCCGCCGCTTCAGCCTCCGCCGCGAACGATCCCGCGGCTCCCTCGGCATCGGTGGAGGAGCTCTCCATGAGCGAGCGGTGCCCGACGCCCCAGCCGGCGGCGACGCCGGCCAGCGCACACGCGGCTGCTACTGCCACCACGGTGCCCAGCTCGATGGCGATCACGCCTTGAACACGTATCCGCGCCCACGCACGGTGATGATCCGTTCGGGGTGGTAGGGATCCCGCTCGATCTTCTCACGCAGCCAGCGCACGTGGACGTTGATGGTCTGCTGCTCCCCTTCGAAATCGTACCCCCAGACTTTGTCGAGCAGCGTCTGGCGCGTCACGACGCGCCCCTCGTTCTCCATCAGAAGCTGCAGGAGCTTGAACTCCTTGGGAGCGAGGGCCACGTCCTCGCCGCGCACCATGAGCTGGCCGCGCTCGGGGTCCAGACGCACGTCACCGAACTCCAGCGCGCGCTCGCGCGGTTGGCCGTTGGTATCGTTGCGCCGCAGCCGCGCCTTGACGCGGGCCAGGAATTCGTGGAGCGAGAACGGCTTGGTGACGTAGTCGTCGGCACCGAGCTCGAGGGCGAGAACCTTGTCGATCTCCTGGTCTTTCGCGGTGAGCATGATGATCGGCACGTCGGAATTGCGCCGGATCTGCTTGCAGGCCTCGACACCATCCATGAGCGGGAGCATGATGTCGAGCACCACCAGGTCGGGGCGCTCGGATGCAATCATCGAAACGGCGCTGCGCCCATCGCCTGCAACGCAGACGCTGTAGCCGTTGCGCTCTAAGTTGAACCGCAGCGTCCGAACGATCGATACCTCGTCGTCGACCACGAGGATCTTGCGCTTCGTCTCCGTCATCCCGCGCCTGGTTCCGCCACGGGGAGGTCAATATCCCGCAACGGCACGCTGATCAACGTCGCGCTCCACCTGGAGGGCGCGTATGGTGACCCGCATACCCAGAGCGGCTGCCAGCAGATCCGACTTCCCGCCCACGGCCGCAAGCTCGGCATCGATCTCCTGGGCGGTCTCCGCCTCGAGCTCGAGGGCACCGCCGCGAGCCGTCGCCCGCACGGCGTCGACGACGCCCAACTCGCGTGCGTCCAGGGCATCGGCCACGCGCAGGATCCCGGCTAGCTTCGCCACCCGATCGCGCGCTTCGGGGGAGAGTAAGGCGAACTCCGGATGCCGCTCCTTGGGCATCGAGCGGCGGTGGTAGCGCGCCACCGCCGAGACGATCATCAGCTCTCCGGGCGTCCAGCCCCGCAGATCGGCGTTTCGGATGAGGTATGAGGAATGCTTGTGGTGCGAGGAAGCCGCCACGTAGTACCCGATGTCGTGGAGCATCGCAGCGGCATAGAGGATCTCGCGGTCCGCTGCGCCGAGGCCATGGAGCGCACGCGTCTGATCGAATAACGAGAGCGACAGCGAGAGCACGGTGCGCTCGTGCTCGCCCCCCGCGCCGAAGCGCACAGCATACTCTTGAACAGCCTCCGTGCGTACCGCGTGCGGGTCGCCGGACTGCGAGGCCCGCTCCAAGCGTTCGTCGAGGAACTCGGCCACCAGCCCTTCGCGCAACGCGCGATCGCAGACCACCAGCGCCGTTCGCCCAAGCAGCTCGAGCACGCCGATCAACACGGCGGCACCCGCCACGATGATATCGGCACGCCGCGGGTTCATTCCCGGCAGACGCCTGCGCTGCCCGACCGTCATGCGCAGCAGCGAACGCTGCAGCGCGCGCAGGCGTGCCGCAGTCAACTCGTATCCGTGAACGCGCCCGGCGGGGAGTCCACGCGACGCCGCATCGGCGCCGGCCAAGCCCAGCGCGGTACCCGACGTGGCGATGACCACGTCGTAGCCGTATTCGCGGAGGTTTCTGCCCAGCGGACGCAACGCGCGCTCGACGTGACGCTGAAGGCGCCGGTAGTCATTGGGATCGACAGGGTCGTGGCCCGCGAGGAACTCCTCGTAGAGTCGCAGGCTTCCCAAGCGCACGGAGCGCAGAAAGCGCGGGCGCTCCGCGTCGGCAACGATGATCTCCGTCGAGCCGCCGCCCACGTCGACGATGCAGGCCACCCGTCCGTGCAGCGGATAGCCGCGGGAGACGCCGAGTTGGATCAGACGCGCCTCGTCGGCACCGCTGATGACCCGCACGTCGACGCCGCTAGCCACCCGCACTGCCTCGACGAACTCACGGCCATTGAGGGCTTCTCGCACGGCCGAAGTGGCTACGGCGCGAATCCCGTCGGCATGCGCCTCGCGCGCAACGCCGGCGAAGCGCGCAATAGCCTCAACGCCGCGCGCAAAGCTCTTGCGGCCGATGCGCCGCTTTTTCAACGCCTCGCCCGCCCCCAGACGGACCATCTCGCGCTCTTTGCGCAACTGGCGCGTCGCGCCGGTGGACTCGTCGACTTCGACGAGGATCAGGTGGATCGAGTTGGTACCGATGTCGATGGCGGCCAAGACGGCCATAGCTCGCTCGATCCCCCGCCGTCAGGATCGATCAGCGCGCCGCCGCCCCGACCCGCGCACGCGGTGAAGGGGACGCCTCCGGCACCAACTGCTGTCCGTAGCCCAACTGCGCGGAGAGCTCGTGGGCCACAGTGAGCAAAGGCGTTACACACGCCTGCGCTTTGTCGGGCGTCACGCGCGTCGTGGGCCCGGAGACGGAGAGCGCCCCTACGACATTGCCGCGGCGATCGAAGAGCGGTGCCGCCACGCAGCGTACGCCCTCCTCCATCTCCTCGTTGTCGAAACCGTACCCCATGCGCCGGATCTCCGCCATCTCGCGCTCGAGCTGATCGTGCTCGATCAACGTGTGCGACGTACGCGGACGCATGCGCTGCGAGAGCAGCGCAAAGCGGCGCTCGTCCGGGAGGTAGGCTAGGCAAACCTTCCCGCTGCCCGTGCAATAGAGCGGAGCACGCGTCCCCGGCTGCGTGAACATCTTGACGAGGTGGTTCGACTCGACTTGGTCGAGGTAGACGATCTCCTCCTCAGCCAGCGTCACGAGGTTCGAAGTCTCTCCGGTGACGCGCATGAGGCGTTCGAGATATGGGCGCCCCAGCAGCCGAAGATCGAGATGGACCTCAGCGGCGCTCGAGAGCGAGAAGATGCGCGCACCGAGATGGTAGCGCGCCGTCTCCGGGTCCTGCCGCACATAGCCGCGATCGACCAACGTCGCCAAGAGGCGATGAACGGTCGATACGTGGAGTCCCACGATATGAGAGAGTTCGCTGATCCCTGTAGCGGTGCGCCGCGTCGCGAGGGCCTCCAACACATCGAGGGTCCGATCGACGGACTGTACCGTGGGGCGACCCAGAGCGGTCTTTCGACGTTCTTTCGGCATCCGGCCTACGCTCCTATGCCTTGGACGAGAGAGTCGAGTCTTTTTGCTTAGTGGACTTTCGTTCCTGTCGCCGAAAGAAAGTCTGCGATCCTACGAGCGGCCTCCGCTCCGCCGGGCTCCCAGGGGAGGCGGTGATCCCCGGGGACTTCGATGACCGTGACATGCGCCCCGCCGTTCGCAAGCGCGTGCGCCGCATCGCCGTCGAAGATCGCGTCGAGGCGTCCTCGCACCAGGAGCGTCGGCATGCTGAGCGAGGCTACGAGATTCGGGGTCAACGGCGGTTGCGCCGTGCTCGCGAACACGCCGGCCGGAACCACCAATGCCGCCGGCTCGCGCCGCCCCGCGTCGCGCGTCCCCAAGAGGGCCATCGCAATCGCACGCTGGGCGACGGCTTCGCTTACCTCCTCGCCGAGCCAAGAGCGCAGCATCGGTGCCGTCAGCACCGTCTCGGACTCGATCGGGTCAGGCTGGAGGAGCGGGGCGACGAGCACCAACGCCGTCACGGGATGCGTGGCGGCATAGAGCGCGGCGATGTCGGCCCCGTAGTCATAACCGACGAGCGCCACCCCACGAGGATGGCTGGCGGCGATCGCCGCCACGGCGGCCGCCACGTCCCCAACCGCACGCGGCAGGCTCGCGACGTCGCGCGCCAGCGGCGGCATCGATTCGCCGTAGCCGTCGAGATCGAGCGCGAAGGGGTCGAGCCCCTTCGCGAGCGCCGCGCCGAGCCACGAATCTGCGTTGTCTCGGTCGAAGGTCGGCACCCCTGGAAAGACGGAGCCGTGAACGAAGAGTACGGCCGCAGGCGGCGGCGTGGCCGCTGGGTCCAAGCGTTCGCGGAGTCGCAGCCAGAGCTCTCCGGATGCGACGTGGGTGTCTCGAACCGTACTGGGGCGCAACAACGGAGTCGCGGCCGGCACAGGCGTCGGCGTGGGCGGAGGCGGGGTAGGCGATGGCGCGGTACGCCGTGCCCATGCAGCCGCCGGAAGCAGCGCGGCGAGGGCCAGCAGTGCCGCAAGCGAGCGAGCGCCGTGAAGCATACTCCGGGACACCTTACGCGGGCTCGAGCTCGGTGTCTTCGAAGGCGTAGAGCTGTCCATCGACCTCGACGAGGTAGGGGAGGTAGGGTGAGTTCTCCGCGCTCTTGAGGATCCCGACGGTACCCGCGGGCACCATACCGTAGCTGCCGAGATCGAGGTCTCGCTTGAGCCGCACGCGCTGCCCAATGTCGAATGCTTCCGCCATAGGGGTCGGCTCCTGCGCACACGCTCGCATCTCCTCTGCCGCGCGCGCAAGGATGGAGATGCTCGCGGCTGGAAGTGCCTTGGGTTTCGTCCCATACGACATCAGCAAAGGATACGATCGAGCCATGTTGACGAGCCTTCGGCGTCCCACTTTCGACGAGATGAACCTCTCGTTGGGCAAGCGCGCGCGTCTGCACCGGTTGATGTACGAGCACGGCACCGCCAACGGTACCCTACTCCTCCTTCCCCTCGATCAGGGCCTGGAACACGGGCCGGTTGACTTCTTCGAAAACCCCGACTCGGTCGACACCGATTGGGTGCTGCGGCTGGCCGTCGAAGGGCAGTTCTCCGGCTTTGCCTGTCACGTGGGTCTAGCCGAGAAATACATGAAGGCCTACGCCGGCCGCGTCCCGCTCGTGCTCAAAGTGAACGGCAAGACCAACGTCCCGCCGGACGACGCCTCCTTTTCGCCGCTTACCTCGAGCGTCGAGGATGCGGTGCGCTTAGGGGCCGACGCCGTGGGCTACACGCTCTACGTAGGCTCACCCGCGCAGGATCGCGACATCGCACAGTGCGATGAGATCCGCAAGGGTTGCGAGAAGTACGGCATGCCGCTGATCATCTGGTCGTACCCGCGCGGCAGCGCCGTGAAGGCGAAGGGCGGTCAGGACTCCCTCTACGCCGTCGACTACGCGGCGCGCGTCGCGTGCGAAGTAGGCGCCGACATCGTCAAGCTCAACGTCCCCAAGTGGGAGGAAGAGAAGGCGGCTTCGATGCCCAAGCCCTACAACACCCTGAACCTCGATGAGACCGAGGCGTTGCGCAAGATCGTCAAGAGCGCAGGGCGCACGCTCGTGCTGGTCTCCGGCGGGTCGAAGATCTCCGACGTGGACACCTATCACAAGGCTCAAGTAGCCATGGAGGCCGGATGTGTCGGCTTGATCTTCGGCCGCAACATGTGGCAGCGCACGTGGGAGAGCGCGCTGGCGATGTCCTCCCGCATGCGCTCGCTCATGCAGCAGTACGGGCAGTAACCGCCATACCCAGCGCGATGAGAGGGACGCCAGGCTAGTGGAAGCGGGCGCCGGCGGAGATCGGCGCCGTCCGCAGCGCCCCTTCCTCTAGCCCCCATTTGGTGAGGATGCGGTCGTACTCGCCGTCCGCGATGACCGCCTTGAGCGCCGCCTGCAATGCGTCGCGCAGTTGGCGATCCTCCTTGCGCACGCCGATGCCGTAGGCGGCCACGGCGAACTGCTTGCCCGTCACGTCGAAGAGTCCCCCGCCCCCCTCCGTACGGGCATCATAAGCGGCCACCGGATAGTCGGCGACGTGCGCCGAGGAGCGTCCCAACTTCAACTGCTCTAGGGCGTCCGTATCGGTGGCGAAGGCCAGCACATTGATGGCCTTCTTGTGCTCGGCCAGGCAACGCTTGGATTGCTCTTGGAGAAAAGTGACCTGTGCCGTGCCCTGTTCGGCATCAGCGGTCTTCCCGCAGAGATCCGCCAGCGAGGCGATGTGTTCCGGATTCCCCTTGCGCACCAAGACGCCGCTGCCGGCTAGGAAGTAGTCGATGAAATCGATGCGCTTCTCACGCTCCGGCGTGTCGTTCATCGCCGAGAAGACGATGTCGAAGCGGTGCGACAAGAGCGCAGGAATGATGCCGTCGAAGGTCGTGTTGATGAAGTCGAGCCTGATGCCGAGCTTCTTCCCCATCGCCATGCCGATGTCGTAGTCGATCCCCTTTACGTCGTGGGTTCCCGGGGCATAGAACTCCACCGGGGCATAGGAGATGTCCGAGGCCACGTGGAGCACGCCGGCCTGGGCAACGTTTGGGGGCAAGAGGTGCTTGAGGTTCCCATCGCCGGAGGCGCCCGGGTTCGAGGCCCCGAGCGTCGCCGTCAGGGCGAGCACCCCGGCCAGCGCTACCAATGATCGATACATCGTTGACTCCGTTCCTTTCTGCGTCTACCGGTGTTCTGCGAGCAGCGTGCGCAGACGCTCGTGCGGCAGTGCGTAGACCGTGTTGCCATCGCGCCCCGTCATCGTCCGCGCCGCCAGCAGGGCGTTGAGTATGGCCTCTTCGGTGGCATCCTCGGCGGCAGTGAAGACCGGATCGATATGATAGCGCGAGAGCACCGTCATCGGATAGGTCGCCGCCTGCGGATAGTGCGGGACGACGTTGGCGGTGGAGAAGGCGATGACGAGATCGCCGCTGCCCGGCATCGACGTGGCGCCCGTGCGCGCCAGACCGAGCGCCGCTCGCCGCGCCAGAGCCAGCAGCTCCGGGTGATCGAGCGGGGCATCGGTGGCAATGACGATGATGATGGAACCGTCGGGCGTCGGCCGTTTCGGCATGACGTCGCTGATCGCGCGGCCTACGGGAACACCGTCGACAAGCAACTGCCGGCGCCGTCCCATGTTCGCGTTGACCAGCACGCCCACGGTATATCCGCCGTCTGCGACGGAGATTACGCGCGATGCCGTGCCGATGCCCGCCTTGAACTGAAACGCCGCCATGCCGGTACCGGCACCGACGCCCCCCTGCTCCGGCGGCATGGCCGCGGCGGCATCGAGCGCCGCGACGGCATCGGCGGCGACCGCGTGGCGGCCTTGGATGTCGTCGAGGAACTGGTCGTCGCACTCGGCCACCACGGGCAGCGGAACGTCGTCCTCGACGCCGATCTCAGGATAGTGGCGGATCATCCAAGTCACGACGCCGTCGTCCACCCGCCCCACGGAGAGCGTGTCCGTCAGCAGGATCGGCACCTCGAGCGCGCCCGCTTCGTTTACCCAATGGGCCCCGGTCATCTCGCCGTTTCCGTTGAGCGCCCAGACGGCAGCCGGCACCTTGCGATGCCAGAGATCCTCGCGCGGAATGATCGCAGTGACGCCCGTGCGCACCGGGCCCACCCCGGGGCGCAGCCGCCCTTCACCTTCGATGTGCGTCACCTGTCCGACGCGCACCCCGGTCACGTCTGTGATCGCATCGTTGGCGCCAGAGGGGAGCGTACCGACGGTGATGCCCAGCGCCGGCGCTTTAGCATAGACCCCTTCGGCAGCGACGTACGGGTTGGCATGCGCCGCGGTGGCGCCCAAGCCTACCGCCAACACGGCGCAGGTGAGCGCCATGCGCGCGGCGCGAGCCGTCACGGAAACTCCACGATCGTCTTGAGCGTGCTGCCGCCTTCGCGCATGCGCGCGTACGCCTGCGCGGCGCCGTCGATCGCCACACGGTCGGTGACGATCTGCTCGGGGGTTACCACGCCCTCGCTCAACAAGTTCAAAGCCTCGCGCATGTCGTTCGGTCCCGCGGAGTACGACGGTACGAGCGAGATCTCACGCAGGTACAGCGAGCAGCCGTCGACTGCCACTTCGACGCCCTCGGGCGTCGGCGTGAAGAGTACCACGATACCTCCTGGGGCACAGGCCTCGATGCCTTCACTCCACGCTTGCGGTGAGCCCGGTCCCACGATGACGACGTCGAACGGGGCATGCGCGTGCGCCGCGGCGACATCACCCGGCGGCCACACCGCATCTGCGCAGAGCGACACCGCGCGCTCGCGCCGCCAGGCATCGAAATCGACGCCGAAGACGTCGGCACCGCGCGCCTTGGCCGCCACCACGTGCAGCAAGCCCATCGCGCCGAGCCCGATCACGAGGACTCGGCTAGCCTCGCTCACGCCGCCGCGGCGCAGGCTCTTCACTACGCAGGCCAGGGGCTCCGTCATGCTGGCCGCATCGAACGGGAGCGACGCTGGAACGCGCAAGGTGTCGCCGAGGTTCTCTCGCGGTACCAGAATGTACTCGGCGATGCCGCCCGGGATAAGCCGGCTCGCTCGCCAGGTGCTGCAATGCACGTAGGCGCCGCGCCGGCACTGCTCACAGGCGAAGCAAGGCGCATGGTGGTGGAGCGCCACGCGGTCGCCGACCTGGAAGCCCTCGACCCCCTCGCCCGCGGCGACGATCTCTCCCGCCGGCTCATGACCGAGCACCAGCGGTGCCTTACGCTTGATGTACCAGTCCATGAGGTCGCCGGAGCAGATGCCGCTTGCCCGCGTTCGCACCAGCAGCTCACCGGCGGAGGGTCGCGGCACCTCCACCTCCTCGACCACCAGTCGATCGACGTCGTAGAGGCGCAGCGCACGCATGCGCACCGGTATGGTGACTCTCACGGGAGCACCGCGAACTTCACGCCTTCGCCATGCTCCAGGCGCTCGAAGACGCGTGCGAGCTCGTGCAGCTCGCTGCGGCCGGAGATCAGCGGCGTCACATCGACGCCGCCACCCGCGAGCAGCTCATAGGCGCGCCGGACATCTCGCGGGCGGAAGTGGAACGGCGAGACGACGGAGATCTGATCGTAGTGCAGGCGCGATGTATCGATGGGAACCGTGCTCCGCGGCGGAGGCCCGCCGAAGAGCGAGACGGTGCCGCCGCGCCGCACGAGGGCGAGGCCGGCGAGCCATCCATCCACCTGCCCCGTGCACTCGATGACGCGGTCGGCGCCGCGTCCGTCGGTGATCTCCTCGACCAGCGCGCGCGCCTCGCTCAACGTGCGCCGGTCGAGCGTGACCTCTCGGCCCCACTCTGCACCCAGGGCCCGTGCCATCTCCAAGCGTGCTGCCCCTCGGCCGATGACCGCCACGCGCACGCCCAAGGCGCGCAGCAGAATGACGTGAAGAAGGCCGAAGCCACCGGCTCCGATCACTACGGCGAGGTCGCCTTCGCGCGGCGCCAGCAGCGAAACGCCGTGAACCACGCAGGCCAAAGGTTCGAGAAAGGCTGCCGCCTCGTACGAGAGCGAGGCCGGCTTGGAGAACGTGTTGCGTTCAACGATGGGCCGCGACAGCAGAATCTGCTCGGCATAGGCCCCCAGTATCTTCGTCTCCATGATCGTGGCGCAGAGGTTCTCTTGCTCTGCGCGACACCAGTGACACCGGCCGCACGGCGCCGAGTGGACGGCCATGATCGCATCGCCGACCACGAAGTTTGCCACGCCGGGGCCGACGGCTGCGACATCGCCGGAGAATTCGTGCCCGAAGCGCGTGGGCATCGGCATCTTGGGATGACCGCGACGAAAGGCTTTGAGATCGGTGCCGTCGGTCAGCGCGGCACGCACGCGCACCGCGACCTCGCCGGGTCCGGGAATAGGGGACGGAACGGTTCGGAACTCGACGCGCCTAGGGGCGACGAGGAAGGCTGCTTGAATCATCGAGGCACCTCGCCCGCATACCCCGTGAGCTCGACATACCCCTGCCCCATCGTGCAGGCGCCCTCCACTGCTGCGCGATTGCTCGCCGCCGTCGAAAGGGGCTCGAGACAGACGTCGCCCTCCCAGTAGCTGACGCCGCGGCTGACCAGCTCCTGGTCGCGCAGCCGCGGCACGATACGCACGCTCAGAGCGGCGAGGGGGACGTGCACGATCCAGCCGCTGGGATAGAGCGCATGGCTGTGAGGGCTGCGCCACGCGCCCACCGGCACGATCGAGAAGTCGGCGGCGCGCAGATGACGCACGCCCCCGTCGCGCGCGACCACGCTCCCGCTGGAGGCCGGGATGAAGGTCCCGTTGCGCCGCCGCAGGTGGTAGAGCATCACTTCCCGCCCGTCGGAGAGCTGCAGCGCGAACCAATCCCAGCCCACGACATTGGACTCCAGCTCGTCGCTGCCGAACTCGTGGTCCATCCAGACCAGCGCCCGCACGGATTGGCGCCGCGCGCCCACGCGCACACTCCCCTCGCCCACCAGCCGGGTCATCGAGTAGTAGTGCGAGGCGCAACTGGCGCAGGATCCTTTGCGCGAGATGCCGTCGTGGCCTTGGACGGCCGGCGGCTTGAGGCTGCGCAGGCGTAGCGTAACGCCCTCGGCGCGCGTCTGCGCGTGGAGGCGGATGGGTTCGATGCCGCGGACCGACCAGTCGCCGGCATGAACGTCGAGGGCTTCGCGCGCAGCACCAGCCTCACCGAGGGCAGGGCGCACCAGACGCTCGGCGTAGCTGAAGCGCCCACCTGTATCGTCGCTGAGCGCGAAGTGCGCGGGAAAGATCTCGCCGCTGCGCCACCGCGACTGGCCGGGGCGCGGCGTAGGCGCACCCGGTGTGATTCCAATGCGAAAGATGGTCAGCTCGAAGCCGTAGCGGTGGCCGTCGTCCGCCAGCAGGTGGCCGGTGAAGTACCACCATTCGAGCCGGTAGTTCGGGTGGCTGCCGTGGTCGCGCGGGAAGGAAAACACGTATGGAGTCCCAGCGCTGCGCCAGCCCGCCGCGCAGCAGGTTACGATCAGGGCGAGCGCCAGCAGCCGTCTCACTCTTCCCGCACCGCCGCAGCCGTCGCCATGCGCGCCGCCACGTTGGCCGGCATCGCGGCCGCCGCGAGGGCCGCCACGATCACGGCCGCCGAGAGCTCAAGGAACGAGCGCCAAGGGACGCGCAGCTCGATGAGCCAGCCGAACGTCTGCGCGTTGATAACATAGATGAGCAGCAGGCCGAGCGCCATGCCCAGCACGATGCCGGCGACAGCGGCCCCCACACCGAGCAGACCCGCCTCGACGAGCACCATCACACGTACCTCGGAACGCCTCAGCCCTAGGTAGCGCAGCAGACCGATCTCGCGCCTGCGCTCGAGCACGAGCGCGGCCAGCGCCGTGGTCACGCCGAGCATGGCGATAGCAATCGAGATCGCGTAGAGTGCGGACGTGATGGCGAACGTGCGATCGAAGATCCGCAACACTTGAGCGCGCAGCTCGCGCGTCGTCTGCACGGTTAGGCGGGCTGGGGCGGCCACACGCGCGACGCTGGTCCGCAACGCGCTCAGCTCCACGCCCGGACGTGCGTAGACGGCGATCGAGTTGATCGTCCGATCGTGCCACCAGCGGCGATACGTCGCGATGTCCATCACCACGAATCCCGCATCGCTCGAGTAATCGTTGTAGACCGCTTCGATCGAGAACACACGGGGCCCGGAAGGCGTGGTGAGCGTGATCGTCTCTCCAGGGCGTACGCCGAAGCGCACGGTGAAGGGGCGGCTCACCACGACCGCGTCGCGGTCCACGAGCTCGCGCTGAAGGCGCGCGTGATCGACACGCCCGATGAACTCCATCTTCGCGCGCCGCTCCAAACTAGAGAAATTCGTCGCACCAAGGTTGGTGAGCCGTCCGCGAACGTGAATCTCGGTGCCGCGAAAGATGTCGATCGCCGCCACGCCGGGGAGTCGCGCGATGCGCACGGGAAGCATCATCCCCGTCGCCTCGTCGAAGCCGGTATTCTGAGGTCCCGGCGGCGTGATGAACAGGTCCGCCTTGAGGGTCTGACCGGTCCACGCCGCGACCGTGCTTCGGAACGAGGAGACCAACGTGCCGATAGCCACGCTCATACCCACCGCAACGGCGAGAGCGGCGAGCGCGACACCGTTGCGGCGCAGCGAGGCGCCAAGGTTGCGCGCCCCTAGCGCCGCGCTTGGAAAGCGTACGAGCGCCGGTGTCGCGAAGCGAGCCAATATCCCCAGCCCGAGCGGCGCGGCTAACGAGATGCCGAAGACGAAAGCCAGGCCGGCGGCGAACCCGGCGATTGGGACGCCGTTCACCGCGGGCAACAGCGTGAGAAGCCAACCAAGTACCAGCACGGCGAAACCTATGCCGGCATAGAGGCGCAGCCGGCGCGGCGATCGCCGCTCGAAGGCACCGGCGCGCATCGTGGTGGCCGGCTCCGTCCCCGCGGCCTCGAGCGCCGGCGGAAGCGTCGAGAGCGTGGAGGCAACGACGCCGACGGCGAAGACGAACGCGAACACCCGCCAGTCGTAGATGACGCCGTCTGCGTGCTCGAAGACGTAGAGCGAGCTCACCGTCTGCGTCACCGCGGCGACGGCGCTACGCGCCAACAGCGCCCCCAGCACGACGCCGAGCGCCGATCCAAGGGCTCCCACGAACATCCCTTCACAGACGAAGACGGCGAAGATCGCGCGGCGCGAGACCCCCAGCGCGCGCAGAACGCCGATCTCACCTCGACGCTGGACGACAGCGATGGCCACTGCATTGTAGATGAGGTAGGTTCCAACCAGCAATGCCACGTATGCCAGCGCGGCGAGATTCAATTGGAACGAGCGCAGCAGCGAAGCAATCTCGCCGGTTCGGCGCTGCGGCGTCGTCACCCGCGCATTGGGCGGCAAGACGCGGCGCAGTGCGGTGGTGACGCCGGGCACGTCGGAGGCCGGCTCCACCACGCAGTCGATGCGGTCGAGTCGCCCCACCTCGCCGAAAAGCTCCTGCGCAGTCGCGATATCGGCGAAGACGACGCTTGAATCGACGCCCACGATCGGCGGAAGGACGGCGGCGACACGCAGGTCGTAGCGGCGGACACCGACGATCACCCCCCAGCGCGATCCTTGGCGCAGGCGGTAGCGCGCCGCAACGCGCTGCGAGACCAAGACGCCGTTCTGTTCGACCAAACTGCTCAAGCTGGGCTGGTGCTGGCCCGGCGCATTCTCCCCTGAGGCTGCCTCCTGCGCCTGTGCACCGGGATAGGGGCGCAGGACATCCACGCCGATGACTGGGAGCATCTCGCCGGAGCGCGGATCGGCGGGGTGCGAACCAACCAGGATCGTTCCCGTCACCGTCGGCTGCGCATAGGTAATCGAGGGTATCCGCTCGACAGCCACCAATGCGTGCTCGTCGAGGGGTGCGCCGTCCCCGACGATCTGGAGGTTCACGCGGTTGCTCACCACGTTGACGCTGCTCTGAAACGAGCGCACGGCCGTGGCATTGGCGAGCTGAACGGCTACCGCGACGGCCACTCCGAGCGCCACCGCCACGACCGTCATCAGCGTGCGCCACGGATGCTCGCGCACGTAGCCGATGACCAGCGCGCGCAGCAGCCAGGCGGCGATCATGCCACGATCCGTCCATCGCGCATCTGCACGACACGATCGGCGACACGCGCCGCCTCCTGGCTGTGCGTGACCATGAGGATCGTCTGCCCTTCATCGGCGATCTCGCGCAGCAGAGCGAGCACTGCCGCGCCGGAGACGGAGTCGAGATTGCCGGTCGGCTCATCGGCCAGAACGACCGCCGGGCGGTGGGCGACGGCGCGCGCCACGGCAGCGCGCTGCAGTTGGCCCCCGGAGACCTGCGAAGGATATTTACGCCCCTGCGCCGCAACGCCCACGCGCTCCAACAGCTCGCCCACGCGGCGCATCCGCCGATGGCCGGGCTCTCCGGCCAGCACCAGCGGCAGCTCGACGTTCTCCTCCAGCGTCATGGTGGGGAGAAAATTGAAGAACTGGAAGACGGTGCCCACGTGCACGCGACGGAGCGCGGTAAGGCGTTCGTCGTCGAGTTGCGAGGTGCGCTCGCCGGCGACGGTCACCTCGCCGCGCGTGGGAACGTCGACGCATCCGATCACGTTGAGCAGCGTCGACTTGCCCGAGCCGCTCGCACCTACCAGCGCAACCATCTCGCCGCGCGCCACGCGCAGATCGACGCCGCGCAAGGCCTCGACGCGCTCCTCACCGCTGCCGTAGACCTTCCAGACACCTTCGCAGACGATAGGCTCGGTGAACGGCTCCAAACGCGGCACACCCCCATGTAGAGCGACTAACAAGCGAAGCGACTCCTCGCGGAGCCGCCTCGCTGGAGATGCCGGGCGGGCCGCGCTACTTCTTGTAGTAGTCGGCGTTTTTCTGGATGTATGATTGCCACTTGTCAGGGACATCCGTGTCCGCATAGATCGCTTCGACGGGACACGCGGAGACGCACGCCCCACAGTCGATGCAGACCTCGGGATCGATGTAGAGTTGTTCGTCGGAGTCCGTGCCGTGGATGCAGTCGACCGGACAGACGTCGACGCACGACTTATCCTTCACACCGATGCACGGCTCGCAAATCACATAGGCCATGATGAGGCGGTAACCTTTCTAGACTCTCCCCAGCGATCCAGTCGAAGCAATCTCTCTCGGGGCCCGCATTCTCGCGGCCGGCGGTGGTGTCCTTGCCTCACGGGCACGGAGGGAGCGCTGGAGGTTGCCTGCATCGTCGCAGATAATGGGACGAGCGATGGCAAGCCTTCTCCATTTTACGGCTGCCGCCGTGGCGACGATCTTCACGATGGTCGATCCATTCGGCCTCGTACCCATGTATCTAGCTGCCATCGCGGGTATGCCCCCGTCCATGCGCCGGCGCGTGCCTCTCAAAGCATCGATCATCGCCGGAATCGTCGTCCTCTTGTCAGGGGTCGCCGGGCGCGAAGTTCTCCATCTGCTGGGCATCACGCTCCCCGCGTTCTCGATCTCGGGCGGAGCACTGCTCTTCCTCGTGGCACTGGACATGATCTTCGGACGCCCCACCGGAGCGCGCGAGACCGAGCTGGAGCGCAGCGAGGCGGCTACCAGAACCGATCCCAGCGTCTTCCCGATCGCCTTTCCGATGATCGCCGGTCCGGGGAGCATCTTGACCGTCATCCTGTTGGTCGAGCTGGCCAAAGGCGATCCTCTCAAGCTGGGCGTGGTAATCGGGGCGCTCGTGCTCGCCATCGCCACCTGCTATCTGACGATGCTCTTCGCCGAACGGCTGATGCGCTTGGCGGGACAGACGGGGATGCACGTGCTCACGCGCCTCTCGGGGGTCGTGCTGGCGGCGCTGGCCGTTCAGTTCGTCTTGAACGGCATCACCGGCTATCTCCATCCGGAAGTCTTGTTGACGCCCTAGGGCCCGCAGGACGGGGGGACATGCGACGTCGCCGCGTACCGCTGCGTTTGGAGGTGTATGAACGTTCGTTTGATGGGGAGCCTCTGCCTCATGCTCATGGCCACCCTCCCCGTGGCTGCCCCGGCCTCAGCCGTGCCGACCGAGAAGCAGACACCGATCATCTCCGTCAACGGGACGGCCTCGATCGCCCGTGAGCCCGATATCGCGCGCACGAGCCTCTCCGTTGAAACCAACGGCGAGACGGCATCGGCGGCCACCCAGCAAAACGCGGCCATCGCGGCCCGCGTGCGCTCTGCCCTCGAAAGCCGCGGCATCCCCTCGAGCGCGATCGTCACCCAGTACTACAACCTGCGCTACAACCCGCGTCCCGAGCCCACGCCGCCAACGGTTCCCGTGCGCCGCCCGGCGGGCACGGCCGTCGTGAACGGCGAACGCTACGGCTACGTGGTAAACCACACGCTGGAGATCAGCTCCGCAGCGGCCAAGGTCGGCGCCGTGATCGACACAGCGATCGCCGCGGGGGCCACGAGCGTCGGCGGCGTCGTCTACGACGTTTCGGATCGTCACGGCGCCTATCTCGAGGCGGTGCGTCAGGCGGTGGCCGACGCCAAGTCGCAGGCCCTCGCCGCCGCGACCGCCTCCGGGGCACGGCTCGGTGCGATCCACCGTATCTTCGTGGGCGGCGAGCGGACCATCGCTCCCATGCAACCTCCCGTGATGAGAGCGATGGCCGCGCAGGTCCCAACCGAGGTGACGCCGGGCGCGGTGCGCATCTTCGCCAACGTCTCCATCACATACGAGCTCGTGCGATGAGCGCGCCGCTCTGCCACGTATGCGGACTGCGCCCGGCTACGCTCTCCGACGTCACCTTTCGAGGCGGCCGAGCGCAGCGTCAGGAACTCTGCGCGCAGTGCGCCGCGGCACGCCACCGTACCAACCTACCGCTCGCTGGTGCCGCCCTGCTCTCCATGGGGCTGGCGCTGGGGGCGGCGATCGTCGCCGACCGCATGACGCGCCGCGACCAAGGGCACGCGGAGAACGGCGCCTCGCCGTTGCAGACGCCGCTCGAGTGGGCCAAGCGCCTGCGCAGCGGGACGCCGACGCTCTCTTCGTTCTCGCGCGATCTCAGCGCGCTGGCGGCACAGGGGCGGCTCGACCCGGTCATCGGCCGCGAGCGCGAAGTCGAGCGCGTGATCAACGTCTTGGCACGCCGCGCGAAGAACAACCCCGTGCTGATCGGCGAGCCCGGCGTCGGCAAGACTGCCGTCGTGGAAGGGTTGGCCACGCGCATCATGGCAGGTGCGGTTCCCTCCGCGCTCAAGGGGAAGCGCGTGCTCGCGCTCTCCGTTGGGCCGCTCGTGGCCGGAACGAAGTACCGGGGCGAGTTCGAAGGGCGCGTGAAGCGCATTCTCGACGAGATCCGCGCCGCCTCGCGCGACGTCATCCTGTTCATCGACGAGCTCCATACGCTGGTCGGCGCAGGGAGCGCGGAGGGCTCGCTCGATCTCGCCTCCATGATCAAGCCAGAGTTGGCGCGCGGCGAGCTGCAGTGCATCGGCGCGACGACGCTCGATGAGTATCGCCGCTACGTGGAGGCCGACGCCGCATTGGAGCGGCGCTTCCAACCCGTGTTCGTCGACGAGCCCAGCATCGAGGAGACCGTCGAGATCCTACGCGGTTTACGCGAACGTTACGCGGAGCACCACGGCGTGGAGATCGGCGATGACGCGCTGCTGGCGGCGGCGGCGCTCTCCGCGCAGTACGTGGCCGAGCGCCGCCTCCCGGACAAGGCCATCGATCTCATCGACGAGGCAGCTGCGGGCGTAGCGTTGCGCGGCGGAGGGCACGTTACGCCGGATCACGTCGCGGCCGTCGTCTCGCAGTGGACGGGCGTGCCGCAGCGCCATCTCGAGGAGGGAGAGGCGGCGCGCCTGCTCTCGCTCGAGGAGACCCTTGCGCGGCGCATCATCGGCCAAGACACCGCGGTAACCGCCGTGGCCGACGCGGTACGCCGTGCGCGTGCCGGCCTCAAGGACCCGCGGCGCCCGCTGAGCCTGCTCTTCTCCGGCCCAACGGGCGTCGGCAAGACCGAGCTGGCACGCGCCTTGGCGCATTTCCTCTTCGGCTCGGACGAGGCGATGGTACGCCTGGACATGTCGGAGTACATGGAGGGCCACGGCGCGTCGCGGCTGTTAGGCGCCCCGCCTGGATATGTAGGCCATGAGGAGGCGGGTCTGCTGACGGAGCCGGTGCGCCGGCGCCCTTACAGCGTCGTCCTCTTCGACGAAATAGAGAAGGCCCACCCCGACGTCTCGGGCATCCTGCTGCAGCTGCTCGACGAGGGGCGCGTCACGGACGCCCATGGACGCACCGTGGATTTCCGCCACACCATCGTGGTCATGACGACTCATGCCGAGGACTCGGCGCTCGCCTTGACGCTCGACGAGGAGCTGCTGGGGCGCATAGACGAGGTGGTCCACTTCGGCACGCTGGACCTCGAGCAGTTGGCGCGCATCGTCGATCTCCACCTCACGGAGGTAGCCGCGCGCCTACGCGAGCGCGGCGTGGAGTTGCGCGTGGACGACGCAGCGCGCATCGCACTCGCACGCGCCGCACGGCAGGATGGTCCGGGAGCGCGCATGGTCCGCCGCACGGTCGCGCGGTTGGTCTCCAATCCACTCTCGGCCGCCTTGCTCCGGGGCGCCTTCCCCAAGGGCAGCATCGCCCATATCGGCGGCGATCTGAGCCTTACTTCTTGACGATCGCCTCGATGTGGCGCTCGATCTGGGCGGCGTCCATCTCACCTGGCTGGTAGTACGCGACCTTCCCGTCGCGATCGATGAAGACGTGCACGGGGAGCGCGGCGACGCCGTACGCTGCGCCGATCGTGCCGTCACCATCGAGCGCAACTTCGTATGGCAAACGGTATTTGCGCGAGAAGCCGAGCGCTTGCTTCGCCCCCTCGAGCTCGTCGATGCCGATCACCACCAGCCCCTTGGACTTGAACGTGGCCGCGAGTTTGGCCAGGCTCGGCGCCTCCGCGTTGCACGGCGGGCACCACGAGGCGAAGTAGTTGAGATAGACGGGATGACCCTTGAGCGCCGCGAGGCTGATGGTTCCATGGCCGTCGGCCAGCGGGAGCGTGAACGCCGGCGCCGGAGCATCGCGATGCGGCGGCGCCGCGGCGATGCCGGGCGATCGGCCGGTCAGCAGGGTCGAGGCGGCGAGCGCAACGGAGAAGAGCAGAGGGCGCACCTGGATCATGCGCCCCCACTTCGCCGTTCGCGACGCCTCAAACCTTGGAGACGGCGCCTATCAGCTTGACCACGGAGTCCTTGGCGTCGCCGAAGAGCATCGAGCACTTCGAATCGTAGAAGATCGGGTTGTCGACCCCTGCGAAACCGGATCGCATGCTGCGCTTGAGTACGACGATCGACTTCGCCTTATCGACGTCGAGGATCGGCATGCCGTAGATCGGGCTGTCGCGCACCGTTCGCGCAGCGGGATTGACCACGTCGTTGGCGCCGATCACCAGTACGACGTCCGTGCGCGGAAACTCGGGGTTGATCTGCTCCATCTCAAAGAGCTGCGTGTAGGGCACGTTGGCCTCGGCCAGCAGCACGTTCATGTGGCCTGGCATACGTCCGGCCACGGGATGGATGGCATACTTGACGGTGACGCCGCGCTTCTCCAGCGCGTCGGCGAGCTCACGCACGTTATGCTGTGCCTGCGCCACCGCCAGGCCGTAACCGGGAACGACGACGACCTGGCCGGCGTAAGCCAGCATCGTCGCCACGTCGTCGACCGTGGTAGAGCGCGCCGTGCCCCCTGGCGAACTCGCCGACGCCTCACCGCCGCCCGCACCGACCCCGGCGAAGAGCACGTTGAGAAGAGAGCGGTTCATCGCCTTGCTCATCAAATGAGTGAGCAGCGCGCCCGACGCGCCGACGAGCGCGCCGCTGATGATGAGCACGTCGTTGCCGAGCACGAAGCCGGTAAAGGCCGCGGCAAGACCGGTGAACGAGTTCAACAGCGAGATAACGACCGGCATGTCGGCGCCGCCGATCGGCAGCACGATCAACAGGCCGAGCGCCAGCGCCGCCGCTACGAGTGCATAGAGCGCGCCCTCCCCGCCTCCGAAGGCGATGATCGCCACCGCCATGACGACGATGAAGAGCAACACCAGCGCCGAGACGATGCGCATGCCCGGGAAGGCCACGGGTCGCCCCGATAGGATCTCCTGCAGCTTCGCGAAGGCAATGATCGAACCGGCGAAGCTCACCGAGCCGATGACTGCGCTGAGTGCGACCGCCACCGACACGTCGGGCGTGAGCACGTTGCCGTTACGCTCCGTCTGGAGGAAGTCCATCATCGAGATCAGCGCCGCGGCTCCGCCGCCGGCGCCGTTGAAGATAGCGACCATCTGCGGTATCGCCGTCATCTTGACTCGGCGCGCGCCCACAGCGCCCAAAACTGCGCCGATGACCACGCCGATGACGATGTCGCCGATGGAGTGAATCGCCCCCGAGAGCACGGTCGCGGCCAAGGCCAGCACCATGCCGACGGCCGCGATCTGATTGCCTTGGCGCGCGCGGCTCGGAGAGCTCAGCCACTTCAGCCCGAGGATGAAGCAGATCCCCGTGACGAGATAGGTCAGCGTGATCCAGGGAGCCGCTGCAATCGTCTCGCTCATGCTTGGGGCTTCTTTTTGAACATCTCGAGCATGCGATCGGTAACCAGGAAGCCGCCGACCACGTTCACGGTAGCCAGCGTCACCGCCCCGATCGCCAACACATGCTCCAGCGGGCCGTGGGCGACCCCAGCCACCAAGAGCGCACCTACCAAGACGATTCCGTGAATTGCGTTGGTGCCCGACATCAACGGCGTGTGCAGCAGCGTCGGTACCTTCGAGATCACCTCGAAGCCCACGAAGACCGCCAAGACGAAGACCGTCAGCTCCGAAAGCAGATGAGTAGCCATCACTTCCTTTCCGTCGTCTGAAGCAGTGCCGCCGTCGCGGCATGGAGGACTCTTCCGTCGTGGGTGAGGCACGTCCCGCGCACGACTTCGTCCTCGAGGTCGATGTGCAGCGCGCCATCCTTTACGATCAAGGCCAGCAGGTTGGCGATGTTGCGCGCATAGAGCTGGCTGGCGTGCGTCGGCACGCTGCTGGGCACGTTGAGCGGCGCGATCACGGTCACGCCGTGGAGCGTCACGCTCTGCCCCGGGAGGGCGCCTTCGCAGTTACCGCCGGCCTCCGCAGCGAGATCGACCACCACTGATCCGGGGCGCATCGCGCCCAACGTCTGGTCGGTGACGAGGATGGGGGCACGTTTTCCAGGGACCAGTGCGGTGGTCACGACGACGTCGCTCTCGGCGACGGCCTTGGCGACCAGCGCACGTTCCTGCTCCTCTTCCTCGTGCGTCAGCGCACGTGCGTAGCCGCCCGCCGCCTCAGCGTCGCGTGTCGGCAACTCCAGCGCGAGGAACGTCGCACCGAGGCTCTCTACTTGCTCCTTCACCACCGCGCGTGTGTCGAAGGCGGTGACCACCGCACCGAGGCGTCGCGCCGTGGCGATCGCCTGTAATCCTGCAACGCCGGCGCCGAGCACCAGGACGCGCGCGGGGGCAATCGTTCCCGCCGCCGTCATCAGCAGTGGAAAGAGCTTGGGCAGTTGTGCCGCGGCGAAGATGACGGCCTTGTAACCTGTCACCGTGCTCATCGACGAGAGCGCATCCATGCTCTGCGCGCGCGAGATGCGGGGAATCAGCTCCATCGCCAGCGTCGTCACGCCGTGCTCGGCGAGCGCGAGCGCCCGTTGCGGATCGCCAAACGGATTGACAAAGGAGACCAGCACACTCCCCGGGCGCAGGCGCGCAATCTCGCCATCGCTCGGGCGCGCCACCTTGGTGACGATGTCGGCGCTCGCCCATAGGGCCGCGCCGTCGACGGCGATCTCCGCGCCCGCTTCGCGGAAAGCCTCGTCGGTGAAGCCGGCAGACGTGCCGGCGGAAGACTCGACGGAGACACGCGCACCGAGCGCGACCAGCCGTGATATCGTACCGGGAACGGCGGCGACGCGGCGCTCGCCCTCCAGAGTCTCACGCGGGACGGCAATCAGCAACGCATCCATGCATGCGGGTTGGACCAAGGGAGGGGGAGCCTCCTTCCCCCAAGGGGGGTATTGCGCGCGGCATCGCTAGCGCGCCGGCTCGAGACTCCCTGCGCCGGCCAGCTTCCCGTCGCGCGTGACGGCGATCTTCCAGACGAAGGGACCGCGCGCGAACTCCAGGCGCAGTACGTAGACGTCGAGGGCGTCGCGTTGCTCGTGACCCAGTATCTCGATCTTGGAGAGCGTTCCCAAAGGAGCCCAAGCGGCGGCCGTTTCGCGTTCGACAGCGGGCGTCAGAGCCGCATCCATCCCGGGCGTTACTCCAGAGCGGTCGATCCGCGCCGTCTCGAACTGCCTGACCCACATCGCCACGCGTGCAGCGAGGGCGGGATCAGCGGGCAGCGCGCGCTCCTGCACCGCAGCCCCCTCGCCGAAAGCGCTCCCCGGTTCCAGGACGGCAATAATCCGGCGCGCCAACACGTCGGGCTGAAGGGCGGGAGCGTTCAGACCGTCGGTGTTCTCCAGCACCACCACGAAGAGACCGCGCTTCGGAAGTACCGCGTTCATCGCCTGGAAACCGCCCAGCTCTCCGTTGTGCCACAAGAGATGCTCCCGCCCGCGCAGTTCGGAGACCCATCCCATCGCGTAGTCCTCCTCACCGCCGGGCGTCGTCAGGATCGCCAACGACGACGGCGAGAGGACTCGACCGCCGAAGAGCGCGGCGTCCCAACGCACCAGGTCCACGGCGCTGGAGACTAAGCCGCCCGCGCCGCCGAGCAGGCTTGGATCCCAGCGGCGCGCCGGAACGGCGGCACCGCCCAGGCGTGTGTAGCCCACCGCCTGCGGTTGGCGCTCGGGGAGCATGCCCGTGGAAGTGAGATGGAGGGGGCGCGCGATGCGCCGCGCGACGAAGGCTTCCAACGGCCCACCGCTCACGCGCTCGACAACCTTCCCCAACAGCAGGTAGTTGAGGTTGTTGTAGCGGTACGCGCTGCCCGGCGCGAACTCGGCGGGCAGACGATTCACCTCACCGATGAAGGCGCGCCAGTCGATGGTCTGCGTTGGATCGAGCCCCGGCACGCGCGTATAGTCCGGGACTCCGGAACGTTGCTGGAGGAGCTCCCGCAGCGTGATCTCCGCCGAGCCGTTGAACTCCGGAACGTATTGCGAGAGCGCGTCGTCGATCGAGAGCGCGCCGTCTTGCGCCAGCAGCAGGATCGCCGCCGCGGTGAACTGCTTGGTCAGCGAGCCGACGGCATACGCCGTCTCGGGGCGGGCGCGCACATGACCGGCCACGTCGGCCTCTCCGTAGCCGCGAGCGTAGAGCAGCACGTCGCCGCGACCCACGCCCAGCGAGATCCCGGGGGCGTGCCCTTCGTCGATCTCCCTCTGCGCCAGCGCGTCGATCTCGGCAGACATCGCGGGGTCGAGACCGGGGCTCGGCGCAGGAGCCGCAACCACGCTTCGTGCGAGGACAGCAAAAAACAGCGCGCAGAGCGCACCGGCAATCAGGCCAGCGCGAAGTACACTAGAAAGCCGTGGGGAAGCGTACCGCCTTGGCATCTTCCTCCATCTGCCTCAAGAGCGCCTCGACACTCTCGAAACGCACTTGGTCGCGCAGGAAACGCAGCCGCGAAAGCTCGATCTCGCGGCCGTAGATGCTCCCCTGGAAATCGACGAGCCAGGCCTCCAGCGTCGCCTTACGCGCCTGAGGCGCGAAGGTCGGCTTCGTGCCGATAGAGAGCAGGCAGCGGTAATCGCGCCCATCCACGCGCGCATACCCCTCGTAGACGCCATCCTTCGGGATGACGATCCGCTCAGCGACCTCAACATTCGCAGTGGGCCACCCCAACGCGTGGCCGCGCCCCTCGCCCAGGCAGATGCGTCCGCGCAACGCATACGGGCGCCCCAGCATCGCATCGACAGGCGCCAAGTGACCCTTGGCGATCTCGCGCCGGATACGCGTGCTGGACACGCGCTCGCCCTCGACGGTTACGGTGGTCACGCCTTCCACGGGAACGCCGCACGGCGCGAGTGAAGTGCGCAAGAAGGCGAGCTCTCCGGCACGCTGCGCTCCGAAACGAAAGTTCTCGCCGACGACGACGGCGCCCACGCCCAGACGGCGCACGAGAACGCCATTCACGAATTCGTCCGGCGTCAACGGTGCGATCGAGCCGTCGAACGGAACGAGAAAGAGCTCGTCGACGCCGGCCTCCGCCAAGCGGTTGACGCGTTCCTCTAGCGGCACGATCAGCGGCGGTTCGCTTCCGGGGCGCAAGAAGGTAGCGGGATGATTGCTGAAGGTGAGGACGCCGACCGACCAGCCTAGCCGCGCGATCGTACGACATCGCCGTATGATCTCGCGATGGCCGAGATGGAAACCGTCGAAGAAGCCGATCGCCAAAGACAGCGCCGCGCCGTGTCCGTTTCGCGCAAGCTCGTGATGGATCTTCACGTGAATACCTTCCGTGGCTGCAGCAAGGCCCCCAAGTTCTCCCCCACCCCCACAGGCGAGCGTCCGGCATCGAGCACAAATGCGTGGCGTGCCTCCAGGCGTACGGGAAGCGGCACCACGCGCCCCGCACGAAAGTCACGCACCGAAGACTCCTCGAGCACCACGCTCGGCAGGGAGAGCACGTCCAGCGGAGAGGTGATGCAAACGGAGGGATCGCTCTCTATCTCCGCCAGCATGCGCGCCGCGGACAATGTGAAGGGCCCCGCGCGCGTGCGAAGCAGCGCGGCGAGACAGCCCTCCGTACCGATCGCGTGCGCAAGATCCTCGCAAAGCGTACGGACGTAGGTGCCTTCCGAGCAGTCGACGGCCATACGCACCGCGTTCTCTTCATATCCCAATATCTCTAGACGATCGATGCGCACCGTGCGTGCCCTGCGGACGACCTCCTCACCATTGCGGGCCAACTCGTAGAGGCGGCGTCCTTCGTGCTTCAGCGCACTGACCATCGGTGGAATTTGCGAGATATCGCCGAGGAAGCGGCCTCGGACGCTCTCTAGACGCCGGCACCAGTCGTTCGGCACGGCGGCCGTGGCGCGCACGTCGCCCCACTGGTCGGCAGTTGTCGTCGCTGCGCCCAAACGCAACACGAAGACATACGACTTCCCGCGCGAGTCGATATAGGGCAAGAGCCTGGTGGCCCCTCCTATGGCAAGCGGCAGCACGCCGGCAGCATTGGGGTCGAGCGTTCCGAAGTGGCCGGTGGGAGCGCGATCGAAGAGCCGGCGGACGCGCGCGACGAGGTGCGCCGAGCTCATCCCGGCGGGCTTGAAAGCATTGACGAAGGCGATGATCCCCGATGCCGGGCTCGACATCACCGCTATGCGGGGACGACCATCGCGCTGGCGACACCCTCCGCGCGCAACGCCTCCGCTATCGCCGTGACGCCCTCGCCGAGCGAGCCGGGAACCGTACATCCCGCGGCGCGGAAGTGTCCGCCGCCGCCCAGCCGGGCGGCCACGCTCTGCACGTTGACTTCACCGTTGGAGCGCAGGCTGATGCGCACCTCACCGGGCTCGAGCGCCTTGAAGAGCACGGCCACTTTACAGCCGTCGACGATACGCAGCTGCTGAACGATGTCCTCGGTGTCCTCGCTGTCAGCGCCACAAGACGCCAGCATCTCGGCATCGACCACCGTCCAGACCACGCCGGCCTCGGCATCGAAGCGCATGCGTGCCAGCGCCGTGCCCATCAAATGCTGCGCAGCGAAACGCTTGTTGGCGAAGATCTCCTGCGTGATCCGCTCCTTGTTCGCGCCTGCCTCCATCATTCGCGCCGCCTCGCGCAAGACTGCGGGCGTCGTGTTGGAGTGCGCGAAGGCACCCGTATCCGTCATCAGCGTCGTGAGGATGCACTCGGCGATCTGCGGCGTCAGTTCCGTCTTCAGCGCCTCGAGAATCTTCAGCACAACCGCACCCGCCGAGGCCTCCGCTTCAAGAATGTAGTTGAGCGCGGCGAAGCGCGTATTACCGAGATGATGGTCCACGTTGAGCGTATGGGCGGCGTCGAAAGGCGGAAGGTATGGCCCCGCACGCGCCACGTCGCTCATGTCGAAGAAGCAGAACATCGTGCCATCGGGGAGCGTGCCGAGATCACGCCGCACACGGTCGGCGCCGGGAAGGAACCTCAGATTGCGGGGCACGGCATTTTCATTGAAGTATGCCACGCGCTTGCCGAGCTGCTGCAAGCCCAAGCCCAGGGCCAGCCCCGCCCCCAACGTGTCGCCGTCCGGCTTGACGTGGCTGACCATCACGAAGCTCTCGTGCGCGCGTAGAGCGCTCACTACCCCATCGAGTGTCGCCTGCCCCTCACGCGCGTCACTCATCTCGGGCCGCTCCACTCGATGAGGACCCCGATCCCTTGAAAGCTTCCGGGCCACTCGGCCCGGTTTGAAGTCGCCTGCCCCTCACGCGCGTCACTCATCTCGGGCCGCTCCACTCGATGGGGACCCCGATCCCTTGAAAGCTTCCGGGCCACTCGGCCCGGACTGCGCGCGCTCCTCGTTGACGACCTCGTCGATCAAGTGCGTGAGGGCAATCGCCTTCTCCGCGGATCGATCCTCGACGAATAGCAGCTCGGGAGTGTGGCGGAGATCCACGGCCTCACCCAGTTCACCGCGCAGGAAGCGCTTGGCCGACTCGAGCGCCAGCAGGCTCTGCTTGACCTGGTGACGATCACCGATGCAGCCGACGTATACCTTCGCGTAGTTGAGGTCCGCCGTGGTATCGACACGCGTAATAGTGACGAAGCCCAAGCGCGGATCTTTGAGAACTTCGCCGACGATCCGCGCAAGCTCGCGTTGGATCAGATGATCGATCTTCTCGAGGCGTTGACGCTTCATGCCAGAGTCGCGGCCACCGTTTCCGTGGTGAAGGCCTCGATGACGTCACCCTGCTTGAGATCCTGGAACTTCGCCACTTGGAGGCCGCACTCGTAACCCTCGGCGACTTCCTTGACGTCGTCCTTGAAGCGCCGGAGCGATTCGAGCGCGCCATCGAAGATGACCACGCTGTCGCGCAGCACGCGCACCTTGGCGTTGCGCGTGATCTTGCCGCTCTGTACGTAGCAGCCGACGATCGTGCCTACCTTGGATACCTTGAAGACCTCGCGCACTTCGGCGCGGCCCAGCGTCACCTCGCGGACGATCGGTTCGAGCATGCCGGCCATCGCCTTCTTGAGGTCGTCTTCCACATCGTAGATAACCTGATAGAAGCGCAGATCCACTGCCTCGCTCTCGGCCAAGCGCTTGACGGTCTCGTCTGGGCGCACGTTGAAGCCGATGACCACCGCATTCGATGCGCTGGCGAGGTTGACGTCGTTGGGCGTGATGCCGCCGACGCCGCCATAGATCACGCGAATCTTCACATCTTCCGTGGAGAGCTGCTCCAAGCGGGCGCGCAGCGCCTCCACGGAGCCTTGCCCGTCTGCCTTCACGACCAGGTTGAGGATCTTCTCCCCCTCCTGCTGCATGAACGTCTCCAGCGAGACACGCGCCGAGCCCGTGGCGGCGATGCGCGTGTCACGGCGGCGCTGGCCGCGCTTGGAGGCGATCTCGCGCGCGACGCGCTCGTCGGTCACCACCGTGAGCGTGTCGCTGGCGGCGGGAACGCTGGAGAGCCCCATCACCTGCACGGGGATCGAGGGGCCCGCCTTCTTGACGTTGTGACCCTTGTCATCGATCAGCGCGCGTACCTTGCCCCATGCGGAGCCGACGACGACTACGTCGCCGATACGCAGGGTACCATTCTGCACCAAGACGGTGGCCACGGCGCCGCGGCCACGATCGAGGGCAGACTCGAGCACCACGCCCGTGGCGCGGCGGTTCTTGTTTGCCTTGAGCTCGAGGAGATCGGCCTCCAGCAGCACCGTCTCGAGCAGCTCGTCGATGCCCTCACCGCTCTTGGCCGAGACGCGCTTCATCTCGGTCTTCCCGCCCCACTCCACGGACTGAAGCTCGAACTCCGTGAGCTGCTGCATGACGCGCTCGGGCTGCGCGTCGGGCTTGTCGATCTTGTTGATCGCCACCACGATCGGAACGTTCGCCGCCTTAGCGTGCGAGATCGCCTCGATCGTCTGCGGCATGACACCGTCGTCCGCCGCAACCACGAGAATCGCCACGTCGGCCCCTTTGGCGCCGCGTGCGCGCATCGCGGTGAACGCCTCGTGGCCAGGCGTATCGATGAAGGTGATCGTCCGATGATCCTTCTCGACCGTGTAGGCACCGATGCGCTGCGTGATGCCGCCAGCCTCACCGGCGGCGACGTTCGATTGACGGACCTTGTCGAGCAGTGAGGTCTTGCCGTGGTCGACGTGGCCTAGCACGGTGACCACGGGCGGACGCGGCGCGAGCGCCCCCGGCGGGTCTTCCTCTTGATAGAGGGCCACTTCTTCGTCGGCTTCTTTGACGGTGGCCTCGAAGCCGAACTTCCGGGCCACCTGCTGGGCGACGTCGCTGCCGATGTTCTGATTTATCGTCGCCATGGTGCCCATCTTCATGAGCTCTTTGATGACGTCTTTGGCGGCGATGCTCATCGCGGCCGCAAGCTCCTGCACGGAAAGGAGATCAGGAATCTCGATCTCGCGGAGCTGCACGGGAATCTGCGGGGCGGCATCGCGCTGCGGACGCGGGCGGCGGTTCTTGTCGAGTAGCGCCTCCTTTTCGCGATCGCGCTTGGAGATGGCCTCGTCACGATCGCGCCCGCGTCCCCTGGCCGGGGCGCCAGCGCTTGTTGGCGCGGGGCCGGAGGCCTGCGCCGCCGTCGTCGAGGGCGGTGTCGGGGGCTTGGCGATGAACGGGCCATTGCCGCGGTGCGGACGGACCGGGGCGCCGGGCTGGCCGGGGCGTGCCGGTGCGGCGCCGGCAACCGGATGCTGCGGTTTAGGCTTGGGCGGTAGGATCGAGCTTTGTCCCTGCGGGACGGGGCGCAGGCGGGGTATCGAATCGCCGACATAGAGCGAGGGCTTAGGAGGCAGGCCGGGGCGCGGAGCGACGCCGGGGCGCGGGGCCACGCCGGGGCGTGGAACCATACCGGGACGCCTGGGGATACCAGTTCGCGGCACGGCCGGGCGCGCCGCGGCGCCAGCAGGCTTGGGAGGTGCAGCGGGCTTCTCCGGCGCGACGGCAGCCGGCGGGGCGGCGCCGGCTTCAGCCGCAGGCGTTTCGAGGACCGGCGGCGGCTCGGCGATAGACTCGGCAGCCGGCACGAGCGGGGCAGCGAGCGCTGCGGGAGCCGGAGGCGCCACCGGCGGCGCGGAGGGAGCTTCGGCGACCGGAGCCTCGGCGGCCGGAGGCTCGACGACCGGAGGCGGTGCGACGGGAGCCTCGGCTACCTGCGGCTCGGCGGCCGAGTGGCGCGTTGCGGGCACCGGCTTCAGCGTCGGGACGCCGGCGCCGCCCATGTCCAGGCGCGGCCTGGGCGGCAGCGAGGGCTTCTTGGCAGCCGGCGGCGGCGCGGCCGGAGCCGCGGGGGCCGGCGCTGGGGCAACGGGTCTCGTCGGGGCAACCGATGCCGCGGCGGCCGCCGAGCGCACCTTCCCCAAAAGAACCCCGCGCACGAGGTCAGCGATATGGTCGTCAACCACGCTCATGTGATTTTTGACATCGACGCCGAGCCTTCCAAAGAGCACCATCAGGTCTTTGGATGAAATCTGCAGCTCTTTGGCCAGCTCGAAAATTCGCAATTTACCGGTCGCCATCTCTTTAGCGTACATCCTCCGCGGCCACGGCCGCGTCGCGTCCTCTTAGTTCATCTGCTTCCCTCTCGGCAGCAGCCGACAGTCCTGGATACCTCTTGTTCTTCGCCACCCGTACTCCGCATACTGCGGAGCAGAGGTAGACGCCACGCCCAGGCGCGCGGCGGCGCACATCGATAGCCCACTCGGCGCCGTCACGCACGAAGCGTACGAGCGCCGCTTGGGGGAGCCTGTGCCGGCAGCCAACACAGGTTCGCTCCGGAGTCCAGCAAGCAGCGTCAGAGCGACTCAGTCTCTTCAGTCTCCTCGGATCTCCGCAGCGGATCAAACGTTTCACGCTTGAATTCCTGGAGCTTACGAATCAGCTCCAAGTCCAGCTCCGACTGGGGCTCGGCGGCAATGACCTCTTCGCCGCTTTCGGCCGCCGCGACCTCGCCCTCGCCCTCCGGCGCGATCCCTTCGCCGTAGGCGAAGCCTTCGGCGGCCAGGCGTTCCTCGCGCTCCTGGAAGTAGCGGGCGCGCATCTCGTCGACCTCAGCCTCGGCGGCGATCTCCAAGCGCCACCCCGTAAGCCGTGCCGCCAAGCGCACGTTCTGCCCTTCGCGGCCGATCGCCAGCGAGAGCTGATAGTCGGGAACGATCACCAGCGCCGTGCCGTCGTCCTCGTAGAGCTCGACGTTGATCACCTTGGCCGGCGAGAGCGCGTTTTGAATGAACGTCGCCGGATCGGGCGACCAGCGAATCACATCGATCTTTTCGCCGCGCAGCTCGTCGGAGACGTTGGCAATGCGGATCGACTTCGGCCCAAGGCATGCGCCCAGCGGGTCGACTTCCGCTCGATTGGAGTGGACTGCCACCTTCGTGCGGCTGCCTGCCTCGCGCGAGATCGCCATGATCTCGACGATGCCGTCCTCGATCTCCGGTACTTCGAACTCCATGAGACGCTGGACCAAGCCTTCGGCGGCACGCGAGAGGACGATCTGCGGCCCTTTGTTCGTCTTGCGGACATCCAGCACGTAGGCGCGGATGCGGTCGTTAATGCGGTAGTTCTCGCGCGGCACCTGCTCCGAAATCGGCAACAGCGCTTCAGCCTTCCCGAGATCGACGAACATGTTGCGCTGCTCGTAGCGCTGGACGGTTCCCAGGACGATGTCGTTGAGTTTGGTGACGTACTCGTTATAGACCATGTCCCGCTCCGCCTCACGGATGCGCTGCACGATCACTTGCTTTGCGGTCTGAGCGGCGATGCGGCCGAAATCCTTCGGAGTGACCTCGACGTCGAAGTAGTCGCCGGGCTCATAGCGGTCGCCCGCCTCCGGCTTGAGGATCTCGTTCTGCTGCTCCTCGGGCTCCTCGGAGTACTGTTCCACCACCGTGCGGCGGCGAAAGACCTGATACTTGCCGGTCTCTCTGTCAACGGTGACGATGGCATTACCCTCGGCGCCGAAGTTACGCTTGTACGCCGACATCAATGCCGCCTCGAGCGCCTCGATCAGCATCTCGAAGGAGATCCCGCGTTCCTTCTCGATCTCCTTGAGCGCAGCGATGAGCTCCGCTTGCAAGCGCGCATCGCGCTCGCCCGCACTCTCGGCTTGCGCGGCCTTCGCAGTTTTCCTCGGCATACTTACGTCTTCACTTCCTTTGCCCGTTTCAGATCGGCGCGGATGTCGTACTCGATGTTGGCCGACGCGATCAAACGGTGCGGAATCGGCAGCTCGCCGTCCCGCATGCCCACGATCACGTTCTCTTCCCTCACTCCGAGCAGAACCCCGCGATGGGTCTTGCTTCCCTTGACGGCAACCCCCGTCGCGACTCGTACCCGCTGACCGGCGAAGCGCGCGAAATCGGCCAGCTTGACCAACGGGCGATCGAGCCCCGGCGACTCGACTTCCAACGTGTAGGGCTCCGCGAAGCCCGACAGCGCGTGGTTGACGCGCGCGCTCACGCGCTCGCAGAGTGCGACGCTCACGCCGTCCGGGTGATCGATGATCAGCGTGAGCTCGGCCTGCCGCCCCTTGCGCCGCGCGCGCGTGTCGACGATCTCGAGGCCGCTGAGCCCCTCCTCACCGATGAGGTGTTCCGCGGCCAGCGCGAACGCGACGGCCAGCGCCTCCTGTGATGTGATCGCCTGTCTCCTTCACCATCCTCGGCCCCGCTCGAGCACGCGAGCACCCGCTGACAACACAGAAGCGTGGGCAGACCCACGCTCTCTCATAGACTACCGTAATCCGCCCTTTATGGTAGCACAGGTGCCGGAGCCACGCAAGGCGAGTTCCGGTGAAAGTGGCCAGAGCGTGTCGGTGGACGCCCTTCCCGCCGCCAAAGAGGTCCCACAGTACTTTCTTGCCGTGAGAGGGCGACCGGTGCGGCGCATCCGAAAGCCGTCTCGTGACCGACAACTCCGCGTCCTTCAAGCGCACGAAGATCGTCGCCACCGTCGGGCCAGCCAGCCGGAGCCCGCAGACGCTCCGCGCCCTGGTGCACGCCGGCGCCAACGTCTTCCGCCTCAACTTCTCCCACGGTACCCACGAGGAGCACGCCGCGGCTATCGTCGAGATCCGCACGCTCTCCGCGGAGCTCGGCGTCAACATCGCCGTGCTCCAAGACCTCCCCGGTCCAAAGGTCCGCACCGGCGACCTGAGCGAGGGCCTCTCGGCTCTCCATCTCGAGACAGGCGGTCGTTTCGTGCTGACGACCGAGCAGATCCCCGGGGAGCAGGGGCGGGTGTCCGTCTCCTACCCTCGATTGGCGGACGACGTGGAGGCCGGGACGGATATCTTTCTGGCCGACGGAGCGATCCAACTGCGTATCCTCGAGACGACGGCGAGCGAGGTCCGTACCGAGGTCCTTCAGGGCGGCGACCTGCGCCCACGCCAAGGGATCAACTATCCGGCGGGGACGCTTCGCCTGGAAAGCGTGACCGAGCGCGACTTCGAGCACTTGGCCTTCGGGCTCGACCACGAGGTCGACTGGGTGGCGCTCTCCTTCGTGCGCTCACCGCGCGACGTGATGCGCGTCAAGGAGTTCATCGCCGAGCGCCGTCTCCACACGCCCGTGCTGGCAAAGATCGAGAAGCACGAGGCACTCGATCACATCGACGACATCATCGCCGCCGCCGACGGGATCATGGTCGCCCGCGGCGACCTCGGCATCGAGATTCCCCTGGAACAGGTACCGCTCGTGCAGAAGGACTTGATCATGCGTGCCAACCGCGCCTCCAAGCCGGTTATCACGGCGACGCAGATGCTGGAGTCGATGATGCACTCCGCGCGCCCCACGCGCGCCGAGGCAGCCGACGTCGCCAACGCGATTCTCGACGGCTCCGATGCGGTGATGCTCTCAGGAGAGACGGCACGCGGCGATTTTCCCGTCGAAGCGGTGCGCGTGATGGCAGAGATTGCGCGGACCGTCGAGCGCAGCTACCCGCACGAGGAGCTCGGGCTGCGTCGTCTCGAGGGTACGGAGCATACGGTGGAGACGGCGATCGCCGGGTCGGCGGCGCGCGTGACCGAGGAGCTGGGGCTCAAGTTGGTCGTCACGGGAACGACCACGGGGAACACGGCGCGCCATATTTCAAGCTTCCGTCCGCACGCCCGCATCATCGCCCTTACCCCGCGCCCGCACGTGGCGCGGCGCCTAGCGCTTCTCTGGGGCGTCGATCCTCTGCCCGTGCAAAGCTACCGCTACTTCGAGACGCTGATCGAGCTGGCGGAAGAACGCCTAAAGCAAGAGGGGCTCGTGCGGAGCGGCGAGGTCGTCGCGATCACCAGCGGCATGCCGGTCGGTGAGGGCGGAACCAACGTGCTCAAACTCCACGTGATCGGCTGAGCGTGATTAGTCGACTTCGCGCGCGTTGAGGTCGATCAGCGCCCCATTGATGCCGCTGGCGCGCTCCGAGACGAGGAAGGCTAGCGTCTCGGCCGTCTCTTCGGGCGACGCCGCGGCTGCGAAGTCCTCCGGCGAGAGGTAGCTGCGAGCGAGATCGGTTGCCACCGTACCCAGCACGAGCGAGTTCGCGACGATGCCATCGGTCTTGTGCTCGCGCGCGATCGCCTGCATCAAGACGTTGACGGCGGCCTTCGAGGCTCCCATCAGCCCGTAACGCGGCTGGGGGTCCTTCGAACTCCCCGCGGAGACGGCGACGAGCCGGCCTCGCGAACGCGCTCCTTCGCGTATCGGTTGGCCGAGCATCGCCCGGAGCGCCGGCAGCATCAAATTGTAGGTGGCATAGAGATTGACGTCCATGTTGCCGCGCAGGTCCTCGAGCCTCGACTCCGTGAGCGGCACGAAGATGCGCCCACCGATCAAGCTCACGACGGAGTCGACCCGGCCGAATCGGCGCACCGCCTCGGCCACCGCCGCTTCACCGGCGGCGGGCTCCGCGAGATCCGCCTCGAAGCCTGCGGCGCGCTCGCGCGCCGCTGCCGGCGCATAGCGCTCGATAGCCGCCTCGGCATGAGCGAGCGCCCGCGACAGCACGAGTACGCGAGCCCCCTCGCGTAGCAACACCGCGAGGGTCGCGCCTCCGACGTTGCCGGTTCCGCCGGCTAGGATCACCACGTCGTCACGCAGCATGGTCGCCCTCCTCGCTCACTTGCCGCGTCTTACGCGATGAACGGCGGTAGAGCCTCCGCAGTTCCCGTACGCCGCTCGGCGCGTAGGGAAACAAGAAGCCCGCCGGTGCACGGCCGGCGGGCTTCTTCCGATCATTCTGGCGCTGTCCTACTCTCCGGGGGCCCTGCGGCCCGCGTACCATCGGCGCTGGTGGTCTTTACTGCCGTGTTCGGGATGGGAACGGG
>SCRA01000088.1 GCA_004297985.1 bacterium | reverse complement strand
CGGGCCAGCTCGACGACGTTATGCCGGAACTCCGGCGGGTAGGAACGAGGGTGCTTTCTGGCCATTGGTGGACCTTTCTCCGCCAAGCGGAGAGTATCCACGGAAGCGGGCCAGCTTCAATGCTAGCAGTAATAGAGCAGCTGGCCGAGACGCGAGTGTTGCAGAGCGCCCGCCTTGAAGACGAATGGCAGGGGCTTCAACAACAAGTGTCCCTGGTTGAAGGATGAGGTACAGGCGCGGGGGCTTGGTGTGTCATGCCCGTTTGACCGTCGAGGGCCCGCTCGTCTAACGGCCGTCTAACAAACGCGTTAGAAATGGCCGGTTTCGGGCGGCAGCGGCCGGGAAGCTAAAGGAGCGGAATCCCTTGTTTCACGGGATTCTTCGGTAGCGGTCGGGATTTGCCGCGACCCTCGGACGGAGGTTCGAATCTCGCTGGGGCTACCAAATCGAATGAAACCCTTGCACCGCAAGGGTTTCATATTTCAATGGATCAGAATTCTACGTATTTTTCTACTTATCGCCACGACTGGAAACGCTCGTGAATTTTTGAACCCCAGCGCTCCCGAAAATTGAACCCCCCAAACAGACAAGAAGGGGCCACCTCCCGAATGGTTGGTTAGCACACCAAAGACCATGGGGAGGTCGCCCAAGGGAGTGGTTTCAATGCAAACGTGGGAACTCATTCGTCTGCGCTGCGTCCGTGACGGAGAGCCGATCAAGCGGGTTGCCCGAGAGCTGGGCCTGGCCCCAAATACGGTACGAAAGTACGTGCGGGACCTGTCGCCGCCCGGACCCCCGCGCTACGAGCGCGCGAACCGGCTCGATCCATTCGCCGAGGTGATCGACAGCCTCTTGCGCGCAGAACCCAGGATCACGGCCAAGCGCATCGGGACCCTGCTGCGCGAGCGCTACGACGAGGACTTGCGGATCAGCCCGAGCACTTTGCGCAAGTACGTGGCCGCGTGCCGCATGCGCACCGTTGCCCCGGAAGCCTTCGTCCGGGCGCTCTACCAGCCCGGAGATCAAGCGCAATTCGATTTCTCGCCGATGCGTGCCGTCATCGGCGGCGTCGACCTTGAGCTCGACATCTTTGCGATGCGCTTGAGCTATAGCGCACATTTCTTCGCGCGGGCGTTCCTCCGGTGCGATCGTCCAGCCCTTTTTGCTGGGTTGCTCGGCGCGCTACGCTACTTCGGTGGCCTCCCCAACGTCGCCGTCTTCGACAACGCGAAGACGGCGATCACCAAGGTGCTGCGCGGCCGCCGGCGCGAGCAGAACGCGGAGTTCTCCGCGTTCTGCGGCGCCTTGGCCTTGGAGGTCGTCTTCGCCGCGCCCGCCAAGGGCAACGAGAAGGGCGGCGTCGAGGGGCTCATGGGCTACATCGAGGACAACTTCTTCCGACCCATCCCGTCCTTCGACCGTCTCGCGGATCTCAATGCCACCCTAGAGCGGTTCTGTACGGCAGAGCTGCGGCGCATCCCATCGACGCAGACCGAGTCGGTTGCGGAGCTCTTCGCGCGCGAACGTCCACACCTGCGCCCGCTGCCGGAACGCCTCCCCGATCCGTGCATCCGCACCTACGCCCGCGTTAACAAGTTCGCCGAAGTGACGGTTGAAACTAACCGGTACTCTGTGCCGACGCGCCTGGTCCATCGCCATGCCACCATCGAGCTCTCCGACGAGCGGGTAGTGATCTTCGTCGACGGCGAACGGGTGGCCGAGCACCGGCGCGCACAGGGCAAGCGCCAAGCCGTCATCGATCCCCTGCATTACGTCGAGCTCATCGCGCGCAAGCACCGCTCCGCCACGCGCGCTCTGGCCTTCGCCGGGGAACGGCTCCCGAAACCGCTGATGCGCCTTTATGACCGCCTGGCTGAACGTGACGAGGCAACGGCCACCAAGACCTGGACCGCGATTCTGCGGCTGGCGCTGCAAAGTTCCCTCGAGGCGCTGACCGTCGCGACCGAGGTCGCGCTCGCGCGAGGAACGCTCGACCCGGAGGCCATTGCCCTGCTGCTGCGGCAGCGCGACCAGCGCGTGGCTTTGCCGGTACTCGATCTTGGGGATCATGCCCCTGGGCCAGCCCGCCGTGCGCAAGACATCGATCTGGCCGCCTACACGATCGCAAACCTGGTGGAGTGTGCACGATGAACACTTCACTGCTCGAAGCGCACCTCAAAGCACTCAAGCTCCCCGCGGTGCTCGCCAACTATCAGCGCATCGCCCAGAGTGTCGACGATCCGGTCGCCTACCTTGCCGACGTGATGAGCGTTGAGATGGAGCGCCGACACGAGAATGGCATCAAGCAGCGCATCGCCGCTGCCCGCTTTCCCACGATGAAGACGTTCGATTCATTCGATTTCGCCGCACAAGCCGGCCTCCCCAAGATGAAGATCCTCGAGCTCACGGAGAGCAGGTTCGTGGACGAGTGCCGTACGGCCGTATTTTACGGCCCGCCGGGAACCGGCAAAACGCATTGCCTGCTCGCCATCGGCTTCTCGGCATGCATGAATGGACACCGGACTCTCTTCGTCACCGCAGCCGGACTGCTCAACGAATTACTCGACGCAAAACGCGATGGCGGCTTAGCTCGCAAGCTGCGCAGCCTCGACCGTTTCGACCTCCTTCTGATCGATGAACTCGGATACATCCCCTTCGAGCGTGAGGCGACCGACTTGCTCGTTCAAGTCATCTCGCAACGCTACGAACGCAAGAGCCTCGCGATTACGACGAACCTTGCCTTCGAGCAGTGGACGCAGGTCTTCCCCGATGCCATGACGGCCTCGGCGGTCATCGATCGGCTCATTCACCATGGCTCGGTCTTCGAGTTCACCGGCACCAGTCACCGCTTACGCAACCGCGGGGGGAAGCCGACCAAAGGCGGCCGAACTTAACCCGCCTCAAGGGTTCATTTTTTCGCGAGCGTTACCACACGACGCAGGCCCACGTCGATGGTCTCGACGGCCTTGACGGCGCCGCCCTTCACCACGTGGCCATAGACGTTCCTTGGTTGAGCTGTCCAGCACCGGCTCCATGAACGAAAAATGCGGTCTGCGTCTGCTCGTTCTCGACGACTGCTCGGGCCTGTTGGTCGCGTTCTGAAGGGCATTCCGCTCCGATTCCGACAGGCCGGCTGCCTATCGCTTCGACGTCGCTGCTGCTCGCGGGCGGCCACCCTTCCTGCCGTTTTTGCGCGCCGCAGCGGCCTTCGCCGGCGAAGCACGGTGCCCACGCGCTCGACGCGCGAGCAGCACCGCGGGATTGAGCTTAAGCGTCGTTGACAGCAGCTCGTCGAGCACGAGACCTTCGCCTAAAGCATCCCACCAAAGCCAGCTTCCCCCCATGCGGAGTCGCACGCGTGCGATTTGCGCAGAGGTGGCCTCAGTCCATGGTGAGCCGAGCGCCTTTATGGGGATCTCGACGACAACGCCATCGGTCAATGCGATACGCAAGCGTTTCCGGCTGGCGTCCGCACGCACGGCATAGAGCGCGTATGGAGCGTTAACGAAATCTTCCTTTTCTCTGATCGCGACAGTCATGGTTGCGGATCGATCTCCTTCCACCTTTGCCCGATTCTGGCGCACCAACGCTATGGCGCGGCGCTCGTCGGCGGATTTCATGCGCCCGTACTTGCGTTCGGCCGGCCGTTGGCCCGTCAGGTAGACCCGCAGTTCTGCTTCATCGCGCAAAATGTGCACGTGCGGCGGCGGATGGTCCCTGACATTGATGACGATTTCGAAGCCAAGCGCCTCGTCTATCCTTGGAGCCACGCCTCCTCTTAACCCATACGCGTGGGTTGTTCAAACCCGACTCCCGGGGCCGATCGCCGCCGCGCGGCGGATAATTTAGAGACCGTAGGCGTGGAGCACGCCGTCGTACGAGCTGACGAACAGATGGCCGTCGATCACCGGCTGTGTGAAGGTTTGTCCGGCGATCGTGCTGCCGCTATCCCATAGCAGCGCGCCGGTCTGCGCGCTGAAGGCCCGGACATGCTGCCCGATACCGTCGCCCGCGTAGACCACGCCATTGGCCACCGACGGTGGTGAGCGCGGGGCGTCGTAGGGGACGGTCGATCCGTTGACGCCGAAGACCTGCTGCCAGGCGAGGCTCAGCGTACAGTTCGGCTGGACGAGGAGTGCCGCCAGACCGTGCATGTAGATCCCGGAGGGCAGATCGGTCGGCACGCCGACGTACAGCATGCCGGTCACCGGCGAGAAGGCCGGCAGTCCGATGAAGTTGCCGGAGTCGGTGGGGGGTGACATCTGGATGACTTGCACCGGGCCGGAGGCGATGGCGTTACGATTGTACACGACCAAGACGCCGCTCTTGTTCATCGCGGCCAACTGCGGCTGACAGCCCGCCGCCTGGTAGAGCGTGGGCGTGGCACCGAAGTCCGCATCCGGGCTCGCGGGCAGACCAGGGTAGTTTGCCGCCAGCAGATTGAGCATAGGATCGAGTTGCACGATGTTCTCGGCATAGCCGTAGTTCTGCGGATTGCCTCCGCTCGTATCGGCGTTCCCGACCGCAACGTAGACGTCGGAAGTGCCGGTGTCGATCGATGCCCCGCCGTAGCCCCAGATGCCGCCGCCGCTCTGTCCTTGCGTGGGATAGAACGAGGCGGCCAGTGCCGCGCTGGATGTATTGAAGACGTCGATGCGTCCGGTCCACGGCGAGATGTCGCACGTCGAGGAGGTCTCGGCGTAGATCAAGCCGTTCGCGGGGTTGAACGTGAGCGCGGAGTAGATGAAGTTGTGATCGGGGATCGTCGCCACCGTCCCGGGCCAGCCGCCAGCCTCGGCGCCAGTGGCCATGTCTAGCGCGTGCAGCTGGTCCTGGCCGTCGGCCACGTAGACGCGATTCGTCTTGCGGTCGAACGTCGCCGTACCCGCGACGCCGAACGGGTAGCTGGAGCAGATGTAGCTCACGGTTCCCAGGTGCTTTTGCCAGATGACCGCACCGGTGTCGGCGTTGACGGCAGTGAATAGACCCGTCTGCGTCCCCACGTAGAGCACGTTCTGCGTTGAGCCGTTGATCGAGACGCCTTGCGCCAGCACCGGCTCGGCGACCAACGGCCCGCCGAACGACTGCGACCAAATCTGATGGAGGTTGGCTACATTGCTCGTGCCGATCGTCGTTTCGTTGGGGTTGTAGCCCGTGCGCGCGAGATCGTAGCCGAAGGTCGACCAGTCGACGTACTTCGTGCTCGGCGGCGGCGTCGGCGTCGGCGGTGGCGGCTGCGACGACAGCGTGGCGTTGTAATGGGTCACTACCTCCGACGCGGAGAGGGCTCTGCCGTAGATCGCCACCTCGTCGACCGTGCCGGCGTATCCCGGATCGCTCAAACCCGCGTCGTCCCCGATCGCCAGCCCATGGGTGAGGTCGTAGCCTGCGATCGTCCCGGTCCTCGTGCCACTGGCCACGGCGTTCCCGTTGAGATAGAGCGTCATGGTCGTCCCGTCGTAGGTCACGACGACGTGATAGGTGGTGTTGGCTTGCAGCGCGCCAGGCGACGAGAGGACTATCGCGCCGGAGGAGAGATCGATCTGTGCGTCCAGGTGACCGGAGGCGAAGTAGAGGTCATACGGCGCATAGGTGGCGTCGCTGCCGTAACTGAGCGGTACCGCGTAGGTTCTCGGTACGCTGGCGAACCGCAGCAGGCACTCGATGCTCACCAGCGCGCTTGGGCGCAGCAGGGCGTTTGGCGGCACGGAGACGATGCCTGCCGTGCTCTGGATTCCCGGGAACGTCATGGCCGCGTCGCTGGAGCTCTGTAGCAAGCCGGGCGCGCCCAGCGTCGCCGAGGTGCCGATCGTGCCGTTCAAAGCGTTCGGCGAACTGTCGTGGGCAACGCTTCCGCTGGTTTCGTCCAAGCGATAGTAGGCCGTCGGTTTGCTGGCGAGAACGGCCGCCGCGTAGCCGCCGCTCACCGGTGGGGGCGTGGACGACGGCGACGGTGTTGGACTGGGCGTTGACGTTGGAGTTGGCGTTGGGCTCGGCGTGGGCGTCGGCGGCGGCGTGGGTCCAGGTGCTTGCGTTCCCGCAGCGTAGTGCGCCTGCACGCGAGCCGCCGTGAGGGGTTTGGCATAGATCGCCGCCTCGTCGACGGTGCCGGCGAATGGCGGATCGCTCAGTCCCGCGTCGTCGCCGATGGCAAGCCCGTGGGAGCTATCATAGTTGATGAAGGTGCCGGTCTTTGAGGCCGATGCGACCAGCGCACCGTTGAGATAGAGGCTTCCCGTGCTGCCGTTGTACGTCGCGACGACGTAGTACGTGGTGTTGGGCTGTAGCGCGCTCGGCGTGGAGACGACCAGCACGCCTGAGCTCAGCGCGAACTGCGCGAAGAGCTTGCCGGCCAAGAAGTAGAGATCGTAGGGCGCGTAGCTGGCGTCGCTGCCGTACGCCAGCGCAACCGCGTAGGCCGCCGGCACCGAGGGAAACGAGAGCAGGCACTCCACGGTGATCTGGGAGGAGACTGTGAAGGCGGCATTGGGTGGAACCAAGACGATGCCCGTGCTGGCGCGTACGCCGGGAAAGCCCATGCCCGAGTCGGCGCTGCTCGTGAGCAGTCCTGCGGCCCCGCTCACGACGCTCGAGCCGATCGTTCCGTTGAATCCGCTGGGCGAGCTATCGTGGGCGACGGTGCCGCTGTCGTCGAGGCGATAGTAGGCGATCGGCGCGTCGCTCAAGACGGCGGTGGAGTACGGATCGCCGGTGGTAATGGTGGCGGCGCTTCGCAGCCGGCGCGACGTCCGTTGCGTCACCCCCTGTTGGCGTGGCGCCGGCGTGCTCGCGATCGTGGTGGGCGTGGGCGGCAGCGCAGAGGGCGCCAGCCTCGCGCAGGAGCTGAGAAACATGCAGAAGAGCAGGTCGCAAACCATGCTGGAGCGCATAGAGATAGACCTCGAAGAACCGGGCTGACGTGCAGCCCCTTCGCCAACTTTACGTTTCTTCGGCCCGGCGCGCTAGGGAAGTTCGGCTCTCGCGCTTGGGTCATCGTTGCTTAGCAGGAGTGGAAGGCGGCGCACGGCGAGGCACCGTACGAAGCGCTCTCCTGATCGGCGCATTCTATCACGATGCTCGGTCGCGTGAAGGATTCGCAAGTTCCTTGGCACCGCTGCGCGACGCCCTTCATCCGGCCTGCGCTCCGTGGAGGGCGGTCTAGACCAGAACCGTGACTCAACGCCCGCCAGGACGACAACAACCGATCGGGTAACAGTCTTACGTGAGGCAACACGACCGGCCAGGATAGTTGTCGCCGGCTATCAACGTTAGCTCCTCTCGCGCGTCGTCGACGAGCTGGAAGAGCACGCCAGTTGTCTGTCTGGCGGCGACAATCTCCGTAGCTGGTCCGGTCCGGACGAGGTCAATGCGCTCGTCATGAGAGTCCTCGACGAGCGCAGCTGTGACGTTACTTCCCCAGTCGGCTTCAATCGTGCCAATGGCGGGCGGCATTTTCCGCAGGTAGCAGCTTCGCGGCGCGGAGCGCATCGATCGTATGCGCGGCGGGAACCCGGCGCGCTCGTAGTTCGGCGTGCAATCGCTCCTCCGCGGACGCAGCGACACAAGCGGCATCAAGCCAATCTCGCAGGGCGCTCAGAGGCGCGTTGTGGTTCGAGAGTTGGTCGAGCACGTCGATGAGCTCTTGAGCGCCGGCGATTGGAATGCGGACCCGGCCATTGAGCCGGCGGTGCAACGTAGCGCGCGGTACGTTGGCGCGGAGCGGGCGGGTCACGGCCGTGCGTTGGGCGACACGAGGGCGCGGCGCCCCCTTCGGCGTCAAGGCGCCAAGGCGAGCGAAGCCACAGGTGCGCGCGCTGAGCCTAGCTGACGTGTCGGAGTTGCTCGAGAACATCGGAGCATCGGAACGTGGCAATGCCGTGCTCTTCTCGCTGGCGACCGGGATGCGTCGCGGTGAGATCGCGGGACTCCGCAAGCAATCGATCGACATGGCACGCGGCGTCGTCGTCGTTTGCGAATCGCGGTATGAAGTCGTCAACGAACGCGGACAGAAGAAGACGAAGTCGGAACGCGTGCGAGAAGTCGCACTGTCGACGCTTGCGCGTGAAACGCTTGATCGCGAAGTCAAGCGCCAAGGGCTGTGGAAAGAGAAGGCGGGCGATTTGTGGGTGGCGGGCGGCCACGTGTTTACCGACGAGCGGGGGTAGCCGCCATCGCCGTACGGGCTCTCGGCCGCATTCAGATCGATAGCGCAAAGGTCGGACTTGAGGGCTATACCCTGCATGGCCTCCGGCACACCTTCGCGACGTGGCTGCTGTCGTCCGGGGTTGACGTAGGAACGGTCAGCTCGCTGCTCGGGCGCTCGGCCGCGAGTACAACGCTGAACGTCTATGGTCACGTGATCGTTGAGAAGCAGCGTGACGCGGTCCGGATCGTCGATCGGCTCCTGGCGGACCCGGCTGCGGCGAGCAGATGATTGAGCCGTAAGGGAAAGGACTCGGCCTCGAGTGCCATCTTTTGGTCTCTTTTAGACGCGCCTCGCCGCTTCGTCGTATGCGACATCGTGCCGCGCGAGCGAGAGGATCTTATACAAGCCGCGCCGTTTCATTGAGAACGAAGACGGCCCGGTACGTGACGTTGCGGTACTTGAGGTCGGCGGCTCAGGCATCCTTGAGCCGGCCGCGTTTCTTAGGAAACTGCTTTGGGTTCGACTCCAGGGCGGTCAGTAGCTCCGCGAGGGTGGGCGAGAAATCGAGGTTCGAGAGCCCATAGTGGGCGCGACGTCCTTGGCGACTTCGCGGTGCAGCTTAACGTCCCACGGGCGACCGCTTGCGCCCGGCCCGGCTGTAGCGGCCTTTATTGGCTTCGTCGATCGCCGCGAGGAGTGCCCGGGCGTCGACGAAGTCGCTATCGGGGGCATTGGCTCGTCGCTCCAGTTCGGCGTCGTCGGCCACGACACAACGAGGGGCAAAGAGCTCGTCGAGCCGGCAACCGAGCACGCGAGCAATGCGCTCAAGGCTCTGGACGGTGACGTTTCCGTCCCCGCTCTCGATTTTGCAGACGGTCGCACGGGCAACGTCCGCTCGGTCGGCAAGGGCGGCTTGGGAGAGGTGGTGTTCGGCTCGTTTGCGGACGACATTCCGTGCCAGCTCCTCCATTGCGCTGACAGTCTCAGGCATTGGTCCTCCTCCGGGGGTGTAGGGCTCCCTTAAACTTAGCTCCGAAAGGAGGAATTGTCAACTATATTAAACAATTGTGTACTAAAAGGCAAGGCGTTGTCTACCAAAACCGAACAAACGTTCGCTTCAAGCCAGCAATTACCCTTTCGGAGGCTACGGAAGATGCCAAAGAAGAATTGCCCGCCCGGCCTTGACGGCCGGTGCCGTGACGGAGATGGACAGATTCGCCGCAAGAACGATAACACGCGTGTTGGCACGCTGCGCGGAATTTACGGCGAGGACTTCGCCAGCGGTTACCGCAGTGACGCGAAGCTCGGGACACTCCTGAGCCGCGAGAACGTCGACTCGCTTAGCCAGCTTCGCAAGAAAGGCCGATAAGGGCTTATAAGTCCTCGAGCACGGGAGCGCCCGCGGACTGAGCGGGAGAGGCCTAACGGAAAGGCCTGAAGGCCGGAAATCCTGGTGGAAGAAGGATTTCCGGCCTTCATGTTTTCCGAGGCTACGGGGCCAATCTGGGGAGTGTTTACGGGGACCGGCCGTCCTACGATTTCCCGGACCGGGTAGGCGCTAGGTCCATGAGAAGTTCGATGAAGAATTGAGGCCTGCCGCTTGGGCGAGCGAGCCTCCGCGTGCGAGAGCTCCGCGAAGGAGTCCAGAAGCTGTCCGGATTACTTGCAGGCGTTGCAGACCGGGTAATCCCGCGAGTACACGGGGTGCTGCAAGGTCGCCACGGGGTCGTAGGTCCAAAATTGTGATACGTTGGGCATCGTCTCGGTCACGACGTTCTCGAGCTTTCCACCGATCATCTCGACCTTGCGAATGTAGACGTTTTGATCGGGGTTGCCGTAGCGGTCGAACACCAGCGGGCCGCGCGGCGCCTCCGTCACATGCAGGGAGCGCATCGCCGCGATAAACTTCTGCGTATCGGCGATGTTGCCGTGGAGCTTACCGACCGCCCCGGCGAGCACGAGCGCCGCGTCGTACGTCCCCTCGCCGTAGTATGAGGGTTGGTGGCCGTACGCCTTGGTGTAAGCCGCCACGAATTGTTTGTTCTGTGGCCGATCGAGCGCGGTGCTGTAGTGGAGCGCCGTCAGTATCCCGAGGGCTGCGGGGCCGGTTGCCGGCAGAGTACTCTCGTCGGTGGTATTCCCCTGACAGATCAACGGCGTCTTCAAGCCGAAGGCTTTGTACTGCTTGATGAAGTTGACGGCAGCGGCGCCGGAGAAGCTGCACATGATCGCGTCGACGTTGCGCGGGAGCTCAGAGAGATAGGGCCCGTAATCGGAAGTTGCGACCGGAGTCCAGAGCTGCTTGAGGACTTTCCCGCCGTCGCTTTGGAACGTCTGGACGAAGCCACCGATGCTTTCCCAGCCGAAGGAGAAGTCGTAGGCGATCGTCGCGACCTTGCGGTACTTGAGCGTCTTGTACGCGTAGTCGCCGAGCGGCTGGGTGGTCTGGCTGCTAGCCGGACTCGTGCGAACGACGTACGCGGCAGGCATGCGCTGCGTGATGTCGTCCGGTGAAAGCACGGGGAAGATCGCCGGCACCTTGTGCGAGGTGATGTATGGGATGATCGCCTGGTCGACGGCGGTGGAGAGCGGTCCGACGATGATGTTGACGTGGTCTTGCTCGACGAGCCGGCGCGCCTGGGTCAGCCCGGTGGCCGGGTTTCCGCCGCTGTCGGCTTGGATCACGACGACCTTGCGCCCGCCCAGCGTATCGTCGTGCTGCTTGAGGTAGAGCTCGAAGCCTTCCTTCATGTATTGGCCCGGCGCAGCGAAGTTGCCGCTGGTCGGGATCAGCAGGCCGATCGTGATCGGCTGTTGTTCCGCAACGACGGGAGCCGGGGCTGCGGCAACCGGCGCAGCGGTGGCGGTGACGGCCGCGGCTGCCACGACGAGCACGAGGGCGCGGAGCGAGACGGAGGTGGAGACGCGCATCGGCTTATCCCTTTCTCGGGTGTCTGCGAGTGGGTATCACGGGGGAGGGCAAGCATGGGGTGCGTGGAGCAGGACGTCTTTTGCGGCCTGACATGCGGTGACGAGCTGTTCGCGCATCGCCGCGGCGGCGCCGGCGCCGTCACCGGCAAGCATCGCGCCGGCGATCTCCTCGGCGTGCACCAGCGATTCGGCCATGCGGTTCTCGTGGCTCATCGCGATGCGGCGAAGCCTCCGCACGGGGACGAGGACGGTTTCGTGGATTTGACGCAGCGTGGCATTCCCCGCAAGCTCCATGATGATCGCGTAGAAGCGGTCGAGCTCCGCCGTGTAGCCGACGTGATCGTCGTGTGCGACGCGCTCGCGCATCTCGGCCAGCACCTCCTCGAGGCGGGTGCGGCCGACCGGGGTGAGGCGTTGCGCGACTAACTGGACGGCGAACGTCTCGAGCGCCATACGCGTCTCATAGATCTCGGCGAGATCATCGACCGTCACTGTCCTAACGAAGGCACCGGCCCGCGCGACGATCGTCACCAGCCCATCGCGCTCGAGCTGGGCGAGCGCCTCGCGCACCGGGGTGCGACTCACCCCAAGCTCGCGAGCGAGCTCGACCTCCGATAATCGGGTCCCCGGAGGCAGTTGTCCCCCGATGATTGCCTCGCGCAACGGCGGGACGACCACGGCGCTGCTCAGCGAGTGAGCCGCTGCCCCCTCAGGGCGTAGCTCGCGTAGCGCACGGTGGCGGCCGGCGATCGAGGCGAGGGCAGCGCTTGCAGCAGCGCCGCGCAACCGGGTCACGTAGAGGGGCCGTTCATGGAATAATGCAGTCTTTCGTTATCCGAGAAAGGAGTGTCGTTTCGGAAATTGTATACCGAGTATACAATGCCTGTGCAACAGGGTCTAGCATCTTCTCACGGGTCCGGGGCGGTGCATATCGACCGCGTCGGCGACGTGCTCACGTTCACGCTCGACCATCCGGAGCGGGGAAACGAGATCAGCGCAGCGATGTTCGAGGCGATGCTTGCCGTGTTGCGCGAGGAGGCGGTTGCGCCTCGCGCCCGCGTGCTGCGCCTGCGAGCGAGGGGAAGCGTATTCTGCACGGGGCGCGAGCGTGCCGGGGAGAGCGTCGCGGGGGTGCGCGCCGAGGCGGCACGCTTGGTCAGCTTCAAGCAGATCCTGCGCGCCACGCCGCTCATCAGCGTCGCCGAGATACAGGGAGATGCGTTCGGCTTCGGCTGTGGCCTTGCGATCCTGTGCGACTTCGCGTTGGCCGTCGAACGCGCTTCGCTCGCGTTCCCCGAGATGCGAGCGGGTCTCCCGCCGGCTGCGATCATGGCGTATCTGGGCGAGTATGTCTTGCCCCGGCACGCCTTTCCTTTGGTCCTCTTCGGTGAGCCGTTCACCGCTCGGCGCGCGCTGGAGATCGGCCTCGTCTCGGATGTGGTCGCCGATGTTGCGAAACTAGGCATCGCGGCCGACGCGCTGACCGAGCGGATCATGCAGCTCGACCCGGCCTCGACGCGCGCCTGCAAAGATCTCTTTCACACGATGCTGCAGAACTCGTTCGAGAGCAACTGCCGGCTCGCCGTCGAAGCGCTCACCGTCTGCAGTGCTACCATGCTTCGCCGATGACGCCGCGACGTCGATGCTGCCGTTTCAGCGAAAGGTCAGACATCATGGTCACGCGTACGCCTTCCACCTCTGCACCTGGCGCCGGCACGACGACTAGCGTGCTCGGCGCAGCCGCGCCATACCACGCGCCGCTCTTCATCGATGGAGTTTGGCGCAATGCCACGGGCGGTGCGACGCTACCCGTGATCGACCCGACAACGGGCCAGCCTATCGGAACCCTGGCCGCCGCCGGCGCGGAGGACGTGAGCCGCGCCGTGGAGGCAGCCGGTTCCGCGTTCGAGCGCGGCGAATGGCGTGACGCTTCGGTACACGAGCGCGCCCGCGTCCTCAACCGCTTCGCCGACCTCTTCGAAGCCGACCTCGAAGCGTTCTTCCGGCTGGAGACGCTGAACAACGGGCGGCCGATCGTCGAGACGCGGGCGCAAATCAGCCGTCTGGGGCAGTTCTACCGCTACTTCGCAGCGCTCGCCCTCACGCGCCGCAGTGACGTGATACCCGTCGAAGGGCCGTACCTCAACTATACGCAACGCGTGCCGCTCGGCGTGGCAGCGCTGGTCTCCTCGTTCAACCATCCGCTGATGATTCTCTCGAAGAGCCTTGCGCCCGCGCTGGCGACAGGGAACAGCGTGGTGATCAAGCCCTCGGAGCAGACGCCATATACATCGGTGCGTCTGGTGGAGCTGCTGGTCGAGGCCGGGGTACCGGCGGGCGTGATCAACATGGTCAACGGATCCGGAGCGGAAGTCGCCGCGCCGCTCGTGGCGCATCGCGGGATACGCAAGGTCGTCTTCACGGGCGGCAGCGACATCGGTCGGAAGATCGGAGCCTCGGCCGCGCAGAACTTCGCGGCCGTGACGCTGGAGCTCGGCGGCAAGGGCGCGGTAATCGTCTTCCAGGACATGGAGCTCGAGCGCGCCGTCAATGGAGCGGCCTTCGCGGCATTCATCGCCGCGGGGCAGACCTGCATCTGCGGCTCGCGCATCCTGGTGCAGCGTTCGCGCTATCGTGAGTTCCTCGAGGCGTTCAGGACGAAAGTCGCTGGGATTCGCGTGGGGGATCCGAACGACTCGCGCACGCAGCTCGGCCCGGTGATCTCGAAGCGATCGCATGAGCGCATTCTCGCGATGCTGGAGCGCGCGAAGCGTGACGGGGCACAGGTGCTCACGGGAGGCGGAATCCCCTCAGGCGTCCCAAGCGGCGGCTTCTTTCTGGAGCCGACCGTGCTGTACGACGTGGACCCGAGATCGGAGGTCGCGCAGGATGAGGTCTTCGGCCCCGTCACCGTCGTCATCCCGTTCGAGGACGAGGCCGACGCGCTCCGTATCGCCAACGGGACGCGATTCGGTCTAGGAGCTTCCATCTGGACGAACGACGTGGCGCGGGCACACCGGGTAGCGAGCAAGCTGATGTTCGGGATGGTGTGGATCAACGATCATCACCGGCTCGATCCGGCCTCCCCTTGGGGCGGCTTCAAGGAGAGCGGGGTCGGCCGCGAGACGGGGATCGAGTCCTTCGATCACTTTACCGAGCAGCGCGTCGTGACGGTGGATACGACTGGGCGTACCGTCGATTGGTACGCGGCCGACGGCGCGGTGAAGCGTTTGAACTAGCTAATCACCTGTTCGAGCTCGAGATGGGGTGAGTCATGTCCGCTGCCACGCTACGTACCGTCTATTCGCCGATTGCCGGACGCGCGCGCCTGGAGCCGCCCGCGGGTACGCGGATCATCGTCCACGTCATCGTCAACGTTGAGGAGTGGCGCTTCGACCAACCCATGCCCCGCACGGCCATCTCGCCGCCGCAAGGGGGCGCGTACGTTCCCGACGTGCCGAACTGGGCGTGGGGCGAGTACGGAATGCGAGTAGGCTTCTGGCGCTTTCTCGACGTCTTGAACGCGCACGGCGTGAAGTGCACGTTGAGCATCAACGCCAACGTCTGCAACGTCTATCCCCAGATCGTGAAAGCGTGCGTCGATGCCGACTGGGAGATGATGGGGCACAGCTTCTACCAGCGGCCGCTGATGATGGAGCAAGACGAGCGCGGTGTGATCCGCAAGACGCTGGATGTGATCCAGGAGAAGACGGGCCTGCGCCCTCGCGGCTGGCTGGGACCCGGCTTAGGCGAGACGTTCGACACCCCGGATTACCTCGCGGCCGAGGGTCTCGAGTACGTCTGCGACTGGGGCCCGATGGACGACCAGCCCGTCGATATCTCCACCGAGCACGGCTCGCTGGTGGCCGTTCCGTATCCGATCGAGATGAACGACATCGTCATCTACGTGATGGATCGTCACGCCTCCGACGAGCTCTACGAGCGCGGGCGCCGGCAGTTCGACTGGCTCTACAAGGAAAGCGCCAGCAACGTGCGCGTCATGTCCATCGCGATCCATCCGTACGTCAGCGGCGTGCCGCACCGCATTGCGAGCCTCGAGCGTCTGCTTGCGCACATGGCCGGGCACGAAGGCGTCGCCTTTATGAAGGCGGGGCAGATCCTGGATTGGTACCGGGGAGCGCGCGCGCGCCTGAGCCCACCCGAGGGATTGCGGAGCGGCTGAGTGCCCTGCGGCAATTTCTCTCCCCGCCCGAAGGTTCTCGACAGGGACTCCGATATTTATCAAGCGAACAACAACAAAAAAGACGATTTCCGAGGCCGCTGATTGCTACTCGCCTGTGCAGCTTGCACGCTGGGAGGACCGCATGAAACGGGTTTTCGCTTTCCTTCGTCATCATCACGTCGCGGCGTACGTTTCCATCTGCGCCGCAGCTCTCTCGTTGACCACGGTCTCCGCGCGCGGCGCGGAGAATCCCCCGATCCGCATCGGTGTCTTGGCCTCCGAGTCGGGCACCGCCGCCGCCGCCGGCCACGATATGGTCACCGCCTGGAAGCTCTATTGGGCGGAGCACGGCGATACCGTGAGTGGACGGAAGATCCAATTCACCTTCTACGATACCGGCTCCGATCCGGCTCGTGCCCTGACCGTGGCGCGGCAAGCCGTCGAGCAAGACCACGTCCAGATGATCGTGGGGCCTTACCTCGCCAACGAGGGCCTGGCCGTGGCGCCTTACGCCATTCAGCACGAGATTCCGTTCCTGGAGCCGACGGTCTCCGCGGATGATCTGACCCAGCGCAAAGTCAACAAGTACGTTATCCGCGTTGCCGGCTGGACCAGCAGCCAGCCGACGCATCCGGCCGGCGACTGGGCCTACGATAAGGGATATCGAACCGTCGTGACCATCGCCGACGCCTACGCCTTCGGCTACGAGAACGTCGGCGGCTTCAACCAGACGTTCACCGACAAGGGCGGCAAAGTCCTCAAGCAGATCTGGACTCCGCTCGGTAACACCGACTACAGCCCCTACCTCTCGCAGATCGAGGCCGCCAAACCGGACGTCGTCTTCGTGGAGATGGTGGGCTCCGACGCCGTGCACTTTCTTCAGCAGTGGCACGCGTTTGGCCTCAAAGGCAAGATCCCGCTGATCGCCAACGAGACCACCACCGACCAGTCCAATACCCGAACGCTGCCTCCGGACGTGGTCGACGGGATCATCAGCTTCGGCCACTTCGCCGAGGGGCGCAACGACCCGGCAACCCAGGGATTCGATGCGAACTTCGCGGCGAAGACGGGAAAGCTGCCGTCGTACATGGCGGCCGCCTTCTTCACGGCGGCGCAGTGGATCGACGACGCGATGCTGAAGGTGCACGGGAACGTCGAGAACACCGACGCCTTTCTGGCCGCCGTGCGCTCAGTACGTCTCGCGGACTCTGCGTTCGGGCCGCTGCAGCTGGATGCGTACAACAACCCCGTCGAGAACATCTACGTGCGGCGGATCGAGACGGTGACTGGACCGCTGGCGAAGTACGGCAAGACCTGGAACGTCGTGCTCAAGACCTATCCGAACGTCTCGCAGTTCTGGAGCCTCTCGCCGCAACAGTATCTGAAACAGCCGGTTTACTCGACGGCGTTCCAAGGCATCAAGGCACCGTAAGAGGGACCCATGCGCATCTTCGTCACGCAGCCGATCGTCGAGGCTCCCTTGCGGCGTCTCCGCGCGCTCCCCGGAGTCGAAGTCGATGTCAACCCTGACTCCAGCCGGATCCTCTCGCGCGATCGGCTGCTGCAGGAGGCGGCACGTGCCGACGTGCTCTGTTGTCTGCTGCACGACCGGATCGATGCCGAGGTCGTGGACGCCGGCTCCAGCCTGCGGCTTATCGCCAACGGCGCCGTTCATCCAGCGAATATCGACGTCGCCCGGGCCACGGCTCGCGGCATCGCCGTAACGACCATCCCCAGCATCGTGACCGAGGCAACCGCCGACCTCCATTGGGCGATCCTCATGGCCGTGGCGCGGCGCATACCGGAAGCCGACCGCGGCTTACGCGCCGGCATGTTCCCGGGTTCGCAATCGCTCCACTTCGCTGGGTGCATCGTGGCGGGCAAGACCATCGGAATCATCGGCTTCGGCGACATCGGGCGCTCGGTGGCGCGCCGAGCGCACGGCTTCGGCATGCGCGTCCTCTACAACAAGCGCCAGGCGCTCGCACCCTCGGAGGAGGCCGAGCTTGGCGTCGAATACCGCGACCTCGACGCACTCCTGCGCGAGAGCGACTTCGTCTCGCTGCACGCGAGCTACCACCCCGGCACCCATCATCTGATTGGCGCCGCGCAACTCGCGCTCATGAAACCCTCGTCCTACCTCGTCAATACGGCCCGTGGACCGATCGTCGATGAGGCCGCGCTGGTGGAGGCGTTGCGGGTACGCCGTATCGCCGGCGCGGCGCTGGACGTCTACGAGCGCGAGCCCGAGGTCCACGCGGGTCTGATCGATCTCGACAACGTCGTGCTCACTCCGCACTTGGGAAGCGCGACCCTAGAGACGCGCGAGGCGATCGCGACCGCGATCATCGACAGCGTGACGGCGTTCCTGCGCGGCGAGCGCCCACCCAACCTCGTCAACCCGGAGGTGCTCGGGTCGGCGTTATCCTAACACGGGAGCGGCAGAGTCTTGGGCAACGCGTTCTACCTGCAAAACGTTCTCGGCGGGCTCGCTCACGGCAGTCTGCTCTTCCTCATCGCAGCCGGTTTCACGCTGATTTTTGGCTTGATGCGGATCATCAACCTCGCACAGACGGCGTTCTACCTCTTAGGGGCCTACGTCGGTCTCTCGCTCGGCCTCCACGGCGTCGACTTCTGGGTCGCCGGCGTGGCGGGCGGCGTTGCCGCGACGGTCGTGGGTCTGGCGATCTACGGTATCTTCCTTCATCGTTACCACGCCAACCCGCTGACGGCGCTCTTGCTCTCGCTGGGCTTCGCGCTGATCATCGACGACGGATCGCTGGCGATCTGGGGAGGCGATCCGCAGTCGATCTCGCCGCCAAGAATGTTTGCCGAGTCGATTCATTTCGGCAACCTCGTCTTCCCGGAGTATTGGCTGGCGCTCATCGTGGTCAGCACGGTAATCGCCGCGGGCCTGCTCGTCTTTCAGCAGAGGACGAAATTCGGCGCCATCATCCGCGCCGCCGTCGACGACGAGGAGATGGCCCGCGGCCTGGGTATCGACGTCAACCGTGCCTTCTACTTCGTCTTCGCGTTGGGCGCGTTTCTGGCGGGGCTCGGCGGCTACTTAGGCGGTCCGATCACCAGCGCCTATCCGGGCCTCGACGGCGAGCTGCTGCCGCTGGCCTTTGCCATCGTGATCATCGGCGGCATGGGGAGCCTGGAGGGTGCCTTCATCGCCAGCATGATCATCGGGCTCGTCAATACCTTCGGACGGGCGCTCTTCCCCGAGCTCTCCTACTTCACGATCTTCCTGCCGGTGGCCATCATCATGGCGGTGCGCCCGCAAGGCTTGTTCGGGAGGAAAATTTGATCAGCCGGTCATGGCGTAACATCGCGATCATCGGCGTCCTGCTGGTGCTCGCAATCGCCGTCCCACGCTTGGGACTGCCGGCGTTCTACGTCTCGCTGCTCACACAGACGTGGATCTACGGCATCCTCGCCATGAGCCTCGACCTTCTGGTCGGCTTCACAGGTCTGGTCAGCTTCATGCAGGCTGCCTTCTTCGGCATCGGAGCGTACGTCGTGGCGATCGGCGCCACGCGCTACCACTTCGTCGACTTCTGGCTCACGCTCGTCGTCGCCGTCCTGGTGGCGGGGATCGCGGCCGCGGCGTTTGGAGCGCTCGCCCTGCGCGCGGAGGACGCGGGCTTCATCATCATTACCCTGGCGCTCAACGAGATCGTCTGGGGTCTGGCCTACCAATGGGTCTCCATGAGCGGCGGCGACAACGGCATCACGGGCTTTCTGCGCGTGAACGTGGGTCCGTTCCACACCACCGACAACTCCGGCTTCTACTATCTCTCCCTGACCGCGCTGATCATCTGCCTCACCCTACTGGTGCTTATGGTGCGCTCGCCGTTCGGCCTCGTGCTGGTAGGAGCGCGGGAGCGCCCGCGGCGCATGGCGGCACTGGGCTACAACGTCTGGCTCTTCCGATACCTGGCGCTCGTCATCGCGGCGATGTTCGCGGCGGTTGCGGGCGTGCTCTTCGCCTACTACAACGAGTTCGTCGGGCCCGGCAGCCTGAGCCTCGACACCACGGTACAAGTACTCATCATGGTGATCCTCGGCGGCACGGGCACGCTGATCGGCCCACTCCTGGGTGCGGGTATCCTGGTCTTCCTTAGTAACGCATTGAGCGACATCACCCAGCGCTGGGTGCTCATCCTTGGAGCCGTCTACGTGGTGACGGTGATGTATGCGCCGGATGGTATCGTGGGCCTGATCAATCGGCTGGCCGCTCGCGCGCGGAGCCGGCGCGAGCTATCGCTGGCCGCCAGCGCTGCGCCGGCTGGGGCATTCAATCCCAGAGGGGGGCCAGAACGATGACCGTTGCCGCCTTGCACGATCCTGATTCCACCGGGGAGACCTGCCTGCAGCTCACCGGTATCTCCAAGCGCTTCGGCAACCTTCACGTGCTCGACGACGTCGCGCTCTCCGTGCGTCACGGCGAGCGGCGCGGCATCATCGGCCCCAACGGCGCCGGAAAGACCACGCTCTTCAACGTGATCGCCGGCGAGCTTGCGCCCACCTCGGGAAAGGTGCACCTGTATGGGCGCGAGATCACGCGCCTGCCACCGCATTCCCGGGCCAGGCTCGGTCTGGCCCGCACCTTCCAGACCACAACGCTGCTGCCGGGCTTGACCGTCGTGGAGAACCTCGTGCTCTCCCTGCAAGCGCTCACGCCGACGCGCTTCCAATGCTTCGTGCCCCGTACCCGCTACCGCGCCTTCCGCGAGGAGGCGCTGCGGCTGCTGGGGCAGGTGCAGCTCGACCATTGCGCCGATTGGCTGGTGCGGGCGCTGGGGCACGGCGAGCAGCGCCAAGTCGAGATCCTGATGGCGCTCGCCCAACGCCCCAAGCTGCTGCTGCTGGACGAGCCCACGGCGGGTCTCTCCGCCGCCGACGCCGTGCTGGTCACGGACATGTTGCGCGCCTATCACCGCGACGTGGCGATGGTCCTGATCGAGCACGATCTCAGCGTCGTCTTCAACGTGGTGGAGCGCATCACGGTCCTCCACTACGGACGCGTCGTGGCGGAGGAGTCGGTGGAGGGCATCCACGACAACCCCGTGGTCCAGGAAATCTACCTCGGAGGGAAGTTATGAGCTCGATGCTCCTCGAGGTCGAGGACATCCACACGTACTACGGGGACAAGCATATCCTCCAGGGCGTCTCCCTGCAGGTCGAGCCGGGTACGGTGACCGCGCTGCTGGGCCGCAACGGCGTGGGCAAGACCACGACCATCCGCTCCATCATCGGCTTCAGCCCGCCGGCAAAGGGCACGGTGCGCTTCCGCGGCACCGAGCTCCAGCGCATGCCTTCGCACCTCATCGCACAGCAGGGAATTGGCCTCGTGCCGCAAGGCCGGCGCGTCTTCCCCTCGCTCACCGTCGAGGAGAACCTGCTCATCGGGGCCCGCGGCGGCAACGGTGGCCGCTGGAACCTGGAAACGGTCTACGACTTCATGCCCCGCCTGAGGGAGCGCAGCCGCCACTACGGCTCCCAGCTCAGCGGCGGCGAGCAGCAGATGGTGGCCGTGGGGCGCGCGCTGATGTCCAACCCCATCCTCTTGCTCATGGACGAACCCTCGGAGGGTTTGGCGCCGATGATCGTGCGCATGATCCATGAGAAGCTGGCGGAGCTCAAGGCCACCGGAATCGCGGTGCTGCTGGTGGAGCAGAACCTACCGCTGGCGCTCTCGATGGCCGACACCACCTACGTGATCAGCAAAGGGACCGTGGTCTACCACGGCCCCCCCGACGATCTGGCGCAGAACGAGCGCGTGCGCGCCGACTACCTGGGCGTGTGACGGCGGCGACGGGCGTGAGCCGTTGCGTTCATCTCGCCGGAATCACGGGCACCAGCAGGTAGGCTTCGTGTCCCGGACCCACGTGAATCGTCGTCGTCCCGCCATATACGGCGGTGGGGCGGTTGAGCGGATCGTCGTGCAGGAACGGGCCCACGCCGGTGAACTCGTTCTTCATGTTGGAGAGTTGGCCGCCGCTGCCGCCGGGATAGACGTAGTCGCGTCCGCGCACGCTAAGGCCTAGGCGGTATCCCGCCGGTATCACGATGCTGGTGGGCCAGATCTCGACGTCCGCTTCTGCGATCTCGCGTGGCTTGAGTGGTTGGAGCTCATCGTGCGCATGATAGGGGCGATAGGGTAACGAGAGGACCGGGTCGAGCTTGCGGTGCGAGACGCGCAGCCAACCTTGGGCCAGCGGCGTGTGCGGATCGAGGGCGCCTTGATAGACGACCTCCCGGAAGTCGGGCGAGAAGACGCGCACCACGAGAAATAGATCGGCGTCGGCGGTGGAAGAGGAGACCCAGAGCTTCGCCGCCAGGGGCCCCGTGATCTCGGTCTCCGACTCGAAGGGCATGGTCAGGAAGGTGACGCCGTCGCCGAGCGCGTCGAACGAGATCGTGGAGCCCTCGGCGGGAGGCCGCATCTCGAGTGCTAACGTGTCGGGGCGGAGATAGAGGCGCTGCCACCGCGTACGCGGGATCGGCCAATCCTCTTCGGCCCGCTCGACGAAGCGGTCCACGTGACGCACGTGCAGCAAGACGCGCGGCTGCTCGCTCCAGCCAGTGTCCTCGCCCTTGAGAAAGTAGCCGAAGAACCGCTTTTGGAGCGCGATGCCGTAGTCGGTGTAGAATGAGGTCCAATGTTCGCCACCGTGCATCTCGAGCCACTTCTGCGGCGATGCGGCCCGCATGAACGCCTCGGTGTTGCCGCGCGGATGGAGTCCTTGGCCGCCCCAGTTCCCTGCGGAGAGGAAGGGCACGGTCACCTTCGACCAGTCGGCGGAGCGCGCGTGCCAGTAGCCGTCGTCGAGCACGTGGTTGCGCATGTCGCCGCCCAGGTCGGCGCGGTTCGCCGCCAGCTCCTCGGAGGTCAGCGTCGGCGGACCGGAGACCCAGCCGCCCGTCATCCCGCTGCGGTAGCCGCGCGTCCCCAGGCCATGTTGGACGGACTTGACCTGCATGTCGTACCAGTTGGGCGCGAACGTGCAGAAGATACCGCCGTGGTGGCCCAGGTCACGGTAGAAGTCGGCCGCGCCCTCCCACGCGCATATCGCCGTGAGGTGAGGCGGCGCATTCGAGGCCACCTGCCACTGGTTCATGGCGTAGTAGGAGATGCCGCTGATCCCCACCTTTCCGTTGCTCCACGCCTGAGCGGCGGCCCACTCCACGCAGTCGTGGAGATCGCGCGTCTCGCGGGTCGACCAGCATTCGATAAAGCCCGGGGAGCGTCCGGCGCCGCGCGAGTCTACGCGCAGGCACGCGTAACCGTCGGGCACCCACTTCTCGGGGTCCACAATCTCCCAGCTCTGATAGCGGTTGCTCGAGCCCATGGCGACATCGGGATAGTTGGTCACCATCTTCTCCCAAGCGGTCACGTAACCGTCTTGGAAGACAAGCCACTTCCCGTAGGGACCGTAGGAGAGGATGATCGGGTAGCGGCTCTCGGCGGCCGGGCGGAAGACGTCGGCCCGCAGTACGACGCCGTCGTCCATGGCGATGGGAACGTCCCAGTCGATCCGCATGCCATCGCGGATCGTGCTTGTCCCTTGCATCATCGAGCTCCTTACAGATCCGCCGGGCGTCAGCTCAGGCGAACGACGTCGGTCGTGCCGTACCAGTCGGGGGGCTTGCCGAGATTGACCACGACGCTCTGTATCTTGGTGTATTCGCGGTAGGCCTCGTGGCCGTTCTCGTGGCCGATCCCCGACGCTTTGAAGCCGCCCCACACCGAAGACGGGTCGATCCGGTGATGATCGTTGATCCACACGATACCGCAGTCTAGACGATGGGCCACGCACATGCCGTGGGCGGCATCGGCAGTCCACACCGAGGCACCCAGGCCATAGCGGATACCGTTGGCGATGGCCACCGCGTGATCTTCATCGCGATAGGCGATCACACACGTCACGGGTCCAAAGATCTCGTCCTGCGCCACGCGCATGTCGTTGGTGACGCCAGTGAGCACCGTGGGCTCGTAGTAAAAGCCGCCCGCGAGCTTCGGATCGCCGGGGCGCTTGCCGCCGCAGGCGACCGTCGCGCCCTCGGAGAGGGCGATCGCGACGTACTCCTCAGTGCGTGCCAGTTGGCGCCCCGCGACCAGCGGACCCAACTGCGTCTCCAGCGCTTGCGGCAGGCCCAGACGCAGCGAGCGCACGCGCGGGAGAAAGCGCTGAAGGAAGGGCTCGACCATCTGCTCCTGCACGAGGATGCGCGTCCCCGCGATGCAGGTCTGGCCGGCGGCGATGAACGCCGCGAAGACCGCTCCGGCCGCCGTCGCGTCGAGATCGGCGTCGGGCAGGACGAGCATTGGTGCCTTGCCGCCCAACTCACACGAGCAGCGGATGAGGTTGGCGCCCGCGGCCTGTGCCACGGCGCGCCCCGTCTCCGTTCCGCCGGTGAGGTCGAGCTTGTCGATTCCTTTGGAGTACGAGAGCGCGGCTCCCGCTTCGGGGCCGAAGCCCGTCACCACGTTCATCACGCCGTCGGGCACGCCGGCATCCTTGGCGATCTGCGCGAGCATCAGCGTAGTGACCGGGGTGAGCTCCGAGGGCTTGACGACCACGCAATTGCCCGCGGCCAAGGCCGGCGCCAGCTTCTTGGCTAGGATCAGCAGAGGATGGTTCCACGGCGTCACCTGTGCGACGACGCCGATGGGGATGCGCCGCACGTAGTTGTGGTAGGGGCCCTCGAACGGCGTTACGATGTCGTCCGACGAGCGCGCGACTGCCGAGAAGTAGCGGTACCACTCCGGCAGACGCGAGAGCTGCGCGCGCATCTCCCGGATGGGACGTCCCGTGTAGCGCGTCTCCACCTCGGCCAAGCGCGGCAACGCCGCCTCGATGGCGTCGGCGAAGGCGTTGAGGATGCGCGCGCGTCGCACCACCCCCAACTCCGACCAGCGTCCGTCCTGGAACGCCCGGCGCGCCGCGGCGATGGCGCGGCCGACGTCGTTGGCGTCGCCGCGCGCGGCCTTTCCGGCAACCTCGCCCGTTCCCGGGTCGACGAGGTCGTACGTTGCGTTATTGGCGCTGGGTGAGGGAACGCCGTCGATGAAATGATGATGAACCTCGAGCTCTTTTGCCATCTTCATGACGATGCTGCTCCTAGCGCGCGGCCGTGAGATGCAGCAGCGGCGCGACGTTTCCCCCCAGGATCGCCTCGCGCTCCCGCTCGTCGATCGGCAACCGCGCCAGCAGCGCGCGCGGGTCGGGAATGCCCATGTCGTACGGCGCATCCGTGCCGGCGATGACGTGCTCTGCGCCGACGCGGTGGATCAAGTCCGTGAGAATCACGTCGTCGTGGGCGATGGTGTCGAAGTAGAGCCGCTTGAAGTATGTGCTTGGCGGCTTCGGCAGCGATTTAGCCTCCGGGCGCACGCTCCAACCGTGATCCCAGCGTCCGATGAGCTGCGGCAGCGCGCCGCCGGCGTGGGCCAGCACGATCTTGAGATCGTGGCGCTCCAGCACGCCGCCGAAGATCAGCCGCGCTGCGCCGAGCGCCGTGTCGCTGGGGTTTCCGAAGAAGTTCGAGAGGTAGTAGGCGCCGAGCCGGTCGCCGCCCACAACGTGATGCGGGTGGATGAAGATGAGCGCGTTTAGGCGCACGCAGGTCGCCCAGAACGGCTCGAGCGAGGGATCGTCGAGTTCGGTGCCTGCGATGTTCGATCCGATCTCCACGCCCACGAAGCCGAGCTCGCCGATGCAGCGCTCCAGCTCGCGCGAGGCGCCGGCCGGATCTTGCAGCGGCGCGGTCGCGAACGCATAGAAGCGGTCTGGGTGGGCGGCCACCGCCTTGGCGAGATCGTCGTTGGCGGCGCGTGCGTACGCGCCGCCCGCCTCGGGGCTCTGCCGGTAACCGAAGTAGAACGGCGGCACGGAGATGATCTGGCGATCGATGCCGTTCTTGTCGTTGGCGGCAAGGCGCACGTCGATGTCGCGCAGCGCCGGCGTGAACGGCGTGACCATCGCCTCACGGACGCCGCTGACCGACGGCGGAAGGTAGATCATGTTGCCGGCGTCGTTGGTGCGCGCGGCACCGTCCTTCAGGAGTCGTTCGACAACAGAACCCGGGATGAGATGAGCATGAACGTCAATACATTGCATGGCTAGGGATCCTCACACATTTCGTCGTAGGCCTCCGCTATCATGACCGCGATTAAACGGCTCGAACGCCCCATTCTCGTCGCGATCGATATGCACCGGGGTCATCTGGACCCCGCGGTTGCGACCATGCCCGTAGCCGCTGATCGTGCCCGTGCCGTCGTCGAGCGCAGCGCGCGCATCTTCGATCGTGCCCGGGCCGCTGGGATTCCCGTAGTACACGTGGTCACCATGTACCGCCGGCCGTCCGAGGCCGAGAGCAATCCGTTCTGGGCCTCCAAGCGCTCGGGCACGCGAACGCGCAGCGCAGAGCACAATATGGAGGGCTCGCCGGGCACGCAGATCATCCCCGAGCTCTACCGGCCCGATGACGTGGTGGTAAACACGAAGAAGCGCTACAGCGCCTTTCTGCATACCGACCTCGAATTCGTGCTGCGCGACCGCGGCGCGCGCACGGTGCTGTTGGCTGGTATCAACACGAACAGCTGCGTGCTGTGCAACGCCTTCGAGATCGTGAACCGCGATCTCGAGCTGGTGCTGCTCGAGGAGTGTGTGGAAACGATGGACGGCCCCGAGGCGCACGCGATGGCGCTGAAGCTCGTGCAGGTCTGCCTCGGGCGGGTCCTGCGCTGGGAAGAGCTCGAAGCCGAGCTGGCTCCAATCGCTCACGGCTAGATCGTCACTACGGCGCGGCCGTTGAGCTTGCCGCCGCGCAGGGCATCGAGCGCCCGGTTTACGTCGATGAGCGCATACCTCCGGTCGATGACCGCGCGGATGCGCCCCATCGCCAAGAGGTCAAGCACGCGCTCGCACTCTTCGCGCCCCGCGGCGCGCGAAGGCAGCACGGTGATCTCGTTCAGCACGAGATCCGCAGTGTCCCAATCGGCTCCCAGACCGGGTTTGTAGCCTATCAGCGCCAGGCGTCCGCCGGGGCGCAGCAGCGCCACGTCGCCCAAGAGCGTCTGCGCGGTGGACGCCGTGTCGAGCACAAAGTCCGCGAGTAGACCATTGAGCGGCCATCCCGCGGGGCTGGAGAGCACGGTCAGGTCGGCTCCCAACTCGCGCGCGAGGGCCAGGCGCCCTTCGTCGACGTCGATCGCGATCACCCGCGCACCAACCGCGCGCGCGAGTTCGACGCCGTGAAGGCCCAGGCCGCCTACGCCCACGATGGCTGCCGTCTCTCCAGCGGCGAGGCGACCGCGCGTCACGATCGCGTGATACGGCGTAGCGATTGCGTCCATCGCGACGGCGGCGGCCTCAGGGGGAACTCCGTCGGGAACTGGGAGGCACAACGCCGCCGGTATGCGGACCAGCTCCGCGAGGCCCCCGTCGATCTCGAAGCCGATGCGCCCAGCAAGCGCCAGGCATACCGTACCGCGCCCGCTGCGGCAGTTGATGCAATTGCCGCACGAAAGATAGAAGTAGCAAGCCACCCGGTCGCCCACCCGGGGCGACGTCACGCCGGGCCCCACCGCCGCCACCACGCCCGCGATCTCGTGACCGGGAACGTGGGGCAGAGGCGTCCTCGTGAGCGCCCCCGAGGTGATCTTGAGGTCGCTCGCGCAGACGCCGCACGCCTGCACGCGTACGATCGCGTCGCCCGGACCCGGCGCGGGCTCCGGCAGCTCGCGCAACTGCAGCGGCGCGCCGAAGGACTCCAGTACCATAGCGCGCATCGTCGCTCACTACTTGCAGTCGTTGCACGGCGGATAGCTTCGCGAATACACCGGATGCCGCAAGAACGTCGCAGGGTTGTATGTCCAGAACTGCGAGACGTTGTGATCCGTCTGAATCACGACGTTCGCGAGCTGGCCGTCAACCTCTTCGACCTTGCGGATGTAAACGTTCTCCACCGGATTGCCGTAGGAGTCGAAGCTGATCGGACCGCGTGGTGCGTTGGTGAGATTGACGCTGCGCATCGCCTTCACAAAGGCCGCGGGGTCCGAGATGTCCCCGTGCAGCGCGTCGATTCCGCCGGCCAGCACCATCGCTCCGACATACGTGCCCTCGCCGTAGTACGAAGGTCCGTGCCCGTAAGCCTTGGTGTACGCCGCAACGAACTTCTTGTTCGTCGGCGTATCGAGCGCGGCACTATACTGCAACGACGTCACGGCGCCCAGAGCCGCCGAACCGGTAGTTTGGAGGGTGCTCTCGTCGGTGCTATTCCCCTGACAGATCAGCGGTGTCTTCAGGCCGAACGCCTTGTACTGCTTCATGAAGTTGATAGCTTGCGATCCGGAGAAGCTGCACATTATGGCGTCGACGTCGCGTGGGAGCTCCGAGAGATATGGCGAGAAGTCGGTCGTGGAAAGCGGCGTCCAGATCTGCTTGACCACCTTGCCGCCGTCGTCTTGGAACGTAGCGACAGAGCCGCCGATGCTCTCCCAGCCGAACGAGAAGTCGTAGGCGATCGTCGCCACCTTGCGATACTTCAGCGTCTTGTACGAGTAGTCGCCGAGCGGCTGCGTGGTCTGGCTGCTCGTCCAGCCCGTCCGCACGGCGTAGGCGGCCGGTGTGCGCTGGGTGAGATCATCAGACGAGACGATCGGAAAGACCGCGGGAGTCTTGTGCGAGTCGAGATACGTCGCCATGGCCGAGCCCACGGCGGCGGAGAGCGGGCCGAAGATCACGTCGACGTGATCCTGTTCGACGAGCCTGCGCAACTGGGTGAGGCCGACCGCGGGATTCCCTTGGTCGTCGGCGATGTCGAGCACGATCTTGCGTCCGGCGATCGTGTAGTTGTGCTCCTGGAGGTAGAGCTTGAGACCCTCCTCCATGTACTTGCCGGGAGCGGCAAAATAGCCGCTCAAAGACGAGATGAATCCGACCTTGATCGGGGGTTGGTCGGCAGCGCGTGCCGGGGATACCCCGACGAACGCGGTACCGACCGCCAAGATGGCCACAAATGAGAGTAATCGTACCAGAGCGGCCCTAGAGCGTTTCGAACGGTGCATGTCCAGCCTCCTCGATTCAAGCGCTCGTGTAGCTCGGCGTCAACGTAAGCGAGGATGACCACTGAAGCGACCTATGACGGGCGCGTCTTCATGACGAGCCGATACTCCGTCTATTTATCTCTCGATAAAACACAAAGCTCGGATGGTTGTCAAGGGGTCCGTTGCTGCGCCGTCGCTTTCGCGCGCGGCTCAGGGGGCGCGCCCGTGAGCCGCGCAACCACGGCCGGGACGCCCTCGATGAATGCCGTCGCCAGCGCCGCGACCACCGCCGTGACGTCGTCTGGGATCGCGAGGCCGTAGATCCATTTCCGAATCCCGATATAGAATATGCTGGCGTGCAACGACCACACCAGCTCGAACTCCGCCTCGCTGATCGGCACTTCGGACGGCGCGGGCAACGCGTTTTCGAATCGGAGCTCACGGATGACGCGGGCGAAGATGCGGTCGCGGACCACGGTCAAGTACCGTCCGTTGAGGTCCATGCCGCGTAGGCCGGAGAACATGAATACCCGGATCCACTCGTAGGTCAGCACCGCGCGGGCGTAGTCGCTATAAAACTCCACGATGCGGTCTTCGAGGGAGCGGGAACGGTCCTCGAGGATATCTTCCCAGTGCGGGTTCCATCGGTTGAGGTAAACCTCTTGGTAGACCCGTTCGAGGAGAGCCTCCTTGCTCGGGAAGTAGCGGTAGAGCAAGGGTTGGGTGATGCCCAGGCGCCTGGCCAACTCCCGAGTCTGTCCCTCGAAGCCGCGCTCGGCAAAAAATGCTACGGCCTCGCGAACGATGAGCCGCTCGCGCTCGTCCGGCGGCAGGCGCTTGGGCCTGGGCTTGGGCTTGGGCTTGGGCTTGGGCTTGGCTTTGGGCCTGGGCTTGGCGCTCGCGGCTTTACGCGCGGATGCGACGGACGGACGGCGGCTACTTTGGATGGGTCGACGCTCCTTCCCTCATGCCCACGCCTTCGCGACCGGAAAACGCGGCTCCCGCGCCGCCCAGCCGCCGGTCGCGAGCCGACTCTTGACAGACGGGCCGGCATATTGTTTTATCAAAAGATAAATTAGCCGTTGCCGCAGCCGTCGTGGAGGTTGTGGTGTCCGCATCTCGATTGAGGAGCACGGAACATGGCTTCGTTCGGCAGTGTCGGTACCGATTGGCAAGAGAGAATCAACTGGCAGCGCATGCGCGAGCACCGCTTAGCGCGTGCGCGCGCAGCGATGCGTAGCCACGGCCTGGGCGCCATCCTCTGCATGTACGACGAGAACGTAAGGTACATCACCTCGACGCTCACCCCGGGATGGAATCGCCTCAAGCCTGGGCTGCGTTACGCGGTCCTGGTGGAGGGCAGGGATCCCATCCTCTTCGAGCAAGGCGATATCGGCATTCACGTTGCGCGCCACTCCCCTTGGCTCAAGCCGGAGAACATCCGGCACTCGTTCGCCTGGATCAAAGGCGCAGCCGGGCCCGCCTCGGCGACGCAGGTCGACAAGTTCGTCAAGGCTCTGCTCGACGCGCTCGAGGAAGCGGGCGTGAAGGATCAGCCGCTGGGCGTTGACTTCATCGACATCAACATGATCAGGGCCTTCGAGAAGGCCGGGATCAAGTGGACCGACGGCATGACGCCGATGATGCAGGCGCGCGCCGTCAAGAACAAAGACGAGCACGAGGCGATGCGCATCGTCGGCGCCATCGGCGATGCTCTGCACTACGAATTCTCCAAGATGCTCAAGCCCGGCCTGACCGAGAATCAGGTCACTGCCTTCGGGATGCAGTACCTCTACAACATCCCGGGCATGGAAGATGTCGAGGACGTCATCGTCTCCTCCGGACCCAACGCCTGGCCCAACTGGCGTAACTTCTCCGACCGCATCATCCGGCCGGGGGAGCTCGTGATCATCGACCTGGCCGCTCTCACCTGGAACGGCTTCAAGTCATGCTACTACCGCACGTACTGCGTGGGCGGAAAGCCGACCGACGAGCACAAGCGTTACTATGACATCGCCTACAAGTGGCTCTACGACGCCATCGGCGCCGTCAAGGCCGGCGTAACCACGCGCGACATCGCATCCAAGTGGCCCTCGGCGCAGGAGACGTGGGGCTACGAAGACGAGGACCAGGCTGCAGCCAACCTGTGGGGCCATGGTCTGGGCCTGGCGCAGTACGACATGCCGGTGATCTCGCGCATCTGGTCGCTGGACTTTCCGCAGATCATCGAGCCTGGGATGGTCTTCGCGCTGGAGACGCAGCATGGTAAGGTCCACGAGTTCGGCGTTCGTCTCGAGGAGATGCTCATCGTTCACGAGGACCGCACCGAGCTGATCTCCACGTTCCCAGTCAAAGAGATCACCGTCTGCGGCTAGAGCACGTGGATCCTTCTCGCCCCAGTGGCCAAGCCGCACGCCGCGTTGCCGCCTTAGACGACGCGGCGTGTGCGCTTGCGCCCGACGCCGTCGGAGCCAAGGCTGCTCGTCTGGCGCAGGCGCGCAGACTCGGGTTGCCTGCGCTGCAGGGCGTGGTGGTGCCGGCCGACGAGGCGGAGCGCGCGCTTGCGCTCGGCGCCGAGGCGGCCGCCACGCGTGGTCCCGGCGGGGCCCGTCTGGCCATCATGGGCGCAGCGCTCGACCCCGCCTTGCTCGCGGAGTTGCACGCGGCGGTGGAACCGTTGGGGGCGTCGCTCGTGGTGCGCTCGTCCAGTGCCCTGGAGCTCGATGCGGCGTGGGCCGGAGCCTTCACCTCGTACGTGGGAGTGGCGCCCGCGGAGCTGGAGACGGCGATCCGCGGGTGCTGGGCCTCGGCCTTCTCGCGCGACGCCGTGGAGCGCTGCGAGGAGCTGGGCGTCGCCCCCGAACAGCAGCGCCTGGCGGTGCTGGTCCAACCCGAAGCATCTTTCGGCGTCTCCGGCGTGGCGGTGATCGCCGCCGGCGACGCGGTGACCATCACGGCGACGCTCGGCTCGCCCGCGAACGTGCTCAGCGGCTGGGAGTCGGGGCATCGCGTGGTCGTCGCCGCCGACGGTGCCTTGCAGACGTCCGCCGAGATGGCCGACGTGGAGCCGTCGGTCTTCCGAGAGGTCGCGCGCCTCTCGCGCAACGTGCGTGCGGCGTTCGAAGACGATTTGATCGAATGGGGATGGACGCCCGAGCGGGGCGTGCTCCTCCTGCAGTCGCGCCCCTCAGCGCCGCTGCCGGACCAGGAGCGCTCGAACGAGCTCCCGGCATCCGCCGAGGGCTTTGTCGTGCCGATCGCGGTGCGCATCGCCCATCTGGCGGCCCAGTACGGTGGTCCGCTCGGCGACGAATTGGTGCTGCCGTGGGCGGTGGGATCGGCCGATTTTCCCTCGCCCTCCGCCGTGGCGCCGCTGATGTCCGCCGATCCGTGGGGTGCCTTCGCAGAGGCCCGGGCCATCGCGGCCACGCTCTCGACCGCCACCTGGGGCCAAGGCGGCCACCGCGGCGCCGAGAGCGTGCGCGAGGCGCGCGAGGCGCTGATCGCGCTGCGCGACGGCCTGCAAGGGGAAACGCTGGCCAAGCTGGATGCGGGCCGCCTGCTCAACGCCGCGCAAGGCGTGCGCCTGGTGGCGCTGCTGCGCGGCATCGGCCGGCACTTGGTAGAGGCCGGAGCGCTGGCGAAGGTGGACGACGTCTGGCGTTTGAGCGCCGTTGGCCTGGAGCGCGCCTTGCGTCACCCGCACCACACTCCGCGCCGAACGGCCGCACCGCGCGAGGGATGGGAGCCCTTCGTCTATCTGACGGTGGTGGCTAATGGCAGCGCACATGCCGGCATGCCGGCCGCGCCAGGGATCGGCGCCGGCAGCGCGTGGTTCGCCTCGCGGCCCGACAGCGCTCGTCCTTCGCAACGCATGGTGTTGGTGGTGCCGCACCCGCTGCCGGGTTACGCGCCGCTGCTCTGGAACGCCGCCGCGCTGATCTCTATCGGCGGCGGACCGAGCGCCCACCTCATCGAGGTGGCTCGCTCCCTTGCCGTTCCCGCGGTGGTGGGCTGCGCCGTGGGAGAGGCGTTCGACGGCGCCCGACCCCTGCTCGCCGCCGTCGACGGCAGCGCCGGACGCGTCACTCTCCTGCACGCATAGAAGGGACAAGCCCGCTGCGGCGCCGTTTGCCGATGGCCCGCAACGTGCCGATAGGATCGGCTCTGCCGGGTCAGGCAAGCGTGACGCGTGTGGCGGGTCGCGGAAGGCAGGGCGTGGCGCGGTACCGTAGAGTGCGAAGGAGTCCGGCGCCGCTGTGGCGCGCAGACGGGCACCGTTCGCAAGGAGTAAGCGGAGAAGAGATGCAGGCAATCGTGTTGGTCGGCGGCGAGGGAACGCGCCTGCGTCCGCTCACGTACTCTGTGCCGAAGCCGATGGTTCCGTTGCTCGACCGCCCTTTCATGGAGCACGTCTTGCTGCGTCTGCGGGACGCAGGCATCAACGAAGTGGTGCTCCCTGCCTGCTATCTGCCCGAGGCGATCCAGCGCCACTTCGGTGACGGTGAGCGGATGGGCATGCGCTTGCACTACGTGATCGAGGAAGAGCCGCTGGGCACCGCCGGCGCTCTGAAGAACGTCGAGCGCTTCATCACGGGCCCGTTCTTCGTCTTCAACGGAGACATCCTCACCAGCCTCGATCTCGGCGCGATGCTGGAGTTTCACCGTCGCGGCGGAGGCATCGGCACGCTCCATCTCATCCCCGTCGAGGATCCCACGGCGTTTGGCTGCGTCGAGCGCGAGTCCGACGGACGAATCACGCGTTTCGCCGAGAAGCCGAAGCCGCATGAGGTCACGACCAACTATATCAACGCCGGCACCTACTTGCTCGAGCGCGATGTGCTCGACCGTATCCCCACCGGACGCAACGTCTCGATCGAGCGCGAGACGTTCCCGCAGTTGATCTCGGGGGATCGCCCGCTCTACGCCTACGCGACCGAAGACTACTGGATCGATATCGGCAAGCCGGAAAACTACCTCAAGGCGAATCTCGACATCCTGCGCGGCACGATGCCGCTGCGTACGGTTGGCCCGTCCGCCGAGGCTGCCGTGAAACATCCCAGCTTCGTGGGAGCTCACTCCATCATCGATCGACAGGCCGAAGTAGGTCCGGGCGTCGTGCTCGGCCGCGGTTGCCGCATCGCCGCACATGCGCATGTCTACGAGAGCGTGCTCTGGGACGGCGTGGTCATCGGAGAGGGAGCCTCGATCGAGGGCGCCGTCCTGGCCGGCGACGTTCACGTCGGTGCGAATGCGCGCGTCGAGCGCGGGGCGGTAGTGGGCCACGGCGAGCGCATCCCTGCCGGGAGCGTGGTTCCGGCGGGGGCACGCGTCCCGATGCCGGCGCGTCTGCCCGCCTGATCGCTCGCCGGCTCGAGGTTTCAAACAAGACCCTTTCCGGGTAGAAGCCTTTATGGCGGAGGGCCTCGCTTCCGGGGCAAGACCAGCGACCTCGGGGTTGCTGAGCCGTGCACAGAACCGAATTGGGGCGTGCGCAGGCTTGATCTGTCGTCTCCGTCGTCGTTGAGAAAGTAGAAGGAATTGGAGCGCAGGATGTCAGCCGATGCGTTGAGCGAGCTTCTCGCAAACCTCCGCCGCGCGACGCGGCGGCCCGAGGTGCCGCCGACGCTGTTCTTGGGGTCGTACCCTCCGCGCGAGTGCGGGATCGCGACCTTCATGCGTGACGTCATCACCTCGGTGCAGGGCGTCTCGGGGATGCGCGGCGACGTGATCGCCATCGAACCCGAGGGCGTTGAGCACAGCTATGGGAGTGAGGTCGTGGCCACCTTGCGCGATCGCGATGCCGCATCGTATCGTGAGATCGTGCGCTTTGTGAACGCGCATCCGGCGCGCCTGCTCAACATTCAGCACGAGTACGGGCTGTTCGGCGGAGACGACGGCGAGATGCTCGTGGGGGCGCTCGCCGGGATTCACAAGCCCATCGCGTTGACGATGCATACGGTGCTGCCCAATCCTTCGGAGCACCATCGGCAGGTGACGCGCGAGCTGTGCACCCGCTCCGACGTCGTGATCGTGCTCTCACACACGGGGCGGCGCATCCTCGAAGAGATTTACGGGCTGGAATCGCACCGCATCGAGGTCATTCACCACGGCGTCCCGGATGTAGGTTTCGTGCCGACAGACGGCTTCAAGGCGAGCTTAGGCTACGGAGGCCGTCTGCTCATCTCGACGTTCGGGCTGATCTCGCGGGGCAAGGGTCTGGAGTACGCGATCGAGGCGCTGCCGGCCATCGTCGAACGTCACCCCGAGACGCTCTATCTCGTCATCGGCGAGACGCACCCCGAGGTGCGCCGCCACGAGGGTGAGTCGTACCGCGAGATGCTGCAGGAGCGCGTAGTCTCGTTGGGCCTCGAGAAGAACGTGGCCTTCGTCAACGCCTACCTGTCGCTAGAGCAGCTCATCACCTATCTGCGCGCGACGGACGTCTACCTCACGCCCTACCTCAATCCGGTGCAGATCGTCAGCGGCACGCTGGCCTACGCCATGGGCTTGGGTAAGGCGATCGTCTCGACGCCGTACCTGTATGCCGAGGAGCTGCTAGCGCACCGTCGCGGCTTCCTGGCGGGCTTCCGCGAGGCGGACTCCATCGCCGCGCAGGTCAATCGCCTGCTCGACGACCCGGGTCTGCGCCGTTGCGTCGAGCGCCGTGCCTACCGTTTCGGCCGCCAAATGACGTGGCCGAACATCGCGCGCGACTACGGCCGCCTGTTCGCCGATCTCGCGGGCCCCTCGCACCCCGTCTTTGCACGTCCGCCGATGCCCGCCGCTCCCTCACGGCCGCCGATCGCCCGCCCCACGGGCGCGCAACTGATGACGGGACGGCTCTCCCCGGTGAGCCTGATCGATCGAGAACGGCGCGTCCACCCGTGAGCCAGGCGAAGAGAACGCGGCTTCCCTCGCTCGACCACCTGCAGCAGCTCAGCGACGACTGCGGCGTCATCCAGCATGCCACCTACGACGTGCCCAATCGCGAGACCGGATACTGCGTCGACGACGTGGCGCGAGCGTTCATCGTCGCCGTCCGCACGGCGCTGGGAGGCGGGCACCCTGCGGCCCGCGGGCTAGCGGTGCGCATGCTCTCCTTCCTGGACCACGCGCAGCTTCCCGACGGTCGCTTCCATAACTTCATGGGGCACGATCGCCGCTGGCTCGACGAAGTCGGCGGAGAGGATGCCTACGGTCGCGCGCTATGGGCGCTGGGTTGGGGGCTCTCTATTCCTTCGGAACGCGGTTGGAACCGGCTCTCCGCGCAGCTCTTGCACCGTGCGCTGCCGCATCTGGCCGGCCTGCGCCACCTTCGTCCATGGGCCTATGCGGTGCTTGGCTTGGTGCAGGCCGCCCAGGCCGATGTGCCGGATGCGCGAGTCGAGATACGGGATGCCCTCGCGTTGCTCGTCGAGCGGCTGTTGGCCGCGCGAAGCCGGTACGCCGGCGAGTGGCCGTGGTTCGAGACGACCATGACCTATGCGAATGCGCGTCTGCCCGAAGCACTCCTGCGCGCGGGCGCCGTGCTCGAGGACGATCGCGCGATCGCCGCAGGCCTCGAGACGCTGGCCTTTCTGGAGTCGGTGACGATGGAGCGCGGCGTCTTCATACCGGTGGGCAACGAGGGCTGGTTCACGCGCGGCGGTCACCGCTCCATGTACGCGCAGCAGCCGATCGAGGCGGCATCGATGGTGGATGCCGAGCTCGCAGCCCACGCGGTGAGCGGGCTCGATAGCCATCTCCATATGGCGGGTGTGGCCTTCGATTGGTTCTTCGGCCACAACACCAACGGCGCGGTCATGGTGCAGGGCGGCGGCTGCCGCGACGGCCTCGAGCGCGATGGGCCCAATCACAACATGGGAGCCGAGTCGACGATCTGTTATCTCATGGCGGCGATCGCGATGGCGGCGCATCCGGTAGCGGAACAGCGAGGGGTGCGCCGCTAGGCAAGCGAAGCCGCGCTCTGTGCCCCTCCGTCTCTCCGAATCTCTGAACGAGACCCAGTACCAAGCCGTGCTCGCCACGGATGGCCCGTGTCTGATCTTCGCCGGTGCCGGCTCCGGCAAGACGCGCGTGCTCACGCACCGCGTCGCGCACCTCATCGACGAGCTTGGAATCGCTCCAGAGCGCATCCTGGCCGTGACGTTCACCAACAAGGCCGCCGGTGAGATGAAGGAACGCCTCGGCCGCATGGTCGGCGCACGCGCGCGCGCTCTTTGGATGGGAACCTTCCATGCGATCTGCGTACGCATCTTGCGCCGCGATGGCCGTGGCATCGGCATCGCTTCGAACTTCGTCATCGCCGACGAGAGCGATCAGCGCTCCATCATGCGCGACGTCCTCCACGAGCTGGACTTCGACGAGCGTCAGTTGACGCCCGGGGCGTGTCTTGCGGAGATCTCGCGGGCGAAGAATCGTTTGCTCACCGTCGAGCAATACCAGGAATCGGCCGCCTCGTTTCATGACGAGCGCCTGGCCGCCGTCTACCGCATCTACCAGCGTCACCTTCGGCGCAACAATGCGCTCGACTTCGACGATCTCATCTGCTGCGCGATCGATCTGCTGGAGAGCGACGCCGAGGTACGCGGGCGCTATCAGGAGCGCTTCCTCTACGTGCTGGTCGACGAATACCAAGACGTCAACCATGCGCAGTACCGGCTGGTGAAACTGTTGGGTGAGGGGCACAAGAACGTGACGGTGGTGGGCGACGACGACCAGTCGATCTACTCTTGGCGCGGCAGCGACTTCCAGCTCATCCTGCGCTTCGAGCGGGACTTTCCAGGAGCGCGCGTCTTCAAGTTGGAGCAGAACTATCGCTCGACCGGCGCCATTCTCGCCGCCGCCAACGAGCTGGTCGCCAATAATCGTACCCGCCATCCCAAGCGCCTCTTCACGGAGCGCAATGGGGGCGAGCCCGTGCTCTGCTACGCTGCCGAGAGCGAGCGCGACGAGGCACGCTACGTCACGCAGCGCATCCGCCACATGGTGGCCGAGGAGGGGCGCGGGTACCATGAGATGCTGGTGCTCTATCGCACCAACGCGCAGTCACGCGTCTTCGAGGAGACGTTCCTCGCCGACGGCATGCCCTACCGCGTGGTGGGTGGGGTCGGCTTCTATAATCGTCAGGAGGTCAAGGACGCCATGTCCTACCTCCGCTTCATCGCCAATCCCGCCGATACGGTGGCCTTTAAACGCATCGTCAACGTACCGCGGCGCGGCGTGGGGCAGACGACGGTCGCGCAGGTGCTGGCGGCGGTGACGGACGACGGGCGCCCCATCGGCGAGGCGCTGGAGGACGAGGCGCTCCTCACGCGGGCCACCGCACGCAAGGCCAAGGACCTCGCGCGCTTCGGCGCGTTGATCGCCCAGTTGCGTGCACTGGTGGAACAGCGGTCCGTCACGGAGCTGCTGATCGCCGTCCTCGAGCAGAGCGGCTATCTGCGTGAGCTGCACAACGAGCAGACGCCGGAGGCGCGCGGACGCATCGAGAATCTCGAGGAGCTGGTTTCGGTTGCGCGTCAATTCGAGGAGGCCAATCGCGGTGCCACGCTGGACGACTTTCTCACCAACATCGCGCTGATCACCGATCTCGACCGCATGGACGACCAGCACGATCGAGTGACGCTGATGACGCTTCACGCGGCCAAGGGGCTGGAGTTCCCCATCGTCTTCCTCACCGGCCTCGAAGAAGGGGTCTTTCCGCACAACCGTGCCCTGGGGGAGCAGCAAGAGTGCGAGGAGGAGCGCCGCTTGGCCTATGTAGGCATCACTCGCGCGATGGAGCGCCTCACGCTCACCTATGCGCAACGCCGCACGCTCTTCGGCAACACCTATGCCTATCCGCCGTCCCGCTTCCTAGCCGAGATGCCCTCGCTCCAGCATCTCGGGAGCACGGCCTACGTTCCGCGCCCCCAAGGCGGGCGCTGGCGCGACGTGGCGATGCCTGAGGTAGCTCCTATGCCGGCGCTCTCGAACGTCTCGCGCGGCGACCGCGTGCGCCATCCCAAATGGGGTGAGGGCACGGTGCGCAGCCTCAACGGCGCCGGGGGCGACGCGCTCGTCACGGTGGAGTTCGCAAGCGTGGGCAGCAAGATGCTGATGCTGAAGTACGCGCCGCTCGAGCGCGTCAACTGACGGGAGGAGCGGGTGAGTGAGTGAGCGGGTACGCGTCGCGGTTGCGGGGCTGCGCGGGCGTCTAGGGGCGGCCTTGGCAACCGGCGTGCGCGCAGCGCAGGATTTGGAGCTCGTGGGCGGGCTCGTGCGCGAGCCTTCGGCCCCGGGTGAACACGCCGCGGTTGAGGAGCTGCTCCGAGATGAGCGCCCCGATGTGCTGCTCGACTGCACGCGTTACCCGGATACCGTGCGCATCGCCACGGCGGCACTGGCGAACGGAACTCCGCTCGTGATCGGCGCTACCGGCTGGGGGGAAGCGGAGCAGTTGCAACTGGCCGCTGCCGCGCAGACCGCCGGCATCGGCGTTGTCTTGGCTCCCAACTTCTCGATCGGGGCCGTCTTGGCGATGCATTTCGCACGCCAGGCAGCACGCTGGTTTGCCAAGGCCGAGATCGTGGAGCTCCATCACGAGGCCAAGCGCGACGCCCCCTCAGGGACGGCCAAGTTGACGGCGGCGCGGATCGAGGCAGTGACCGGCCACCCCGTGCCCATCCATTCGGTGCGGTTGCCTGGCTTGGTGGCCCATCAAGAGGTGCTCTTCGGCGGAACGGGTGAGGTCCTCACGCTCCGCCATGACTCCCTGGGGCGGGAATCGTTCGTCGCCGGGGCCCTGCTGGCGGTGCGCCGGGTCGGCGGCATACGCGGCCTCACGGTCGGTCTCGAAGCCCTGCTCGGCCTCGAATGAGCGAATAATTTTCGTTGAAATGCATGTTTAGGGGTGGCGTAGCGACGAATTTTTCGGTATTATGGCGCCTATGCGCTTCGAAAAGCGACATCACCTCGATGCAAGGACGCCTGCCGAGAGGGACGCAATACCGAAGAGCACGAGATTAGCGGAGTGAGTGGGACGAGTGAGTGGAAGTAAGGTAGCCGTAGTCGGCGCCACGGGGGCCGTTGGCGAGACGATTCTGCGCGTGCTCGAGGAGCGCGCCTTTCCGGTGGATCGGCTGGGGGCATTCGCCAGCCGTGATCGCGCCGCCGCGGTGCGATTCCGCGGTCAGGCGCACGATGTCGAGGCGACCAGCTACGATCGGCTGGCCCCGTATGATGTGGTGCTCTTCGCCGGCGGGGATGACGCAAGCAAAGATTTGGGCCGCCGGCTCGCCGAGGCGGGGAAGCTTGTGTCCGACAACTCGTCGACCTACCGCATGGAGTTGGATGTTCCGCTCGTCGTGCCAGACGTCAACCCCCACGCGCTGGGCTCGGCGCGCCTGGCGCCGGTGGCTAACTGCTCGACGATCCAACTGGTGTTGGCGCTCAAGCCGCTGCGAGATGCCGCAGGGCTGCGCACGGTGCGCGTGGCCAGTTACCAGAGCGTGAGCGGCGCGGGGCGGCCTGCGCTCGAGCGCTTGGAAGCCGAGGAGCGCGCACTTCACGGCGTCGCGCTCGCCAGCGATGCTACGCCTTTTCCCAGCGCCATCGCACGGAACGTGATCCCGCAGATCGGTTCGTTCGACGACGCCGGCAACTCCACGGAAGAGAAGAAGATCGTCGAGGAGACGCGCAAGATCCTCGAGCTTCCAACTCTGCACGTGGCCGCGACTACGGTGCGCGTGCCCGTGCGCTATGCCCACAGCGAGGCGATCTTCGTCGAGACCGAGCGCGACACGAGCGTAGAGGAGCTCTCGAGGGCGATCGCCGCCCAACCCGGCGTGAAGCTCGTGACGGAGGGCATCGTGACCCCGCGCGACGTCGAGGGGCAAGATATGGTCTACGTCGGCCGCCTGCGGGCGGAAGAGGGGAGCCGCCGCCACTTCCAGTTGTGGGTGGTAGGCGATAACTTGCGCATCGGCGCGGCGACCACGGCGGTGCGGCTGGCGGAGCTGATGCTCGTGCGCCGCGCGGAGCATGCGGCATGACGACCGATGCGGCGACGGTTCATCGGGCGCATCCGCGCCTCATCGTGCAGAAGTTCGGCGGCACCTCGGTCGCCAAGGACGACCTGCGCGAGGTAGCCGTCTCGCGCGTTCTCGAGGCGCGTGCGCGCGGTTTCTGCCCGGTGGTGGTGGTCAGCGCGATGGGGCGTATCGGTGACCCCTACGCTACGGACACCCTGCTTTCGCTGCTTGGGCCGGCGAAGCCGTCCGCCAATCGCGACTTGATCGCGGCCGTCGGCGAGTTGATCTCGGCTGCCGTGTTCGCCGAGCTCTTGATCAAGTGGGGGGCAAAGGCGCAGGCGCTCAGCGGCGGGCAGGCCGGCGTCGTCGTCGACGATCGTTGGGGTGACGCGCAGATCATCGAAGTGCGCCCCGACTACGTCCTGCAGATCGTCGGCGAAGGCGTTATCCCGGTGGTTGCCGGCTTCCAAGGCATGACCCCCGACGGAGCCATCGCCACGCTGGGCCGCGGCGGGAGCGATTTGAGCGCCGTCGCGCTGGGCAGTTCGCTCAAGGCGGAGGCCGTAGAGATATTTACCGACGTCAGCGGAGTGATGTCGGGAGATCCGCGGCGCGTGGCCGGCGTTCACGCCGTCGAGCGCATCACCTACGAGGAGATGACCGAGTTGGCCGCCCACGGCGCCAAGGTCATGCACCACAAGGCGGCCTCCTGGGCCATGCAGACGAAGACGCCATACTCGGTAAAGGGATTGCGAACCAATCAAGGCACGCTCGTGGACGATGCGGTGCCGATCGACCGTGATCGTCCGGTTACCGGCATAGCGGCCATTCACGATCTCGCCTTCGTGCACATGATCCTCGGTGAGATCGAGGACCGCGAGAAGTTGGGCAAGCTCGAGCTGGAGATCTTCGGTCGCCTGGCGCGACGCGGAATCTCGATCGATCTCATCAACGTCAACCGCGCCGGCGTCTTCTTTGCCGTGGAGAGCCACAACTTGCCCGTGGTGCGCACGGAGCTGCGCGATCTCAACATGGCGGTGCGCGTGCGCGAGGGTTGCGCAAAACTCTCGATCGTGGGCGCAGGCATGCGTGGTACGCCGGGCGTGATGTACCGTGTGGTACAGGCGCTCGAGGCGCAGGGGGTGGAGATCATCCACTCGACCGACTCTAACATCACGATCTCGATCCTGGTGCGCGAAGAAGACGCGACCAAGGCCGAGCAGGGAATTCACGACTACTTTCACTTGGAGAGCGAACGACGATGAACGCAAGGCTACTGACCGCGATGGTGACGCCCTTCGCGGCAGATGGGAGCGTCGATCTCGACGAGGCGGGGCGCATCGCACGCTACCTGGTCGATCGCGGCAATGACGGCATCATCGTCTGCGGCTCGACCGGCGAGGGCCCGACGTTGGCCGACAACGAGCGCCTGGCGCTCTTCCATGCGGTCAAGGCTGCCGTTCCCGAGGCCACGATCGTCGCCAGCACGGGCGACAACAACACGGCGCACTCCATCGAGTTGACGCGCGCCGCCTCGACCGCGGGGGCCGATGTCGTCATGGTGACGGTGCCGGCCTACAACAAGCCGACGCAGGAGGGGATGATCGATCACTTCCTGGCCATCGCGCGCAGTACCGAGCTCCCCGTGCTCATCTACAACATCCCCGGGCGCACGGCCACCAACCTGCTCCCGGCGACGTTCGCCGCACTCTGCGAGCGCGCCGCGAACGTGGTGGCGCTCAAGGAGTCGACAGGTGACTTCAATCAGTTCAACCGGCTGGTGACTTCCGTTCCGGATCGCGTGAGGATCTACAGCGGCGACGACTATTGCTTCTTACCGGCCCTGGCGATCGGCGCCTATGGGTGCATCAGCGTCGCGGCGCATCTGTGTGCCGCCGACATGAAGCGCATGATCGAGGCCTACCTGGCCGGCGACGTCGCCCGAGCTGCCGAGATCCATCGCTCGCTGGTGCCGCTCTTCGAGGCGCTCTTTGCTGTGAGCAATCCCATCCCGGTGAAGTGGGCGATGGGCGAGCTAGGGTTCAACGTGGGCCCCTGTCGCCTGCCGCTCTCACCGATGCCCAGCGCGGCAGCGCAACGGTTGGCGCCCCTGCTCGCGCGGTACGCGCCGGCGGCCAGCGCGACCAAGGCATAGTGCCGCCCCTGGAGATCCTGGGCTGCCGCGTCGACGACGCTGACCTCGCGGAGGCGACTGCGCGTATCGCGGCATTCGCGCGTGACGGCCGCAGCCATCGCGTGGTCACCCTCGGCACCGAGATGATCGTCCATGCACACCGCGATCCGGCCTATCGAGTTGTCGTCAACGGCGCCGATCTCATCGTCGCTGACACCATCGGCGTGGTCTATGCCTCGCGTCTCTACGCCACGTCGCTGCGTGGGCGCGTCGCTGGGATCGAGCTTCTGGAGAGTCTCTGCGCTTGCGCGGCAAGCGAAGGCCTTCCCGTCTATCTGTTGGGCGCAGCGCCCGGCGTTGCGGAGGCGGCAGGCGCAGCGCTGGCCGCGCGCCACCCCGGGCTGCGTGTGGCGGGGACGCGAGATGGATATTTCGCGCTAGCTGACGCCCCTGATGTGGCCGCCGCCATCCGCGAGAGCGGGGCGCGCATCCTTTTCGCGGCGTTGGGCTTCCCTAAGCAGGAGTACTTTCTGGCCGACTGGCTGAGTGCGAGCGGCGCAGGCGTGGGCATGGGGGTTGGCGGAAGCTTCGACGTGCTGGCCGGCCGTCTGCAGCGGGCTCCCGAGACGTTCCGCCGCTTGGGACTGGAGTGGCTCTACCGGCTCCTGCGCGAGCCGCGCCGCTGGCGGCGTCAACTTGCGCTGCCTACGTTCGTGTGGCTCGTCGCCCTGGAGCGGCTCCATGCTGGGAAAGGAATGCCCTCTTCGTGAAGGCCATGGTGCTCGCCGGCGGAAAGTCGACCCGCCTCTATCCGTTGACGCTTGCCACGCCCAAACCGCTGGTGCCCGTTGCAGGCGAAGCGAACGTGGCGCATGTGCTGCGCTACCTGCGCGCATACGGCATCACGGAGGTGGCGATCAACGTCCACTACCACGCCGACCAGGTGCTGGAGTATTTCGGCGACGGCTCGGCCTACGGGGTGCAGCTCACCTACCTCCACGAGCGGGAACTCCTGGGGAGCGCCGGCGCGGTGGAGCAGATGCGGTCGTTCCTCGGGGACGAGACGTTCGTGGTCGTGGGCTGCGACGACCTTACCGATCTCCGCCTCGACGTGCTGGTCGGCTTCCACCGAGCGCGCCGCGCGCTGGCGACGATCGCCTTGGTGCGCGCCGACGACGTGAGCCAGTATGGCGTGGTTTGCGTGGACGAGAACGGGCGCATCCGCGAGTTCCAGGAGAAGCCGGCCGTGGGCGAGGAGCGCAGCCACCTGGTCAACACGGGCATCTACGTCTTCGAGCCGGGGATCCTTGCGCGCATCCCCTCGGGTGTGTTCGTCGACTTCGGCAAGGACGTCTTTCCGGCGCTTCTCCAGGCGGGGGAGGCCTTTTACGGCCATCGCAGCGAGGAGTACTGGTGCGATATCGGCACGCCCAGCGAGTATCGCCGGGCGACGCGCGACGTGCTCGCCGGGACGATTCGGCTCGACGGGCGGCGCGCGTTGGGCGTGGCTCCCAGCGCGGTGATCGACTCGACGGCGCGCATCGAGGGCGATGTGCTCGTCGGCGCGCGAACGTGCGTGGGCGCCGGTGCGCGCATCGTGGGACCGACGGTGATCGGCGACGACTGCGAGATCGAGCCCGGCGCGGAGCTGCGCGCGTGCATCCTCTGGAATCGCGTGCGCGTCGGCGCGAGGGCACGCCTCGACGACGTGATCCTCGGCCACGCGAGCACCGTCCCTGAGGGTACGACGCTGGCCGCGGAGGTGCTGGCGGCGCAGGCATGACTCCTCTCGCCGTCGCCTGACAGCATACCCGTTACTCGTGCCGGAGCGCCTCGATGGGGTTGAGGAGCGAGGCGCTCCGTGCTGGGTAGAAGCCGAAGACGATTCCGATCAGCGCGGAGAACCCGAACGCCAGCACGATCGAAGGCGTCGAGACGATCACGTCCCAACCCGCTACGCGCGAGGTCAAGAGCGAGGCGCCTACGCCCAGCACGATGCCGATGATGCCGCCGGCCAGTGCCAGGGCCACCGCCTCGACCAGAAACTGCAGCATGATGTGACGCTCCTTCGCGCCGACAGCCATGCGTATCCCGATCTCGCGCGTGCGCTCAGTGACCGAAACCAGCATGATGTTCATAATGCCGATTCCGCCGACGATGAGCGAGACGGCGGCGACGGCATCGAGCAGCAGCGTCTGGATCTGCGAGGTCGCGTTCGCCGCCTCCAGGACGTTGGCGATATTGCGGACCTGAAAGTCGTTGGGAGCGCGGGCCAACACGTGGTGGCGCAGGCGCAGCAATGCCTGAGTGGAGGAGATCACCGCGTCGACGGCATCCGGACTCTGCGCGGAGATCGAGATAGAGCCCAACCAATTCTGTCCCGTGAGCCGCAGTTGCATCGAGGTGACCGGCACGATCACTTGGTCGTCTTGATCGCGCCCGAAGCCCGACTGTCCCTTGGATTCGAGGATGCCGACCACTTGGAAGGGCACATTTTTGATGACCACCGTGCTGCCGGCGGCATCACCGTTGGGGAAGAGATTCTGTTCCACGGTCTGGCCTAGCACGCAGACCTTTGCGGCGTTGGTCACCTCTTGCCCCGTGAAGAAGCGACCCTGCGCAACGGCCCAGTTCTGCACGCGCAACCAGGCCGGCGTCGTACCTACGATAGACGTGGACCAGTTCTGGTTGCCGGAGACCACCTGCGCATTCGTATTGGCCTGCGGGGCGACGCCGGCCACCGCCGGTACCTCGCGGCCGATGGCCGTCGCATCGTTGAGTTTTAGCGACTGGCGCGCGCCTAGGCCGAGGCTGACGCCATTGCTGGTCGCGTTGCCGGGCACGACGATGATGAGGTTGCTTCCCAGCCGCTGAAGTTGCGCCGAGACGGCGGCGCGGGCGCCCGTGCCGATCGCCATCGAGGTGATCACGGCGGCGACGCCGATGATTACTCCGAGCATCGTCAGCAGCGAGCGCATCGCGTTCTGCTGCAGTGCGCGCCAAGCAACGGTCGCCAGACTCATCAAGCTCATCGTTCACCACGTACTTCGCTGCGCTTCGATCGTGGGGACCCCATTGCTTGAACGATTCCCGCGCCCTCGCGCCGGCTCGCGAACGGGTCTCTCTGCCGGTCGTCGGCGACCAGGCCGTCGCGGAAGAAGATCGTGCGCTCCGCCCAGGCGGCGACATCGGCCTCGTGGGTCACCAGCACGATGGTGATGCCGCGCTCGCGATTGAGTCCGCGGAAGATCTCCATGATCTCATCGCTGCTGTGTGAGTCGAGGTTGCCTGTCGGCTCGTCAGCCAGGATCAGCGCCGGCTCCCCCGCCAAGGCGCGTGCGATGGCGACGCGTTGCTGCTGTCCGCCGGAGAGCTCCGTCGGCCGGTGATCGAGACGGTCTCCCAGGCCGACGGCTTCCAGCGCGGCGCGCGCGCGCTGGCGGCGTACCTCTGCCGATATGCCGGCGTAGAGCATCGGAAGTTCCACGTTCTCCAGCGCCGTGGTCTTCGCCAATAAGTTGAAGCCTTGGAAGACGAAGCCGATGTAGCGATTGCGGATCTCCGCCAACTCGTCTCGCGAGACGCGTGCTACGTCGCGCCCATCCAGCAGGTACGATCCGGACGTCGGGCGGTCCAGACAACCCAGTAGGTTCATGAACGTCGACTTTCCGGAGCCCGAGTGACCCATGACGGCTACGAACTCACCGCGCCGCACTTCCAGACTCACGCCGCGCAGCGCCGGGACGTCCACTGCGCCGAGGCGGTAGGTCTTCGTCAGATCGTGCGTGACGATGACGGGAACGGTATGCGGCGTCTTACCGTCCACCTGGGCCGCCAAACGGTGAAGAGCTTTGGATGCGGTGCTGTTGGAGCGCGGCCACGACCACGGCGTCGCCTTCATGGAGATCGCCGGATGTGACCTCCACGTTCGTCCCGTCGGAGAGGCCGATCACAGCCGGTACGGCAACGGGCCTCCCGTCGCGCAGGGCGGTCAGCGTCACCTGTGAGCCGGGCGCGCCGGAGATGGGCGCGGGCGTAGTGGCTGCAGCGGGGGCTCCGGACGGCGACCCGGCTCGAGAGCCGGACCGGGCACCGGCTGAGCGGGTTGGCCCCGAGATCGCAGGGTCGCTTGCGACCGGGCGGTAGAGCAGCGCCGAGGTCGGCACGGTCAGCGCGTGCGCATGCTTGGCCACTTGTATCGTGACGTTTGCCGTCATGCCCGGCATCAGCCGAGCGGAGTCGTCGTGGGCGGCGACAACGGCATCGTAGGTCACCACGTTCGAGGTGACGGTCGGATTGACGCGCACTTGCTGCACGGTTCCGCGGAAGGTTACATTGGGGAAGGCCGGCACGGTAATGGTGGCCGGATCTCCCGTGTGCAGGTTGCCGACGTCGGCCTCGTCGACTGAGACGTCGACCTGCATGTCCTTCAAGGATGACGCAATGACGAACAGCGTCGGCGTCTGGAACGATGCTGCGACGGTCTGCCCCACGCTGACGCCGCGCGAGACGACGATCCCGTCGATCGGGCTGTGGATGACCGTGCGCGAGAGATTGTACGCGGCCATCTGCACTTGACCGCTGTTGGATTCGATCTGGCCCGCGATTGCCTGTCCCTGATAGGCGGCCGCGCTGCGCGCCGCCTGCGCGCTCTTCACCTGAGAAGCGGCGGCCTTCGCCTGAGCGTTCGCTGCCGTGAGCGCGGCCTGCGCCGCAAGCGATGCCGCTTCATCGCTGGCAAGCGTGGTGGTGTCGGTGTCCGCCTGACTCTGCGAGATATAGCCCTGCGCGAGTAGGCTCTTGTCGCGCGCGACCGTCGTAGCGTCGAGTCTCAGCTGCGCTTGGGCCTTGACGACGTTCGCCTGCGCCGCTTGCGCGTTCGCGCGCTGCTGCTGCTCGGTAGCCAGTGCCGCTTGGACGTTCGCTTCGGACTGCTGAACCGTGCTGCTCTGGCCGGCGGCCTGCGCCTGCGCCGCGGCGAGCGTGCCGCGTGCCTGCATGTCGGCAGCCTGGAAACTGGTGGGCTCGAGCACGGCCAGCACCTGGCCGGCCTTGACGATCGAGTTGTAGTCGACATATAACTTCTCGATGGTCCCCGAGACCTGTGTGCCGACCTGGACCTCGTTCACGGGGTTCACGATACCCGTTTCGTTCACGGTCGAGACGATGTCGCTGTACGAGGCCGGAACGGTGACGTAGTGCGGCGCCGAAGCGTGACCCCTGGCCCGAATGAGGAAGGTGGCGGCGGCGATCACGATCACGGTGACGGCGGCGGCGATGGCGAGAGTACGTCGCATGGCCTTCCCATTCTTCCTTGACTTGCTGTGTTTTCGCCGAGAATCGTACCTTTCGGTGCCCGAATCATCAGAAATTCATGACGGATTCAAGCTTGCGCTCGTCGCTCGGTTACGCAGAGGACTCCCGATGGATATGCTTGCGTTGCTCCTGCCGGCGCGTTGCGGCGCTTGCCGCCGCCGAGGCAGCGGATTCTGCTTGGACTGCGCCGCGACCCTGGCACCGGAGTGCTTCTCGCTCACCGGCACGCCGCCGCTGGAAGTCGTGGCGCTCGGCCGCTACGAGGGGCCGCTGCGCTTGGCGGTGCTGGCGATGAAGCGCGGGCGGCGCGACGTCGCGCAGACGTTGGGGAGGTGCCTAGCGGACGTCGTAGGGCACGTCGACGGGGCGATCGCAGCGGCTCCCACGGCGGCGCACCGTCGTGGGACTCGCGGATTCGATCAGGCACTGCTGCTGGCTCGTGCGTTGGGCGGGGCCTCGGTCAGCCTGTGCCTCGAGGGTGCGAGCCAGCGCGGTGCGGGGCGCGCCGAACGCTTAGCGCGGCGCGTGCGTTTCTCCGGCGGCGATGTGGCGGGCCGCCGCGTGCTCGTGGTGGACGACGTCTGCTCGACGGGCGGAACGCTCTTAGCCTGCGCACGGGCGCTGCGCGAGGCCGGTGCCCTCGCGGTTGAGGCGGCCGTGCTCGCGCGGGCGGAGCGCTCGCCGCGCTGAGCGAAGCGAGCCGCACGATGCTCTCCGAGGACGATCTGCACTATCTTCGTCGCGCCTGCGCGCTGGCGCGCCACGGCCTGGGCGACGTCTCGCCCAACCCCCCGGTAGGCGCGGTGCTGGTGCGTGGAGGTGAGATCGTCGGTGAAGGCTGGCACCGCGGCGCGGGCCTCGCACACGCCGAAGTGGAGGCGCTGGCCGCGGCGGGGGGGCAGGCGCGTGGGGCCACCGCCTACGTCTCGCTGGAGCCGTGCAATCACCAGGGCCGCACGGGGCCCTGCACGCGCGAGCTTGCGGAACGCGGGGTGGCGCGCGTGGTCTTCGGCGTGCGCGACCCCAATGCGCGGGCCGCCGGCGGCGCGGAGTACCTGCGCAGCGCCGGCATCGAGGCCACCGATGCGCAGATGCGCGAGGCGCGGCGTCTGATCGAGGCGTTCGCTGTCGCCGCCGCCACCGACCGGCCATACGTGGCGCTCAAGATGGCCACGGCCGTCAACGGGGCGATCGCAGCGCGCGGCGGCATGAGGCGCTGGCTGACCGGCGAAGAGGCGCGCGCGCTCGTGCGCAGCCTGCGCATCGAGCACGACGCCGTGATGGTAGGCGCAGGCACGGTACGCGTGGACGACCCGCAACTGACGGTACGCCCTGCGCATGCACGCCGCGTTCCCTATCGCCGCATCGTGGTCTGCGAGCGCGAGCCGATTCCCTTAGACCGCCGCGTGCTGCGGCGCGAATCTAACGTAGAGACGGTGATTCTCGCGCCGCGCGGACGAGCGGAGACGTTTCGCGCGCTCGAGCCGTTGGCGCGCGTGGTCTATGCCGACGACGAGCGGGGCCGCTTGGATCTCGGGGCGGCCCTGCGCGCGCTCAAGGCGATGGGGATTCGCAGCGTGCTGTGCGAAGGAGGGCCGACGCTGGCGGCAGGCCTGCTCGCGCGCGGGTTGGTGGATCGCCTTCACTGGCTGATCGCGCCGGTGGTGATCGCCGGCGCCGGGGCGGCCTCCTCGGTCGGGGGGGACGAGGAGCTCGACTTCGGGGGTTGGCACTTCGACGAGGTGCGGGCGCTTGGCGCGGATGCCTATCTCTCGGGAAGGCTGCAGACGGAGGACGGATGTTCACGGGATTGATCGCCCACCAAGGTTGCGTGCGCGAGGTGCTGCGCGACGGAGGCCTGCGCCTGCGTATCTCCTCTCCGACCCTGCGGGCGGAGGGCATCGAGGCGAAGGACTCGATCGCCGTCAACGGCGTCTGTCTGACCGCCGTGGAGGTTGACGCCGAGGGTTTCGCTGCCGATGTCGTTCCGGAGACGCTGGCGCGCTCGAACTTGGATGCACTCGCGCCGGACGACGGAGTGAATCTCGAAGGCTCGCTGCGTCTAGGTGACCGCGTGGGCGGCCACTTCGTCTACGGCCACGTCGACGCGTGCACCGAGATCGTGTCCAAGGAGGTCGAAGGGCAGGGTTGGCGCGTGCGCCTCGCGCGTCCGCCTAGCTTGGCGCCGATGCTGGTGGAGAAAGCCTTCGTAGCCCTCGACGGCGTGAGTCTCACGATCGCTTCGGCGGATGGCGGGTGGTTCGAGATCGCGTTGATTCCGGAGACGGCTCGGCGCACGACCTTTGGCGCCAAGGGCGTCGGGGGGCGCGTGAATGTCGAGGTCGATCCGTTGGCGCGCTATGCCGCGGCGGCCGTGGCGGCAATGATGGAGAGCAGAGCGTGAGCGATTTCCTCTGGGCGGTGCGCATCATCGTCCTGGTGTTTGGCGTGGTGGGTTTGGTCACCGCGTTGTTTTTCTACGAACGGCTTCGCGAGGCCAACCCGCGCGTGGCGCCTCGACAGCGGATGCTGCTGCTCTTTAGCGGCGTCATCGTCTACGGCGCTTCGGCATTCGCTCCGGTCCCGTGGGAGCTCTTGGGCGAGATCGCCGGGCTGATCATGATGGTTCCGGCGATCCTCGCGACGATGCGGAGGCGCACGTGAGCGGCAACGTCTTCAGCGTGCGCGACCGCGTTCGTTGGAGCGAGGTCGACGGCGCGGAGATCATCTACTTTGGGGCCTACGTGCGCTTCATCGAGCTGGCGGAGACGGAGCTGCTGCGCGACGTCGGCCTGCCCTATAGCGAGATCTTCGACCGCTTCGACATCTGGCTGCCGCGCGTCCATCTGGAGTTCGACTTCTTCGCGCCGGCTCGCCTCGACGAGATGCTGGAGGTGCGCACGACGATCGAGCGCATCGGTACGTCGAGCATCACGTTGCGCATGGAGATCTGGAGCGAGGAGCGCAAGCGCCAGTGCGCGTTAGCGGCGATGGTGGTGGCATGCGTGGGGCGGGAGACGCTGACGTCGCAGCCGTTGCCGGCGGCGGTCGTGGCCGCGCTGGAACCCTACCGGGTCGCTAGCGCCGACAGTTCGCGCATAGCCCCTTGAGGAGCAGGGAGGGGCTGTGAACCTCCACGCCGTGCGCGAGCGCGAAAGGGCGCCAGAGCTCCTCGGGAACGGTGAGCTCGACGTCGATCAACGTACCGCAGCGCTCGCAGGCGAAGTGGCCGTGCTCTCGCGTCTCCCGGTCGTAGATCGTGTGCTTTCCATCGACGGACGGAAAGGAGCGGATCAGCCTTAGCTCCGCCAGGCGCTGTAGCGCGCGATAGACCGTGGTATAGCCGATCTTTGGATTGACGGCACGCGCAAGGGCGTAGACGTCGGCGACGGTCACGTGCTGCTCGTTAGAGTGCACGACATCCAGAACGAGACGGTGATTCCGCGGAAGCCGTGGCTCCAAAGTGGAAGTCATGTTCATCAAGAAGGTAGCATGGGCGCCGTTACCGTGTCAACGCGCGCGATTCTTGACACTTGTTAAGAATCGGGAGTACGATGCGAGGGATGGCTACGGAGTTCGCTCGCTCCCTTCGCGAGGCAATGGAGGCCGCGGGACTGACGGCGGTCGCCCTAGCGCAACGCACCGGCCTCACCGAGGCCGCGATCTCCTACTATCTCTCCGGCCGGCGCCAGCCGTCGTACCCGTCTCTGCGAAAACTGGCGAGCGCCCTTCCGTCCATCGCCCCTACACCGCACGCCGATGAAAGAAGCCGCATGCATACCATCGAGGAGGCCATTGCCGACGTTCGCGCCGGCAGGATGGTCGTCGTGCTCGACGACGAGGATCGGGAGAACGAAGGCGACCTCGTCATGGCCGCTCAGATGGTCACCCCCGAGGCAGTCAACTTCATGCGCAAGGAGGCCGGAGGGCTGATCTGCATGCCGATGATCGGCAAGCGTCTGGACGAACTGCAGATACCAGCGATGGTGCACGACAACACCTCGCTGCACGAGACGGCGTTCACGGTCTCCGTCGAGGCGCGCGGACGGACCACCACCGGCATCTCGGCGCACGACCGCGCCGCGACCATTCAGGCGCTGCTCGATCCCCACGCCAAGCCGTCGGACTTCCTGCGGCCGGGACACACCTTCCCGCTGCGTGCGCGCGAAGGCGGCGTGCTGGTGCGTGCGGCGCACACGGAGACGGCCGTCGACCTTGCGCGCTTGGCTGGCTTCTATCCAGCCGGCGTGGTCTGCGAGATCATGAACGAGGATGGCAGCATGGCGCGCTTGCCGCAGTTGGAGGTCTTCGCCGAGCAGCATGACCTCAAGATCATCACCGTCAAGGATCTCATCGCCTACCGGATGCGCAACGAGAAGCTGGTCCACCGCATCGCCGAGTTCGACTTGCCGACGACCTTCGGCCGCTTTCGCGGCGTCGCATATGAGACGGCCATCGACGAAGTCTGCCACGTGGCGATGGTGATGGGAGAGATCGGAGACGGGAAGAACGTGCTCGTGCGTGTCCATTCGGAGTGCCTGACGGGCGATGGCCTCCACTCGATGCGCTGCGACTGCGCCGTCAACCGCGATTCTGCTCTTTCGATGATCGCCAAGGAGGGCCGCGGCGTCCTGCTCTACCTGCATCAGGAAGGGCGGGGCATCGGCCTGGCCAACAAGCTGCGCGCCTACGCGCTCCAGGATCAGGGCATGGACACCGTTGAGGCCAATCGCGCGCTGGGC
>SCRA01000087.1 GCA_004297985.1 bacterium | reverse complement strand
GCCGCTGCCCGGAAAGGTCGAGAGACCCCAACGGGTGACCAGGCACCGCCGAATCAAGGCGTTACCTAATGCGGCTGAGGCCTTCGGGACTCTATAGCGTGTAGTGCTAAAGCTCGACGTTGAGGGAGAAGCCGGATCGACGTATTCGGTGGATGTCTTGACCGTCGGACGCGAGGAGCGATCGACGGTCGTTTTCTTTTGAGAGAGGGGGTGATGGACCGCCGTGGACGGCAGTGCAAGTTTCTACAACGAGTCGCAATCGCTGCGCGCCGTGACGCGGCACGCATGCTGACCAGAAAGGAGGAGCGCCATGACGCTCTCCATCGCACGTTACCTCCAGCATCGCCTCGCCGGCCGCGCGCACCATGCGGCCCCGAGCGCGCCGCTCGATCGCCCCTCGATCTGGGCCGAGCGGCCTTCGTATGAGCCCCCGGCGCACCGGCGCCTCTACCTGTGGGTTCCCCACCTCCGGTAGCATGAGGGGCATGAAGACAACGGCGATGGCGGCGTCGCTGTGCCTCTGCCTGGCCGCAACGGCCGCGGCTGAAGGCGCAGGGGCGCCGGCGTCGTCACCCACGCCGGTACCGGGCACGCTCGTGCTGCACATCGATCAGCAGACGGTCTTCATCGATCAAGCGAGCAGTGGTCCCGGCGTCACGCCGCCCGAGGGGCCCGGCTTCATCGCGGGCTCGCCCGCCTCGCCGCTGACGCCGTACGATACGTTTTCGAGCGCGCCGATGACGCCGGGGGTCGCGGGTATCGGCCAGCTCCTGCTCTCGCCGACGTACGTGGGGCGCCGCTTCGATGTCGACGCCACGGTTGGCGCGGCCTACGTGCAAGGGAGCACGGCAAACGCCGCCTATTGGGGCGAGCCTCTGATGGCGACGGTCAACCCGCACCTCGGCTCACAAGCGCTGCCCTACGCGATCGCCTTTCCAACGCACGCCGGCCAGGACGACGCCACGGCCGCACGCGCCTCGCTCCTGTCCGCCGGGCTCCGGGCGCGCGACGGGAGTTTCGAGCTGCGCGGCGGCTGGTTCGATCTGCGGCAGACGGAGCGCTTCGTCTTCCAGCCTCCCGCGGTCACGAGCGTCGCGCCGGAGATCGGCGTGGCGACGAACGAGTCGCTGGGCGCGGGGCCGCCCGCGCTCGACTGGTGGACGCAGAGCGCGCCTTCCCTTCCGTTGCACGGCGTGGATCTCGTCGCGCATAGCCGGCTGGGGACGATCGAGCTTGCGGACGCATCGCTCCCTTCGCTTCCGGGTACTTCGGCTCGCCTGACCTCGGCGTCGCTCGTCGTCGACCACGGGGAGGGGACGCAGTGGTCGGCGCAGGTCGCGCACGTCGCGACGGGCGGCGATCTCATGCCGACCACGATCCTCTTCGGCGGCGACGCGCAGTTGGTGCCGACGCCGCAGGGCAACCTCCCGGTAAGCCGAATCGGCGGGCAGCGCGAGACCGTCTACGGAGTCCACGGAGCCTTCCATGTGGGCCGGGGACTCGACGGCGTGGTGGAGCTGGCGCGCTCGACGTACGACGCGGACCACGTCGCCCAGCCGGGAACGGGCAGGCCGGGCAACTACGAGCACGCGGGCCTCGCGCGCGGGCTCGGGCGCGCGCGCGCATCGCTCGACTGGTACCGTAACGAGCCGTATTACGCCACGGTCATCCTCCCGTACGGGGCACCGGAGAACGTCTGGAGCGTCGCGTGGTCGTGGCCGGGACAGTGGCTGAAGTCGAACTACCAGATGATCGACAACGGCGTGGCCAACGTCAACCGCCAGGGCTATCGCGTGAAGTACACGCTCCCCGGCGGGCCGCTGGAGCTCGCTCTCTCCTATGCGCGCTTCGCGCAGATCGATCCCATCACCACGACGGATGCGGCGACCACCGGATTCGTCGACGGCTTCTTTCTGCCGCAGCAGCCGGCCGAAGCCACCATCGGGCGCCAACAGCAGTTCGCTCTCTGGGCGGCTTGGCATCCGGCGTTCGGCGACGTGACGCTCGATTACGTCGATGATGCCATGCATCGCAGCGCGGCTCCCGGTGCCCCAGCGGATGCCGTTTCGTACGATGCGCCCGAGTTCGCGCTGACGATCGCACATCGCTTCAATCCGCGGCTCTTGGTCTCCGTGGGTCTTGCGCGCTACGCCATGCGCGGAAGCTTCGCCCACGGTGGAGCGATCAACGTGGACTTCGCGCAGCGGCTGCTCTTCGCCGGACTTCAGCTCCAAGAAGGGGCGCATACCGCGGCGCTGCTGGAGTTCCGGCGCAGTGCCTTCGCGGGCATCCCGATCGCCGTTGGGGGCGCCTCGCCCAATTTTGCCGGCTCGCTGCTCGTCGTCGAACAGCGTATCCGCTATTAGCCGTGAATGTGCCGCGCACCGCGCTGTCGATTCTCCGTTCGGTGGCAGCCCCGATCGGTCTCCCAGCGCTTGTCATCTGCCTGCTGACGCTTTTCGGCCTCGCCAAGCTCACCGAAGACGTCTTCGAGCAGGAGACACACCGCTTCGATGTGAGCGTGCTCCTGTGGACCCACCACTTCGCGAATGGCATTGCCGATCACGTCGCGCTTGGATTGACGTTCCTTGGAAACCCCGTCTGGGTCGTCTTTGTCATCGCGTTGAGTTTCGCACTGTTGTGGATGGCCGGCTGGCGTTCCGAGGCGATGATGCTCCTGGTCGCGTGCGCCGGCGCATTCGCTCTCGACGTAGGGCTCAAGCTGTCGTTCAGACGTGAACGGCCGGCGCTGTGGCCGCATCTCGTCTCCGAGACGTCCTATAGCTACCCGAGCGGCCATGCATTGTTCTCGCTCGCTCTCTACGGCTTCTTAGCCTATATCATGGCATCGCGCTTTCCGCGCTTGGCTTGGCTCTGGTACGGAGGCGCATGCGTCCTCGTGGTTGGAATCGGGGTCAGCCGTTTATACCTTGGCGTCCACTGGCCGAGCGACGTCATGGCTGGATTCGCCGTCGGCCTCCTTTGGCTCGTGACCTGCATCGCGTTGCTGCGCTCCGCGGACCTTGCAGCATGATGTCGAGCCGGAACGTGAGGGGCGCTAGGCTGCGGGCGTCTTTCCGGGGAGCAGAAACGGTCGCGCGATCTGCGCGATCAGGCCGCCCCAGGCGATCAAAGCCGGCCAACCGGCGAGCGTCGCGAGCGCCTGCGGCGCGAAGACGTACCAGAGGCCGCCGCCGACCCAGAGGGCGAGGATAGCGTGGCCCAGGCGCGTCTCGTTCATCTCTCCCAGCATGGGGATGTTGCGCGTTCCCTCGAGGCGCGAGCGGCGCATCCACCAAATGAACGGTACGATGCGCTGCAGGTAGCCCACCACGGCCGTGCCGACGAAGAGCCAGAGCGCGAAGATGACGGCCATCTCCATCGCGCCGGCGAGTGCCGCGAAGACGGCGACGCATCCCGCCAAGCCCGAAGTCAGGGCATAGAGCAGTGTCTCACGCTGATAGGCGGGGTTGCGATGCTTGGCGACCACGCCGAGATTGAAGGCGAAGGCGAGCGAGGCCGCCGCCAAGAGCGGAACGCCCACGCGTGGCAGGAGCGCCGCCAAGATGGCCGTCGCCGCGATGGCGATCTCCAGCCACAGCGCGCGCGGCTCGAGGCTGAAGCGCTCGAACATCCGCAAGAGGCGAAAGGTCACGGCTACGATCAGCGTGCCGAAGAACGCGGCGAGGCCGAACATGCCGTGGACGCCGATCAGCGCCCCGCCGCTCGGCGTTCCGGCGCCCAGCGCGATTGCGATGCCTAGCGCCGCCGTTACGACGAAGCCGCCCAGCGCGAGCGCGGCGCCGCGTGCCGTGATGGCAGGCGAACCCACGCGCAGCGTCGCTGCAAGCACGCCGGCCTGCAGCAGCACGCCTACGACGTGGAGGATACCGCCGGCCGCCACTACGGTGAAGGCACCCTGCGTGAAGCCCCAGACCATCAGCGCCGTCCCCGCGATGGCCAGGGGAAGGTGAATGAAGCCCAAGGGGATGCCGCGCAACGGCAGCATGCCCACCACCGGCACGAACTGGTAGAGTGCCCCCATGGCGATAGTAGCGAACGATCCCACCGCGACCAAGTGGAGGATCGCCAGCGGCGTGAGCAGGCCGAGCGCGAGCGCAAGCGCGGCGAGCCCGAGCGCCGAGATACCCGCCGCGAAGAACGAGAGCGGGAGATACGGCGTGGGGACGGTAGCGCTCTTCGTGCTCATCCGGGCATCACGCGCCGTCGTTCGCGCCATGGGCGCGCGCCCCTTCGCCGAGGATTCGCACGGGTGGCGGTAAAGAGTACCGAGCATGCAGTACCCCATGTTCAAGGCCGCCGCTGCGCATCTGGCCCCGGTCTTCTTGGATGCCGAGAAGACGGTGGCCAAGGCATGCGATGCGATCCACGAGGCCGCGCGACATGGCGCGCAGTTGGTCACGCTGCCGGAATCCTACGTTCCGGCTTTCCCAGTCTGGGCCGCGCTCTGGGCCCCCATCTACAACCACGCGCTCTTTCGCGCGATGGTCGACAACTCGTTGCGCGTTCCTGGTCCCGAAGTGCAGCGGATCATGGAGGCCGCGAAAGAGGCCGGCGTCTTTGTGTCCATCGGCTTGAGCGAACGGAGCTCGGCGAGCATCGGGGGTCTGTGGAACAGCAACCTGCTGATCTCCAACGAGGGCGTTCTGCTCAACCACCACCGTAAGTTGGTGCCGACGTTCTTCGAGAAGATGGTGTGGGCCAACGGCGACGGCGCGGGCTTGCGCGTCGTCGACACGCGGATCGGGCGCATCGGGGTCCTCATCTGCGGGGAGAACACCAATCCCTTGGCGCGCTTCTCTTTGATGGCCCAATCGGAGGAGGTGCACATCTCCTCTTGGCCGCCCATCTGGCCGACGCGCCCGCCTGCCGACGGCCGGCGCTACGACATCGCGGCCGCCGTGCGCATCCGCGCGGGCGCCCATTCGTTCGAGGCGAAGGCATTCAGCATCGTGGTCTCGGGGTTCATGGACGCCACGATGCGTGACTACCTCGTGGATATCGATCCCGGCGTGGGCGATCTGCTGGATCACACGCCGCGCAGCGTCTCGATGTTCATGGGGCCCGACGGCGCGCAGATCGGCGAGAGCATCTGCGATGCCGAGGGCATCATCTACGCCGACATCGACGTCTCGCTCTGCATCGAGCAGAAGCAGTTCCACGACGTCGCCTGCTACTACAACCGCTTCGACGTCTTCGATCTGAGCGTCGATCGCCGGCGTCTCGAGCCGATCGCGTTCAGTGGTACGCCCGTCCAGGTGGCTGGCGAGGACGAGGCGAGTCAGACGCCTAGGTAGCGATGCATCAGCTCCGGCTCGCGCTGAAGCTCCTGCGGGGTGCCTTCGTAGATGACCCGCCCTTTGCTGAGAATGTAGCATCGGTGCGCGAGCGAGAGCGTCGCGCGAACGTTCTGCTCGACGATCACGATCGTGCGGCCCTGTTCGGCGAGCAGCTTCGTGGTGGCGATGAGGTTCTGCACGATGATGGGGGCCAGCCCCTCGAAGGGTTCGTCCAGCAGGATCAGCCGGGCATCCCGGATGAGCGCGCGTGCAATGGCCAGCATCTGCTGCTCGCCGCCGGAGAGCGCGCGCCCCATGTTGCGGCGCCGCTGCTTCAGCCGCGGAAAGAGCTCGTAGATGCGGTCGAGCGTCCACGCATTGGGCGCCGTCAGCGCGGCCAGTTGGAGGTTCTCCTCGACCGTGATCGAGGGGACGATGCGCCTCTCGTCGGGCACCAACTGGACGCCGCGCCTGGCAACTTCGTAAGGCGGGAGCCCGCCGATCGCCTTGCCGGCGAAGCGGATCGCGCCCGCCCGCGGCTTCAGCACGCCCATCAAGGTCTTCATCGTAGTGGTCTTGCCTGAGCCATTGCGCCCCAGGAGCGCGACCAGCTCGCCCTCTTCGACACGCAGCGATACGTCGAAGAGAATATGAGAGTCGCCGTAGTAGGTGTGGATGCCTTCGACTTCCAGTAGACTCACAACGTCCCTCCGAGGTAGGCCTCTCGCACCGCCGGGTGGACGCGTATCTCGCTGGGCGGGCCCTCGGCGATCTTGCGTCCCTCGTGCATCACCGTGATGCGGTCCGCCAGCTCGAAGACCACGTCCATGTCGTGCTCGACGACGACGATCGTCACGTTCTTGCGTAACTCCTTGATCAGCTCGACGGTGCTCTTCGACTCCTCGGGGCTCATGCCGGCGGTCGGCTCATCCAGCAGCAGCAGATCGGGGCGAGTGGCGAGCGCGAGGCCGATCTCCAGCCGGCGCTTCTCGCCGTAGGCGAGGTCGCCTGCGCGCGTCTCGGCGCGCTCCTCGAGGCCCATCGAACGCAGCACGCCTCCCACGAGGTCGGCCAGGCCGCGCACGCCACGCATGCGCCGGAAGGGGTCGAGGCGGAAGGAGCCGCGGAGGTTCGCCAACGCCGGGATAGCGATGTTCTCGATGACGGTGAAGTTCGGAAAGATCTGCGTGGTCTGGTAGCTCTTGCTGATGCCTCGGCGGCAGACTTCGGTGGCGTTCATTCCCGTCAGGCGTGCGCCTTTGAAGAAGATCTCGCCGGAGGTCGGCCGCACCTCTCCGCTGAGCATCTTGAAGAGGGTGCTCTTCCCAGCGCCATTGGGGCCGATCAAGGCGTTCACGGTTCCGGGCTCCACGTGCAGCGAGAGCTCATTGACGGCGACGAGGCCGCCGAAGCGCTTGACGATCTCACGCGCTTCCAACAGAGCCGCCATTATGGCTGCACCTCCCCGGAAACAGCGGGAGCTTCCTCGACGTGTGCCGCTGCCGTGCGACGGCGTACACGGAAGAGTCCGATGCTGTCGGTGATTCCGCCGGTAATGCCGCGGCGGAACAGCGTGACCAGCACGATGAAGAGCAGGCCGAGAATCAGTTTCCAGAACGCCCCGACGCCGTGGAGGTTCTGCAGCGCCTCGCGCAGATAGCTCCAGAGCCCGGCACCTACCAGCGGGCCGATCAGCGTTCCCGCACCGCCGATGATGGTCATGATGATGATCTCGCCGGATTGGTCGATGGAGAAGGCGTCGGGCGGCATGTAGCCCTGGAAGATGCCGAGCAAACCGCCTGCGATGCCGGCGTATGCCGCGGCAATCGTGAAGACCGCAAGCTTGTACTTGGGGACGTTGTGGCCCACGGCTGCGGCGCGGGCAGGATTCTCGAGAATCGCGCGCAGCACGGCTCCCATCGGTGAGCGTACGATGCGCCGTGCTACCCAGTAGCCCACGAAGAACAGGATTGCCACGAAGTAGTACAACGCGAGATTCGACTGCACGTGCAGCGTCGTGAAGCCCAGCGGGATGACCGGCTTCGGCAGCCCCGGGAGGCCGTTTTCGCCGCCCGTCCATTTTGCCAGCGGCGAGTTCTCGAGAAAGTAGAAAACTTCGCCGAACGCCAGCGTCAACATGGCGAAGTAGACTCCGGACTGGCGTAGGCACAGGTAGCCGATGATCATGCCGCAACATGCCGCGGCGATCGTGCCGGCGGCCAATGCACCCAGCGTGTTGTGGAGCATCCCCGTGCTCAAGAGATACGCCGTTACGAAGCCGCCCGTGCCGTAGAAGGCTGCTTGCCCGAACGAGAGCATCCCGGTGTAGCCGAAGATGAGATCCATCCCGATACCGAAGAGTCCGAGGATCAAGATGCGGGTGGCGAGGTTCGCGTAGCCGCCGATGATCGGGAAGACCCACGGAAAGGCGATGAGAAAAACGGCTACCGCGAGCTCGACGCGCCACGTCGAGCGATCGCCGATGGCACGCAGCATCATAGCCGGCCCTCCGTTCCGAAGAGCCCCTGCGGCCGCAGGATGAGCACGAGTGCCATCGCGAGGTAGAGCATGACCTGCGCGTAGTCGGGCGCCCAGATCGTGGTGATGCTGATGATCTCGCCGGCGATGATTCCGCCGAGGATCGAACCGGAAAACGATCCCAGGCCTCCGATGACGACCACCACGAACGACTCGATGAGTACCGATGCCCCCATGTCGGGGTCCACGGCGACGATCGGCGCGTCGATCACGCCGGAGAAGCCGGCAACCATCGCGCCGAGAACGAAGACCGCCAAGAGCGTCTTGGTGACGTCGATCCCGAGGATGTTGACGATCAGGCTATCGTCGATACCCGCCCGAACGATGAGCCCGAGCCGCGTCTTGTAGAGCACGAGGTAGATGGCGGCGAGGGTGATCGCGGCGATGACGATGACCTGTAAGCGGTAGTTCGGGTAGACGAGGAAGCCGAGATTGGTCGCACCCATCCCCCACGACGGCATGGGGAAGAGCTGTGTCTTCCCGCCGAAGATGGCGCGTACGATCTCTACGATGACGATCGCGAGCCCGAAGGTCACGAGGATCTGGTCTTCGGGCGGCCTTCGATAGAACAGCCGGATCACCACGCGTTCGACGACGATGCCAACGACCAGCACGACCAACGCGCCCATGAGTACGGCGAGTCCGAACGAGTGTGTGTACTGAAAGGTCACGAAGCCGGCGTAGGCGCCCACCATGAAGAAGACGCCGTGCGCGAAATTGACCAGTCCCAGCAGGCCGAAGGTGATCGTCAAGCCGAGCGCAACGAGCGCCAGAATCGAACCCAGCGCTAATCCATTAAGGAGTTGCGCGGCTATGAGGTGCCAGTTCATGCCTTTGCGTACCGTTCTCCAGAAACCTGATGTGGGGAAGTTTACCGTGCGCTCGACGGGTACCCGGCACTAGCCCCCGTCGAGCAGCCGGTTTCGCCGAGGTTAGGTTGAGCCGGGGAGATGGCAGCCGAACATGCCGAGCGGGGGAACCGCTTCGTGCCCCGGCGTCATGCCGACGATTTCGAAGTAGTCGTCCTTGTTCTTCATGGCCGAGGGCTTCTTGCCTTTGAGGACCGGCACGGGACGTATCTGCTGATGGTCTTCCGCGCGATACGCCACCGGTCCGAGGCAGAGATCGATCTTGTGACCGCCTTCCAGCGCCTTGATGACTTCCGGCGGGTAGAACGTGCCGGCACGCTCGACGGCATCCGCCCAGGTCAGCGTCTGGTCGTAGGCGATGTGTGCCGTCCAACGCGGGTAGACGCCGTTGAACTCCTTGAGGAAGTCGTCGAGGAAGATCTTCGAGTGCGCGGCGGCCTCGGGATAGGCCTTGTTGCCGGCGATTCCCCAATACCAGTCCTGTGTTCCGTAGACGCCGGCCATGATCTCTGCGCCTACGCCGTCAGGCATGTACGAGGAGATATTGGGCACGATCATCTGCATCGTCTTGAAGATGCCGAATTGTGCGGCTTGCTTCGTGGAGGCCACGGCGTCGTTGCCGAACTCGATGTTGACGAAGACGTCGGCACCCGAGTTAGCGATATTGAGCAGATACGAGCTGTAGTCGGTCGTGCCCACCGGTGCCAGGAAGTGGTTGACCGTCGTCCAGCCGATCTTCTCCGTGAACTCTTTCATGGACTCGTACAGCGTGGTCCCGTACGTGTAATCCGGAACCAAATACACCGCGCGGCGCTTGCTGCCGAGCTCTTTCTTCAAGATAGGGGCGAGCGCTTTGGCGTCCATGTACGCGGAAGGCTGCGAGCGGAAGCCGTAACGTTGACAGTCCTTGCCCGTGGTGTCGTTCGATCCGCTCGCACCGGCGAAGAAGAGGACTTTCTCGCGCTGTGCCAGCTTCTCGAGGGCGATGACGACGGCGCTGCTGGTGTCGCCGCAGATCATAATGGCCTTGTCCCGCTCGATGAACTCGGTTGCCGCCTGTACCGCGGGATTGGCCTTGGTCTCCGAGTCGCCGATCTTGTAGACGAGCTTCTTTCCCAGCACGCCCTTCCCGGAGAGCGTCGGAACCTTGCTCACCAGCCCGCCGCCTTCGTTGAGGTGCTTGATAGCGAGTTTGTAGCCCTTGACCAGATCCTCACCATCGGCGGAGTAGGAGCCGGTGAGATCGGAGATGATGCCGATCATCGCGGTATCGCCGCTGATTCCCGCCGGGTAGGTGCCGAGAGCGGGATAGGACTTGGATGATTTCGCGGCTAGCACGATGGACGGAAAGCCTGTTGCCGCCGCGGCGCCGATCGCCGCCGCGGCCGAGCCTTTGAGGAAGGTGCGGCGGTTGACCGCCGACTCGTTCGCTCCGTTCTGCGTATCCATGGTCCGACGTCCTTTCATGACCAATGAGCTTTAGGAAAAGAATCGACGAGGTTGCCACCCTGGACATAACGATCCATGATTTCTTGTATGATGAAATCATTAGCGCGGAATTGTGCCACCCTATTCGCGGAGCCTTGGTAGGATCATCCCTGTTGCCCAATCGGCCCTCTTGAATCGCGTGCGGCGATCATCGACAATGATCCTGAGAATCACATCCGAGAGAGGTGCGAACCGTGCACAGAGTAGCGGTAAAACCGGAGGATCTCGCGCAGTGCTGGGTCGAGGCGTTTAACGCCGGTGATGTCGACGGACTCGTCGCGCTCTACGAGCCGCAAGGCGCGATCGTCGAGCCTACCACAGGGCAACTCCATGCCGGGTCGGCTGCCATCCGCACGCTGCTCGGCAACCTCGTTGCCATGCAGGCTCGGATGACAGTCGATAGTGCCTCCTGCGTGGCAAACGGCGATCTCTGTCTGGGGCGTGTCAGGTGGAGTTTAAAGGGAATGGGCCCGGACGGAAAGCCGTTCGCGATGGACGGAAGATCGATGGAAGTCTATCGTCGTCAGCCAGACGGCGCGTGGCTCTATGCGCTCGACCACCCGACGGGAGCCGACTAGGCGCGAGGTGCCGACGCGGATGTCGGGAGGTTGCTGTTAGGTCAAAGCCGCAGCAACCTGCGTGCGCGAGGCAGGACGCTTGCGCTCGATCTCAGCCAGCATCTCGGGCGTGACGTCTCCGGTAATGTAACGCCCGTCGAAGCACGAGGTTTCGAAGTGCTCGATGGCCGGGTTGCCCTCGCTGGCCGCCGCAATCAGGTCGGAGAGATCCTGGTAGATCAACGCATCTGCGCCGATCTCGCGACATACCTCCTCTTCGGTTCGCCCGTGGGCCAATAGCTCGCGGCGGCTCGGCATATCGATACCGTAGACGTTGGGGTAGCGCACGGGCGGTGCGGCGGAGGCGAAGAAGACCTTGCGCGCTCCGGCGTCTCGAGCCGTCTGCACGATCTGCCGTGAAGTCGTGCCGCGCACGATGGAATCGTCCACCACCAGCGCATTCTTGCCGGCAAATTCCTGTGGAATCACGTTGAGCTTCTGACGCACCGAGGTCCGCCGCATCGTCTGGTCCGGCATGATGAAGGTGCGGCCGATATAGCGGTTCTTGACGAAGCCCTCGCGATAGCTCAAGTGCAGGCGGTTGGCCAGTTCCATGGCCGCCGGGCGGCTAGTGTCGGGGACGGGTATCACCACGTCGATGTCGAGGTGCGCGTACGAGCGACGGATCTTCTCTGCCAAGCGCTCGCCTAGCCTCAACCGCGTCTGGTAGACGGAGACACCGTCGATCACCGAGTCAGGGCGCGCTAAGTAAACGTATTCGAAGATGCACGGGTAGCCAGCCACGTCGCCGGCGCAACGCCGCGACGAGAACGAACCGTCCACGCCGATAAAGACCGCCTCGCCCGGCGCCACATCGCGCATCAGCTCGAAACCCAGCACATCGAGTGCAACGGACTCGGAGGCGATGAGGTACTCGTCGTGGCCATGAACGCGGCTGTGTCCGATGACCAGGGGGCGAATGCCGTGAGCATCGCGGAACGCCAACAGCCCGTAGCCGGCGATCATGGCTACCGCCGCGTAGGCGCCCCGGCAACGCCGGTGTACGGCTGTCACGGCGTCGAAGACGGCACCGGCGTCCAAGGTGTGATGCACGGCCGCGCGCCCGATCTCGTGAGCCAGGACGTTCAGCAGGACTTCGGAGTCGGAGCCGCTGTTGACGTGTCGCAGATCGTCCTGGAAGAGCTCGTGCTTGAGCTGTTCGGCGTTGGTCAGGTTCCCGTTGTGTCCGAGGACGATCCCGTAGGGCGAATTGACGTAGAGCGGCTGGGCCTCGGTGAACGACGACGAACCCGCGGTAGGATAGCGCGCATGGCCGATACCGATGTTGCCCTGCAAGTTGCGCATATCACGGGTGCGGAAGACGTCGCGCACGAGCCCGTTGCCCTTGTGAACGTGAAAGCGATGGCCGCTCGACGTAGCAATGCCCGCCGCATCCTGGCCGCGGTGCTGGAGGACCAGGAGCCCGTCGTAGATCAGTTGGCTGACTGGGCTGTTGGAGACGACGCCGATGATTCCGCACATGATGCCGCGAGGTTGAGACCCGCGGCCGGAGACATTGGTTGCGCAACCCCAGCAGACCTACCGGGAGCGATAAAGATGAAGGAGCCCGCTCGTACGAGAGGACTCCTTCATGTATGGTTGCGGGGGCAGGATTTGAACCTGCGACCTTCGGGTTATGAGCCCGACGAGCTACCGGACTGCTCCACCCCGCGATGGAACGACCCACATTGTACTTGAACTCGACGTGCGTGGTCAACCCCCCGCACACGCAAACGCAATTTAGAAGCGGAGTCCCACACCAAGGTAGGGGTAGGTAAGCACACTGCGCGTGTCGGGCGCGGCGCAGTGGCTTGCGGTGTCGCAAACCTCTCCCGTGGGTGTGCTGAAGAGCGCCATCACCCCCGCCTGCAGATGCGTGCTCTGGCCAAGCGGCACGCGTACGCCGAGTTCGAGCGTCGGCCCGTTGGCTGTCGTGCCGCCCTGGGCGCTCGTTCCGTAGCCGGCAAAGTTGTCGGTATGGTAGCTGCTGTGCGCCCATGCGTAACCGCCGCCGGCGTAGAGATCGTAACGCCCAAAGTACGTGCGCGAGAGCGTGATACCAAGTTGGAAGAAGTGGAAGCTCGTGTCGAGCAGAGTCGAGGCTCGCCCTGGAACGCCGAGGCTGAAGCTGTCGGTCAACGAGGCAGCGACCCGCGCGAAGGCGCGCACGTCGTAACCGCCGAGCCCCGGTAGATCGGCGTCCCCTTCGACGGCGCTCGCCCACGGCTGGCGGTCGCTGACCGGCGGAAGAGCGAGAAACGTCAGCTCCGCCGCGGTCGCGGGGAGGCCTCCCGCTAGTAACGCGAAGGCGAAGGCCAGCGCGAGTACACGCATGGCGCCTTGCTACGCCCGCAGGCGGCCGGGCGCCTGCAGCGAAGCGGGATTCCGCCATGCTCGAGACCCTACGCAGCCTTCCCAAGGTCCAGTTGCACGTGCATCTGGAGGGCACCATCTCCCCAGAGCTGCTTCTGGAGCTTGCTCGCCGCCACGGGGTGGACCTCGGGGCGCGCAGGGATGTCTCGCCCGAAGAACTCTATCGCTTCAACGATTTCCAGGAGTTTCTCTACCTCTTCCGTGAGGTCTGCCAAGCGCTCAAGGAGCCCGAAGACTACGGTGTGCTGGCCGCGGGTTACGCGCGCGAGGCCGCCGATGAAGGAGTCTGCTATGCGGAGGTCTTCATCTCGCCCAGCGTCTGGACGTGGTTCCATCGTCAGATCGACGTGCGAGCTGCCGTCGAAGCGATTCGTGCCGCGTTTGACGCGGAGCGGCGGCGCAGCGGCTTCGAGGCGCGCCTGATCGCCGACGTCACGCGTAATTTTGGCCCGGCCCGCGCGCTCAAGACGATCCGCATGGTGGAGGGCCTCACCGACCTCGGCGTCATCGGCATCGGCCTCGGCGGCGACGAGCGGAATTTTCCCGCGCGCGACTTCCGCGACGTGTTCGCGCTCGCGCGGTCCTTTGGTCTGCACACGGTTGCCCACGCCGGTGAGGCGCAGGAAGCGTGGAGCGTTCGTGATGCTCTGGAGATCGGGGCCGAGCGCATCGGCCACGGCTGCGCTGCCGCCGCCGACGCCGAGGTGGTGACGATGTTAGCCGAGCGCAACGTCTGCGTTGAGGCCTGCCCCACCTCGAACGAGCTGACCGGCGCGTGGCGCAAAGGCGAGCCCCACCCCTTGCTCGCGCTGGACGCCGCCGGCGTGCCGATCGCCATCGACTCCGACGATCCGGCGCTCTTCAGTACCACCCTGCTGGCCGAGTACGTTCGCGTGGCGGAGATGGTCGGTATCGGCGGCGTGCGGCGCTTCGCACGCAATGCCGCGCTGCATAGTTTCGCCGACGACGCAACCAAGCGTGCGGTGATCGCCCGGATCGAAGCGCACGCCGGGGCCGATGTTGCGGGGGAGCGCTCGCGCGCGGAGAACCAGTAGCGCATGCCATCGGGACACTCGCATTTTACCGAGAGCATCGAGGAGTATCTCGAGGCGATCTATCGTCTCGAGCGGGAAGGCTCCGGCGTGACGACCTCCGGTCTCGCAAGCGAGTTGGGTATCTCTCCCGCCAGCGTCAGCGGGATGCTGAAGAAGTTGGCCGGTGAGGGTTATTTAGAGCATGAGCCGCGCGGCACGGCCAGCTTGACGCAGAAGGGCCTCGAAGTGGGCGCGCGTACCCTGCGCCGTCACCGTCTGGCGGAGCGGCTGCTCACCGACGTGCTGGGTATGCGATGGGATGAAGTCCACGAGGAGGCCTGCAAGCTCGAGCACGCGATCTCGGAACGCGTCGAGCAGCACCTGCTGGCCTATCTCGGCCACCCCAAGACGTGTCCGCACGGCCATCCGATCCCCGAAGTCGACGGGAGCGAGCCAAACCTCGACATCGCGCCATTGGCGCAAGCGGCGCCAGGAGAGAGCATGCGCGTCGCCGGCGTCACCGACGAAGTGCCTGAAATGCTGCGCTATCTCGGCGAGATCGGCCTGGTTCCCGGCGTACGCGTGCTGATATTGGAGAAGGCTCCCCTGGGCGGTCCGGTGACGGTCTCCGTCGACGGCGCGCGCCATGCCATCAGCTTGGAGCTGGCGCGCATGGTGTTGGTGGAGACGCCACCCTGCGACTGACGCCGATCACCAAAGCGCTGATCGCCCTCAACGTCCTCGCTTTCGTCGCCGAGCTGCTCACCGGAGGCGCCCAGGGTACCATCGTCCAGCTCGGCGTGGAGTACGGTCCCGCGGTCGATCACGGCGAGTGGTGGCGTATCGTCACCGCAGCCTTCCTCCACGGCGGCGTGCTGCACATCCTCTTCAACATGATCGCACTCGCGCAAGTCGGCACGGTCATCGAGCTGACGTTCGGCGGTGCGCGCATGCTGACGCTCTACGCCGTCTCGCTCTTGGTCGCCGGCCTCTCCGTGCTCGTCTTCAACTACGCCATCCCAACGCTAGGCGCCAGCGGCGCCGTCTTCGGCCTCTTCGGCGCCCTCCTCGCGCTCGGGCTCAGACGTGGGCCCGCGGGACGGATCCTGGTACGCCAGTGCCTGGGCATCATCGTCATCAATCTCGTCTACGGCTTCGCCGCCACGGGCATCTCCAACGCAGCGCACCTCGGCGGCCTGGTCGCCGGCTTCTTGATCGGGTTCCCCCTCGTGCCGCCGGCGCCCGCGAGACGCGTCTATGCCATCGACCCAAACGATTCGCGCGCCTATCCAGGCGACACGATCGAGCATCGAGCGGAGACGCCGCGCCAGGACGGTCCGGAGTAGCGGCGAACACGCGTTCGAAGATGTATCTCGACGAGATCTTCGCGGTCGAGGGTCCCCTGGCGGGCATCCTCCACGGCTATGTCCCACGCGATGGTCAGCTCCAAATGGCGCGCCTGGTGGAGCGCGGCCTGCTCGAAGGCCTCCACACCGTGGTGGAAGCGGGAACAGGCGTCGGAAAATCGCTGGCGTATCTCGTGCCGGCGTTGCGCTCCGGTAAGAAAGTCGTCGTCTCGGCGGGGACGATCGCGCTCCAAGAGCAGCTCCTCACCAAGGATATCCCGCTCGTCCAACGGGCGTTGGGCACCAACCTTCGTGTCGTGCTCCTCAAAGGGCGCAACAACTACCTCTGCCGCGACAAGTTGGCGCGCCTGCAGAGCGAGACGTTCATCGCTTCGAGCGGAGCCATGGAGCACATCTGGGACTGGGCGCGCTGGACGACGACTGGTGACCGCTCGGAGCTGACGATCCAGCCCGGCCCGGGCGAATGGGAGCAGGTTGACGCCGACGCCGACGACTGCCTGGGTGAGCTCTGTCCGTTCTACGACACTTGCTTTTACTTTCAAGCGCGTGAGCGTGCGCGCTTCGCAGACATCGTCGTCGTCAACCACGCGCTCTTCTTTCTCGACCTCGCGATGGGCGGGGCGTTGCTGCCGCCGTACGATCTCGCCATCCTCGACGAGGCACACCAGTGCGAATCCTGGGCGACGGCGGCGCTCACCTCCACGGTGTCCGGGCGCACGGTGGGCCGGATGCTGCGCCGTCTCCATCGTTACTACACGGTCGACTCCGCCATCGAGGACGAGTTAGGTGACGGCATGCGCCGCCTAGCAAGCCAGCTCGCGATGGTCGAGCGCGACCGCTACCCGCTGTCTGCCAATGCGCCCGCCCGCGAGGTGCTGCTCGAGCTCGCGCCGGCATTCGAGCGCGCCGAGCTATGGCTGGAGTCCTCATGGCAGAGCGCCTATCGCGGCGCCTTCGACGAACAGGTGGCGGAACGCCGTCGAGAGCTATGCATGCGCGGCATCGTCGCACACCGTCAGGCGCTCGAACAGCTCCAGGCTGCTGGTGACGAGACCATCGCCTGGGTCGAGCGTGGCGACCCCAGCGAGCGCCACCGCATCTGCGCCGCCCCCTGCGAGGTGGCGAGCTTCCTGCGGCGGGCGCTCTTCGAGCGCTGCGAGAGCGTGGTGCTGACCTCGGCGACGCTCGCTGCCGACGACTCCTTCGACTATCTGCGGCGGACGCTTGGCTTCGAGCAAGCGCAGGAGTGCATCGCACCCTCGCCGTTCGACTACCAACGCCAGGCGCGCCTCTATGTTGCCCCGTCTTCGCTCAACCCCAAGTCTCGTGACTTCGCGCGGCGCGCGGCAGCCGTGGTGGAGGAAGCTCTCGATCGCACCGGCGGCCGCGCCTTCGTGCTCTTCACGTCGTACGCCCGCATGCGCGAGGTGCATCGGCTGGTCGCCTCGCGCATCGCGTTTCCGTGCCGCGTGCAGGGCGAGCTCCCGCGCTCTGCGCTCTTGGCGTGGTTCCGCGCTACGCGCGCCGCGGTGCTCTTCGCCACGGGGACGTTTTGGGAAGGCGTGGATGTCGTTGGTGAGCAGCTTTCGTGCGTCATCATCGATCGGCTGCCGTTCCCATCTCCAGGCGACCCGCTGGTGGCGGCGCGTATGCGCGCCATCGAGAGCGCGGGAGGTTCGTCGTTCGACGAGTACATGATCCCTGCGGCTATCACGCGGCTCAAACAGGGATTTGGACGCCTCATTCGCAGCGTCGATGATCGGGGCGTCGTCGTGCTCTTGGACGGACGTGTCCAAGGCGAGCGCTATGGCGAAGCGATCTTGCGAGCGCTGCCACCGGCGCGCCGTATCGCGGATCTCAGCGAGCTCGCGGCGTTCTTCGGAGAGACGGCTGGGTAACAGCCATCACAACGGCCGCGTGTCTGCGGTGCTAAGGTATCCGGAGATGGATCGCGTGCGTTTCATACCGCTTGGCGAAAAGGTCACACCGCACTGCTGGAACTGCGATCGCGCCGTAGCGGGGCCGCCCGATGCTCGCTATCTCTATCGCTTGGACGACCACGCCGTGACGGAGACGTGGTTTCACTGCCAATGCGGTGCCTACATGAATGTGCGGCGCGAGGGCGTCTTGCACGTCGAGCGCGCCGCACGTTCGGCCCAGAGTAGCGAGTGATCTCTTAGGCGATGCTGTTATGAACGGCCTTGTAGGAAGCGTACCAGGCCAGCAGCGCCGTGATGATCCCAGTCCATCCGCCCGTAACGGTTAGGCCGCTCGCATGGAACCATGCGCCGAGCCAGAGCAGGACGTAGGTGATGAACAGCGCGACGAAGACCCACATCACGGGCGGGTTGTTGATGCGGAACGACTCCAGCATCATGTAGCCGGTGAAGATGGCCCATGCGCCGAGCAGCCAGGCAAGATCGAGCGGGACGTTCCCCGACTTCGGGGCCCAGAACCAGACATAGAAGGCGGTGCCTAGCCAGAAGGCGCCGTACGAGCTGAAAGCGGTGGCGCCGAAGGTATTGCCGGCGGCAAACTCCCACATGCCGGCAAAAAGCTGCGCGAGACCACCGTAGAACAGTGCGAAGCCGATCCAGACATCGGATCCCGGGAGCAGGCCGGCGTTAGCGGCCGAGAGCAGAAACGTGGTGAGGGCGAATCCGGCTAGGCCGAGAGCTGCCGGGTTTGCCAGCTTCGGAGCTGGAGCGGAACTACCCATTTGTGGTAAACCTCCAATCAAGCGTGTACGTCTGAAACAAACGGAACGAACCACTGTGCTGGAGTACCGGTCTTCCGGTTTGCTAGATTCTTGCTCGCTTGTCTTCCACCCCCTACGAGGGGGCATCCCTTTGCTTCCCCGAGGGGGGACGCAGGTTCAGCGAGAATAAGGAGCGTTCTAGCCTAAGCGCATTCCTCACATGACGGCATTCGGAGGCTGACATGCTCGATCAACATCAGCAGGCCATCGAGGCACTCTTTGCGGAAGTCCGCACGTTCCCACCTTCCGAGGATTTCAAGAAGCGCGCGCAGTGGAACGATCCCAAGATCAGTGAGATCGCGGCCAAAGATCCCGACGCGTTTTGGGCCTCGCAGGCCGAACGGCTCGATTGGTACCAGAAGTGGCACACTGTTCTGAAATGGGACGATAAGACGAAGGTCGCCCGGTGGTTCGACGGCGGGAAGATCAACGCGAGCTACAACTGCTTAGACCGCCACGTCATGAGCGGCCATGGAAAACAAGTTGCGTACTATTGGGAAGGCGAGCCGGGCGACGCCCGCACGCTGACCTATGAAGATTTGCTCAAGGAAACGTCGCGCCTCGCCAACGGGCTGAAGTCCCTCGGCGTGAAGAAGGGCGATCGCGTCGCCGTCTATATGGGCATGGTTCCCGAGCTCCCCGTTGCCTTGCTCGCATGCGCGCGCATCGGCGCGATCCACTCGGTCGTCTTCGGCGGCTTTTCGTCGGACAGTCTGCGCGACCGCATCATCGACGGCGAGTGTAAAGTTCTGATCACGCAGGACCAGGGCTGGCGCCGCGGCGGCAAGATTCAGCTCAAGCAGATCGCGGACGAAGCGGTCAAAGATACGCCGACCATCAAGAACGTGGTCGTGCTCAAGCGCGTCGGCGATCCCGTAGAGATGAAGAGCGGTCGCGACCTGTGGTACCACGAGCTCGTCTCAAAGCAGAGTGAGGAGTGCACGCCGGAGCAGATGGACGCGGAGGACCCCCTCTACATCCTGTACTCCAGCGGTACGACGGCGAAGCCCAAAGGCATCGTGCATACGACCGGCGGCTACATGGCCGGCGTAACTTCGACGCACAAGTACGTCTTCGATCTTCGTGAAGACGAGGATGTCTTCTGGTGCACCGCCGACATCGGCTGGGTGACCGGTCACTCCTACATCGTTTATGGACCGTTGGCGAACCGCACGACGGGGGTCATATACGAAGGCACACCGGACTTTCCGGACAAGGACCGCTTCTGGGCCTTGATCGAGAAGTACAAGATTACCATTCTCTACACGGCACCGACGGCGATCCGCACGTTCATGAAATGGGGTACCGAGTACCCCGACAAACACGACATGAAGTCGCTGCGGCTCATCGGCACCGTCGGCGAGCCGATCAACCCCGAGGCATGGATCTGGTACAACGAGCACATCGGCGGCGGCCGCTGCCCGGTGGTAGACACGTGGTGGCAGACGGAGACGGGGATGATCATGGTGACCCCGTTGCCCGGCATCACGGCAACGAGGCCCGGCTCGGCGACGCAGCCGTACCCCGGCGTCTTCGCCGACGTCGTCAACGAGAAGGGCGAGTCGGTCCCGCTGGGCGGCGGCGGCTACATCGTCATCACCCGTCCGTGGCCGGCGATGCTCCGTACGCTGTGGGGAGACCACGATCGCTACCTCCAGACCTACTGGAGCAAGTTCTCCAAACAGGGGTACTACTTCCCGGCCGATGGCTGCAAGCGCGACGCGGAAGGCTACTACTGGCTCCTCGGCCGCGTCGACGACGTCATGAACGTCAGCGGCCACCGCATCTCGACCACCGAAGTCGAGAGCGCGTTCGTCGATCACTCGGAGGTCGCCGAGACGGCCGTCGTCTCGAAGCACGATCCCATCACCGGTGAGGCGATCGCCGCCTTCGTCACCCTCAAGGGCGGCGGCATCGGCTCTCCGGAGAAGGCCGACGAGCTGCGCAAGCACGTCGCTTCGAAGATCGGCGCCTTCGCGCGCCCGAAGTATATCACGTTCACGCCGGACCTCCCCAAGACTCGCAGCGGCAAGATCATGCGCCGCCTCCTGCGCGACGTGATGGAGGAGCGCCCATTGGGGGACACCACGACCCTGGCCGACGCCTCCGTGGTGAAGCACATCGCCGAGATGGCGCAGACGGCTACCAAGGCGGACGAATAACCGCCTGAGCGGCCGGACGAAAGCAGAGGGCCGCCCGTTTGGACGGCCCTCATTCATGCATGTTCTTGACGCGCGGCCTTGCGCGTGGTAGCCTCTCGCTAGCAGTCTGGGAAAGTGAGTGCTAAGAGGATCGTGCCGGAATCTCTGCCGCGCGGGCCCGAGCTGGACAAGCGCAAGGCGTATATCCTGACGACCATCGTCTACGAGTATATCGCGACGGCGGAGCCGGTGGGGTCGGCCACCCTGACCCAGAAATACAATCTCGGCGTTAGCTCTGCCACCATACGGAACGAGATGGCCGAACTGGAGGCGCGCGGCTACCTGGTTCAGCCCCACACCTCGGCGGGCCGCGTCCCTTCGGACACCGGTTACCGCACCTATGTCGACCGTTTGATGCCCACCGAGAGTTTGGCAAGTGAAGAGAGCGATCGTCTGCGCATCGAGTTCGCCCGCGCAGGGCGAGCCATCGACGAGATCGTCGAGCAGGCTACGCGGCTGCTTTCCCAGTACTCGCAGAACCTCGCGGTGGTGGTGGCGCCAAGCAGGGATCGCCAGACCTTCCGCCATCTTCAATTGATCTGGCTGGCCGACCGCTCCGTGCTCATGGTGGCGGTGACGACGGCGGGCGTGGCCGAGCAGCACGTGATCGAGCCTTTGGTCGACGTGGATCCCGATGAGTTGACGCGTGCCTCCAATGCCCTCAACCGGAGCCTCTCCGGCAAGCTGCTTGCCGAGCTCGATCGTGCGGCCGTCGCGGATGCGCTGGCCGAGACAGAGCCCCCGCTCCATGCTTCGCTGATCGACGGCATCATCGCCGGCTTCGCGCATGCGCGGCGCCCCGAGGAGCGGCGTATCCTCTTCGGCGGCGCCCAGCATCTTCTCGATCAGCCGGAGTTTCGCGACTTCAAGAAACTGCGCTCCATCCTCGATCTAGTCGAAGAGCAGCGCACGTTGTACAATGTGGTTCTCGACTCGATCGAGCGTGGGGAGTCGACGCCCTCCGTGCGCATCGGCGGCGAGCTCGAGTTGGAGGACGTGAGCGAGTGCAGCCTCGTGGCGATCCCCTATCGCATGGGCGATCGTTCCCTAGGCGTGCTTGCGATTCTGGGCGCGCGGCGCATGCCGTACGGGCGCATGATGGCCCTCATCGCGGCGACCGCCGACAACCTCAGCCAACACCTCACCGACGTCGAGCTGCCGTAGAATCGAGCCCTATCCGCATGCCCACCCGTGACTACTACGAGGTCCTCGGCGTCCCGCGCGGCGCCTCCGAGAGCGAGATCAAGCGCGCCTACCGCCAGTTGGCGCGCAAGTATCACCCCGACGTGGCCGAGGACAAGGCTCATGCGGGCGAGCATTTCAAGGCGATCAACGAGGCCTACGAAGTCCTCTCCGACGCCCAGAAGCGCGAGCAGTACGATCGCTACGGCACCGTAGGCAACGGCGCCGGCGGCCCCGGCTTCGGCAACGCCGGCGACTTCGGGCCGTTCGCCGGCGAGGGATTCGGCGAGATCTTCGACATGTTCTTCGGCGGCGGGCGCACACAGGGGCGTTCGCGCGGCGGGCCCCAACGCGGCAGCGATCTGCGCTACGATCTCGAGATCACGCTCGAAGAAGCCTACACCGGCGTCGAGCGCGAGATATCCTATAGCCATCTCGGCCAGTGCGCTACCTGCGAAGGTAGCGGCTGCGCTCCCGGCACCAAACCGCAGACCTGCATTCAGTGCGGCGGCAGCGGCCAGATGCGTCAGGTGCGCTCGACACCGCTGGGCCAATTCGTCACCGCTGCTCCGTGTAGCCGCTGCGGAGGCGAGGGGCGCATCATTCTCTCACCGTGCACGGCCTGCCACGGGCGCGGCCGCGTGGAGACAGAGCGTAAGATCGCGGTGCACATTCCTGGCGGCGTCGATGACGGCTCGCGTATCCGCATCGCGGGGAGCGGCGAGGCCGGCGTTCGCGGTGGTCAGCCCGGTGATCTCTACGTATACTTGAGCGTCACCGAGCACGAGCTCTTCAAGCGCGACGGCCTCGATCTCACGCTCTTCGCACCCATCACCTTTCCGCAGGCGGCGCTCGGCGGCGACGTGACGATCCCCACGCTGGCCGGCGAGCCAACCACGCTGCACGTCCCGCCGGGCACGCAGACGGCGACCGTCTTCCGCGTGCGCGGCAAGGGAATGCCCAGCGTGCGCGGCGGCGGCTTCGGCGACTTGCTCGTGCACGCCAACGTGGTCGTGCCTCGCAAGCTCACCAAGCACCAGCGCGAGATTCTCGAGGAGTTCGCGCGTGCCGGCGGCGATCAGGTGGAGGAGGAGAAGGGCTTCTTCGAGCGCGTGAAGGACGCGTTCGGCGTCGAGTGACCCTCTGGATCGAGGTCGCCGTCCGCGTGGAGACGCCCGCGGATCTCGCGATCGTCGAAGCTTTGGCCTGCGCGCATGCGCTGCGCGGTACGGCGATCGAGGAGCAGCCGCCGACTCTGCGCGCATGGTTCTCTGAAGACGAGCGAGAGAGCGCAGAGGCGTTGCGTACCGCCATCGCCGCCGCCGTTCCGAGGGCCACCGCGAGCGTCGCACCCGTGGACGATGTTGCCTGGGGCGATGCCTGGCGCGAGCACTTCCGCCCCCAGCGCATCGGCGAGATCGCGATCGTCCCGTCCTGGGAGCGAGCGGCCTTCCGTGAGCCCGCACGCGCGGTCGTAGAGATCGACCCGGGCCAAGCCTTCGGCACGGGACTCCATCCCACGACGCGCGGGTGCCTGCTCCACCTCCAGGAGATGGACCTCACGGGCCGCACGCTCACGGACGTCGGCACGGGCTCCGGCATCTTGGCTCTCGCCGCCGCGATGCTGGGCGCGCGGCGCGTCTATGCCTGCGATGTCGATCCTGTGGCGGTGCGTGCCGCGCGCGAGAACGCCGGTCGTAACGGCTTGGCCCAGCGAGTACGCGTCGAGCGTATCTCCGCCGACCTTGCCGGCGCCCCTGCGGCGCAGGTGGTCGTGGCAAACCTCACCGCCGATATCATCCTCGGCCTGGCGCCGGCGTTGCGCGCGCTGATGGAGCCCGGCGGCGTGCTCCTGCTCGCGGGCATCGTGGGGGAGCGCGAGGGAGAGGTGGTCCAGGCACTTGCAGCGCTGGGGCTGCGCAGCCCGGTGCGCCGCGGCGACGGCGAGTGGGTGAGTCTCCGCTTTCGCGCCGGGATACCGTGAATCGCTTTTTCGTCGAAGGGGCTTTCGAGGTCGGGCAACGCGCGGGGCTCACCGGCGCCGATGCGTACAAGCTCACCAGCGTCCTGCGCGCCGCCCCCGGTGATCGAGTAGAGATCCTCGACGGGCACAGTCGCCGCTTCACAGGCATCGTTCGCGAGGTGGGGCGTGATCGCGTGGAGGTAGAGCTGACGGCTGCGCTCGAGGAGGGGCAGCGCGAGGCGAGCCTGGCGATCACGCTCGCGCAGGGCATCCCCAAGGGTCAGAAGATGGACTTCGTCGTCGAGAAGGCCGTCGAATTGGGCGTGCGGCGCATCGTTCCGCTGGTGAGTGAGCGTACCGTAGCGCGCCCCGAGGGGCGCGACGGCAAGGTGGAACGTTGGCGGAGGCTCGCCAAGAGTGCGGCGCTCCAATGTGGGCGCGGGTACGTTCCCGAGGTCACCGCCCCTCTGGATTTGGATGCGGTGCTGACGCTGGGCGCAGCGCACGATGCCGTGCTGATGCCCTGGGAGTTGGCCGAGCCGCGGCCGCTGCGCGAGCGGCTCGATGAGATCGGCGCGGGGCGCCGCCTATTGGTGATCGTAGGCCCAGAAGGGGGTCTCTCACAGCGCGAGGCCGAGCAGGCTCGCGTCGCCGGGGCGCATCTCATCTCGCTGGGCCCGCGCATCCTGCGCACCGAGACGGCGGCGCTCGTGCTGATGGCGGCGCTGTATGCGCTGCGCGGCGAACTGTAACTCCTTCCCCCACGGGGATTCCGCCCTGCGCATGACGTATCTACGAGAGATACCGTGCGTTACCCGAGGCAGGCTATTTGAAGTTTTCGATCGTCGTCCCCACGTATAACGAGTCCGCCGGCATCGAGAAGTTGGTCCGCCGACTCACGGAGGTCTTCCAAGGCGCGGGTCTCGACGGCGAGATCGTCGTCGTCGACGACAACTCGCCGGATGGCACGGGGGCAATCGTCGACCGGCTCGAGCGGGAAGGACTGCCGGTGCGCTGCCTCCATCGTCCGGGGAAGATGGGACTCTCCAGCGGCGTGATCGACGGCTGGAAGTTTGCGCGTCCAGCATCCGAGATCGTCGGTGCGATGGATGCCGACTTCAGCCACGACGAGACGATCCTGCCCAAGATGGCGCAGGCGATTGCCTCCGGCGAGTACGATCTGGCGATCGGCAGCCGCTACGTGCGTGGAGGCGGTATCAGGAACTGGCCGTGGCGTCGTAAGGTAACCAGTCTCGTCGCCTGCTGGATGGCGCGCCCGTTGACGCGCGTCAAGGACATCACCAGCGGCTTCTTCCTCGTGCGCCGCAGCGCGCTCGACGGAGTCGATCTCGATCCGATCGGCTTCAAGATCGGCCTCGAGGTGGTCGTGAAGGCGAAGTACCGGCGGTTCATCGAGATCCCCTATGTCTTCACCGATCGCGTCGCCGGTGAGTCGAAGCTCAACTCTCGGGAGATCGTGAACTATCTCAAGCAGTTGGGCAAGATGTACCGGGCGAGGTTTGCACGCTGATGCCGTCCGTCACCGATTGGCTGCGGGGCCGTAAACGCCAGCTCGAAAGGCGCGAGCCCGGCCTCTGGGTCAAATGTCCGGACTGCGGAGAGACGCTCTACCGCAAGGACCTCGAGTTGAATTTGCTGGTCTGCGCGCGTTGCGGCCACCACTTCCGCATGCCGGCGGTCGATCGCATCGCCTCGCTGATCGACGGTGAGTTTCACGAGATCGCCGCCGACCTCGAGCCGCGCGACCCGTTGCACTGGACCGACGTCAAGACCTATCCCCAGAAGCTCGCCGCCGACCGCGAGAAGTCCGGCGTGATCGAGGCGGTCGTGGCGGGCTTCGGCTCGATGGGCGGCATCGACGTCGGCCTTGCGGTCATGGACTTCTTCTTCCGCGGCGGCACGATGGGTGCCGTGGTCGGGGAGAAGATCGCCCTGCTCTTCGAGGAATCGGCGTGCCGCGGCGTGCCCGCCATCGTCTGCACCGCCTCGGGGGGCGCGCGCATGGAGGAGGGTCTGATCGCGCTGATGCAGATGGCCAAGACCTCGGCGGCGTTGACGCGCCTGCAGGCGGCGCGCCTGCCGTACATCTGCGTCCTGACCGACCCCACCACGGGCGGCGTCTCCGCGAGCTTCGCCTTCGATGCCGACATCATTATCGCGGAGCCTAAGGCCGTGATCGGCTTCGCGGGGCGCCGCGTGATCGAGCAGACGATCCGCCAGCGCCTCCCCGACGACTTCCAGACCGCGGAGTTCCTCATCGAGCACGGCCATGCCGACTTGATCGTCGATCGCCACCAACTCAAAGCTCAGCTCATCCAGTTGCTCGAGATCATCCTGCCGGGCGCCCGTCGCCGCGAGGTGCTCGCGTGAACGTGATCGTCGAGCGGGAGAAGGGGCTGCTGGAGCTCGAGCAGCGCATCGGCGACCTCAAGAGTTTGAGCGAGCAGCATCCCGAAGCCAGCTTCACGAGCGAGATCCGCGCGCTCGAAGAGAAGTGCGCCTCGCTCCAGCGTGAGATCTTCGGGAACTTGACGGCGTGGCAGAAGGTGCACATGGCGCGCCACCCCATGCGCCCGCGCGCTACCGCCTTCATCGCGGCGCTCGACGAATTCGTGGAGCTCCATGGCGACCGTGCCTTTCGCGATGATGCGGCGGTGATCGGCGGCGTCGGGCGGCTGGGCGGACGGCGTGTGATGGTGCTTGCTCAACAAAAGGGGCGTGACACCAAGGAGAACGTGCGGCGCAACTTCGGCATGGTGCACCCCGAGGGGTATCGCAAGGGCCTGCGGCTGATGCGCATGGCCGAGAAGTTCGCGTTACCGATCATCACCTACATCGACACTTCAGGGGCCGATCCCGGTATCGGGGCCGAGGAGCGCGGCCAGTCGGAGGCGATCGCGCAGTGCATTCTCCAGTTGACCAAAGTACGCGTGCCCGTCGTAGCGTCGGTCATCGGCGAGGGCGGTTCGGGCGGCGCGCTGGCCTTTGGTGTCGGCGACCGGATCATCATGCTGGAGCATGCGATCTTCTCTATCGCCAGCCCCGAGGGCTGTGCCGCCATCCTTTGGAAGGACGCGAGCAAGGCCGAAGAGGCCGCCGCTCGCCTGAAGCTCACCGCCGGCGACCTCAAGGGTCTGGGCATCATCGACGAGATCGTCGCGGAGCCGGTGGGCGGCGCCCATCGCGACGTCGAGTCCACGGTGGCGTCGCTGCTGCGCGAACAAGGGCGTGCCCTCGATGCCTTGGGCGTGCTGTCGATCGAGCGCGTCCTGGAGGAACGCTACGCCAAGTACCGCCATATCGGCTCTTGGCAGGAAGAGAACGAGCGGATGGTGCGGGGAGCGACGTGAAGACGGCGCACCGATGGGGGCGGCTGGTGGCGCGCGTGGCCTCGCTGGCTGCGGGCCTCACCCTGCTCGTCCTGGTCGGATCTCAGTTCTCGCATGCCGTTGCCTTGAATCTCGATTTGGCCCATCGCGTTGCCGCGGCGCGGTCTGAGCGTGCGCAACTGGTGGCCGACAACGCGCGCCTGCGCGTACGGATTCGCCGTCTCCAGACGCCGGAGGGCGCCGTCCCGGCAATCCACGACGAGCTCCACCTCGTGCGCCCGCGCGAGGAGATCATCTATTTGCAGGGGGACCACGCTGTCAGCCCCTGATGCGCCCCTCGTGGGGACGGTCATCAACCTCAATGCGTTCGGTGCCACGGTGCGCCTGCGTGGTGGACACTTGGCGGCGGCTCTGGCGGGTGACGTTCAGAGACGCGAGGGAGCCTACCGCCGTGCCTTGCTCGATCGGCGTCCGCGGCGCTTTGCCGCGATCGGCGAAGGCGGGCGCCTTGCCGTGGCATTGGTGGAAGACGAGGAGTCGCTTCAACCCGCCGCCGAGGGCGTTCCGGTCTTGGTAAATCCGGATCTCGAGCGGAAGATCGCCGAGTACCTCAAGCAGACGCAGGAGTGGGAGCGGCCCGACCAGGCACCCGCCTTCGAGCGCCACTTGCGCCGGAAATCCAAGCGGGCAGAACGCTTTCCGGAGCACCCCTGAGCGCCGCCGCCGTACCGTCGACCAGGCGCGCAGGACGGGGAGACCGAAGCCCTAACACCATGAAGGTGGTCGAACGGCCCGTCGAAGCCATCAACGTTCCCGGATGCTTCGTGCGCATTCAAGGCACCTATTCGTCGTTGCGCACCGCCGAGCAACGCGTTGCGGATTTCATCCTCAAACATGCCGAGGAGCTGATCCACCTCACCGTTACGGAACTTGCCGAGCGTACCCAGACCAGCGAGTCCACCGTGGTACGCCTCTGCCAGAAGATCGGCTACAAGGGGTACCAGGAGTTCAAGATCATGCTGGCCCGGGACTTGGTGGGGCCGGTGAACTCGATCTACGAGGAGATCGTCCCGACCGACTCCCTACGCACGATCAAGACCAAGGTGTTCCAGGCCAACGCGCAGGCACTGCGCGATACCATCGAGGTCCTCTCCGATGAGGAGTTGGAGCGCGCCGTCACGGCGATCGCCGGGGCGCGTCGCGTCGAGTGCTACGGCATCGGCGGAAGCGGACCATTGGCCTACGATGCCTACCATAAGTTCATGAAGCTGGGCATCTCCGCGGTGGCGTTGGTCGATTCCGATCTGATGGCGATGTCCTCATCGCTCCTGCAAGCTGGGGACGTGGTCTTCGGCATCAGCCACACCGGCGCGTCGCGCGACGTCGTGGAGGCGCTGCGTCATGCCAAGGACAACGGGGCCACCACGATCTGCCTGACGCACCGCGCCACCTCGCCGATCACGAAGGTGGCCGACATCAAGCTCTTTACGGCGGCTAAGGAGACGGCGTTCCGCAGCGACGCGATGACCAGCCGGCTGGCCCAGCTCTCGATCATCGACACGCTTTACCTCGGCATCGCGCTGCGTGACTACGAGCGCTCGCTGAAGATGATCCAGCGCACGCGCGAGGCTGCCGCCGCCAAGCGCTACTAAAGGGCGCAGCGCCCGCCACCTAGGCATGATATCGCGGGTGGTTGAACCATCAAGACGTGAATGCCCTCTGGATGTGGAGCGTCGTCTTCATGCTGGGGTGCTACCATGGTATCAATCCCGGCATGGGATGGCTCTTCGCCGTGGCGCTTGGCCTGCAAGAGAAGAGCAGACGGGCTGTGCTGCTGTCGATCGTGCCGATCACCCTCGGGCATGCTGCGGCGATCGCTCTGGTCGTCGCGCTTGCGCAGTACGCCGCGCCGAGCCTGTCGTATGAGCGCTTCAAAGTAGCAGCCGCTATTCTGCTGGTCGGCTTTGGGGTGTACCGCCTCGTGCGCGCGCGCCATCCGCGCTGGGTCGGCATGCGCGTTGGATTCTCGGGATTGACGCTCTGGGCGTTCTTGATGGCGACGGGGCACGGCGCAGGTCTCATGCTGCTCCCCGTCCTGCTGCCGGACCGTGCCATGGGACCCGCTGGCTCCATGGAGATGGGCCACATGGTCGCCACGCCGAGCCATGCTCCTTGGATCGTGACGGCCGGCGTCCATTCGCTCGGTTATCTGGTCGTCACGGTTCTGGTGGCTCTGCTGGTCTACGAGCGACTCGGTCTACGCCTCCTGCGGACGAGTTGGCTCAACTTCGATCTGGTGTGGGCGATTGCTTTGACCGTGACTGGGCTTATCGTGCTGGTCGTGTAACCATACCGCGTTGAGCAGAGAGTTGCAGGTGCTCGATGTTGCTAAAGCCCGATCCTACGTTTTACCCGTCCGCAAAGGCGGCGATGGAAGCGCCGCCTGAGAAGCTGGCATACGTCGCAATGCTGAACGCGACCGGCGATGGGCGACCCGACGCCCTGGCCGTGGTCGACGTCGATCCGGAGTCGAACGCCTATTGCCGTGTCGTTGGCCAAGTCGAGATGCCGGGCGCCGGCGACGAGCTCCATCACTTCGGATGGAATGCATGCAGTGCGGCGCTCTGCCCGTATGCGCCGCACCCGCACATCGAGCGTCGCTACCTGATCGTGCCGGGGCTGCGTTCTTCGCGAATTCACGTCATCGACACGAAGCCCGATCCGCGTGAGCCGCACATCGTCAAGGTGATCGAGCCGGAAGAGATGATCAGGCGCGCGGGGTACTCCCGGCCGCATACGACGCACTGTGGGCCGGACGGCATCTACATGAGCGCGCTGGGATCACCAAGCGGCGACGGCCCGGGCGGCGTGTTCGTTCTCGACCATTACACGTTCGACGTGCTCGGACAATGGGAAGTCGATCGTGGATCGCAATATTTCGCGTACGACTTCTGGTGGCATCTCGGGCATGACGTCATGGTAACGAGTGAATGGGCGACGCCGAACATGATCGAAGGCGGACTCGATCCCCAGCTCTTGCTCGACGGTAAGTTCGGCCATCAGTTGCACTTCTGGGATCTGCGCCGGCGTAAGCATCTGCAGAGCGTGGATCTCGGCTCAGAGCAGCAGCTCGTGCTCGAGTTGCGGCCCGCGCACAATCCAACGAAGACGCATGGATTCGTCGGCGTCGTGGTATCGCTCAAAGATCTTTCGAGCTCGATTTGGGCGTGGCACCGCGATAACGGCGCGTGGGAGGTGAAGAAAGTCATTGAGATCCCCGCTGAGCCTGCCGATCCCGAGCTGCTGCCGGAGATGCTCAAAGGCTTCAAAGCCGTTCCGCCGCTCTTGACGGATATCGATCTTTCGCTCGACGACCGATTCCTGTATGCGTCGTGCTGGGGCACCGGAGAGCTGCGTCAATACGACGTCTCCGATCCGTTCAATCCGCGATTGAGCGGGTCTGTACGCATCGGAGGGATCGCACGCCGCGCGCCGCATCCGAGGAATCCGTCTGCATCGCTGAACGGCGGGCCGCAGATGGTCGAGGTCAGCCGTGACGGCCGTCGGGTCTATTTCACGAACTCACTCTACCGCACGTGGGACGATCAATTCTATCCGGATGGGATCAACGGCTGGCTGGTGAAGGCCGACGCCGGCCCGAACGGGGGGATCGCCATCGATTCGAAGTTCCTGCTGGAGTTCTCGGATCGTCGTCCGCATCAAGTGCGGCTTCAAGGCGGCGACGCTTCCTCGGATTCCTACTGCTATCCGTGACAGGGGATTCATTCCGCGAGACCGTACCACTCGCTTCGACGAATGCGCGCGCTTATCTCCCTTGGAACGAACTCGACGCGTCTCTTGGTCGCTGAACGCGGTCTCCAGGTCGGTGGCGACGGTAGGTGCACCTGGATCCCAGTACGCCAGGAGCGCCGCGGGACGCGCCTCGGCGCGGGGCTCGGGCCGCGGGGTGAGTTGCGTGCCGATGCGATCGCCCGCACGCTCGATGCCGCCGTCGCCTTCGCCGAGCTGGCGCGCTCCTGTACGACGGAGATTCACGCCATCGCCACGAGCGCCATGCGCCGCGCGCGGAACGCCGGCGCGCTGATCGAGGCATTGGAGGCGCGCACGGGCGTGCATCTCGAGATCATTCCCGGCGAAGACGAGGCGCGCTACTCGTTCGTGGGCGCGTTAGCGGGTCATGGCGAGGGCATCGCCGCCGCTGCGCGGGTCGGCGTGTTGGACGCGGGCGGCGGGAGCACGGAGCTCGCCGTGGGGACCGCCCGGCGTCTCGAGCGCTCTCGCTCCTTCGAGATCGGCGCCGTGCGCCTCACGGAGTCGACGCCGTTACGCGAGGATCCTCCGCCTGCCCACGCGCTTTCGGCGGCGCGCGGGCGGGCCCATCGCGCGTTCGAAGGGATCGCGGAGCTGGGAGCGGGGATCGGACGGTTGATCTGCGTCGGCGGAACGGCCACGACGTGCGCCGCGATGCTTAGTCTTGGAGCGCGCGAGGGCGAGCGCGTCGACGGCATGGTGATCGCGCGGGACGAGATGACCGTGCTAGCCGAGCGGCTCGCCGCGCTGCGCGTGGTCGAACGATGCGCGGTGCCGGGTCTCCCCGCGCAGCGCGCCGACATCATCGTGGGCGGGCTGATCGTGTTGGAGCAGGCGCTCACGGCGCTGGGCGTCGAGGCGGCGATCGTCTCGGTGCACGATCTGCTGCTCGGCTACGTCATCGACGGGTGGCGGTCATGAGCGAGGAGAGCCTGGTCTTCGTCTATGGCACGCTGCGGCTCGGGCGCGAGAACGCCTCGCAGATGGATGAGGCGCGCTTCGTGGCGCGCGCGACGGCCCGTGGGCGTCTCTACGCCTGCCGCTGGCCGGCCTTCGTCGACGGTGACGGCTACGTGGTCGGCGAGCTCTACGCGGTGAACCAGGAGCAGTTGGCGCTGCTCGACGCTTTCGAGGACGAGGGGCGCCTCTACGTGCGCGAGCGCCGTGACGTGCGTGACGAGCACGGCGAGCGGCATCACGCCTGGCTCTACCGCTGGCTCGGCTCCGTCGATGGTTGTCGCCCCATTCCCAGCGGCGACGTCAGCCGCGTGCGCGCTATTGGTCGACCATCACAACGGTGACTTGGGCGCGTCTCGCGCCGGAATTGTTGGCGAGCACGAGCGACCACCTCCTTGTCTCACTGGGGGACTACGGTTCGACGCGCGCGAGCGCGGGTAGATGGCTACTCCGAACGCACCTGTGCCCTCGGGAGGAATGATGACCGTGAATAGAGTGGTACACTTCGAGCTTCCCGCCGATAATCCGGAACGCGCCGCGGCCTTCTACCGCTCGGTCTTCGGCTGGAACATCCAGAAATGGGGTGGCCCTCAGGACTACTGGCTGGTGAATACCGGCGAAGAGCAGCCGGGGATCAACGGCGGCATCTTGCGGCGCATGGACCCCGGGCATAGGACCGTCAACACCATTGGCGTCGATGACCTCGATGCCATGGTCACCACGGCGACGGATGCCGGCGGAAAGGTGGTTATGCCGCGCATGACGGTTCCCGGCGTCGGCTATCTCGCCTACCTCAACGATACGGAAGGCAACACCTTCGGCATGCTCGAGCCGGACGAGGGCGCACACTGAACCATCGAGACGCAAGGCGCGACGATGAGCAAGAACTGGTCGGGGGACGTGACGGAGCACAGTCACGCTCTGGCCCTGGAGGAGGGCGTCTTCAGTTGGGATGATCCGCGCGCCATCGCACTTTCGTTGAAGCGTTCCGCCGAGGCGAGCCGCGAGCGCAAGGCGAGCCCTTTCCAATCGGCGATGTCGATGCTCAACTTCTACATCAACCGCGCGGGGAAGGGCCTCCCCAAGGAGCGCCGCGAGATACTCGAGCGTGCCAAGGCCGAGTTACGTGAGGTCTTCGGTCGCTAAAGGGGGGCGGCGAAGGCTCGCCAAAGCACACCCCGTGCACGACCGAATACAGCGCCTGAGCATCGACGGCCACGAGCTGGAGACGTTGTGGATTTCCGGCGAGAACAAGGACATGCCGCCGTTGGTCTTCCTCCACGAAGGCCTCGGGTCGGTGCGTCTCTGGAAAGACGTGCCGCACCGGCTGGTGGAGGCCACCGGCTCCTGCGCGCTCGTGTACTCGCGCTACGGGAACGGCTACTCTGCCGTGCTGGAAGAGCCGCGAGCCCCCGAATACATGCACGATGAGGCGCTCGTCGTGCTCCCCGCGCTGCTCGATCGCCTGGATGTCCGCGAGCCGGTGCTCGTGGGCCATAGCGACGGTGCGTCGATAGCCATCATCTACGCCGCGGAGCATCCAACCAGCGCGCTCGTCCTGGAGGCGCCGCACGTCTTCGTCGAGGATATCTCCGTGCGCAGCATCGCTGGCATCCGCGAGCCGTACGCGAACGCGGGGCTGCGCGAGAGGCTGGGACGACATCACGCCGACGTCGACAAGACGTTCTACGGTTGGAACGATGTCTGGCTCTCACCGGCGTTCCGAGATTGGAACATCGAGGAGTATGCGGCGCGCGTCAGCGCGCCGGCGCTGCTGCTGCAGGGCGTGGACGACGAGTACGGCACGCGCGCGCAACTGGAGGCGATCCGCCGCGTTGCCGCGGGCCGCGTCGACGAGCTGCTGTTGGCAGATTGCGGCCACGCGCCGCATCGCGACCGCCCCGACCTGGCGATCCCTATGGTGGCCGCCTTCATCCGCAACTTGAACTCGGATGCCGCAGGCCAGTCGAGCGGCACGGTAGCATCGCCCAGCGGACGTTAGGATGCTTGTGCGATCAGAGAGCGCCCGAGACTGGTGCCGGTAACCAGACCGGGTGCACGATAACGAGAACTCCCCAAAGGAGCAGGAGCGCGCCGACCAGAGGTACGGCTCGCTTTCCATACTGCCCGACCTTTTCGTAGACCATCACCGCCGTGAGCGCGGCCATCCACCAGAGATGCGCGATGCCGGCAGCGAACATCAGCAGCATGAGCGCCCAGCAGCAGCCGACACAGGTGAGACCGTGGCCCCGGCCGAGGCGGAAGGCGGCGGCCGCGCCGCGACGATAGTGCCGCATGAGATACGTTCCAGGAAGGCGGCACTTGCTGAGGCAGGCGTCCTTGAGCGGGGTGAATTGGAACGCCCCTGCCATCGCTAGGATGCCGCCCGCGATCAGCCAGGAGTGCGAGGCTAGCCACGGTGTCCTGTCGACGAACCGATGGAGCGCGACGTCGCCGACGAAGGCGAGGATGCCGAACCCTGTCCAGACCGCCGCATATCCTGCAAGCAGCGCGACCATCGCCGCTCCTCGGCGTGCCTGCTGCGCCGAGGCGATCGCGAACACGCGGACCAGCGGCAGGATCGACGGCAGCATCATCGCCGCGATCATCGCCTGCCACGCGAGGATGAAGAGCGCGAGCGCCGCCCAGACGGGAAGCGTGCCCTCGACCAACGCGTCGTGGTGAAGCAGTTTCGCGGAACCCGTCGTCTGAGCAATGACCGCGAGGACCCATGCGGCGGCGATCGCCGCCGGGATCATCAGCGGTATGCCGCCGGCGCGGCGGGCGCCGATCATCACTGACCCGTATAGGTGATGCTGTAGTCCCCTTGGATCGCGTTGCGGCCCTCGAACGACCACACCATGCCGTACTTCGGCAGGTTGACGGTGTGGTGGGTCGCCTTTGAAACGTAGGCCGGCGAGCCAGGGATATTCGAGAAGATCGAATCCCGCAACGTCGTGATGTCCCCGTCACGACTGCGGTACGGCTCCATCTCCGCGGAAATCGCGTCGCCGACCTTCAACGTACCGGCACCGCCCCGTACCTCGTGGCTGATCGGGGCGCGCTCCACCGCCAAGACTTCTCCGATCAACTGAGCCATATCGGCAAGCGGGCCGCCGAACTTCCCCGAATACGCGTCGACGATCGCGCTCAGCTGCTCGTCGCTTGCCCGCTCGTCCACGAGCACCAAGAGCTTCCAGCTCTTCGGCGTCAAGATGTTGCCGGGAATCTTGGCGACTCCCACCATGTTGAGGCCGCTGACGTCGATGCCGTTGATGGCGCCCCGGTCGAAGTGGTACGCGACGACCGCGTCGCATGTCCCCGTATCAGGATCCTCGCCGATCCAGCAAGGGCAGAGAACCTTGCACGAGCACGCCTCGAGCAGCGTCCCCTGGAGACTGTAAATGACGTGCCCTGCTGCCGGTACGCCGGTAGTCTTGGCCGTTGAACCTTGCCGTACTCCCGCCATGAGTTGCACTCCTCATCTCCGCAAAGGCGAGCAAATGAGAGTTGTCATCCGGCGCGAGGAGTATAGCATAGTTTGAGACGCTGAGAATGCGAGAGCGTTTAGGGCTTTCGGGGTAATCTAGCAGCCGATAGTTCTGCCCCCGGTGGGATTCGAACCCACACTACGACGATTTTAAGTCGCCTCTCTCTACCGGTTGGAGTACGGGGGCACGGCTGCGCCGCTAGTCTACCCCGATGTCCCACAACATGCCGAGGTCGCGCTTCGAGAACGAGCGGAAGGCGATCAACGTCTCGGTAGCCGTGATGCCGGCCAGCCCCGCCATATGCTCCGTCACGAGCTCGTTGAGCGTCTCGTGCTCTTTGACACGTACGATCGCGACTAGATCGTAAGGCCCGGCTACGCTGTAGACTTCGGCGATGCCGTCGATCTCCAGCAGCTCGTCGGCGAGCGGCTTGACGCGCCCACGTTCCACGTTCATCAAAATAATAGCGGTGACCATCGCGCCAGGCACTTCCTCTCGTGCGGATGGCTACCTGCCGTCCACCTTCTCGAACTACAGGCATGCGCTGCCCGCTCCTTTAGAGAAGGGGTGCCTCTGGGGGCGGCGAATCGCAGGCCGGTTCGCCCGTAGGCGGGCCGACATCCCCAGTTCTCTCATATTCTGGAGGCAGTGGATCCGTGAAGATCGTGGTCACGGTCAAGCTCGTGCCCGACCCTAACGCCGAGAAGAAGCTCGACGCGGGGTCCAAGCGGCTCGTGCGCACCGGGGTCGAAACCGTACTCAATCCCTACGACGAATACGCCATTGAAGGGGCGCTGAAGATCAAGGAATCGCTCGGCGGCGATACCACGGTGACGATCTTCTCCATGGCTCCCGCGGCTTCTAAGGAGGTCTTGCGCAAGGCTTTGGCCATGGGCGCGGACGACGCCGTGCTGCTGACGGACCCCGGCCTGGAAGGCAGCGACGTCTGGGGCACGGCCTATGCCATGGCACAGGGGCTCAAGAAGGTCGGCTTCGATCTGGTGATCTGCGGCGGCCTGGCGGACGACGGGAGCACCGGCGGCGTGCCGGGCGCCCTCGCGGAGTACCTGGGCGTTCCAGGCTTCACGAACTGCCGTCACGTCGACGTGGCCGATGGCAAGCTCAAGGTACAGCGTGAGACCGACAGCGGCTATCAGGTGGTCAGCGGGCCCACGCCTGCGCTGGTCAGCGTGACGATGGCGGTGGGCGAGCCTCGCTATGCCTCCCTTAAGGGCATCATGGGCGCCAAGAAGAAGACGATCGCCACCCTCTCGGTCGCCGATCTGGGATTGAGCCACGCTGTCGGCAGCGAGGGCGCCAAGACCGAGGTCGCCGTCATCGGCGCGCCACCGGTCCGCGAGAAGGCTCGCGTCGTCGAGGCACCCGACGGCGCAACCGGCGCGCGAATCATCTTCGATTTGCTGAAAGAGAAGAAGCTCGTCTAATGCGCAATGTCATCGTCTTCGCCGAACATAAAGGCGGTCAGACTCGTAAAGTCACGTTCGAGCTTGCGACGGAGGCGCGCGCGCTGGCCGACACGCTCGGCGGCAGAGCGCATGCGGTCGTCCTCGGCCGCGGTGCGAGCGGCCTCGCCGAGCGCCTCAAAGCCTACCCCCTCGACGCCATCCACGCGACCGAGGACAGCGACGTCGACACATTCATGATCGATCCCGTAATCGACTATCTGGAGGCGGTGGCCCACGACGCCGGCCCCTCTCTGATCCTGGTACCCAACACGATGTACGGGCGCGATGTCGCGGGGCGCATCGCCGCGCGCCTCGACGCCGGCCTCGCGGCCGACGTTACCCAGTTCAGCATCGACGGCGGGACGGTCGGGTGCGTGGCGCCCAAGCTTGGCGGGGTAGCGATCACTACCTGCAACTTCAAGAACACGGACTACGGTGTCGTGACCGTGCGCCCCAACGCATTCAGCGCGCAGGCGGGGGGTGCGGGAGCCGAGATCGTATCGATCGAGAAGCCGCCGGGCAAAGCCTACACCATGAAGATCGAAGAGGACGTCGAGGAGGCCTCCGGAGAGATGGGCCTCGAAGAGGCGCCGGTGATTGTAAGCGGTGGGCGCGGTTTGGGCGGTCCCGAACCGTTCGAGACGCTGCTCAAGCCGCTTGCCGATGCGTTGGGTGGCGCGGTCGGCGCAACGCGTGCCGCATCGGATGCCGGCTGGGTGCCGTACAGCCTTCAGATCGGTCAGACGGGCAAGACCGTCTCACCGCAGCTCTACATCGCGTGCGGCATCTCAGGGGCGATCCAGCACAAGGTCGGCATGCGTACGGCTGGAACGATCGTAGCGATCAACAAAGATGCTGCGGCGCCCATCGTCGAATTCTCTGATCTCATGGTCGTGGGTGACGTCTTTCAGGTCGTTCCCGAACTGACGAGGCTCGTCAAGGAGAGCGCGTCGGCCTGACGCGGTCCTCTCGAGCCGATCCATCCATCTTTTAGAAGCGTTAGGAGTCCAACAGTGTCACGAGTCTCCGCCCTCCGCTGGCCGCTTATCGCGTTGGCGCTCGCATTGGTTCCGCTCAGCGCCTCCGCGAAGGGCCCGGCACCAACGCCGACAGCCTCTGCCAGCGCATCCGCGGCTCCGGTCCCCGTGGCGACACCCGAGCCTCCCGACGTTGCAATTCCAAAACTTCAAGCCGCGCTGAAGAAGGACCCCAACGACCGCGATGCCCTCTTGAAGTGGGCGCAGTACATGTACATCGTCAAGCGCCCCGACCAGACGGTGGCGGCGACGCAGAAGCTGGAGCAATTGGGCGTAAAGACGGCTGAGGTGTACTACTACGAAGGCGTCGCCTATAGCGACCTCGGCAACGAGAAAGATGCCACGGCCTCGCTGCAGCGCGCCGCCGACTTGGCGCCCACCAATGCCAGCGTGTTGGTCAGGCTGGCCGATTTGCTGCTCAAGGAGAAGCGTGGCGCCGACGCCGAGCGCGTGGCCCAGCGTGCGATTACCTTCAACAAGAACGACGCCTCCGCGTACGATACGCTCGGCATGGTCTACGCCGCCGAGAAGAAGTACGACGACGCGCGCAAGCAGTTTGAGATCGCCGGCAAGATGGAACCGAAGGATACGTCGGCGCTGATGCTCGAGGCGCAGACATACCTCGACCAGAAGACCCCACAGTACGCCATCGACATCTACAATCGCGTTCTGGCCACCAACAAGGACAGCCGCGACGCCATCTACGGCAAGGCGCACGCCTACGCGCAGGCGGGCCAGATCTCCGATGCGGTCAAGCAGTACGACGCGCTGCTCCAGCTCGACCCCAAAAACGTGCAGATCGAGCTCGAAGTCGCCGGCCTCTATGCCGCTCACCAGCAGGATGCCGATGCGCAGAAGGCTTTTCAGAAAGCCGTCGACGATCATCAGGGGCTGAGCCTCCCGCTCATCACCTACGGTCAGTATTGGTACACGAAGAAGGAGCCCGACAAGGCCGTAACGCTGTGGAAGCAGGCGCTGGGGCCCAAGGGTGACGATCCCGATGCCCTCAACGTGCTGGCGCAGTACGCGATGTCGGCCGGCAAGTTCGCCGATGCCTCGAACTATCTCAGCAAGCTGATCTCGGTGCTGGGCCCGTCCGGCGCGACGCCCGACCTCTACCTGGGCCTGGGCCAGGCCTACATGGCGCAGAACCAGGCACAGAAGGCGCACGACGCCTTCCGAAAAGCCTATGATATGCACGCCGATCCGGTTACGGCGATGTCGCTCGCGCAGGCCGATCTGCGGGTGAAGAACTATAAAGAGGCCGCCGATCTCGCGGAGACCGTGAAGAAGAAGGCTTCCGACTTCGCCAAGCAGCAGCCGGTGGTGTATCTGGTCGCAGCGCAGGCGTACGAGGGTCTCCATCAGACGGCGGCTGCGAAGGAGAACTACCAGAAGCTGCTCTCCTACGCTCCGAAGAACAGTGATCTGGCGAAGCAGGCGACGGACGCGATCAAGCGCCTCCACTGATCGGGCGCTGACGACGGGGCCGGCGTGAAGATCGTCTACGACCCCCTCTACGAGGAGCATCTCCGCGGCACCGGCCATCCCGAGGGACCGGATCGGATCGAGGCCGTGGTCGCGCACCTGCGCGACCGCGGGCTCTTCGACTGCGTCGCGCCTCACGACGCGAGCGAGGCTTCGGTCCTGCGTGTGCACACGCGCGGGTATCTCGAGCGCGCCAAGCGCGAAGTCGCGGCCATTGTCCCCGGTACCGTCGCCGAGCTCTCTACCGGCGACACCATGGTGGACGAACGTTCCTACGCCGTGGCGTTGCGTGCCGCCGGCGGGGCGCTCGCGGCTGTCGAGCACGCCGCCGCGGGCCACGGTGCCGCCTTTGCCCTGGTGCGTCCGCCCGGCCACCATGCGGAGCCGGCACGCGGCATGGGCTTCTGTATGTTCAATAACGCGGCGGTGGCTGCACGTGCCTTCGTGGAAGAGACGGGGCAGCGTGCGCTGATCGTCGACTTCGACTACCATCATGGCAATGGGACGCAGGCCGTCGTCGGCGATCGGCTCTCGTACGTGAGCACGCATGCGCACCCCGCCTATCCGGACACCGGTGACGCCGGCCTCTTTCGCACCTTCGGCGGCGACGTAGACGTGAGCATCCCCATCCACCCGAGCGGTATCTCGACGGAGGGCTTCATCGCCACCTGGCGCGAGCTGCTTCACCAGGCACTGCGCATCGTCAAGCCGTACGCCATCGTCGTCAGCGCCGGCTACGACTACTTGGCGGGCGATCCCATCGGTGACCTGGGCGTGGAGCTAGAGAGCACCGATGCGCTGGGCGCTCTGCTGCGCGAAGCCGCCGAGCGCAGCGGTGCCTCCGTCGCCTTCTGCTTGGAGGGCGGCTACCATCTGCAGAACTTGGCGCATGGGGTGGCGCGCACCGTGGCCGCCTTCGACGCCGCGGCCGCACCGCCCGACGTCGATCTCGGCGCGGCACCGCTCTCGATCCGCCGGCAACTTGAGGAGATGGCCTCGTGGGCCTGAGGACGCCCTATCTGATCTTCGTGCTGCGTGTTGCCCTCGGCGCCGTGCTCGTCGTCGCCGGAGCCTTGAAGGTGCCCGACCCCACGGCCTTCGCCTCCACCATAGCGGGCTTCCAACTGCTGCCCCCGGCAGTGGCGGGGCCGATGGCCGTCTTCGTTCCGTGGTTCGAGATTCTGCTGGGCGGCTATCTGATCGTTGGATACCTCACGCGTGCCGCCGCGTGGGTGGCCTGTACCGAGTTCGTCATCTTCGCGGGGGCGATCGCCTCCGTCGTCGTACGAGGCATTCATATCGCGTGCGGCTGTTTCGGGCAAGGCGATGCCGCGCCCGCATCGTGGATCGATGTCGTGCGCGACGCGGCGCTCGCCGCCGGCGCACTCGTGGTGGCACTGCGCGCTCCGGGCGCGCTTGCCGTCGATAGAAGGGAGATTGGATGAGCCGGAAGTCGCAGGTCCCACGCAAGGGTGCGGGGCCGATCGTGACGTTCGCAATTTTGGCCGTGTTGGCGGTGGTTGCCGTCGCCTACTGGCGACTGCACGGCTCGCAGGCCGCGGTGACTCCGGTGAAGGCGCCCACGAAGCTGCTCGCAGTGGGCGATAGGGCGCCGTCGTTCGACATCCGCACGGCAACCGGTGAGGTCACCTCCAGCCAGTTCGCCGGCAGAGCATGGCTTGTCGAAGTCTTCGCCGTTTGGTGTCCGCACTGCCAGCACGAGGCCGCCGCGCTCACCGATCTGCAGAAGAAGTATGGCGAGCGGCTCGCCGTTGTCGGCATCGTCGGCAGCCCCTTCGGCTTCGACGGCACCACGCCGGTCGGTGCGGGCGATGTGACGAAGTTCGCCAGCGACTACAGCGCCGGGTATCCGCTTGGCTTCGACCTCACGGGAGCCAACCCCAATCCGTACCTACGCGAAGGCTATCCCAGCCTCACGCTCGTTGCCCCCGACGGCAGGGTCGCGTGGGTAGGATCGGGGGAGGTCGACGCCCCGGCGCTCGAGACGCGGATCAACGCCGCTTTGAAGTAGCGGTTTCCGGTTCAGTGCTTCGTGCAGCGGGAGCAGCGCCCGTAGAGCTCGATGGCGTGGTCTTCCAGCTCAAAGCCCTGGCCGGCGCGCAGATCGCGTGCGAAGCGCGCGAGCGGCCCGCATCCCACCTCTTCGACGCGCCCGCACATGCGGCAGACGGCGTGATGGTGGTGCTGCACCGTGCAGAAGACGTAGGAAATCTCCCCACTCTCCTCGCCGCGCGTCGCCGCCACGCCGAGGCCGACCAGCAGCTCCAGCGTGCGGTATACCGTGGAGAGCGAGATCGAGATGCCGCGCGCCACGAGCAGCTCGTGGATGGCGTGAGCGGTGAGGTACCTGCGCTCTTCGTGCAGCACCTGCGCTACACGCTCGCGCGTGCGCGTCGCATAGCGCCCCTTGCCGTGCAGTTGGTCGGAGATTTCGTTCATGCGACGCGTTTCACGCGTTGGCCGACGCCTAGCGCCGCGAAGAAGCAGATGGTGGCTAGCAGTACGATCGTCGCCCCGGAGGCAGCGTTGACGTAGTAGGAGAGATAGAGTCCGCCTACGGCACAGAAGGCGCCGATCCCAGCCGAGACGAGCATCATCGTCGGCAGGCGCCGCGTCACCTGCGCTGCCGCCGCGGCAGGGGTGACCAACAGCGCCGCTACCAGGATGATCCCAACCGACTCCAACGAGACGATGATGGTCAGCGCCAGGAGTACCAGGAGAATATAATCGATGAGTGCCGTCGGGATGCCCGACGTCTGCGCGACGACGGGATCGAACGAGGTGTAGAGCAGATCGCGCCAGAGCAAGACCAGCGCCACAGCTACCGCGGCCGCCAGCGTCACGGTCAGCGTGAGGTCGAGCTGCGAAACTCCCAGGATGTTCCCGAAGAGATAGTCCTGCAGATCGACGGCGTAGTTCTTCAACTGCGACATCAGGAAGACGCCTAAAGCGAAAGCGCCCGTGAAGAGCACGCCGATCGCCGTATCCATCGAGACGTTGCCGCGGCGCGTCACGAGGCCGATGCCCAGCGCCGTCACCACGGCCATCACCGCCGCCCCCACGTAATAGTCCACGTGGCGCAGATAGGCCACCACGATCCCGGCGAAGGAGGCATGGGCGATGCCGTCGCCGATGAACGAGAGCTTGCGCACGACCACGTAGCAGCCCACCACGCTGCAGAGCAGACCCACGGTTAGCGCGGCGATGAAGGCGCGCACCATGAAGTCGTAGGCGAAGGGCGCCACCAGTGCGTGGATGATCGTCATGGCTTGGGGTGTCCGTGGGCGTGCGAGTGGGAGAGGCCGGGGTGGGCGGTGAGCACGTCATCCGTCGGCCCCTCGAGGACTTGATGCGTATCGAGCACGAGCAGGCGGTCGAACCACTCGCGTGCGCGCTCGAGGTCGTGCGTCGACATCATCACGGGCTTGCCGTCTCCGGCCAGCGCGCGAACTATGCGCAAGAGCTTCTCTTCCGTCGCCGCGTCGACCCCGGTGGCCGGCTCGTCGAGCAGATAGATCACAGGCTCCTGCGCGATCGCTCGCGCGATGAAGGCGCGCTGCTGCTGCCCACCGGAGAGTTGGCCGATCGGACGGTCTGCGAGATCGAGCAACTCTACGGCGGTCAGCGCCTCGTTGACCAGATGGCGATCACGTGCGGAGAAGCGGCGCAGGCGGCCGATCTTTGGAAAGCGCCCCATCGAGACGATGTCGCGCACGGTTGCGGGGAAGTGCCAGTCTACCGCCTCCATCTGCGGGACGTAGGCGATCGACCCGGGCTCCAGGTCCGTGGGCTTCTTACCGAAGACGAGCAACGTGCCCGCGCTCACGCGCAAGAGCCCCGCCGTTGCCTTCAGCAACGTGGACTTTCCCGAGCCGTTGGGGCCGATGACGCCCATCACCTGGCCTGGGGCCAATGCGAAGTTCACGCCCGTGAGGCCGACGCGGCCGTCGCCGTACGCGACCTGGAGACCGTAAGCGGCCACGGCGACGGCCTTCTCGGCGACGACCGTGGTCATGCGTGCCTTCCCGTGTTCTCGGTCAGCGCCTTGACGATCGTCTCCGTATCGTACCGCATCATCGACAGGTAGTCCGCCACCGCGGGCTGATCGCCGACGGAGTCGTCGTAGAGGTCCTCCACGGTGCGGATATTGGCGGAGCGCGCCAACTGCCGCACGAGCTTCGGCGAGAACTGCGGCTCGGCAAAGACGGCTTGCACGTGATGGCGCTTGGCAAGATCCACCAGCTTAGCTAGCTCGTAGGCGCTGGGCTCCTGCCCCGGATTGCGCTCGACGACCCCGATCAACTGGATGCCGTAGCGCTTCGCGTAGTAGTACCACGCATTGTGGAAGACGATCATCGTGCGCCGCTGCGGGGGGATGACCGCGATCTGTGCGCGGATCCAGTGGTCGAGCTCGTCGAGTTGCCGATCGTAGCGGCGCGCCGCCTCGGCGTAGTCGCGTGCGTGCTGCGGGTCGGCGAGCGCCGCACCCGCAGCGATCCGCGCCACGTAGGCCTTTGCGTAGAGGGGGTCCATCCAGAGGTGGGGGTTTTGCTGCTCCACGGGCAGACCGTCCGTGCAGTCGACGATGCGCAGACCGGGGTTCTTGGCACCGTCGATCGTATCGCGCAACCAGGTCTCGAGGCCGGCGCCGTTCTCTACCAGCAGCCGTGCGGCGTGGAGCGTTGCCACGTCCTGTGGACGCGGCTGAAAGTTCTCGACCGAGGCGCCTACCGGGACGAGGCTGGACACCGCGAGATGAGGGGAGACGACCGCTGAGGTGATCGAAGCCAGCGTCGACATCGTCGCCACGGCGTCGCCGCCGCCGGCTGGGGCGCCTCCAACCGAACAGGCCGAGAGAGAGCAGAGAAGCGCGGCCAGCGCGGGGAGGCGTTGCATGAATTTGCGATTCTTCGTCAAATTATAGACGACCTGCCGGGAGACCGCTAGAGTGTGCCTCCCGACTCCTGCTCATCCTCGATCTCCGGCGCCGGGGCGGGCGCCAAGTGCTGCAGCTCGTCGACCGTGACGAAGCGGTAGCCCTTCGCTTGGAGCGTAGAAACGATGATCTTCACGGCCTCGACAGACTGGCTGCGGTCGCAGGCAGTGGATTGCATGCGCGGGAGCACGCCGCAGGCGCCCTTGTTCCCGTCATGCAGCACCATGATGGCGCCGGGCTTGACCTTGGCGAGAATGCGTGTAGCGATTACCTTTGCCGGCGGGCGATTCCAGTCACCGGCCAGCGGAATGCTCCACAACACCGTACGCATGCCCATCGACCCGGCCAGCGACACGATCTCGGGATCGCGTCCCCCGAAGGGCGGGCGAAAGAGCGTCGGTGTCGCGCCGGTGGCGGCCTTGATGGCCTGCGAGGTGCGCTGGAGCTCGCGCCGCTGATGCGTGGGGCGTTCCAGCAGCAGGTGCGCATGATCCCACGTGTGATTGCCGACCTGGTCGCCGGCGGCCGTCTCCTCGCGTACCACCTCCGGGTAGCGCGCGACCGCGCGGCCCACGCAGAAGAACGTCGCGACTGCGTCGTGCGCCTTCAGCCAGCGCACGATCTCGGTAGTATACGGCGGGTTGGGCCCGTCGTCGAAGGTGAGGGCGACCACGCGCTGCGTCGCCGGCTCGCTGGTCAGCGTGCGCCCGAAGACATCGAAGTTCGGGTTCTCGGAAGCCAGCCAGAACCCATAGAGGAAGATCGCCAGGACGATCGCCACCAGCACGGCCTGTAGAGCAACGTAGCGGCGTTGGGTGCGCACGACACGCATTGGTACGCCCTCGGAGGGCGCACACCTTGTTCGCTAAGGGATGACGGAGGCGGCGATACGCTCGAGCTCACGCAGCGGTAAATCTCCGACCAGCGTGAAGTTGAGGCCGCGCTCCTGCCAGGCCAGCAAGACGTTGGGCTCGTCCTCGACGTAGGTCGCGGGCTGTCCTTGCACGCGCGCATCCTGCGCTTGAAGCCCCGTGAAGTTGGCGCCGCCGTTCTTGTCGGGGTTCTCGAAGAGCGAGAGGCTGCGTAAGCCGTCCGTGTACAGCAGATGGAGGCTGCGTATGCCCTTGATGGCCGTGACGTCGCCGCTCACCAGCGCGAACCCCTCGGGGAGATAGCGGGGACCGGTGGCCGCGAAACCGGCTTGGCCGAGCACGTGCTCGAGGTCGACGGAGGGGACGCCGAAGTCCCTCCCCTTGCGCGTCGTAAAGCCGTCCGGTGTCGCCGGCTGGAAGAGCGCTTGCGGCACGTCGCGATAGGCGATCTCCTGAAAGCGCGACGTGTATGCCACCGACCCGTTGGCATGGTAGCGCTCTTTGGCCAGCAGGAGCGAGGTCTGCGCGTCGATCCATATGCGCTGCAGGCGCGCGCCGCTGTAGCGGTTGACCAGCGAGAGGGTGTGCGCTTTGCGGCCGGCCACTTCGTCGTCCGCGCCCGGGACGGCGCGGTAGTTCGTGGTGAGCAGGCCGAAGTTGGAATCCTCGGCGATATCGTCTTCGTCGGCGGCGGGATAGTGAGAGATCGTCACGGTTTGCGCGTGCAGGTCGAACGCGTAGGCCGTTGTACCGCGCTCGATCATGTAGTTGCCGTAGACGCTCGAGGGGGCGATGTACCATTTGCGCGTCGCGTCGGGTGCGCGATGCTCGATGTTCATCTCCACGGCACGCGTTCCGCTAGCGCCCCAGGCGATCGTCGAAAGCCGTCCCACGTAGGAGAGGCGGTGCGGCGCTCCCATGGCACCGTCCAACAGCCGCGCCGCCGCTGGATCGCTGGTGGGCTCGACGGCAGGGACGGTGCTAGGAGGCGGCGTTCGCGTGGGTGAGGACTCTGAGGGTGCCGGGACGACACTCGCGACGGCCGCAGCGAGCGCCAGGATCAGGAGCGTAAGCGCGCGAGCGATGCCCACGCCGTTAGTTCGCCGCCCCCTCGGCGCTCAGGCCCGGTGCCGCCATGCCGAGATAAGCGTCGGTGGGGGCGACTAGGGCGGCGTCGAGATGCGGGCGAGCCGGCGCGGATGCGAAGGCCACCGGCGGGTTGCGCTCGCCATCCGGGATGGTGCGCGTCTGGGCGTCGTGAGCTTCGAAGTAGTAGGCCGCGTCGATCGCGGCGGTTGGGGCTGTGCCGCCGCGCAGATCGTTCCCACCCAACCAGAGCGCTAGGGACACCACGACGGCGGCCGGCAGAGCCCATGCGAGGCGGCGCGCCGCGAGCCACGCGAAGAGGCCGCCGGCCGTACGCTCCTCGCGCGATGCCGTGCGGATGCGCGCCACAACCTCGACCGGAAGGTTCAGCTCCTCGCGGCGCGCCGCCGAGCGCAGTGCCTCACCGAGGGCGACCTCCGCTTGGTACTCCGCGCGGCAGGCATCGCACGCCGGAAGATGCGCGAAGACCGCGGCGTCGGTCTGTGCGTCGAGGGCGCCGTGCAGGTAGTCGATCAAGGTCTCGGTGTCGTAGTGCTTGTCCATGCTCGTCTTTCTGGTTATCGGTTCTCGTTGCGCTGTGCCTTCAGCACCAGCCGCCTGAGCTGGTTGCGGGCGCGGTGGAGCCGGGAGCGGACCGTACCGATCGAGCACCCCACGATCTGCGCGATCTCCTGGTAGCTCAGCTCCTCGATGTCGGCCAGGATCACCACATGGCGCTGGTCGGCCGAGAGTTGTGCGAGGGCCATGGAAAGCGGCTCGCCCAGATGCCCCTCCATGTAGCTCTCTATTGGGTCAACCGCCAGCGGTTTTGCTCCGCCATACTCCTGCGGTGCATTGTCTTCCGGTAGATCCTGCTGGAAGACGCCCTTGCGCCGCCGCAGCTCATCCCGGTGAAGGTTGGTGATGATGCGGTAGATCCATGAGAGGAACGACGTCCCGGGCTGGAACGACTTCCACGCGCGGAAGACACGGATGAAGGCATCCTGCGTGAGGTCACGGGCATCGGGCTCGTTCCCCGTGAGGCGATACGCGAAGTTGTAGGCGGCACGTCCGTACTCGGTCATCGCCCGCTCGAGAAACTCCCGCTGCTCCGGCGTGGCCGGCTCGAGCGGCTTACGCGATCGAGTTGCCACTAGTGCGGCGGTGCCTCCGTCTGCATTCCTCCGACATCCTCGTATACGAATCTCTGCATGGCAATGGTTCCCCTTGTGCCCCGAAAGCGGCGGCTTCCCTGGCAGGATACTCCTCTTTTCGTACCGCCTGTCGAACGATCTTGCCGCATCCGTGAGGGGACGCAGAGAGTCTCTAGGGAGGCCGGAGGACCGGGGCCTGGCCCCGCGAAGGGGTCCGGCCCGAGCCCTGCGGCCCCCCGTCTAGAACCCGCCGGGCCCCATTACGTTTAACGAGGAGTACTATCGTGATCGCCCAGCGCATGCCAACGGAGACGAACGACGCCGTCAACTTGATCGTCTCGCTGCTCGTGCGCTATCCGGAGATCACGAGCGTCCGCTCCAATCCCGTCGACGAAACGATCCGTCTCACGTTCGCCTTCACGACGGCCTTCGCGAGCGATCAGGCACGCCGTATCGCCGATGAGGTCATCGACTACCTGGAAGCCTTCCACGATGTCTCGAGATCGGCGCCGACCGTGCTCGGCACGAACTGCGACGTCGATCAAGGGGCGAGTTTCCTCCACGTCGATCGTGACCTCAAGACGATCACCAAAGACGAGATATCGATGGTGGTCTCCTTGTTGACGGAGCGTTTCGGGGCGCTGCTGGTGACCAATCCGGTTCCCGAAGAGTCGAACGAGGAAGACGTCTCCGAGCAGGAGGAGATGGTCAACGTCGCCATCGACTCCATGCGGGACAACGGCGCACAGAAGAGCCTGGTCGGCTTCCGCGAGGAGCGGCGTGTCTTGATCTACTTCACCAAGGCCGCAAAGAAGAAGAAGGCCGCCAAGAAGTAGGACACGGGCGGGCGAGAGGCCGAAGGCCCACCACCGTGCGCGCCTCCCAGCGGAGCGTTTAGGAAGAAGGATCCCATCCACTCGTTCAACCTCTTGCTCGTTGGCGACGTCGTCGGCTCGCCAGGTCGTGAAGCTCTCAAGCGTTGTCTCCCCGAGTTACGCGAGCGCTTCGAGATCCACGCCTGCATCGCCAACGGAGAGAATATCGCCGGCGGTTTCGGGCTCACCGTCTCCACCGTCGACGACGCCTTCGCCAGCGGCGTCGACTTCATCACCAGCGGAAACCACGTCTGGGACAAGCGCGACTACCGCGATCAGCTTGCCAACTCTGAGCGCGTGATCCGTCCCGCCAACTACCCCGATGCGGCACCCGGCCGCGGCTACGGCCTGATCGAGTGCGACGGCGTGCGGGTGGGGGTGGTCAACGTGATGGGGCGCGTCTTCATGCCCGCGCTCGATGACCCGTTTCGCATCGCTCGGCGGCTGGTGGAGGACCTGCGGCAGACCACGCCTATCGTGGTCGTAGACATCCATGCCGAGGCCACCAGCGAGAAGACGGCCTTGGCCTACCATCTCGACGGCCTGGCCAGCGCCGTCTACGGAACCCACACCCACGTCCAGACAGCCGACGAGCGTATTCTCGCCGGCGGCACCGCCTTTATCACCGACCTCGGGATGACCGGGCCCAGCGACTCGGTGATCGGCATGGAAACGAAGATCGTGCTCGAGCGTTTCCTCGTGGGGACGGGGGAGCGCTTCGCCGTTGCCAAGACATCGCCGCAGCAGTTCTGCGCCCTGGTCGTCAACGTAGACCGGGAGAGCGGACGCGCCGTGAGCCTCCACCGCATCTTCCAGCGGTACGACTGAAGGCGCCTAGGTGGGCATGGTCGTCGACTTTCACACCCATACGCTGCACAGTGACGGGACGCAGACGCCCGCGCAGCTCCTGCATCTGCTGGACGCGCGCGGGGTGAGCCGCTTCGCGATCACGGACCATGACGCGCTCGAGGCGTACGCGCAACTGCATGCGGAGGCGCTGGGCAAGCGCGTGATCACGGGTGTCGAGATCAATACGACGTACCGCCACAACGAAGTCCACATCCTGGGCTACGGTTTCCCGCTCGACTCGCCGGTGCTGCGCCCCGCCCTCGAGCGCAATAGTGCCGAGCGCGAGCTGCGCGTCCGCGTGATGGCGGAACGGCTCACCTCCGCAGGGTACGAGCTCTCGGTGGAGGAGGTTCAGGCGGAGAGCCTCCCGGGGAGCCCCCTGGGGCGTCCGCATGTGGCGCGCGCGCTGATGCGCAAGGGCCACGTCGCGACGATCGAGGGCGCCTTCCGGACGCTGTTACGGCGCGGCGGCCCCGGGTACGTCCCCTCCACCTACATGCACCCCCACGAAGCGATACGTTTGGTGCGCGAGAGCGGCGGCGTGGCGGTGCTCGCCCATCCTGGGCGCCTTGACGATTACGAGATCATCGAGGAGCTCGCGGGCGTCGGTCTTCAGGGGCTCGAGGTCTTCTATCCGTCGCACGACGCCAATCAACGAGCATACTTCCGCGAGACGGCCAAGCGCCTTGGATTGGCGATGACCGGCGGCTCCGACTTCCACGATCCCACCTACAACAAGCATGGGGTTGGGATGGATGTCGACCAGCGCGACCTTGCGAGTTTCCTCGAACTGCTGGGTTAAAGCTCCGCCGCTTGCCGGCCCAGCGCCTCCATGCGCGCACGCTGCGCGGCGACCAGCGCCTCGTCCTTCAAGTATTCGTGATTGACGCGCACGTTCTCGAAGGATCCCTGGAGCGCGGCGCGAGCGAACGCCTGCGCGCAGCGCACGTCGCTCTGCGCATGGGGCGTTCCCACGCGCGCCATCTCACCGGCGAGACGGAGGATCGAGAGTGCCGTCTCGGCGTTGCGCAACGGGGTCTCGGCGGCACGGGCCAGGGCGAGCTGGAGCGCGGCGGCGCGCGCGGCCTTCTCTTCATCGGTGCTGCGAGCAAGCCGCTGTGCCGCCACGACGGCATCGTAGGCCTCCTCGTCCGCGCGGGCCCCCGCTAAGCACGCGGAACGCAAGGCATCGGCGCGTCCGATCAACCGGTGGGCATCCGCGTGGCGCTCGGCCGACTTCGGCGACGCCAGCGTCAGCCGCCCGACCATCGCGACCAGCGCGGCCGCTACGGCCCCGACCACGGCGGCGGCGCTCCCACCACCCGGCGTGGGCTCCCCCGAGGCCAGGTGCTCCAGATATTCCTCCAACGATGTACGATCCATGGCCGGGCGCGATTCCGGTGGGTAGCGTTGGTACCCTGCATGCGTGGTCGTATGGCCTAGCCTGCGGGGCAGGAGGCGAGGGGGAGGGAAAGAATCGGGGCCAAGTTTTGTTTTGAAGGTAAGGAGCTAGCGTGCAGAAGGTCGCGGAGTTTAAAGGAGACGTCAAGGATCGGGCTTTGACGGAAATGGGGCGTTCGCGCATCGAGTGGGCGGCCTCGTTCATGCCCGTTCTCGCCCAGATCAAGGAACGCTTCGCCAAGGAGCGCCCGCTCACCGGAGTGCGGATCGGCGCGTGTCTCCATGTGACCACGGAGACGGCAAACCTGATGCTGGCTCTCAAGGCCGGCGGTGCCGAGATCACGCTGTGTGCCTCCAATCCGCTCTCCACGCAGGACGACGTCGCCGCGGCGCTGGCCGTCGAGTACGAAATTCCCACCTACGCCGTCAAGGGCGAGGACAACGAGCGCTACTACCGCCACATCGAAGCGGTGCTTGCCACGAAGCCGACGATGACGATGGACGACGGCTGCGATCTGGTCAACACGATCTACGGCAAGCACAAGGATCAATTGCCGAACGTGATCGGCGGCTGCGAAGAGACGACCACCGGCGTCATTCGCCTCAAGGCGATGGAGAAAGACGGCGTACTCCCCTTCCCCGTGGTGGCCGTCAACGACGCGCTCACCAAGCACATGTTCGACAATCGCTACGGCACCGGACAGTCGACGCTCGACGGCATTATCCGCGCCACCAACGTGTTGCTGGCGGGGCGTACGGTGGTGGTTGCCGGCTACGGTTGGTGTGGCCGCGGCGTGGCCACGCGTGCCAAAGGCATGGGCGCCCACGTCATCGTCACCGAGATCGATCCAATCAAGGCGTTGGAGGCGGTCATGGACGGCTTCACCGTGATGCCGATGGCGCAGGCCGTTCCGCTGGGCGATCTCTTCATCACGCTGACGGGTAATCTGCACGTGGTCAACGGCTCGCATGCGGAGAAGATGAAGGACGGCGCGATCATCTGTAACTCGGGCCATTTCAACGACGAGATCGATATCCCGGGTATCGAGCGTCTCGCGACGTCGAAAGCCAAGCCGCGCACGTTCGTCGATCAGTACACGTTGGCAGACGGGCGCAAGATCTGCATTCTCGGTGAGGGACGCCTGATCAACCTCGCTGCCGCCGAGGGTCACCCCGCTGCCGTGATGGATATGTCCTTTGCCAACCAGGCGCTCGCGGCTGCCTGGATCGCTCGCAACCATGCCACGCTGCAGAAGAAAGTCTATAGCGTTCCCGAGGAGATCGACCAAGAGGTCGCGCGTATGAAGCTGGAGTCGATGAGCGTCGCGGTGGATGTGCTGACCCCCGCCCAGGTCACGTATCTCGCCTCCTGGTCCGAAGGAACGTAGCATGGGGTCTCTTCCCGTAGAGCTGCGTTCCTCGGGGCCTCACGTACCGGCCTGTACGCTTCGACCCCTCGTGCCTTGCTCTCCGGAAAGATCCACCACGCTATGCCGTGCGAATAAGACATCTACGAAGCTCTACGTTTCAAACTAGGCTTCCTCACGCAACAAGGAGCCACAATGGCCTACAGACGTCTCTTTACCTCGGAGTCGGTGACCGAGGGGCACCCTGACAAGGTGTGCGATCAGATCTCCGACGCAATTCTCGATGCGATCCTCGCCGCGGATCCCATGGGACGGGTTGCCGCTGAAACCTTCGCCGTGACGGGACAGATCCACGTCGGCGGCGAGATCACCACCAGCGTCTACGTCGACATCCCGCGTCTAGTTCGCGACGTGGTGCGAGAGATCGGATACTCTCACTCCGCGGTGGGTTTCGACGCCGATACCTGCGGTGTCAATATCTCGATCGACGAGCAGTCGCCCGACATCGCCATGGGTGTCGACAAGGCGCTCGAGGTGCGCGAGTCCTCGGATGGAGACCGCTTCTCCGACGTGGGCGCCGGCGATCAAGGCATGATGTTCGGCTATGCCTGCCGCGAGACGCCGGAGCTGATGCCGCTGCCGATCACGCTTGCGCACAACCTCACGCGCGAGTTGACGCGCGCGCGCAAGACCGGCGCGCTGAAGTACCTCCGCCCAGACGGCAAATCGCAGGTCACGGTGGAGTACGAAGGCGAGGAGCCGGTGCGCGTCGAGGCCGTGGTCATCTCCACGCAGCACTCGCCGGACGTCTCGCTCGAGCAGATCCGTAAAGACGTTACCGAGCAGATCATCAAGAAGGTGATCCCCGCCAAGCTGATCGATGAGAAGACGCGCATCTTCGTCAACCCCACGGGGCGCTTCGTGATCGGTGGCCCGATGGGCGACGCCGGCTTGACCGGCCGCAAGATCATCGCCGACACCTACGGCGGCATGGCCCGTCACGGCGGCGGCGCCTTCTCCGGCAAGGATCCCACCAAGGTCGATCGCTCGGCCGCCTATGCGGCGCGCTACGTGGCGAAGAACGTGGTGGCGGCGGGCTTGGCCGACCGCTGCGAAGTGCAGGTGGCCTATGCTATCGGGGTCGCGCGTCCGGTGAGCGTGCTCGTCGAGACGTTCGGTACGGCGACCGTGCCCGAGGAGAAGATCGCCGAGGCGATTCAGTCGATCTTCGATCTCCGTCCGGCGGCGATCATTCACGATCTCGATCTGCGCCGCCCGATCTACCGGCAGACGGCCGCCTACGGGCACTTCGGCCGCCCCGACCTCGATCTGCCGTGGGAGCGCACGGACCGCGTCGAGGCGCTGCGCAAGGTGGTGGGTCTCGGCGAGTTGACGCGCGCTTGAAGAGGACCAAGGTGAGCGGCGAGGTGGCTTCGGTCGCCCTTGCCGCTCGTCCGCGGTGCATGGTATACTACCCCAGTTGCGCGGCGGCGCGATCGTTTCGGCGGTCCCCGATAGCTCAATGGTAGAGCATCTGACTGTTAATCAGAGGGTTCCTGGTTCGAGTCCAGGTCGGGGAGCCACGTTCGAAAGCCCGGAGAGTCTATGGCTCCCGGGCTTTTCGCTTTTCCGGGCCCGGCAAGCATACAACCTGAAAGCATTGCTGCGGCAGCATCAGACGAAAGTCGCAACAGCGCTCGCCTGCAAGGACTCCTGAGTAGGGCGTAGTAGGCTACGCATGGGGCCCGCGCCTAGCTGCGCTTGCGCCGCGAGCGGCCCGATCCGGAGGAGTTACGTGTCCGACCCAGCCATTGCCATCGAGTATCGCCTTACGACCGAGGCGAAGCTCCACGCCTTCATTGCCCGCTCCCTGACGGAAGTCGGCGTCTCGGAGCACGATGCCCAGACCGTTGCCGATGTGCTCGTAGCCGCCGATCTGCGCGGCATCGAGTCGCACGGGAGCGCGCGGCTCGCCAAGTGGTACGTGGGGCGGATTCGCCAGGGCTTGATCGATCCCAAGGCCGTGCCGGCCATCGTTCGGCAGACGGCGACGTCGGTAATCGTGGACGCCGGTAACGGCCTGGGTCACGTGGCCTCGAAGTACGCCATGGATGCGGTGATCGAGAAGGCGCGCGAGCACGGCGCGGCGTTCGGTACCGTTCGAAACTCTAACCACTTCGGCATCGCCGGCTACTACGCAATGATGGCGTTACCGCACGACATGATCGGTATCGCGTCGACCAACTCCATGCGCTGGGGCGCGCCAACCTTTGGCCGCGACACGATGCTGGGGACCAACCCTCTGGCGTATGCGGTGCCCGCGGGCGAAGAGCCAGCCTTCGTGCTCGATTTCGCCACGACCACCGTTCCGCTGGGGCGGCTGGAAGTCTTCAATCGCAAGGCGCTCCCCTTGCTCCCAGGGTGGGCCGTCGATAGCCAAGGGAATTCCACCACGGACCCTGTGGCGGCGATGGCCGGCGCGCTGCTGCCGCTGGGCGGCTACGGCACGGACTTGGGCGGCCACAAGGGCTACGGTCTCGGCCTGCTGGTCGACATCCTCTGTGGAGTGCTCTCGGGAGGCGCCTTCGGCAACGACCTTCCGCGCCGCAAGGAGAACGCGCGCGGCGCGGTGGCCCACTTCTTCGGGGCCTTCCGCATCGACGGCTTCCGCGACGTCGCCGCCTTCAAAGCCGACATGGACAAGGAGCTACGCGCCTTCAAGCAGAGCGCCAAAGCCCCGGGCCAGGATCGCATCTACGTTGCAGGCGAGATCGAGCACGAGAAGACGGTGAAGCACCGCGCCGAAGGCGTTCCGGTGCACGTCAGGGTGTGGGAGGGACTCGAACAGCTCAGCCGCGAGTTGGGCATCCCCTTCACCCTCTGACTCCGATGGAGTGAGAGAAGCCGATCGCTCGCGCATCTACGCGAGCGATCGGCGTGTTGTAGCCTTAAAGAGAGATATGGAAGAAACGAATATCGGCGTGCCAACTGTTGCGATCGCGACGGAGCCTCCTAAAGACGCACGCGTCTATCCCACGACCTATGGTCATCTCCGTCCGGGGGAGCGCTACCGCCTTCCCGAGCTGCCGCGTTGGTATCGCCGCTCGGAGACGGCCTTCGTCACCGACGCGATGCGCGTGCGCCCAGTCGAGGCTCTCGAGCCGCACGACAGCGAGGAGACGGAAGAGGCCGCGCGGGCTTCCTAGCCGCCTGCCTCGCGCCGGCGCAGCTCGCGCCGCATGATCTTTCCAGTCGTGGTCATCGGCAAGCTCTCCACGAACTCGATGCGGCGCGGATATTCGTGTGCCGCCAGACGGTGCTTGACGAACTCCTGGATCTCCGCCGTCAGCGCAGACGAGGGCTGATGGCCGGGATTGAGGACGATGAACGCCTTGACGACTTCGGTACGCAACGCATCGGGGACGCCGATCGCTGCCGCGATGGCGACGGCCGGATGCTTGATCAAGCAGTCCTCGATCTCCGCTGGACCGATGCGATAGCCGGCGCTGGTGATGAGGTCATCGGACCGGCCCAGAAACCATACATACCCGTCGTCGTCGGTGCGCCCGAGGTCGCCCGTCAGCAGGTACTCACCGGCGAACTTCTGGGTCGTGGCCTGCTCGTTGTTCCAGTAACCGAGGAACATCACGGGGTCGGGGCGGCGCACGGCGATCGTGCCGACCGTTCCCGCGGGTAGTGGATGGCCCTGCTCGTCGACGACGCGCACGTCGTGGCCCGGAACGGGTCGCCCCATCGAGCCAGGGCGGACCGGGAAGAGCTTCGCCGCGTTGGCGACGATCACGTTACACTCCGTCTGCCCGTAGAACTCGTTGATCGTCAGGCCGAAGGTAGCACGCCCCCAGTCCAACAGCTCCTCGCCGAGCGTCTCGCCGCCGCTGGCTACCGTGCGCAGCGCGAGATCGGCAGGCGCCTTCAGGCCGGCTTGGCGCATGAGTTTGAGCGCGGTAGGCGGCATGAAGACGTTGCGCACGCCGTGGGCCGCCATCAAGTGCGCGGCCTCTTCGGGATCGAACTTGCGGGCGCGATGCGCCAGCACGGGGATGCCGTGCTGCCACGCGGGCATCAGCACATCGAAGAGGCCGCCGATCCATGCCCAGTCCGCCGGCGTCCAGAAGAGATCGCCGGATTGTGGAAAGAACTCGTGCGGTAACTCGACGCCCGGCAGATGGCCGAGCAACACGCGGTGCGCGTGGAGTGCGCCCTTCGGGCTCCCCGTCGTCCCCGACGTGTAGATGATGACGGCGGGATCGCCGGCGCGCGTCTCGACGGGCTCGAAGCTTTCCGACGCGCGCTCGAGCTGCGCGGAGAAGTCGAGCGCCCCGGTACCGCCGTCCACGGCGAGCACCGTAGCGAGCTCGGGCAGCCGTTCGCGGATCGCCGCGAGCTTCTCCGCCCCCGCGGCGTCGGTGACTACCGCTTTGGCCCCGCTGTTGGAGAGCCGGTACTCCAGCGCATCCTCTCCGAAGAGCGTGAAGAGGGGGACGGAGATGAGGCCGGCTTTGAAGGCGGCCACGTGCGCGATCGCCGTCTCCGGCGACTGCGGCAGGAGCACCGCTACGCGGTCACCACGTTGCAGCCCGCGTGCCGTCAGCACGTTGGCCAGACGATTGGAGAGCCGTCGAATCTCCTCGAACGTATAGCGGCGCACGCCGCCGCGGTCGTCGACGAAGATCAGCGCATCGCCGCGCCCCGCGAGAGCGTGGCGGTCGCAGACGTCGACGCCGATATTGTAGCGCTCGGGGATCTGCCAGTGGAAATCGCGGTAGGCGTCGGGGTAGCTCGAGGCCGGTTGCAGCATGACATGCTCGTTCTAAAGCGTGGCGTCGAGCACCTCGGCGATGTGGCGAACGTCCACGTTCATGCCGCGCTCGGCAACACCGCGCCGCAACTGCATCAAGCAGCCCGGGTTGCCCGTAACCACGAGCTCGGCACCGGTAGCCTCGATCTGCTCGAGCTTCTGGCGCAGCAGCTCGTTGGACATCTCCGGGTGCGTGAAGTTATAGACGCCCGCGCTGCCGCAGCACTGGTCGTTGCCCAGCTCGCAGAAGTTGGTTCCCGCGGCAGCCTGCACCAGCACGCGCGGCTCGGTGCGGATCTTCTGCGCATGCGCCAGATGGCAGGCATCCTGGTAGGTTACCTTCGCTTCCAGCGTGTGCTTGGGGGGAACCATACGCGGCGCGACGGCTTGGCTCAGATCTAAGACGTGCGTGGCGAACGTGCGTGCACGCTCGTGCCATGGATCGCCCGCATCGAAGAGGCGGTCGTACTCCTTGAGTTGTGCGCCGCAGCCTGCGCTGTTGGAGACGAAGTAGTCGGCGCCGCTGTCTTCGAAAGACTCGATGAGCGCCTTGGCCATACGTTGCGCCTCGCGGCGCTCGCCGGCGTGTACGTTGAGCGCGCCGCAGCAGCCGGTGTGCGCGGGCGCGAGCGTGTAGCCGGCCTTGCGCAGAACCGACTCCGTCGCACGGTTGAGATGCGGGAGCATCGCCTCCATGACGCAGCCCGTGAGCGCCATCGCCTTTGCCCCTGCCGGCGGGCGGCTCGCGCTCGTCGCCGAGGCAGAGACTGGCATCAGACGGGACTGAGCTTCCTGTACCGGGAGTGCGGCGCGCGGCTCCGGAAGCGAGGCTTCGAAGGCGCGCAGCTTACGCGGAAGCAAACGCCGTACGGCGGCACGCCAGGGGAAGCGCGCGTAGAGGCGCGGGACGAAGAAGATGAGGCGCGTCAGCCAGGGGCGCGGCAGTACCAACACGTTGAAGAGCCAGCGGCTAAGGCGCCACGTGCGCGGCGTGAGGCCGGCCGCCTCCACCTGTGCGCGTGCCGCCTCCACGAGCTCGCCGTAGGGCACGCCGGAGGGGCAAGCCGTCTCGCATGCGCGGCAGTCGAGGCAGACGTAGAGATGCTCCGCCACCAGCTCGTTGAGCGGCATCTGCTCCTCGCGTACTTGGCGCATCATGAAGATGCGCCCGCGCGGCGAGTCGATCTCGTTCCCGATCACGCGATAGGTCGGGCAAGCGTTGAGGCAGAGCCCGCAGTGCGTGCAGAGGTTGAGACCCTCTTCGCTCGGCACTGCAACCCCAGGCAGATAGTTGCCGATCTTCTCCGTGTCGATGGCCATCGTGCCTGGAGCGTAACGCTCGCGCATACGGAGATAATGCGACTAACGTCGCATTGCATATCGAGAATAGTAATCTTCTCCACGATGCGGTGCGCTATGCCGGCATGGCAGGAGTTTCTCGCTCTGCCTGCCGACAGCTCGACGAAAGCTAGGGAGAGATCGGGAGGACGGGATTTCCCCGAAGGTGGGATGTGAGAGGCAAGGAGCAGAGCGATGGGGAGTGAGACGATGTCCACCGAGAACGTTCGCGCAGCGGTCGTGCAGGCGGCGCCGATAGCCTTCGACCTGGAGGCGACGCTGGCGAAAGTCAGGCGCCTGGCTGGCGAGGCAGCGCGTACCGGCGCGCAGCTCGCCGTCTTCCCCGAAGCGTTCGTCAGCGGGTACCCGCGCGGCATGGATTTCGGCGCACTCGTCGGCTCACGCACTCCGGAGGGGCGCGAGTGGTTCTATCGCTACTGGGCCAGCTCCGTGGAAGTTCCCGGAGCGGCCTGCAGCGCACTTGGCGAGATCGCCCGGGAGAGCGCGCTCTACCTCGTGATCGGCGTCATCGAGCGCGACGGCGGCACGCTCTACTGCAGCGTTCTCTCCTTCGAGCCTTCCGGCCGGCTGCTCGGCAAGCATCGCAAAGTCATGCCAACGGCCTCCGAGCGCCTGATCTGGGGCTATGGTGACGGCTCGACCCTCTCCGTCTATCCAACGGCGATCGGCAATCTCGGTGCGGTGATCTGTTGGGAGAACTACATGCCGCTGCTGCGCATGGCGATGTACGGCAAACAGGTGCAGATCTATTGCGCCCCCACCGCCGACGGGCGCGATACCTGGATCGCCACCATGCAGCACATCGCGCTCGAGGGGCGCTGCTTCGTCCTCTCGTGCAACCAGTATGCCGTGCGCGGCGACTATCCGGCGGACTACCCGGTTTCGACTACCGAGCCCGGCGAGGTGCTCTCGCGCGGCGGAAGCTGCATCGTCGATCCCTTTGGGCACCTTCTCGCGGGGCCGGACTACTCCGGCGAAAGCATTCTCACGGCGGAGCTGGATCTGGCGAACGTGGTGCGCGGCAAGTTCGACTTCGACGTGGTCGGTCACTACGCGCGGCCGGATATCTTCCATCTCGAGGTCGACGAGCGGGCGACTCCTGCCGTCCGCAGCCAGCCCCCAGGCGGCCTGCGACCGTAGTCGTTGAGGCTTGCCGGCACCTGGCCTATGCTCGCGCCATCATGTTGCGGATCGACGTACGTACCTTGCCTCCCGGCCAACGCCATCAGCGTGTCATCGACGCCTTCGAAGAGATCCAAGTAGGCGATGCCGTGGAGCTCACCGCGCCGCACGATCCGCGTGGTGTCCGGCACGAGTTCGAGGATCTTTACGCCGGAACGTTTCGCTGGGAGAGCGCCGCGCCCGACCCCAACGCTTGGCAGGTGGAGGTGCGAAAGATCGCCAGCACCTCGGCCTCCGACGACGTGGAGACCGTCGCCGCAAACGCCGCCTTCGAAGTCGTGCGCGTGATCGTGCCTGCAGGAGGCTCCGTGCCGGAGCGGACCGTAACCCAGCCGTGCGCTATCATCGTCACTGCCGGCGTCGCCTCGTATACGGCGGCGGGCCACGCAGAGGTGCTCAACGCCGGCGGCGTCATGGCACTCCCGCCCAATACGCCGTACGCGCTGGCTTCGGAGAACGGCGCCAGCTTGATCGTCGTCCAGGGACGCGCGCACTAGCAGGCTGCGGGAAAACCCGCGAGGGTTATTTCGGCGACGTCATCTCCTTGGGAACGACGTACGCATCGAACTCCTCGCTGGTGACGTAGCCCAGCGCCAGCGCGGCCTGCTTCAGCGTCGTCTTCTCGTGGTGCGCCTTCTTCGCGATCTGAGCCGCCTTGTCGTAGCCGATCTTCGGCGAGAGCGCGGTGACCGTCATGAGCGACTCGCCGAGATACTTGGCGATGACGTCCTCGTTGGCACGCAGTCCCTCCACGGCGTACTCCCGGAACATCGTGCAGGCTCCGCGCAGCAGCGTCGTCGAGTGGAGGAAGTTGTAAATCATGACCGGGTTGAAGACGTTGAGCTCGAAGTTGCCCTGCGAGGCGCCGAAGCTCACCGCGAGGTCGTTGGCGAAGACCTGTACGCAGACCATGGTCATCGCTTCGGATTGCGTGGGGTTGACCTTGCCCGGCATGATCGATGAGCCCGGCTCGTTCTCCGGCAGGATCAGCTCGCCGATACCGGCGCGCGGCCCCGAGGCCAGCCAGCGAACGTCGTTGGCGATCTTCATGAGCGCGGCAGCCAGCATCTTGAGGGCACCCGAGGCGAAGACCAAGTCGTCGTGCGACGCCAGCGCCGTGAACTTGTTCGGGTGCGAGCGAAACGGCAGGCCCGTCAGCTCGGTGATCCGCTTGGCGGTGCGGGCGCCGAACTCGGGATCGGCGTTGAGGCCCGTGCCGACGGCCGTGCCGCCGATCGCCAGGTCGTAGAGATGATCGAGCGCTTCGCGGCAGGCGGTCATGGCGCGGTCGAGCTGGGTGACGTAGCCGGAGAACTCTTGGCCGAGGGTCAGCGGAGTCGCGTCCTGTAGATGCGTGCGCCCGACCTTCACGATATCGGCCCAGGCCTTGGCCTTCACGTCGAGCGCCTCGCGCAGACGCTGGACGGCCGGCAGCAGATCGTTCATCGCTTCGGCGGCCGCCATGTGCATCGCCGTGGGGAAGGTATCGTTTGACGACTGCGACATGTTGACATGGTCGTTGGGATGAACCGGCTGCTTGCTGCCCATCTGTCCGCCGGCGATCTCGATCGCGCGGTTCGAGATCACTTCGTTCACGTTCATGTTGGTCTGCGTGCCGGAGCCCGTCTGCCAGACGCGCAGTGGGAAATCCGCGTTGAGCTTCCCGGCAATCACTTCGTCGGCGGCCTCGACGATGAGACCGGCTCTCTGCGCATCGAGCTTGCCTAGGTCGCGATTGACCAGAGCAGCCGCCTTCTTCAAGACACCCATCGCTCGGATGACCTGGCGCGGCATGACGTCGCGCGGCCAGTCGCCGTCACCGATGTCGAAGTGGATCAGCGAGCGCGCCGACTGCGCTCCGTAGTACCGTTCCGCTGGGACCTCGATCGTGCCCATCGAGTCGGACTCGATGCGCGCGGCGACGGCCCCGCTCGTGAGGTTCGTAGTCATGGTGGTCGTGTTTTCTCCATCCCTGCGGCGTTTCCGGTCTAAGCCTACAGCGGGCTCCGGCATGGCGCTACGGCAAAAACCGCAGCAGGAGCCGCCCCGAAGCGGGGTAACCTTCGAGGATGACGACAACCGAGGCGATCGACGCCTACTTTTTCGAGAAGGCAGCCAGCAAGGCGGACCTCATCAAGGGGCTGTTGGCGCAGCGAGGTGACCTACCCGCGGCGCAACCCTACTACCGTGCCTTCGAAGCCATCGGCGCCCGTGCCGCCGACGAGGCGCTCCTGGCCTTGCGCAGCGTGCTGGCGGGTCACAGCGCCGACGATGAGCGCGTGAAGGCCCTGCGCGCGGCCGTCGCCGCGGGCGACCGCGCCTCGTACTTGCGGGTGCTGGGCCCGCCGTTCCCGCTGGGGGATCTTCACGACGCGCTCGATGAGGACGCCGACGGTCACGCCGAGATCGACGCGCTCCACGGCGAGCTCGCCAAGGAACGGCCGTCCTCGGAGGCGATCGTCGCGAAGGTGGAGCGCTTGCGCAGCCTTCCTCAACTGAGGAGCCTCATCGCGAACTGGTGGGATGACCCGCGCACGCAACTCTTCCTCCAGGAGCTGAATGCCGCGGGCCTCTGAGCGCACCATCACGGCCATGGGTAGGAGGAAGCAGAGGAGTCTGCGATGACGTCGTTGCGCCGTTCCGCCCCTGTCGCACTCGCGTGCATCACGTTGCTCGCGCTTCCCGCGTTGGCGCAGGCGAACCCGGTGGTTGTCCAGCCGTACGTGTGTCCGCCGGCGAGCGTCGCCCCCGTCTCCGATCTCTACGTGCTGCAGAGCCGCATGCTCCAACAGCAACTGAACGCGAGCCTCATGCGTCAGCTCGATCGGAGTCAGCAGAGCGCCGAGCTCTCGCAGAGCCTCGATCGACTGCGCGCTCGGGCGCGCGTCGACGACGTCGACCAGCGGCTGCAGCGCAATCTGCTAGAGCAGCGCCTGCTGCAGCTCGAGCAGAACGGCCTTGGCGCTACGCCCGCGCCGCCGGCTGCGGTCGGCGGTAGTACGTGAGCCGCGCGGCAAGCGCAGCTACGCGGGCCTCCAGTGCAGCCTGCTCCGCGGGCATCATCGGCGTGAAGCTGCGCGCGGCCGACGCGGCTTGGGCTACCTGCGCAGGATCGTCGAAGCCGACGACGACCGTATCGACGTCCTGCGAGAGCGCGTAGCGCACCAGATCGCTCGGTGCGAGGCCGATGCGCGGATCGAGCAGGAGGCCGCGAGCGTAGACCTTCATCCCGATCACGCCCATCCCGCGCGCTCGCGCGGCGGGGATCACCTCGCGCACGAAGGCGTCGCGCGCCGCCTCGGCAGGGTTGACGGGAAGCAGCACGGTGTCGAAGCGGAAGCGCTCCAGGCAGGCCCGGAGCACGGCCGGGTCATGGTGGCCCGTGACGCCGATGTGGCGAACGAGGCCACGCTCCCGAGCTTCGACGAAGGCGGCATAGGCGCCGCCGGGATCCTCGAAGGAGTTCACCTCCTCCCACTCGCGCACGTCGTGGAGCTGCCAGAGATCGAGGTAGTCGATGCGCAGGGTATGTAACGTCGTCTTGAGTTGGGTGAGGGCCCCGTCGCGCGAGCGCTCGTGCGCCTTCGAAGCGAGGAAGATGTCGCCTCTCCGGGCCCCCAGCGTGGAGCCGTAGTACGCCTCGCTGCCGCTGTAGGCGCGCGCGCTCTCCATGTAGGTGACGCCTTCGGCGAGGGCCCGCTCGATAACGGCCGCCGCCTCGGCGACGTAGCCGAACGTGCGCAGGACTCCCTCGCCGCCCAAACCGAGGGCCGAAACCTGGCGCCCCGTGGCTCCGAGCCGGCGCACCGGTAGTTCGCTCATCGCACAAGGCTTTGCGCGGTAGATGTAACGAACCCTTCGAGCCGTGCGTTACCACACCGAGATGCACGATCGCCGGTCGTTTCAGCCGCTCGTCGCCTTGCTGACGGGAATCCTGGCATGTTCGGCCTCTCCCGCCCTGCCCGCAGCCGCTTCCCCTGGCGGCATTCAGGTCGTGCCGGTCATCGTTGCCAAGGATCACGGCGACCACGGCGACCGTGGAGATCGAGGTCGCGGCGACGAGGACGTTCCCGAACAGCGCGGCGGCGTCATCCACGGCACGGTGGCCTCGGTGGACTACGGCCGCAACGTGCTCTACGTCGACGCAGGCGGCGCGCGTCAGCACATCCAGTTGACGCCAACGACGACGCTCGAGATGCGCGGCAGCCGCGCGCTCTCCATCGCCGATCTCCGTCCCGGCCAGCACGTCGACGTCTATCTGACGATTATCGGCGGCATGCCGATCGCGCAGATCGTGCGCCTGCGCTGACGCGCGTGCGGAGCGATCTCGCTCGGACCGCCGCCCGAACGCTCTGCGTGGGCTTCGACGGCAGCGAAGCCTCACCGCAGACGCTGAGCGCACTGGCGGCTTTGCACCCCGCGGGGATCATCCTGTTCGCCCGCAACATCGTCTCCGTGGAAGCCTGCGCGGCGCTGGTGGCGCGGGTTCGCGCGGCCTGCGAAGATGGGCTGCCGTTTCTGGTGGGCGTCGATCAGGAAGGCGGACGCGTGGCGCGCCTGCGCCGCGGCGCCACGGAGATTCCCTCGGCGATGGGGCTAGCCGCTAGCGAGGACGAGGGCCTCTGCGAGCGCGCCGGCCTCGCCCTCGCTCGCGACGTGCGCCGGGCCGGGGCGACGGTGAACTTCGCCCCAGTGCTCGACGTCGCCAGCGACCCGCGCAATACCGTCATCGGGACGCGCGCTTTCGGCGACGATCCCGAGCACGTCGCGCGCTTGGGCTTGGCGCTCGCGCGCGGCCTCGAACGAGGCGGTGTCGTCGCCGTGGCCAAGCACTTTCCTGGGCACGGGGCGACGGCGGTCGACAGTCACCGTGCCCTGCCCGTCGTCACGGGCGACGCGGCGCAGCTTCGCTCGCGCGATCTCGTGCCCTTTGCGCGCGCGGTCGAGAGCGGCATTCGTGCGATCATGACGGCGCACGTCGCGATCCCCGCACTCGATCCCGATGGCCGCCCCGCCACGCTCTCGCACCGCCTGCTGACCGATGTGCTGCGCGGCGAGCTGGCTTTTCGCGGCGTCTGCGTCACGGATTGCCTAGAGATGGGGGCGATCGCGGGTACGATCGGCAGCGAGCGCGCGGCCGTAGAGGCGCTGCGCGCCGGCGCAGACCTCTTGATCGTCAGCCAAACGCTGGCTCTGGCGGCGCGCATCGCAGAGGCGATCGCCGATGCCGTGCACGAGGGATCGCTCCCGCTCGAGCGCCTGGAGGAGGCCGTCGCGCGCGTCGAGGCGCTCCGTCGCTGGACGGCGACGCCCCGCCCGCTCCCCGCGGCGGATCCCGGCGTCGGCCGCGAGGCGGCGCGGCGCGCGTTGACGATGGCGCGGGGCACCTTGCCGCACTGGATGCCGAGTTCGCGAGTCGCCGTTCTTTCGCTGACGGATGCGACGCTCGAACGCGGAGCGGCCGATGCGCAGGAGGAGGGCGCCTCGCTCGCGCAGGCTCTGCGCGCGATGGGCGTGGAGGCCGGAGTAGTTCGCGGTGCGGGCAGGCTGGAGGCGGTGGATGCTCAGACGCGCGTTGCGCTTGTCGTCTCGCGCGCGCAACACGATGGCGCGCGGCTCGAGGCGGCGCGGGCGGTGCTTGCGCGCCGGCCCGATGCGCTGCTGGTCGTGGTGGGCGAGCCGTACGACGTGATGTTGCTGCCCGCGGCGCGTGACGCCGTCTGCACGTTCGGCGAGGAGCGCGTCTCGCTGACGGCGCTAGCCGAGGCGATCGTCGCCGGTTCGCAGCCGGCGGGAAAGATGCCGGTCTCGCTCGCGGTGGCCGAATGATCGGACTCCCGCGGGCCGAGGAGGCCGTACGCGCGCACCTTGGTGCGCGCTTTACGGCTGCCGTACTGCGCGTCGAGCGCAACGGCGCGTCGGCGGAGCGGGCGATCGGCGAGCTGCAGCCCGGCGGCGCCCCCGCGGAAGTCGGCTCGCTCTTCGACTACGCCTCGCTGACCAAGCTCTTCGTGGCGACCGCTGCGCTGCGGTTGGCCGCGCGCGGAACGCTGGCGCTCGATGCGCCGGTGGCGCCATGGATTCCGCAGTGGCGCCACGCGCCGTGCGGTGCCACCCTGCGCATGCTCTTGGCCCACACGGCGGGCCTGCGCTCCGGCGTCGACGTGCGCACCCTGCGCGACGGCGACGTGTGCCGCTACGCGCTCGAGTCGGATCTCGCTGCCGATCCCGGCGAGCGCGTCGTCTACAGCGATCTCGGCTTCATTCTGCTCGGCAAGATCATCGAGCGCGCCTCCGGCGATGCCCTCGAGCGCGTCGTGCGCCGGGAAGTGCTGGAGCCGCTGGGCGCGAGCGCGGACGTCGGCTATCTGCCGCCGCGCTCGCTGCGCTCACGCATCGCCGTCACCGAGTACTGCACGTGGCGCGAACGCCTGATTCACGGCGAGGTGCACGACGAGAAGTGCTTTGCCATGGGCGGCGTCGCCGGCCACGCGGGCATCTTCGGCGACGCGCGCACGGTGGCGGCGCTCGGGCGCGCCTACCTCGAGGCTGAGCGCGAGACCTTGCTGCCCGCGGCGCTGGCGCGTGAGGCCGTGAGCGAGCAGGCGTGGGACCCCATTCTGCGGCGCGGGCTAGGTTGGGCGCTGCGCACCGGCGAGGAGAACTCGTGCGGGCGCTACTGGTCGCCGGACACGTTCGGCCACACGGGATTCACCGGTACCTGCATCTGGGTGGACGCCGAGCGGGATCTCGTCGTGGTGCTGCTCAGCAACAGCGTCTACGTCGATCGAAGCGATACGCGCGCGTTTCGCCAAGCCGTCTTCGAGGGGGCCCTGCTCGACACGGAGTGGTTGGCGGCAGGCGCCCGGCCGGGGCCGTGATCGTCTGCGGCCTGATGGCGGGAACCTCGCTCGACGGCATCGACATTGCAATCGTCGATCTGCGCCCGCGCGGCGCGGGGTACGCCGTCGAGCTGCAGCGCTTTGAGACGCTGCCCTACGATGAGACGCTGGCGCGCCGGCTGCGCGAGGCGCTTCCACCTCATCCCGCTTCGGCGCGTGCGGTTTGCGAGCTCGATGCCGACGTCGGTGCCGCATTCGGTGAGGCGGCGGCGCGTGTGGCCCGCGGGGTCGAGATCGACTTCGCCGCCTCCCATGGCCAGACGCTCTACCATCTCGGGCGTCGTTCGAGCGGCGGCGGCGCCACGCTCCAAATCGGTGACGCCTTCGCCATTCGGGAGCGCTTGGGCGTCACCGTCGCCTACGATTTTCGGCGTGCCGACTGCGCCGCGGGAGGCGAGGGCGCGCCGCTCGTGCCGTACGTCGATGCCATGCTCCTGCGTCTGCACGGCGTGCCGCGCATCGCACTCAACCTCGGCGGCATCGCCAACCTCACGCTGATCCCCGCCGACGACGGTGACGTGCTCGCCTTCGACGTCGGCCCCGGCAATCTGCTGATCGACGAGCTGGCGCGTATGCGCCTTGGCCAGCCCTTCGACCGGGACGGCGCAGCCGCAGCGCGCGGCTGCGCCGATCCCGCCCTGGTAGGGCGCTTCCTGGCCGACCCGTGGTTCGCGTTGTCTGGGCCCAAGTCCACGGGACGCGAACGCTTCGGGCTCCACGCGCTCGACGCCGGGTGGAGAGCGCTGGGCGCGGACGATGCTCTGGCTACCGCCGTCGAGATCACGGCGCGTGCCGTGGGCGACGCGGTGCGCCGGAGCGGCTTCGCGGGCGCCGAGATGCTGGTTTCGGGGGGCGGCGCACGCAACCGCGCGCTGCTGGCGGCGATCGCGCGGGAGACGGGCAGCAGCGTCCGCGTCACGGAGAGCGCAGGCATCGATCCCGACGCGAAGGAAGCCATTGCCTTCGCCGTCTTGGGGTACGAGCTGCTGCGCGGTCGACCCGCGGGGTTGCCGCGCGTCACAGGCGCAGCGGGCCCGCGGCTGTTGGGCGCGCTCGCACCGCGAGCATTGGATGAGCTGCTCGCGCGCGTGCGGGCGGAGGTGAGTCGAGCATGAAGGTGGTGGTGGGTGTCGATGCCGGCGGAAGCAAGACGCTGGCCGTCGCTGCCAACGGCGGCGAGCGCGTTGGCCAGGCGGAGCGCGGGCCGGCGAATGCCACGAGTTTAGGCGTTGAGTCGGCCGTCGCCACGATTCTCGACGCCGTCTCCGAGGCCGCGCGCGGCTGCCAGGTGGGCGCCGTCTGCGTCGGAGCCGCCGGGGCGTCGCGCCGAGGCGTCGCCTATCCGATCCGACAGGCTCTCGTGAAGGCCTATCCGGAGGCACAGGTGCGTATCGTCGATGATGCGGCTATCGCGCTGCGCGCCGCCGTTCCCGATGGGCCCGGCGTCGTCGTCGTCGCGGGCACGGGCTCTATCGGCTACGCGGAAGACGCGCAAGGGAGCGTTCACCGCGCGGGCGGCCTGGGCTGGCTGATCGGCGACGAGGGCTCCGGCTATGCGGTTGGTCTTGCGACGCTGCGTGAGGCGGCTAAGACGCTCGACGGCCGCGGCGAGGCGCATGCCCTCTTGGCGCTCGTGCGCGAGCACCTGCCGGCAAAGGATCGAGAGGAGCTGCTCTCCAGCGTCTACGCGCGCAGCGGCGCGCATCTGGAGACGGCGCGCGTCGCGGCGCTGGCCGAAGGAGTGCTGCGCCTGGCCGGCGAGGGGGATCGATCCGCGGGCGGCATCGTCGAGCACGCGGCGCTGGATCTCGCCGCGCTCGGCGTCGACGCGGCGCGCGCCGCGGGCCTTGCGCAGGATGCACCGCACGTCGTGCTGGCAGGCGGGCTCTTGTGCGCCAAAACGCCCCTTGCGCAGCTCGTGCAGCGGCGCATCGAGAGCGACATCAGGGGCGCGGCCGTGGCGCGGCTGGAGCGCGAGCCCGTGGAGGGTGCCCTGGCCCTTGCACGACGCTGAGCATCTGCCGCCGACGGAGAGTGAGAACCCGCGCACCAGTGGGCTGGATGCGCTCTCGACGTTGGAGCTCGTGCGTGCGCTCGATATCGAGAACCGCTCCGTTCTTCCCGCCGTGGAGGCGATTGCGCCGCAGGTGGCGCGCGCCGTCGACGGCATCGTCGAGCGCCTGCGCAAGGGCGGGTGCCTGCACTACTTCGGCGCGGGAACCAGTGGGCGGCTGGCGATGCTCGATGCTGCGGAGTGTCCGCCGACCTTCGGCACGCCCCCCGAACTCGTACAAGCGCACATCGCCGGCGGGCTGGAGGCACTGCGCCGCGCCGTCGAGGGCGCGGAGGACGATCGCGATGCCGGCGCGCGCGAGGCGCGCGAGTCGGTAAGCGCGGACGACGCCGTCGTCGGCGTGAGCGCCGGCGGCGGGGCACCCTACGTCGTGGGAGCGCTCGCGGCTGCGCGCGCGCGTGGCGCGTTGACGGTCGCCGTGCAATGCGTGGAGGGCGGTGCGCTGATGGCTCACGCGGAGATCGTGATCGCCGCCGTCGTGGGTCCCGAGGCCATCGCCGGCTCCACGCGTATGAAGGCGGGCAGCGCGCAGAAGCTGATCCTCAACGCGCTCTCCACGGCAAGCATGGTGCGGCTGGGGAAAACGTACGGCAACTTGATGGTCGACGTGCGGGCCACGAACGCCAAGCTGCGCGCTCGCGCCGTGCGCCTGGTGCGCACGCTGGCCCGTTGCGACGAGGCCAGCGCTCGCGCGGCTTTGGAGCACAGCGGCTGGGAGGTGAAAGTGGCTGTCGTGGCGTTGCGCCGCGGCGTCGACGACGCCAGCGCGCGCATTCTGCTAGCCGAGAGCGGGGGCGCGCTGCGCTCGTTGCTGGAGGAGCGGTGAGCGGAAAGCCTCTGCGGACGATGATTGCCCTGCTCGGCGCGCTGACGCTGGCCTGGGCTACGGCCGCCGCCAAGAGCACCCCCGCGCCCATCGCCTTCGTTCCGCTCGACGATCGCCCCGTCACCTACCAGTTGCCACTCATGCTCGGCGAGATCGCCGGGGTGGATGTGCGCACGCCGCCCGTGGCGCTGATCGGCCACTATCTCACTCCAGGAGACCCCGATGCGATCCTGCGCTGGCTCGGCGGAGAGCGCACGGAGGGCGCCGGCGCTTTGGTCGTCTCCTCCGATATGGCCGTCTACGGCGGCTTGGTGGCGGCACGCGTGGACGATACGCCGGAGTATACCGCCGTCTCGCGCATTCGGCGCCTGGGAGCCGTGCGCGCCGATCGCCCCGACGCATGGATCGCCGTGTTCGGCACGGTGATGCGCCTTGCACCGACCTGGACGCCGGCTACCGCCGAGCAGACGCAGCTCATCACGCAGTACGCCAACCTCCCCGATCCGCCGCAGACGGCGGAGGAGCGCGAGAAGGCGGATGGCTTGGCCGCGGGCTTGGGGCCGGCGCTCCAACGTTACCTCGCCGCTCGCCGGCGCGATGCCGGCGTCGATCTCTGGATGCTCCAGCTCGCCGCGCAGGGCGACTTCGACCGCGTCGTGCTGGGGCAGGATGACGCGGGGCGCGTCGGCCTCCACGTCAAGGATGTACGCGCGCTCGAACGCGCGCAGCGGCTCTTCGATCTGGGCTATCGCTCGTCGATCGAGCCCGGCGCAGACGAGCTGGGGATGACCCTCCTGGCGCATGCCATCGCGCGCGAGGCCAACTGGAGCCCACGCATCGCCGTGCGCTACTCGACGCCGCAGGGTGCGCGAACGCAGGACCCGCTGGAGTTTACCACGGCCGATCAGACGATCGGCCACCTGATCGCGCTCTCGGGGTCGACGCGTGACGACGGACCCGATCACGACGTCGCACTCTTCGTGCGCACGCCGGACACCACGGTGGGCGAAGAGCAGGCGTTTCTCGACGCGATCGCCGCGGAGATTCCCTCGCACGTGGTGGCCGTCGCGGATCTCTCGTTCCTGATGTCGCGAGACATGGCGGCGCAGCGCCAGCTCACCGAGGAGCTGATCGCGCGCGGCATCGCGGGGAAGATCGACGCTTTTGCTTCCTGGAACACGACGGCGAACACCGTGGGCACTGCTATCGCCGAGGCGCTCACCGTCGGTGCGGCCAAGCGCATGGGCACCTACGACGACCGCGCCCACGCGCAGTTCATGCTCGACCGCTACGCCGACGACTTCGCCTTTCACGGCACCGTTCGCCCGGCGCTCAATCGCGCACTGAGCGAGCGCGACGTACGCGATCACACACTGCTCTTCGACGATGCCTTGTCGTTTGCCGATCACTTCAACCGCGCCGAGTTGTGGCCGCATGCGCTGCGGCTCCTGACGGAAGTCTACCCGCAGTATCGCGATGCGGGACTGACGATCACCCTCCCATGGGAGCGAACCTTCGAGACGAAGCTCGACGTGCGCCTCGACCCGGGGCGCCCGTGACGCAACGCCGGAGGCACGTCGCGCGCGCTCGGTGAACGTCCGCGCATGATGCTCGCAGCAACCGTACCATCGTTCGGAGGCCCCGAGGCGATTGTCATCGCCGAGGTGCCGACGCCCGTGCCCGCCTCGCAAGAGGTCCTGGTGCGCGTACGCGCCGCCGGACTCAACCGCGCCGAGGTGATGCAGCGCCAAGGAAAGTATCCCGCTCCTCCCGGCGGCGACAATACGCGCCTGGGCTTGGAGTTCGCGGGCGACGTCGCCGCATTGGGCGCTTCCGTCACGTGCTGGCGCGTCGGCGATCGCGTGATGGGCCTGGTGGTCGACGGATCGCAGTCGCAGTACGTCGTGGTGCACGAGAGCGCGTTGGCTCCCGTTCCGGCCAATCTGAGCGATATCGAGGCGGGCGCCGTCCCCGAAGCCTTTATTACCGTGCACGATGCCCTCTTCACTATCGGCGGCCTACGCCCCGGCAGCGACGTGCTGATTCACGCCATCGGCAGCGGGGTCTCGGTTGCGGGTCTGCAACTGGCGCATGCCGCCGGGGCGCGCGTCTTCGGGACCGCGCGCACGGCGGAGAAGCTCGTGCGCGCCAAGGCATACGGGCTCGACGTGGCCGTCGACGTGAGCGCGACGCCGGCGTTCGACGAGGAGGTGCGGCGTATGGCACCGGAGGGCGTGGCGCTGGCGATCGACTACGTCGGCGTCCCCTACTTCGACCGCAACCTGCGCGCCTTGGCGCCGCAGGGGCGCCTGGTGTTGGTGGGGTCGCTGGGCGGTCAGCGCGGCGAGGTAAACATGGCACTCGCGTTGAGCAAACGCCTGCGCATCGAGGGGACGACGATGCGCGCGCGTCCCTTCGAGCAGCGCTGCGCCGCCGTGCAAGCGTTCGCGCGCGAGGTCGTGCCGCTGCTGGCGCGCGGAGCCGTCAAGCCGGTGGTCGATAGCACGTATCCGCTCGAGCGGCTGGCAGATGCCCATCGCGCCATGGAAGCCAATGTGAACTTCGGCAAGATCGTCATCGAGGTACCGTAACGTGCGCATCGCGATCATGGGAACGGGCGGACTCGGCGGCTACTTCGGCGCGCGCCTGGCGCAGGTGGGATGTGAAGTCACCTTCATCGCGCGGGGCGCCCATCTGGAGGCCATTCGCCATAAAGGCCTGCGCGTGTACAGCGGGCTGGGAGATATGAACATCTACCCCGCGCAAGCGGCCGGCGACCCCGCACACGTCGGCCGGGTCGACACGGTGATCTTCGCCGTCAAACTGTGGGATACGGAACGGGCGGCCGCGCAGCTCTCGCCGCTCCTGGGCGCGCAGACGATGGTCGTATCCTTCCAGAACGGCGTGGAGAAGGACGAGGTGCTCGCGGGCATCATCGGGCGCGAGCACGTGGTCGGCGGCGTCGGGTACATCGCCGCCGCCATCGAGAGCCCCGGCGTCATCCGCCACACGGGAACGATGCAGCGCCTGCTTTTCGGCGAGCTGGACGGTGCGCGCACGCCGCGCGTGGAGGCCTTCGCCGCCGCTTGTTCCGATGCGGGCATCCTCAACGAGATCAGCCCGGACATCCACCGTACCACGTGGGAGAAGTTCGTCTTTCTCGTGGGCCTGAGCGCCGCGACGTCGCTGATGCGTCAACCTATCGGAGTCATTCGTGCCAACGAGCGCAGCCGCAGCCTCTTCTTGCAGATCATGCGCGAGGTGGTGAACGTGGGGCGAGCGAGCGGCGTCGCCCTGGATCCCGCGTTCGCCGAGGGGAGGCTGACGTTCGGCGACACCTTGCCCGCGGAGATGGTGGCCTCGATGAGCGTCGATCTCCAGCGCGGCAACCGCCTCGAGCTGCCGTGGCTCAGCGGTGCCGTCGAGCGCCTGGGCCGGCAGGTCGGGGTTGCTACGCCCGCCAACGCCTTCGTCACCGATGCGCTGGCCCTCTACGTCGAGGGAAGTCCGCGCGATCTAGGCCCTTAAGCAGAGGCGGCCCGTTGCGCGCCGCCGGCGCGCTCCACGGCATTGCGCGCCTGAAGGTAGGGCTCGATACCGGCCAAGATCTCGTCGAAAAGCGGGAACGAGATGGCCTGGGCGGCATCGCTCACCGACTCGGCTGGGCGCGGGTGAACTTCCATCATCACACCCTGTACGCCAAGTGCCACGCAGGCCGCCGCGAGCGGAGCCACGATGTCGGTACGCCCCGTGGCATGCGAGAGGTCGACGATCACCGGCAACGTGGACATCTGGCACAGCAGCGCCGCACCCGCGAGGTCGAGCATGTTTCGCGTGAGGGGCTCGAAGCCGCGCACGCCGCGCTCGCAGAGGATCACGTGCGGATTCCCTTGCAGGATGTACTCCGCGGCGGAGAGCGTCTCGTCGACCGTAGCCGCGAGGCCGCGCTTGAGCAGCACCGGTTTGCGTTCCTTGGCCAGCCGCTTGAGCAGGGAGAAATTCTGCATGTTCCGCGCGCCGACTTGGATCACGTCGACGTATGAAGTCACCAGCGGCACCGCCTCGACGTCCATCACCTCGGAGACGGCCAGCATCCCGTAGGCGTCTGCCGCTTCGCGCAGCATCCGCAGCCCCGGTTCGCCCAATCCCTGGAAGGAGCGCGGTGACGTGCGCGGCTTGAACGCGCCGCCGCGCAGGAGGCGCACGCCGCGCGAGGAGAGGAAGGCCGCCGACTGATGGATCTGCTCGCGGCTCTCTACGCTGCACGGTCCGGCCATCACGTGGAAGCCGGAGAACCAGGCTTCGAACGAGATGGGTGGATGGACGGTGTTGCTCATGGTTCCTCCAGGCGGCGAAAGAAAAAACGAACGCCCCCGCTGTGGAGCGGGGGCGCGTATGGTGTAAACCTCGTGGGATATACGCGAACCTCAGCCGCTCCGTCGATGGGCGCCCGTAAAGTACCAGTACGCAAAGTAGGAGCGAGGCGAGGTGGACATGGTTACTCCAAGAGTAGCATGCGGCGTCAAGGCCCGACGAACTGGCAGAGCTCGATGAGCACGCCGCCCGTCGATTTCGGATGGAGGAAGGCGATGAGGTTGCCATGGGCCCCGCGCCGGGGTCGTTCGTCGATGAGGCGGACACCCGCGGCGCGTAGACGGCTCAGCTCCCCTTCGAGATCCGCCACGCGATAGGCGGTGTGGTGAAGCCTGCTCTCGGCATCGCCGAGGTAGGTCATCAGCGGCGAGGCGGGATCGAGGGGGCGCAGGAGCTCGATCACCGACTCCCCCGCCTGGAGGCCCACCGCCTCGATGTTCTGATCGGCTACCGTCTCACGGTAGACCTGCCGGAAGCCCAGCGTCCGGACGTAGAGCTCGATCGTGCGCTCCAGGTCGCGTACGACGATGGCAACGTGATCCAAACGACGCTCGGAGCGCTGTTCGTGACTCATAGGTATAGGTCTCTACGCGTCGCCGGCATGTCGACGCTGCCGCTGGAGGTCGGCTTGGCAAGCAGGCTCTGGTGGATGCCCATGCGCCCGCTGGCGAAGCCCTGCGCACTGCCGGCCATGTAAAGCCGCCAGACGCGGAACGTGCGCTCGTCGGCGGCCTCCACGGCAGCCGTGCGATTGCGCTCGATGTTGGCCACCCAGCAGCGCAGCGTGCGCGCGTAGTGTTCGCGAAGATTCTCGATGTCGCGTACTTCGAAGCCCGACCGCTCGGCGATCTGCAGCGCCTCGCCGATCGGAATGAGCTCGCCGTCGGGAAAGACGAATCGCTCCACGAATCCCTCGCGAAGCGTGGAGTGCCGTGGGCCGCTGCGCGCGGCGATGCCATGGTTGAGGAACAGGCCGCCGGGGCGTAGAAGTGCGCTGGCCGTCGAGAAGTACTCGGGAAGATGCGACCGCCCAACGTGCTCGAACATGCCGACGCTGACGATCTTGTCGAAGGGCTGCTCGCTGCGCAGTTGGCGATAGTCGCGAAGCTCGACGCGCGCGGTTGCCGTGATGCCCGCTGTTTGAATGCGCCGGTTTGCCTCTTCGTATTGGCTTTGGCTGAGCGTCACCCCCAGCACGCGAGCACCGAAGCGCTCTGCGGCACGCACGACCAGCGCCCCCCAGCCGCAGCCGATGTCGAGCAGCCGCTCCCCCGTCTGCACGCGCAGCTTACGCAGAACGTGATCGATCTTGGCGATCTGCGCCTCGTCGAGCGTGGTGGCGCGCTCGTCGAAGTAGGCGCACGAGTAGACCATCTCGCGGTCGAGAAACGAGCGGTAGAACGCGATCGGCTGATCGTAGTGGAAGCCGATCGCTGCGCGGTCGCGCTCGAGGGAGTGCTTGCGTCCGCGCAGTCGGGCCTCGCCTGCGTGGTCGAACGAGATGGGTTTAGGCAGGCGTAGGATCAATGCCAGCAGCGAGGGCAGCACGCGCGGCTGAAGGCCGCCGAAGGCTCCCTGCAGTGCGCCGACGGCAGCTTCGAGATCGCCCTCGCAGTCGAGCAGACCGTAGACGAAGGCCCGCCCCGCATTGAGCTCGCCGGGCGGGAGCAGAGCGGCACGTAGCGCTTCGGGAGCGTTGACCAGCAGCGTGAAGCGCGCGGGTTCACGCGACTCGATCGTGGTGCCGTCCCAGAGCCGCACGGCGAACGCGCGCGCGAATTCGTCGCCGAACAGCACGCGCAAGATGGCGACCGTCGTCGCCCGTTGATCGTCGGTGGCATGCTCCTCGCGCTCCTGGGTCGAGGCATGGACGGCCATGATCCCTCCTCTCGGGTCACCCGACCCGGTTTACGCGAAGGCCTCCTGCGGCTTGTAGGCGCCGAAAATGCCGCGCAGCACGTCGCATATCTCGCCGAGCGTCGCGCCGGCGTCGACAGCTTCCACGAAGCATGGCATGAGATTGGCGCTACTCTCGGCCGCCTGCCGGATCTCGGCCAACCGTTGCGCCACGTGCGCCGCGTCGCGCCGGGCGCGGAAGGCACGCAGGCGCTCCACTTGCTCGCGCTCCACCGCGTCCTCGACGCGCTGCAGAGGAATCTGTGGACCGCCGCCCTGCTCGGCAAAGGCGTTGACGCCTACCACCACCTGCTCGCCGCGCTCGATGCGCTGTTGGGCATCGTAGGAGGCGTCGGCGATCTGCGTCTGCATCCAGCCGGACTCGATGGCGGGCACGCTGCCGCCCATCGCATCCACTTCGGCGATCAGCGCGCGTGCGCGCGCCGCCAGCTCTCCCGTCAAGTATTCGACGTAGTACGAGCCGCCCAGCGGGTCGACCACGTCGGCGGCGCCGGACTCGTACGCGACGATCTGCTGTGTACGCAGCGCCAGACGCGCGGACTCCGCCGTCGGCAGCGCGAGCGCCTCGTCGCGCCCGTTGGTGTGTAGTGACTGGCAGCCGCCCAGAACGGCGGCCAAGGCTTGAATCGTCACGCGTACCACGTTGTTGTCGGGTTCTTGCGCCGTCAGCGTCGAGCCGGCCGTCTGCGCGTGGAAGCGCAACATCCACGAGCGCGGATCCTTGCAGCCGAACTCATCCCGCACGATCTGCGCCCAGATGATGCGCGCCGCGCGGAACTTGGCGATCTCCTCGAAGAGATCGTTGTGCGCGTTCCAGAAGAAGGAGAGGCGCGGCGCCACGGTGTCGGGGTCGAGCCCCACGTCGACGGCTGCCTTGAGATACGTCTTGGCGTTGGAGAGCGTGAAGGCCAGCTCCTGGACCGCCGTGGAGCCGGCTTCGCGGATATGGTAGCCGCTGATCGAGATAGTGTTCCAGCTCGGCACCTCGCGCGCGCAGTAGGCGAAGACGTCCGTGATGAGACGCATCGCCGGCTTGGGCGGGAAGATGTAGGTGCCGCGCGCGGCGTACTCCTTGAGGACGTCGTTCTGGATCGTGCCGCCCAGCTTCTCGAAGGAAATGCCGCGGCGCCGCGCCACGGCCAGCAGCATCGCCAGCAGAATCGAGGCCGGCGCGTTGATGGTCATGGAGACGGTGACACGATCGAGCGGGATCTCATGGAAAAGCGTCTCCATATCCTCGATCGAGTCGATGGCGACACCGACCTTTCCCACCTCGCCGTGCGCCGGGACGGCGTCCGAGTCGTAGCCCAATTGGGTGACCAGGTCGAAGGCTACCGAGAGCCCAGTCTGTCCGCGCGCCAGCAGATAGCGATAACGCTCGTTCGACTCCGCCGCTGTCCCGAATCCCGCGTATTGACGCATCGTCCACAGGCGCCCGCGGTACATGTCGGGGCGGATACCGCGTACGAAAGGGTAGGCCCCCGGCTCGCCTGCTTGGGCTGTAAAGGCGGCGTCGTCAACGTGAAAGATGGTCTTGAGCGGGACATCGGAGTCGTTGGAGGCGCGGTTGCGCCGGTTTGGCGGCCTGGTCATCGTGGTGCCGCCTTCGCCGTAAGGCTGCCCTCTTCCACCTCGGCCACGGAGGGGAAGGCGTTGACGACCCCACCCCAGGTGGGGTAGGATAGGGCCGATGAAAAGCGATCAGCGGCGAGCCAGCCATGTCCCGGCGGAACGCAAGACGGAGATGCTCAACCGCTTGCGTTCGGCGCGGGGCCATCTCGACGCGGTCATCCGTATGGTCGAAGGCGAGATCTACTGCGTCGACGTCATCAAGCAGATCTCCGCGATCCGCGCCGCGCTCGACCGCGTGGGGCGCATGGAGCTGCGCAACCATTTCGAGCATTGCTTCGCCGAGGCCATTCGCACCGGCGAGGAGGAGCGTGCCATCGGTGAGCTGATGGATGCCCTCGCGTTCAACAAGGAGTTGGTGTGAACACCGTGACTCAGACAATCTCCGTGGCGGGCATGACCTGCGAGAACTGCGTGCGCCACGTGACGGAAGCGCTCCAGGCACTCCCGGGCGTGCGCTCCGTGCGCGTCGATCTGCGCGCCGGTGCGGCGACGATGGACGTCGAGCGTCCTCTCGAACTCGACGTCGTCGCGCACACGCTCGACGAGGAAGGATACGAGCTGGTTCGCTGATGCGCACGGAGCTTGCCGTCGAGGGCATGACGTGCGCCTCGTGCGTCGCGCGCGTCACGAAGTCTCTCGAGCGTGTACCTGGGGTCGAATCGGCGGAGGTGAATCTCGCCACCGAGCACGCCGTCGTGGAGCACGATCCCGACGTTACCGTCGAGGCGTTCGAGGCTGCCGTCGAACGCGCCGGCTACCTCGCGCACCCGGTGGGGCACGCTGGTCTGGAGGGCGAGGACGAGGACGCGCTGCGGCGCGAGCGCGAGCTGGCGCACAGCCGTGTCCTGTTGATCTTCGGCATCGCGTTGCTCCTGCCGACGCTGGTGCTCGGGATGGGCGCGCCGATGTTTCGCGGTAAGGATTGGATCATGCTTGCCCTGGCGCTTCCCGCGTGGGGCGTCGTCGGCTACACCTTCCATCGCGGCGCCCTCGCGCAGTTGCGTCACGGTGCGGCCAATATGGATACGCTGGTCTCCCTGGGCTCGACGGCGGCGCTCGCATACTCGCTCTACGCGACGCTCACGATGCGCCCGAGCTACTACGAGAGCGTGGTCGCGATCGTCGTGCTGATCTTCGTCGGCAAGTACTTGGAGGCGGTGACGAAGGGGCGTACCAATGTGGCCATCCGCGCGCTGATGGCCCTGCGCCCGCAGACTGCTCGCATCCGCGAGGCGGGCGGGACGCTGCGCGAGGTTCCCGTCGAACGCGTGCTGCGTGGTCAGGTGGTGGTGGTGCCGCCGGGCGAGCGCATCCCCGTCGACGGGGTCGTCGTCGCGGGCGCCAGCTCCGTCGATGTCTCGGTGCTGACCGGCGAGCCGATCCCCGTGGAAGTGTCGGAAGGTTTGGCGGTGACCGGCGGTACGCTCAACGGCGACGGCACGATCGATGTACGTGCCGCGGCCGTCGGTGCCGGTACCGTGCTGGCCCGCATCGTCGCAGTCGTCCGCCAAGCGCAGGGCTCGCGCGCCCCCGTTCAGCGGATCGTCGACCGTATCGCAGGCGTCTTCGTCCCAACGATCCTGGTGGTCGCTGCGCTCACCTACGCGGGCTGGATCGTCGTTGGCCACCCGTGGCCGGCGGCATTGATTGCGGCCGTCGCGGTGCTGGTGGTCGCCTGTCCCTGCGCTATGGGTCTGGCGACGCCGACGGCGATCATGGCCGCCGTCGGCATCGGTGCCCAGCGCGGCGTGCTCTTCAAGGGGGCCGAGTCGCTGGAGCGCATCGGCAGCGTCGATGTGGTCGTCTTCGACAAGACGGGAACGCTCACGCGCGGACGCCCCGAAGTCGTGGCGGTACACCCCGCGGGCGGCGTCGCGGAAGATGAGGTGCTAGCTGTCGCGGCCGCTGTTGAACGAGCCTCTACGCACCCCTTGGCGGCGGCGATTGTGCGCGCCGCCGAGAGCCGCGGCGTCGCGAGACTCGGCGCAAGCGAGTCGGTGGCCGAACGCGGGCGGGGCGTGCGCGCGAGCGTAGAGGGCCGCGACGCCTTCGTCGGCTCGCCGGCGCTGCTGGCGGTGGCCGGCATCGCGGAGGCTGATCTCCGTTCGCTCGAAGCGAAGGCGCGCGCCGATGCCTCGGTGGCATTCGTGGCACGCGGCGGTGCGCTCTTGGGGAGCATCGAAGTCGCCGACACGCTGCGTCCGGGTGCGCGCGAAGCGATCGAGGCGCTGCGCCGGCGCGGCATCGCGACGGCGGTCATCAGCGGCGACCGCCGGGGCGCGGTGGAGGCGGTGGCCGCCGTGCTCGGCGTCGACGAGGCGATCGGAGAGACGTCACCGGAGGGGAAGGCCGATGCCGTGCGCCTCATGCGCGAAGGCGGGCGGCGCATCGCCTTCGTGGGTGACGGCATCAACGACGCACCCGCGCTGGCGAGCGCCGATATTGGGCTGGCGATGGGCGGCGGGACGGAGATTGCCATGGAGGCCGCCGATGCGGCGATACTCTCCGGGGATCCGCGCGCCGTCCCCGCCGCTATCGACCTCTCGCGGGCCACGGCGCGCACGGTCAAGCAGAACCTGTTCTGGGCCTTTGCCTACAACGCGGTGCTGGTGCCGCTCGCCGTAACCGGCGTGGTGCACCCCGTCATGGCGGCCGCCGCGATGGGCTTCTCCAGCGTCTTCGTGGTCGGCAACTCGCTGTTGCTGTGCCGGCGCTAGCGGACGCCTTCGACGGCCAGCGATATCTCGATCTGCTCGCCGACGAGCACGCCACCTGTCTCCAGCACCTGGTTCCAGCCTAGGCCGAAGTCCTTTCGGTTGATCTTCGTGTGCGCGCTGTAGGCAACACGCGCCTTGCCCCACGGATCGGTTCCCTCGCCCTCGAACTCGGCCTCGAGCTCGACCGGCTTGGTGACGCCGTGGATCGTGAGCTCGCCGGCGAGCACGAACGTGCTGTTGTCGTTAGCGGTGATGCGGGTGGAGCGAAATGCCATCGTCGGGAAATGCTCTACGTCCAGAAAGTCTCCCGAGCGCAGATGGTTGTCGCGCTCCGCTTCGCGCGTGTTGACCGAGGCGGCGTCGATAGTGGCCTCGATGCTGGTGGGAATGAAGCTTCCGGCGGGTGTGGCGATCTTGCCGTCCGTTACGCGGAAGGTTCCCTTGACCTTCGAGATCATCATGTGGCGCACGGCGAAGTCGGCGCTGGAGTGCGCTGCGTCGATCTGCCAGGTGGCCGAATCTTGAGCGGTTGTGGTTGTCATTGGTGATGTGTATCCTCGTAGTGTGAAGGTGTGGGTGGTGAGTTATGCCTGCTGATCGCGGGCCTGTGGGGTGCGACGGATCGCCAGGATGGCAAGGCTGCCGATGACGGCGAGAGCGATGAGGACCCAGGCGGTTGCCGGTTGGTGCAGCAGCGGGATCGATGCAAGGGCGTCGAGCGAGAGCGCCCCTGGCCCGGCGAAGGCGAAGGCAAGTGCCGCCGCGCCGTAGAGGAAAGCCATCTCGTAGCCGCCGTTCTGGGCGAAGAAGCCGTTGCGCAGGTGAACGGAGGCACCGGCTACGATCATCACCCCGATGATGATCGCGGGCCCGACCGAGCCCAGCCAGCCCAGTGCCAGCAAGAGTCCGCCGACGATTTCGCCGAGGCTGGCAGCGGTTGCCATCGCTCGTGACGCCGGGAAGCCGAGCGAGTCGAAGAAGCCGGCCGTTCCTTTGATGCCATGGCCGCCGAACCAGCCGAAGAGCTTTTGGGTGCCATGTGAGGTGATTGCCAGGCCAAATGCCAGCCGGGCGAGCAGAAGTCCGAGAGCCGTAGCCACGGGTAGGTGTCCTCCAAAAAGTGCTTACTGTTCGTAAGTACGAAAATATGGTACAATAGAATAGTAGCTTATGTCAAGTAGCCTACTTACAAATAATACAGCGATGGGCAACGTAGAAGGAAGAGGAGTCATGGAAAGCAGCGCGGAGCAGCACGAACTCACGGAGTTCTGCCCGCTTTTCCACCGCGCGATCGAGTTGGTCGGGCGCCGGTGGACGGGATCGATCTTGCGAGCCCTCATCACCGGCGAGCATCGCTTCAACGAACTTCTAGCCGTGATCCCCGGACTCTCCGATCGCCTCTTGGCCGAGCGCCTACGCGAGCTGGAGGAGACGGGCCTCGTACTGCGGGAGGTCGATCCGGGGCCGCCGCTGCACGTCTCGTACTCGGTGACCGAAAAGGGGCGCGACCTGCGCGATGCGCTCTACGCGCTCGGCGTGTGGGCGGAGAAATGGATCGCAGCGCGCGGAGAGGCCTGCGAGCTTACCGAGGCGGGTCTCGCGACGGCACGGCCAGCCCGCGCTCGAGGTCCTCGATAAGATCGCGCGCCGCCTCGGATTGGCCGCCGATGTACGTGGTGGCCGCTTGCACCGGGACGTCGACACCCCTCGACGCTATGCCAACGTGACGAGCGGTGCGTCGGCCTCCACGGTGGCGCCAGCCGCGGCATGCACTTTCGAAACCGTCCCTGCCTTGTGGGCACGGATCTCGTTCATCATTTTCATCGCCTCGACCACCGCCACGAGATCGCCCTCGGCGAGCTCCTGCCCCTGACTCACCGCGATCTCGGCAACCACGCCGTGCATCGGAGAACGCACGTCGTTACCGCTTCGTACCACGCGCTTAGCGGCGCTCTTGGCCTTGTGCGGCACCGCGGCATGGCCGTTGCCGGCCGCGGTGTTGCCGGCCGCCGCCGGGCGATCGACGAGCCGCACACGGAAGAGCTTATCGTTGACTTCGACGCGGATCGTCTCGTCCGCGCGGGCGGATTCGCCGGTGGAGGCCGCCGCCGGCGTCCCGGAAGCGGCGCGCAATCTCGGCGCGGCTGCGGCGGCGAACAGCTCCAGCGAAGCCGTACCGTACGAGGCGTCTACGACGGCCGGGCATTTCAGCAGCTCGCGGAAGAAAGGGATGGTCGTGGTGACGCCTTCGATCTGATACTCCGCCAAGCAGCGCCCCAGACGCTCTAGTGCCTCGCCGCGGGTGGGAGCCCAGACGATCAGCTTGGCGATCAGCGAGTCGTAGTCGGTCGGGATCGTGTAGCCCGCGTAGGCCGCCGCATCGAGGCGCACGCCCAGGCCGGCAGGCTCGCGGTAGGCAGTGATCCTGCCGGGAGCGGGACGGAAGTCGTCGGCTGGATCCTCGGCGTTCACGCGCACTTCGATGGCGTGACCGCGTGGGCGCACGTCGTCCTGACCCACCGAGAGCGGCTCGCCGGCGGCCGCGCGGATCTGCTCGCGGATGAGGTCGATACCCGTTAGTGCCTCGGTGACGGTATGCTCCACTTGGATGCGCGTGTTCATCTCGAGGAAGTAGAACTCGCCGCCGCTGACCAGCGACTCGATCGTCCCAGCGCTGTCGTAGCCGATCGCCTTGGCAGCGCGCACGCCCGCCTCGCGCAGACGCGCGAGCACGCTCTCCGGCACCTGCGGCGGCGCCTCCTCGAAGAGCTTCTGGTGGCGGCGCTGCAGCGAGCAGTCGCGCTCGCCGACGTGCAGCACGTGGCCGTGCTTGTCCGCGAGGATCTGGAGCTCCACGTGCTTGGGGTTATCGAGATACTTCTCGACGTAGATGGTGGGATTCTTGAAGTACGCCTGCGCCTCGCGCTGCGCCACGTTGAAGGCCGACTCCACCTCGTCGAGCGAGTAGGCGACCTTCAGGCCTTTGCCGCCGCCGCCACCCGAGGCCTTCAGCGCGATGGGGAGCCCGATCTCCTTGGCGACGCGCACGGCATCGGCGGCATCGATCAGCGGGGTCGTGGTGCCGGGGACGATCGGGACGCCGGCGGCGACCATCGCTTCGCGCGCGCGCACCTTGTCGCCCATTGCATCGATCGCATCGGGACTGGGGCCGACCCAGATGAGCCCCGCGGCCGCGACGGCGCGTGCGAACGGCGCATTCTCGGCCAAGAAGCCGTACCCCGGATGGATCGCCTGCGCGCCGGAGGCTTTCGCCACCTCCAGCAGACGCTCGACGTTGAGGTAGGACTGCGCCGGCTGCGCCGGGCCGAGGAGATACGCTTCGTCGGCGAGACGAACGTGGAGCGCCTCGCGGTCGACCTCGGAGTAGACGGCGACGGTGGCGATGCCCATCTCGCGAGCAGTACGCTGGACGCGCACCGCTATCTCGCCGCGATTGGCAATCAAGAGTTTGCTGAAGATCGTCCAAACCTCCGCTGGGAAACGTCAGTCCCGCTTTGCGGAGGGGGGCTGGGCGTTCCTGCCGGGAACCGCCGGCCCTTGCGTAACGATACTCTTGGACTCACGGCACGCGAAGCCGTGCGTCTCCTACGATCCGGCGCGCGCACGCCGCTCGATCCGATCGCCGCCTCAGCGTAGGTGCGTCAGGCGCCACGCGTCGCGTGCGCGTCGCCATGCGTCGGCGGCGCGATCCGTTAGGCGAGCGGCGATCCGCCATAGCGGCGTCGCCGGCACGTCGCCGGCACGCGGCACGGCGGCCAGCACGGCTTCGATGGCGGCGGTGATCGCGGCTGCCTCCTCCGGCGTGGGGCTGCCGCCATCGATCCGCGCGCTCACGACTCCAACGGCGGGATGCCCACGGCGTGGAAGCCCGAGTCGACGAAGTGCACGTCGGCGGTGATCGCCGACGAGAGATCGGAGGCGAGATAAACGGCTGTGTTGGCGACGTCGTTGGCCGTGATGTTGCGTTTGAGTGGGGCTACCTTCGGCACGACGCCAAGGATGTGCGAGAAGCCGCCGACTTGGCGCGACGAGGCCGTCTTGATCGGTCCCGCGGAGATCGCGTTGACACGGATGGCACGTTCGCCCAGATCGTAGGCCAGGTAGCGCACCTCGGACTCGAGCGCGGCCTTGGCGATCCCCATGAGATTGTAGTTCGGCACGATCTCCGTGGCGCCGAGATAGGTGAGGGCCATGATGCTTGCGCCATCGCTCAGTATCTCGACCAGCGAGCCGACCAGACCCACCAGCGAGAACGCCGAGATATCCAACGTGAGCTTGAAGCCGGCGCGTGAGGTCTGATAGACTTTTCCGGCGAGATCCTCTTTGTTCGCGTAGGCGATCGAATGGACGAGCGTGTCAAGGCCGCCCAGGCGCGCGCGCAGTTCGTCTGGCAGGCGTGCGAGGTGCTCGTCATTCGAGACGTCGCACTCGATGACGGCGGCTCCGCCGCACTGGGCAGCCAGCTTCTCAACTTCATCGCGCACGCGTTCACCTTGATAGGTGAACGCAAGGCGCGCACCTTGCTCGTGGAACGCCTTGGCGATCGCATAGGCGATGCTCCAACGATTGGCGACGCCCGTCACCAGCGCGCGTTTCCCGTCTAGCAGACCCACGATCTCTCGCTCCCCTTTTCTACGAGCCCTTGGGCACGCTCGTGACGTCGAAGAAGTAGATGCGCTCGTCGTCGGCGCAGTAGAGGCCCAGTGCCTCTAAGCGCTTGCCGTTGCTGGCACTGTCCTTCTCGAAGGCCAGGCGCATGCCGGCGGCTCCGCAGTCGATGCGCGCGAGCCAATCGTACTCGCCCTCGACGGCCAGATCGTGACTGGGCGCCGATACCACCACCGGATCGCTCTCCGAGGCGCCGCCTCCGCCGGAGATGCTCACCCCCGAGGGATACGGCGGCGGCGGCAACATGGCGGCGCCGACGATGCGCCCGAGGAATGTCTGGAAGACGACGCTGCGACCTTCTTGCATGCGCCAGGCGTAGAGCGTGTAGCCGGGTGCGTTGCCGTCCTCCTTCGTGTCGGGCTCGCCGTAGAGCGGGAGCACAGCGCCGATCGGCGCCCCCAGGCGAACGCCGTCGGATGTCGAGAGGATCGCCTTGCTCTTCTCCGTGAGGGCGCGCTCGATGTGAATCTCGACAGCCGTGTCGCTGGCGTAGGTCACGATGACGTGCTCGCCGTCCTGCACCACGTACTTCACCTGCTGTGCCGTCGAAGGGGCATCGACTTGCGAGGTCTTGTCGAGCTCGCCACGCATCGCGCCCAGATGGAACGGACCGAATGCAATCCGGAGGTTGGGGCGGAACGGCGGCGGCGTGGCCGTACTCATCTCGTTGGGACGATTTGCGTTGTCACCGTGAGGCTTGGCTGCGCCGGGCGAGGCGAAGGCCACGGCGGCGGCCGCTGCGAGCAGCAGGACCGGCAGAAAGCGGCGGAGGGGCATGGACATAGCCCGCGGGGTTCCCCCCGCCGCGCACTCACCCCTCCCCTGGTGGAGAGCGACGGGCTCCTAGAGCGGAATGTTGCCGTGCTTGCGTTGCGGCCGCTCGACGCGCTTGTTTTCGAGCATCTGGAGGGCGCGGCAGATCACACCGCGTGTCTGCGGCGCCTCGATCACGTCATCGATGTAGCCGCGTTCAGCGGCGATGAACGGATTGGCGAAGCGCCGCGTGTACTCGGCGACCAGCTCGTCATTCTTGGCTTGCGGGTTCTCTGCGCTTTCGATCTCTCGGCGGAAGATCGTCTTGACGGCGCCCTGCGGCCCCATCACGGCGATCTCGGCACTCGGCCACGCGACGTTGATGTCGGCACGGATATGTTTGGAAGCCATGACGTCGTATGCGCCGCCGTAGGCCTTGCGCGTAATGATCGTGATCTTCGGCACCGTCGCCTCGGCGTAGGCGAAGAGCAGCTTGGCGCCGTGCTTGATGATACCGCCGTATTCCTGTGCCGTGCCCGGCAGGAAGCCCGGCACGTCGACGAAGGTCACCAGCGGAACGTTGAACGCATCGCAGAAGCGCACGAAGCGGGCGCTCTTGATCGAGGAGTTGATGTCGAGCACCCCCGCCAAGACTTTGGGTTGATTGGCGACGATACCGACGCTGCGCCCTTCGAAGCGCGCGAAACCGCAGATGATGTTCGGCGCGTACAGAGGCTGGATCTCGAAGAACTCACCGTCGTCGACGACGCGGCTGATGACGTCCAGCATGTCGTAGGGTTGGTTGGGATTCTCGGGGATGATCGCCGCTAGCTCCTCGTCTGCGCGCTGGGGATCGTCGCTGCAGTGCACGCGCGGCGGATCCTCGAGGTTGTTCTGGGGGAGGTAGGAGAGCAGGATGCGAGCCTGCTCCAGCATGTCGTCCTCGTCGGCCGCGATGAGGTGGGCCACACCGCTCTTCGTGGCATGCGTGTAGGCACCGCCGAGCTCCTCGAAGCTCACCTCTTCGTTGGTGACGGTCTTGATGATCTCCGGACCGGTGATGAACATCTGCGCCACCTGGTCGGTCATCAAGATGAAGTCGGTGATGGCCGGCGAGTAGACGGCACCCCCGGCGCACGGCCCGGCCACGAGCGAGATCTGCGGTACGACGCCCGAGGCTTGAACGTTGCGCCAGAATATCTCCGCGTATCCACCGAGGCTGACCACTCCCTCTTGGATGCGCGCGCCACCGGAATCGTTGATGCCGATGACGGGGCAGCCCGTGCGAACGGCCATGTCCATGACCTTGCAGATCTTCTCGGCGAAGACTTCGCCCAGCGAGCCGCCCATGACCGTGAAGTCTTGCGAGAAGAGAAAGACTTGCCGCCCGCCGATGGTGGCGTATCCCGTAACGACGCCGTCTCCTAAGTAGCGTTTCTCTCCCATGCCGAACGCGCGCTGGCGGTGGACGGCGAACTGGTCGAACTCCACGAAACTCCCGGCATCCACCAAGCGCTCGACGCGCTCGCGTGCCGTGAGTTTGCCGCGCTGATGCTGCCGCTCGATGGCGGCTTCGCCGGCGGGGGCTATCGCCTCGGTGCGCTTGCGCCGGAGCTCGTTGATCTGGGCGTCCTTGCTGCTGCTGGTCTGCACGACGCCGGGGTTCGGGCGCTGAGCGGGCTGTGCCTGCGTGGGTTCGTTGACGGCGCAGCTAGCCGCACGGGTTGCCGTTGGGCGGCGAGTAGTTGAAGCCCAATGCCGCGGCGGCGCGTTGGCCCACTTCGTAGCTGCAATACATGATCATGCCCGGGGGGTCCGAGTGGACGAAGCCCGTCTGCGCCTGGACGGTACCCGTGGTGCCCAACAGTCCCTGCAGGATCGTGGGTACGGAGACGCCGGCCGTGAGTGACTGCCGCGTCACGGTGAAGTAGTGGAACGCCATGAAGCTTGGTCCGCCGAAACCCACTCCCGAGATCGTGCAGGTCGCCTGCGGAGCCGCGGCATCGGGGCGCCAGTAGGGTTGCGCCGTGGGCCCCGTATTCGGCACGGCCTGCGTCAACGCCGCCGCCGTATCGCTGGCGACGTTGCCCGTGCACGGCAGCGGTGCCTGCGGCCCGTAGCTCATGGCGTCGTAGATGTTCGCGGCGCTGTAGACGCCGCCTTGGGCGTATGAGATCATCGAGCCGTAGCGGATGGCCGACTGCGCGCGCTCGCCGAGAACGCCGTAGCGCCCGAAGTAGATGATCGAGAAGAGCGCGATCAGCATCAACGGCAGGAAGAGCGCCGTCTCCACCAGCGCCTGCCCGCGCCGCGCGCCGCCCAGGGGAAGCCGAGCGGCGATCACGAGCACGATACGCCCCCCGATGGGTAGACGGCGTACGGTTTGGTGGGCCCGGCGACGTCCCAGCTCAGGTTGACCGTCACGTTGGAGAAGTCGACGGTGTAGGCGGAGAACGGATAGGTCGCCCACTGCGGCTCGGCGGGCTGGTAGGGCTGCCCGGTGCGTGGATTGACGGTGCTGGGATTGAAGCTCTCGTTGACGGAAGTCAGCGTCTCCGCGCTGCGCCCCAAGGCCTGGAACGAGCTGCCGGCCCCCAGGCCCAGCAATTGGGGGACCAGCGTGGGGACGTTCTTGCAGGCCACCACGTCGACGGTCTCCGCCGAGCCGGGGCCCGCCGAAACGTCCAGCGGCGTGACGGTGAACGCGCAGTCGAAGATGGAGCAGTCGCTGCCGATCAGGCCCATCGCCTTCCAGGGGCCGTTCTTCTGTCCGCCCTGGGTGAAGTTGTCCGCCTGGCGCATGAGCTGTACGAGCGTGGCGTAGTTGGAGGAAGCCGTATTGTAAGCGGAGACCAGCGACTGATAGTCCTGGTCGCACGACTGCCCGGGCGCGGGATCGCACCCGCCCACGCCGTTGATCGTGTTGAGGATCGCTTGGTTCAAGTAGCGGAGGCGTACCTCTTCGATGGCCGAGGCGTACATCAGCGTGCTCAGCTCGTTGTTCATGTTCGCATCGGTCGAGATGGCGGCGGAGGCTGCCGTGTCGGCGGCGTTCTGCGCGCGCAGCTCCCAACGCATCGTGTTCGTGTAGTTGGCGACGAAGAAGACCAGCGTCAGTCCGAGCACCGTGCTGATGACCCAGAAAGGAAACGTCTGCCCGCGCCGCGCTCGCCCTGCCGTCAGGTGCATGAGTGGCTCCCAGCGTCCCATTGATAGAGGGCGTATTCGCCGCTCTGGGGGTTGTTGGGGTCCCACGCGGAGCCTGCGCCGCCTTGCGGGCGTTGTGAGGGGAAGCCCACCGAGGAATAGTAGCCCGAGTGGCAGATCCACTCAGAGAAGCGCCCGTTGATGCCGTTGCCTTTCGCCGACATGGTCTGCGCGACATAAATCTGATAGGTCTGTTGCGCGGGGCACAGCGTGGGCGACTGATATGGATACGCCGGCGTCGCGCAGTAATTCTTCAGCGACGCGTTGGCGCCGAACGTGAAAGGCGCCACGGTACCCGGGGTGGTTTGCGCGATCGGCTCGACGACGTGCGAGTTGAGCGCAATGGTGGAGGGAGCGCCGGGAATCGGCAAACCGTCCGCGGTCTGAGCCACGCTGCTGGAGACGGTGGAGCCGGTGGTCACGACGCCAAGCCCCGAGGCCTGGACGTGCGGGAAGACGCTTTGCACTACCCGGGCGGCGTAGGACTGGTCGGCGGAGAGCGAGCTCTGTGGATTCTGCCCCACCGTGTGGGCCGCCACGTATGCGGCGCCGTCGGTCTGGGCCTGCAGATAGGCGACCAGCGTGAGATGCACCGCCGCGAAGAGGACCAGCATCGTGAAGCCGATCATCAGCGCCGTCTCCGGTATCGCCACCCCCCGGCGCGTGGCGTCAAGCGCGGTCATTGCGGACTCACCGACAATTTGGAGAGGTTCTGATTGGTCGAGCCAAGCTGGGTGCCGGCCTCGTGACCGATGGTGGCCATGGTCGCCAGCATCCCCAGCGCCAGGGCGGTCGCGATGATCGCATACTCCGGCAGAGCGTTTGCCGCTTCGTCCCGTAGCAGTGCCCACAGCGTGGCGATCATCGTACCCTAGAGTATAGCAGCCCGGTCGCCCGGTCGCATTGACGGCTGTCACCTGGTGACGATCTCCGGCGTCATCACGAAGACCACGTCGGAGTCGTCGGCCTGGTACCGGGTGGAGCGGAAGAGTTTGCCGAGGATGGGGAGGTCTCCCAGCAGGGGCACGCGCTGGATATTGCGCTGTTCCACGCGCCGCAGCAGACCGCCCATGATGATGCTCTGCCCCGGCTGAGTGATGACCTCGGTGGAGAGACGGCTGGTCTTGAGGGCGGGAATCGTGAAGCCGCTGATCTGGACGCCGTCCTGGAAATCGAGTTCGGAGACTTCCGGGGCGACCTTGGTGTCGACGTCTCCGTTGCCCAGGAGCGACGGCGTGACGTTGAGCTTGACGCCGAACTCCTTGTAGACCACGCTCACCTGCCCCAGGCCGCTGGAGAAGGGGATCGGGATCTCGCCGCCCACCAGGAAGGTCGCGTCGTGTCCCGGCATGGCCACGAGGTCCGGCGAGGAGAGGATGCGGCCGTGTCCACTGGAGAGCAGCAGATCCAGCGTCGGCGCCAGGAAGGCCGTGCGGAAGAAGCCGCCGATGTTGAGTGCCTTGCCCACGCTTCCGACTTGCTGCGGGTTCTCGACGATGGGGAAGAAGGGCGGCGTGAACACCAGGCCCTGTGGGCTTTCCACAGCCGCCTGCAGGCGTATGCCGAGCTGATTCAACGCCGTGCGGTCGAGCTCGAGCACGTAGACTTTGACGTCGATCTGGCTGACGCTCTCGACTTCGAGGCGGTCGACGACTTTGCCGTCGACGGCAAGGTACGGCCCCGCGAGCCCGCGGACACCGTCGAGGACCTTCTGCGCGGTGGCGCGGTCCGTCACCGGACCGCTCACGATGACGTTGCCCTTCTCGTCCCGGTCGATGCGCACGCCCTTGGCGCCGGGGATCGCCGTGAGCCGGCTGGCGAGGCCCCCCATGGGATGGGCTACGCTCACGACGTTGACGACGGTGTCGTGATCGGTATCGAGCACTTTGGAGAAGCGCGCCACCGTGTCGTCGAGGCTCTGGAGGCTGGCCTCGTCCGGAACGCTGCCCTTGAGCACCAGCGAGTGCTCGAAGGTGACGATCGAGACGCCGGGGGCGGTGATGCTGCTGCGCAGCACCTTGACGATCTCCTCCAGGCTCTGCTCGGAGACGGCAACGTCGTACGTCACCCGCTGGCCGCCCTCCCAAATGATCAAGGTGGTGTGGCCAGGAGCCTTGGCGTTGACGATAACCTGCGAGGTTCCCACCGGGACGACGCCTGCGATCCGGCCGTCACCGACGGCCACGCGCGAGAGATTGGGCGCGGAGACGACCGTCGACTGGCCCGACTGCAGCGATATGGTCGCTGCAGGCATGGCTGCCCCTTGCGCACCCGCCTGCGCCAATGGCAGCAAGAGCGCGGCGACGCAGGAGATGAACCTCGTGCCTCTCATACCGGGGAGCCTCCTTGCCGAGTAGACCACCGGCGACGGTCGTGCCGATAGCCTACTCTCAATCGGCTTCCGCGCGGCGCAATCCAGCATGAGACGGTCGAATCCCGACGAGTGTGAGCGGCGACAACGGGTGCTGTGCTCATCTTCACTCCACCCGCGTTAACCGGTTAACGCCGCCTAAATTTTGCCGTCGAAGGCTAGCGATGGCGCAGGCGCGTCCGATAGAGTGTGGTGCATCGATCGCACGGAGGTGCAAGACACGGATGTTCACGACGCGACGCCTACTGGGGACTCTGATCGCGGGGCTGCTGCTGACGGCGCTGATGCCGAACAGCGGACGCGCGGCCACCGCATCGCTCACGCTCCAAGTGGAGCCCGTCGTCGGAACGCAGGCCGTGCAAGTCCATGGAACGGGCCCAGCGTCCGGCTCCGTGACGATCGCGCTCTACGACACCATCTCGCAAGACCTGCCCACGGTGTTCGTCGCCAGCCGCACGCTGGCCGTCGGCTCCGATGGGCGCTTCGACGTCGAGATGCGGACGGCGCCGGCGTATATGCCGGGCAGTCTGCTGACCGTCGTCGCCTCGGCTACTCCCGGCGCCGCACAGGCACAGACAACGCTGGTCCTGCGGCCGCCGAACGCGCCGCTCTCCGTTCCCGTGGAGTCGGCGACGAGAAGCGACCCCTAAGATGCTCGCTCATGCTGATAAAGGAGCCACCATGCTGAAGAATATTGTCGGCGTCCTCCGCGATGACCAGGGTCAAGGCCTGGTGGAGTACGCGTTGATCCTCGCCCTCATCGCCGTCGTCGCGATCGGCGTGCTGAAAGTGATCGGCACCAACGCGAACAACAAGCTGCAACAGGCGGCTAACAACCTGCAGTAGTCCTGAAGGATCTGACATGTGCAACACGCTTCTAGCCGTGCTGCGCGTTCGATCGTGCGCAGTGGCGGCCGTCGCGGAGTGCGCTCTCCGGCGGCCACCACTGACCAAGGAGTCGTTCCCGTGTCTGCATTCCTGTGGGTGGCGTCGGCGGCGGTCGCCGTTGCCGTCGTCACCGACGTCCGCAGCCGGCGGATCCCCAACTGGCTCACGGCGAGCCTAGCGCTCGTTGCGCTGACGCTGCAAGCGATGGCGGGGCTCCACGGCGTCCTCGCGGCGCTCGCGGCGATGCTCGGGACGTTCGTCTTAGGCAGCTTCGTCTTCGCGCGCGGCTGGCTCGGCGGCGGCGATGTCAAGCTCCTGGCCGCCGTCGCGGCGGCACTCGCCTGGCCCGATACGCTGGCGCTCTTGCTCTACACGGCCGTCGGCGGCGGGCTGCTGGCGTTGGTCGTGGCGGCCGCGAGCGGGCGGCTCGGCCCGACGCTGCGCGGAACTTTTGCGCTCGCGGTGCCGCTGCTCTATCCCGGAACGATCGCGATCGAGCCTCGCAACGGAGCGAGACTCCCGTATGCGCTGGCCATCGCCTTCGGGACGCTCTGCGTCGCCTTCTCCCACACCTACGCGCCGATGTTGAGGCTCGCGTTATGAACTCGCGCCGTACGACTCTGTTGATCGCCATCCTCTTGGCTCTGGGCACGGGGTGGCTGACGCTGAACTACCTCTCCTCGCTGCAGCGCGCCGCGGCGCCTCAGGCGGTGCCGCGCAAGGTCGTGATCGCCGTGGAGACCATTCCGGCTCGCGCGACCATCACCACGGCGATGGTGCGCGAGACGACGCGGCCCAGCACGCAGGTGGAACCCAATGCCGTCAGCGATGGGCGTTCAGCCATCGGTGCTCTGGCCTTGATCGGGATCCCCGCGGGCACGACCATCACCGGCTCCATGATCGGACGGCCCAGCGACGTCGGTCTCACCGTGAAGCTCCAACCCGGGATGCGCGCCGTCTCGATTCCCGTCGACCAGGTGAAGGACATCTCCGGATTGATGCAGCCGGGAGATCGCGTCGACGTCATCGCGATCGTTCCGCGGATCGGTAACCGCGAACCCGAGGCGCGCACGATCCTGCGCGGCATTCTCGTGCTGGCTATCGGCAACGCACTCGAGACGGCGAGCGCCACCCCCGCTCCAGGCTCGCAGTCCTCCACCACGGTGACGCTGGCAGTGACTCCGAAGCAGGCCGACCTGCTGGCTGTGGCGGACGCCAACACCGCCCTGCGGCTGGCGTTGCGTTCGCCGCGGGAGCCGCTCCACTCCGAGCCCACCGAGGCGCTCGACCTTACCATGCCTGGGACGGCGGAGGCTTCTTCGCAGCGCACCGTTGCGGCCGGTAGTCCGCGCGGCGCGAACACGCCCGGTCAGCATACGGCTCTGGGGCTGGTGACCGTCGTCGACGGCGACCACGTGGTGCAGGCAGGGCGCAGCGATCGCGGCGCCTACGCGCGGTGAGCGGCGCGATCTTCGTCATCACGGGAGTCAAGGGCGGTTGCGGCACGACCACGCTGGCCGTCGAGCTGGCGCAGGCGATGCAGCGCCACGGCGGCCGCGTCGCGCTCGTCGACGGTGATCTGCAGGGGCGCCGAAGCGTCGCGGTCCTTCTCGACGTCGTGCGCAAGCTCGATGATGCGCGCGTCGAGTCCGACGTGCCGACCGCCTCGACCCACGGCATCACCGTCGTCGAATTGGCCCGCAACCTGGACGGCGGCTTCGCGTTGCGCGCCGAGCACGTGGAGCAAGCGATGCGGGCGCTAGGGGATCAGGCCAACATCATCGTCGACGCGCCGCAGCCGTTCGCCGCAGCCGCGCGCCCGATCGTCGCCCGTGCCTCGCGCTTCCTCGCCGTCATCGAGCCCAGTGCGCTGGGTGCAACGAGCGCGCGGGCGCTCTTCAAGGAGCTCCTGCAGCTGGGCGTCGCGATGACGGGGGTCCTCCCGCTGCTCAATCAGCGCGATCCGCGGCCGGCGCTCTCCCGCCACGAGCTCGAGCAGCTGCTCGAGATCACGATGACGGCGGAGCTGCCCAACGTCTACGACCGTGGGCGCGGGCGTGCCGTGGAGGCGTTGGCGACGCGCCTGCTGGGCGAGCCGCCGCTGGCCAACCATCGTCAGCTTTCCGTCTCCCTGCCGTTGCCGCATCCCGAGCGGCGCGAGCGCCCTACCGATGCGCGCCCGGCGGCGGAGGCCTCCGCCCTCTCCGGCAACGGCCACGCGAACGGGGCGACGGCACCGGAGAGCGTCATCGAGGTCGAACCCCAGCGACGTCAGGGAGACCTCGCGCGCCAAGCACGGGACATCTTGAAAACCGATATCCACGCGCGCATCTCCAAGGAAGTCGACGTGGTGGCGCTCAGCCGCGCCCACACGGACCAACAAAAGCAGAACGAGCTCCGGATGCAGGTCGGCGGCGTCGTCCAGCGCCTCTTGGCCGAGCGCAGTGACGTGGGCTCCGCGGAGGACGCGGCGCTGCTGCGTCAGGAGATCGTGGACGAGGCGCTGGGCTACGGTCCGCTCGAGGATCTCATGCGCGACCAGCGCGTCACCGAGATCATGGTCAATGGCCACCAGCGCATCTACGTGGAGCGGGGCGGACACATCGAGCTGACCAACAAACGTTTCACGGACGCGCAGCAGCTGCGCTTGGTCATCGAGCGCATCCTCGCTCCGCTCGGGCGGCGCGTCGACGAGGCGGTGCCCTTGGTCGATGCCCGCCTTCCAGACGGCTCGCGCGTCAACGCGATCATCGAGCCGCTCTCGATCGACGGCGCCACGCTCACGATCCGCCGCTTCGGTACCAAACGCCTCGAAGCGGAAGACTATCTGCGTCTCGGCACGCTCAACGAGCCGATGCTCGATTTTCTGCGCGCCGCCGTGCAGGGCCGGCTGAACATCGCGATCAGCGGCGGAACCGGCTCCGGCAAGACCACGCTGTTGAACGTCGTCTCGAGCTTCATTCCGGACCACGAGCGCATCGTCACCATCGAGGACGCCGCCGAGCTGAAACTCAAACAGACGCACGTCGTCCGGCTGGAGGCCCGCCCCGCGAACATCGAAGGGCGCGGAGAGATCAAGATCCGCGACCTCGTCCGCAACTCGTTGCGCATGCGTCCCGACCGCATCGTGGTGGGCGAATGCCGCGGCGGCGAGGCGCTCGACATGCTTCAGGCGATGAACACCGGCCACGACGGCTCGCTGACCACCGCGCACGCGAACACGGCGCGCGATGCGATGGCGCGTATCGAGACCATGGTGATGATGGCCGGCTTCGATCTGCCCGTGCGCGCGATCCGCGAGCAGATTGCAAGCGCCCTCGACCTGGTGGTGCAGGTGGCGCGTCTGCGCGACGGCTCCCGTAAGGTCATCAGCCTGACCGAGGTGGTCGGTATGGAGGGAGACGTCGTCACCATGCAGGACCTGGTGCGCTTCGAGCAGCACGGCATGGACGCGGAGAATCGCGTCAAGGGCGACTTCCTCTTCACGGGCGTGCAGCCCCAGGCGTTACGGCGCTTCGAAGAGCTGGGGATCGAGTACGACTTCCGCCGCCTGGCGACGCTCTCTCCGGCGGGGTCGCTATGGTAGGCGTGATGCCGCTCGCCATCGCCGCAGGAGTCATCGGGATCGCCGCGTTGCTCTTCGTCTCGTTCTGGGAGCAGGCGATGAAGCGTCTCTCGTTCTCCCACAAGGGGCTCGAGCGCGCCATCGCCGCCGCGCACATCGACGTGCGACCGCAGGACTTCATCTTGATCCTGCTGGCGATCATCGCCATCTCCTGGGTGATGCTGGCGCTCGTCTTGCGCTTGAGTTTCGTCGCCGGCATCGTGACGCTAGCGGCTGTGGCAGCCCTAGCCGCCGGTGGCGCCCACGTGTGGTTGCGCATGCGCGCCAATGCCTGGCAGCAGAACTTCCTGGGGCAGCTCGAGCTCGTGCTGCGCATGATGTCCAGCTCGCTGCGCGTCGGACTGGGCCTGCGTCAAGCGATGGTGCTCGTGACGGAGGAGCTGGCCGATCCCGCACGCCACGAGTTCTCGCGGGTGATCGGTGAATCGAACGTCGGCGTGCCGCTGCTGGACGCTCTCGACAAGCTCGCCGAGCGCATCCCCGCAGGAGAGATGCAGATGATGTCGCGCGCCATCCGCGTGCAGTCGCAGACGGGCGGCGATCTGGGGCAGGTGCTCGAGAATCTCGCCGGGACCATCAGGGATCGCCGCCGGCTGCAGCGCCGCATTCGCGCGCTCACCTCCCAGGGCCGCGCCAGCGGCTACATCCTGGTAGCACTGCCGATCTTCGTCGGCCTCTTCGTCGTGTCGACGCAGCACCAAATGGGGGCGGCGTTGCTCTTCACGTCGATCGGTCATATGGTCATCGGCGCGGTCGTGGCCTTGGAGGTCATGGCCGGTGCCGCGATCGCCAAGATCCTGAGGTTCGACGGCTGATGAACACGTTGATACTCGCGATCGCGCTGTGCGGCGGGGCTGCGGCCTTCCTGTTCGCCGTCTCGTTGATTCCGACCAAACACGCGCTGGCCAAGCGCTTCGAGGAGCTGGAGGGCTCGGCCCCCAAGCGCATCGGAGACCCCGGCAAGCTCGCCGCGCTCGATCGCCTCTTGGGAGAGCGGCGCCGCGGCGCCCTCGGTGAGCGCTTGATCGAAGCGGGGTGGTATCGCGTCCATCCCGCCCAACTCGTCGCGCGCATGATCGCCGGCGGCCTGCTCGGCCTGGGTGTGAGCCTGCTCATCACCGTGTTGCACCTGGTGGACGGCAACCTCACGATCATGGCGACGGCGGTTTTTACGATCCTGCTCGTCTTGGCACCGCTCTCGCGCTTGGATCAGGCCATGAAAGCCCGCAAGTCGGACGTCCAGAGGCGGCTGCCCGACGTGCTGGACATCGTCGCCACCACGGTGCATGCGGGGCTCTCGCTCAATGCTTCCCTGGCGCGCGTCATCGATGCGGCGCCGGGGGCGCTTGGCGAAGAGCTGAGCATGGCGCTGGGCGAGATGCGCCTGGGGAGGTCTCGCGCGGATGCCCTCAAAGCGATGGCCCAACGCGTCAAGCAGCTCGAGCTCTCGACCACGGTGACGGCCATCGTTCAGGCCGAGCGCTTGGGAGCCAATCTCTCGAAAGTCCTCTCCGAGCTTGCGGAGGAGACGCGTAACCGTCGCATGATGCGCGCCGAGGAACTGGCCGCGCAACTGCCGGTCAAGATGGTCATCCCGATGGCGCTCTTCATGCTGCCGGCGCTCTTCGTCATGATCTTCGGCGCCGTCTTCGCGGACTACCTCAGCAGATGACCCTTCCGCTCGCGCTCGGCGCCGTCGTGCTCTGCGCGACCGCATCGTATGGCGGCTCGCTGGTCGGCGCGCATGCCGTCCGCGATATCCAGCCGGGCCACCACGCGCCCCCGGTGGGGCACGTGCCGTTGCCGCTGCTGATCGCCGGTGCCGCCGCAGTGGGCGTGGCGCAGGAGGCGCGCGGAGCGCTCGGGATCGAGGTGGGGTTGACGGCGCTCTTGATCTTCGCGCTCAGCGCAAGCTGGACCACCGACGTCACCAGAGGCTTGGTCTTCGATGCGTTCACGCTCGCGCCGTTGGCCGCGTTACTTCTGGTGGGTGTCGTTCGAGGCCATTGGTCGTTGCCGGTCTCCGCGCTCGTCTTGGCGGCGCCCTTCGCGTTGACGGCGCTGCTCACGCGCGGCAGGGGCATGGGATGGGGCGACGTCGAGTTGGCGGCGCTCGGAGGAGCGGTGCTGGGCATCCAGATGGCGGCGCTGTTGTTCGCGCTCGTCTCGCTGGCGGCGTTCGGCGCAGCGATGCTGCGGCGCAAGCGTGGACCGATCGCCTTCGCCCCCTACTTGATCACGGCTATCGCAGCCGGACTTGCACTGGGAGGACCGTTCTAAGTGTTTGCGCTCTATAACGCCACCACGGGCCGGCTCATCGCGCAGCGCATACGCCGCGCCGACCGCTTCCTGGACCGCGCGGTCGGTCTTCTTTCGCGGCGGAGCGTCAGCCCCGACGAGGGGTTGTGGATCGAAGGCTGTGCCGCGATCCATACCATCGGGATGCGGGCATCGATCGACGTCGTGTTCCTCGATCGCGAGGGGACGGTACTGCGCGAAGTCGAGATCGCCCGCCCCTGGCGAACGCTGATCGCCTGCCGCGGTGCCCATGCCGTGGTCGAGCTGGGGGCTGGCGCCCTGCGCGCCAACGACATCGCGCTCGGAGATCGCCTCACCTTGTCATGAGCTGGCAGCGGGGGCTCGTGCGGCTTGTCTTCGCCGTGGTCTTCGGTGCGGGCGCGCTCTTCGTGCTCGCGCCCGACGGCGACTTCCCGTGGCAGAACTGGCTCGGTCAGACGATCCTCGCGACGCACCGGATTCCGCGTACGCTGGGCACCGAGACGTTCACGGCGGTCGGGGCGCCCTGGGTGCCCCAGGAGTGGCTCTACGGCCTCGCCGCTCATGTCGTATGGTCGGGTGCCGGCTATCCGCTCTTCGCGCTGCTGATCGCCGCGTGCGCCTTTGCCGCGTTGATCTTGGTCGAGCGGCGCTGCGCCAGCCGCGGCGTGCGCGGCACGGCGCTGGCGCTCTGCGTCGGCCTGGCGGGTATCTCCATGCTCGAGTCGTTCGGGGCTCGGGCGCAGGTGGCGGCCTGGCCTCTCCTGGCCGCCCTGCTCGTTCTTCTCGACGACGAGGGATGGCGGCTGTGGCTGGTGCTTCCGCTGACGGCGCTGTGGAGCAACGTGCATGCGAGCGTTGTGATCGCTCCGTGCGTCGTGCTGCTCGATGCGGCGGGGCGGTGGCTGGAGACGCGCTCCCTGACGCCCGCGATCGGCCGGCGCTTCGTGTTGGCGGGCGGCGTCGGCATGGCGACGTGGGTCAACCCCTTTGGCTGGGGTCTCGACGCCTATGCGATCGAGCTCTTCCGGTCCCCCATCGCGCGGACGATCCAAGAGTGGCGCCCCGCCAACCTGCAAGATCTCTCGCTCGTCGCCGGAGCGCTCCCCTTGGCGCTCTTGGCCTTCCTAGGGCTGCGCTCGCGCCTGCTCACCCTGCGCGAGATACCGCTGGCCGCGGTCTTTCTCGTCTTGGCGTTCGCCCATGTGCGCAACGTGCCGCTGGCCGGGATCGCGCTGGCCCCGCTCGCGGGAGCGTGGCTGATGCAGCGCTGGCCTTCCGGCGCAGGCAGGCAGACAGAGGCGGCGGCGCGCACGACGGTGCTCTCGCGGATCGCGGTGGCGATGAGCGCACTGCTGGTGGTGGCGGTGGTCCTGCGCGCGCGACACGTGACCCCCGAGCGGGTGGCGCCGCGAGCCACGCTTACCTATCTGGAGCGTGAACGAAGCCCCCATCGCCTGCTTTGCGAAGACTTCTCGTGGTGCTCAGCGGCGATCGGCAAGCCCGGGGTGCGCGTCTTCGTCGACTCGCGCTGCGACCCATATCCGGTGCCGGTGTGGAACGACTACCTGACCATCGTCGGCGTAGCGCCGCATTGGCGTGCTCGTTTGAACGCCTGGAACGTCAACACCGTCATCGCGCGCCGCGACGGGCGCTTCGCGCGCGCGCTGGCGCGCTCGAGCGATTGGAGGCTAGTGCGGCGCGATGCGCGTTACGTGCTCTACGAGCGCGTGATCGCGCGCAGCGCCGTCGCACGCGCCGGTAATTGATGCGGCGTGCGCAGCTCTGCGAGGCGCTCCGCGTAGCGGCGTTCGAGCGCGGGCTCGCCGCGCTCCATCCATATCTCGGCGGATCGCTCGAGCACGTGGGCGTATAGTTGGCGCAAATTCTCCCGGCGCGCCGTCAGCCACGGTCCTTCCACTTCGTCCGCCAGCAGATCGCCTTGGTAGAGCGCCTCGGCGGAGCGGTAGTGTATGAGCGCCTGTTCCGCGCGTCCCGCTTCGAACTCGCGGTCACCCTCGGTCACCTGGACGCGGAACTGACGCACGTCGACCGAGAGGCTTTGCGGGCGCAGCGCCACGTCGCCGCGCGAGCAGAAATACCGTTCCACGTTGACGGCGCCGACGACGGCGGAGAGCGCCTTGCGGACGTTGCTGCACGCGGTGCGCAGGCTCTGCGCCGCGGCATCGGAGTTGGCGTCGGGCCAGAACGTCTCGATGACCTCACTGCGGGTCGCCGAGCCGTTGGGCCGCAGCAAGAGGTACTGCACGATCTGCTGATCGCGGCGGCGCACCCAGGGGATCTCACGCGCCCCGACGCGTGCGTCGAAAGGCCCGAACATCCGCACCTGCAGCGGCGCGAGCTCCGCGCCGAGCGGCGCGGCCGACGGCTGCTCGGAGGGCGCGAGGGCGCCGGCGACGACCGCCTGGAGGCGAACGACGCCGCCCACGCGTTGGACGAAGAGGCCTTCGCGCTCCAAGCGTGTCGCGTACGGCTCGCGCGACTCGGCGCCCGGCTCCGCGGCGAGGCGCCGCAGATCGTGCTCCGCCCATTCGCCGGCACGTGCCAGCTCACGGCCGATGAAGTCGTGGAAGGCCAGTCCGCTGTCCCTGCGCCACGTGTCGTAGGCTCCCTCGATGCGCAGCCGAAGCATGCTAGCCGAGCGCAGCGCTCCCGCCACGGCGATGGGCCAGCCCTCCGTGCTGCGAACCAGACGTGCCACGCCTGTCTCGCTGGCTTGCACGCCCAAGCGCAGGGCGAGTTGGCCGGTCTCTCGCTCGTCGAAGGCTAGTCCCGCGGGTCCAAAAAGCACCGCGATCCCTTCGGTCAGCCAACGATCCGCCTCGATCGCACCACGCGAGCGCCCGGCGATGACGAAGTCGAGTTCGGGCGGCGAGTCGGAGACCAGCGCATTGACGAGGGCGCGTGTTTGAGGGCTGCCCACGTGCGCGTCATCCAGCAGCAAGACGGCGGGCAGGAGCGGCTGGAGCGCCTCGATGAGGGCCGCCGCGTTCTGCGGGGCCGCTTCGAGTTGCGCGGCGGCGGCGATCCCGGCGCAACAAGGGGCTGCCTCCTGGTCGGGAGTCAGCCGGTAGTAGATCGCCCGTGGGGTAAGGCGAGCGTATGCCGCCAGAAGCGTGGTCTTCCCCCAGCCGGGCGGGGCGATAACCAGGCGAACGGGCAGTCTTCGATGCTCATCGAGCCAGCGTACCGGACGCATCCGCTCGATGGTCGCCGGATAGAGACGCGGTAACGTCGGGGCCATCCTCCATGATATCGGCGGCGCACCGGTTGGTCGATACTCCGCCATCATAGAGGAGGAAATGCCACCGTCGTGTGACCGGCATCTCCTCCACGGAGGTTTCCCGGGCTTCCGGGAGCGGCTCTACCAGATTCCGAGCTCCATCTTCGCATCCTCGGAGGCCATGGTTCGCGGGTCCCACGGCGGCGAGAAGGTGATCTCCACGTTGATCTGCTTGGCGCCCAGACCGGTCACCTTGTCCTCCACGGCCTTCTTGAACATCGGACCGACGGGACACATCGGCGAGGTGAAGGTCATGGTCACCGTGACCTGATCCTTCTCGGGGCCTTCGATGTCGATTCCGTAGACCAAGCCCAGCTCCACCATCGAGATGTTGAGTTCGGGGTCGTAGACGTCCCGGAGTGCTTCGCGCACCGCGTCGTATGTCAGCATGGGGGCCACTCTTCGGCGTCTCCGTGAAGGCTCCGCCGTGCGACTCAGGTCCCAGGCGCGAAGCGCGTTTTTCCGTGCCATGCTAAGGCGAACGACCAACCGTTCGGGTGGGATTCGTCCCCATGACGTGCGGCGAAAATAGTGCTAGACTCAGAGGCACCTCGAGCGCGTCGGCGAGCCCGAAACCGCAGGCGGGGCGAACGCAAATGGCACCTCGCGTGCCCGCACAGTAGAGCGGCTCCGGTCAGAGTAGGGTTCCACCGCTCGAGGTCCCGATCGTCGCAGATCGCGCGGTCAATGGGAGGGCGGCTTCGTCAATGCGCGAACCGCCTTGCTCGTGTTGTGCGAGAACTGCCGCGATCGTGAAGCCGGGATTCGCGTCACGCGCATCGCCGACGGAAGCGCGCGAAGCGTTGACCTCTGCGCCGTCTGCGCCGCCGTCGCCGGTGAGCGCGGCGCAGAGCACGAACCGCACTGCGAGGGCTGCGGTCGATCCTTCGATACCGTTGCCCGGACGCAGTTGTTGGGCTGTGGGCAGTGCTACGGAGCCTTCGCCGAACGCCTGGAGCCTTTGCTGGCGGAGATCCAAGCGGGCTGTTCGCACGGCGGCAAGATTCCTGCGCGCCGGGGGCGACGCCTGCGCCTTCTCGACGCTCAGCAGCGGAGCGACGCGTGAAGAGCGACGAACTCACCGCTCTGCTGAGCGAGACGCCTGCCTGGATGGAACGCGAGGGTCCCGGAACCGACCTCGCCGTCAGCACGCGCGTGCGTCTCGCGCGCAATCTCACTGGCCGTCGCTTCCCCTCGCTTGCCGACGGCGCAGAGCGTCGCGGGGTCTGCGCAGTCGTCTGCGCGGCGGCGCGAGACGCGGCCCCCGGTCTGCGAGCGCACGATCTGGGCGAGCTCTCGGAACGCGCGCGCAGCATCCTCGTGGAGAAGTTTCTGATCAGCCCACAGATGGCCGCGCAGGGCAGCGGCACCTTTCTGCTCTTCGACGCGGATACGAGCGCCATGGTGAATGAAGAGGACCATGTGCGGCTGCAGTGCATCCTTCCCGGCCTGGATCTGCAACGTGCCTACGCTCGGTTGGACGCCATCGACGACGCACTCGAACAGCGTCTCGACATCGCGTTCTCGGAGCGCTTCGGTTACCTCACGGCCAGCCCCAGCAACGTGGGCACGGGGATGCGGGCCAGTGTTATGCTGCACCTGCCCGCCCTGGCGATCGGCGGCGCGTTGGGGCATGTTTTCGAGGGACTGCGCGGTCTTGGCGTGGCGGCGCGCGGCATCTATGGCGAAGGCACCGATGCAGCCGGCGCCATCTTCCAGATCAGCAATGAAGTGACGCTCGGCACCGGCGAGCGCGATCTGCTGGCGAAAGTCGAGGGCGTGGTGCGAACGCTTGCCGATCGGGAGCGGGCGGCGCGCGAGGAACTCTTGCGCACGGCGTACGACGCCGTCGTCGATCGCATCTGGCGCGCGTACGGCACGCTGAAGACGGCGCGATCCATCGGATACGGCGAGGCCGCGGAGCTGCTCTCCTTGGTGCGTTGGGGGAGTTGTGAGCGGATTCTGCCCGAGATCGCGCGCACCACCCTGAACGGTTTGCTGTCGCGGATCGGCTCCGCGGGGCTGGGGCGAGCGGGGGATGACGCCTCCGCAAGCCGGCTGCGCGCCACGCTCCTGCGCGAGACGTTCGCCGCCTGTCCCTGCTGAGAAAGCGCCCGGCGGAGCCGCCGAGCCTGGGTGCCGCCCGCTTGATCTCCGCATGCGCCTGCATCCCTGCGCGGCCGAGCGACGTTGTAGGGGTGCACGGTGTTGAGCCGGAAGCAGGGCAGATGCTGCTAGCGCTCCGGCCGCACCGGATGGGGGAAACTCGCTAACGATGTCAATGTGGGAACCTTTCACCGAACGCGCGCGCAGATCGATCGTCTTGGCGCAAGAAGAGGCGCAGCGGCTCGGCAACAACTACATCGGGACGGAGCACATCCTGCTCGGGATCATCAGCGAAGGCGAGAGCTTGGCCGCGAAAGTACTCGAAACCCTGGGCGTCAACTTGGCCAAAGTTCGCCAGGAAGTCGAGGCCATCGTGGGGCGGGGCGGCCAGACGGTCCAGCAGGAGATGGTCTTCACGCCGCGCGCCAAACGCGTCATCGAGCTGGCATTCGAAGAAGCTCGCCAGCTCAACCACAACTACATCGGAACCGAGCATCTGCTGTTGGGTCTCATCCGTGAGGGTGAGGGCGTCGCAGCGCGCGTCCTGACGAACTTGGGCGTGGACCCCGCCAAGGTGCGCGTCCAGACGACCAGCCTGCTCGGCGCCGAAGGGCAGGCTCCCCAGCCCAAAGGCAAGTCGAAGACGCCCACGCTCGACGCATACGGCCGGGACCTGACGCAACTCGCGCGCGACGGCAAACTCGATCCGGTGATCGGACGCGCCGGAGAGATCGAGCGCGTCATCCAGATCCTCAGCCGGCGCACGAAGAACAACCCGGCGCTGATCGGTGAGCCCGGCGTCGGCAAGACGGCGATCGCCGAGGGGCTGGCGCAGCGCGTGATCAAAGGCGAGGTTCCGGAACCGTTGCGCGACCGCCGCGTCATCACACTCGACCTCGCGGGCCTGGTTGCCGGCACGAAGTATCGCGGCGAGTTCGAGGAGCGCATGAAGCGCGTGATGGACGAGATCCGCGGTGCCGCCGGCGAGATCATCCTCTTCATCGATGAGCTCCACACGCTGGTTGGGGCCGGCGCCGCCGAAGGCGCGATCGATGCCTCCAACATCATCAAGCCGGCGCTGGCGCGCGGCGAACTGCAATGCATCGGTGCCACCACGCTCAACGAGTATCGCAAGCACATCGAGAAGGACTCCGCGCTCGAGCGGCGTTTCCAACCAATCAAGGTCGGCGAGCCCAGCGTCGAGGAGACGGTCGAGATACTCAAGGGCCTGCGCGATCGCTACGAGGCCCATCATCGCGTCAAGATCACCGATGAAGCGCTGGTAGCGGCGGCCAAGCTTTCGGACCGTTACATCACGGATCGCTTCCTGCCCGACAAGGCCGTAGACCTGATCGACGAGGCCTCGAGCCGCGTGCGCCTGCAAGCCACGCTGCCGCCGCCGGAGATCCGCGAAGTCGAGACCGAGATTCGCCGCGTCAAGCAGGAGAAAGAGGCGGTCATCAAGGCTCAGGAGTTCGAGAAGGCCGCCGCCATCAGAGATCGCGAGGAGAAGCTGCGTCTGGAGAAGCAACGCCTCGAGACGGAGTGGCACGAGCGCAAGGCCAAGATGGGCGACAAAGTCCATCAGGTGACCGCGGACGACATCGCGTACATCGTCGCGAGCTGGACGAAGATACCCGTCTCCAAGCTGGCGGAGACGGAGACGCAGAAACTGCTCACGATGTCCGACAAGCTTCACGAGCGCATCATCGGGCAGGACGAGGCGGTGCAGGTGGTCACGCGCGCCATTCGCCGCTCGCGCGCCGGACTCAAGAATCCCAAGCGCCCCATCGGCTCGTTCATCTTCCTCGGCCCCACCGGCGTGGGCAAGACGGAGCTGGCGCGGGCATTGGCCGAGTTCATGTTCGACGACCAGGAAGCGATGGTCCGCATCGACATGAGCGAGTACATGGAGAAGTACTCCGTCTCGCGCCTGGTGGGTGCTCCTCCAGGATACGTAGGCTACGAGGAGGGCGGTCAGTTGACGGAGGCGGTGCGCCGCCGCCCCTATAGCGTGGTACTGCTCGACGAGATCGAGAAGGCCCACCCCGACGTCTTCAACCTATTGCTGCAGGTGTTAGAGGACGGGCGTCTGACGGATAGTCAAGGGCGTGTCGTCGACTTCAAGAATAGCGTTATCATCATGACGTCGAACGTCGGCGCCACGGGGATGGCCACCAGCACGGAGATCGGCTTCCGGCCGAGCAAGGACCAGAACGTCGACGAGACCAAAGCCTACGAACGGATGAAGAACAAAGTGCTCGATGAGGTCAAGCACGTCTTTCGCCCGGAGTTCCTCAACCGCGTCGACGAGACGGTCGTCTTCCACCCGCTCACCATGGAGCAGATCAAACAGATCGTGGGCCTAGAGCTGGCGAAGGTCGTTCACGAGGTCAAGGCTCAAGAAATGGACCTCGAAGTCACCGAGGACGCGAAGGCGCTGCTTGCCAAGAAGGGCTGGGATCCGCAGTTCGGTGCACGCCCGTTGCGCCGCGCGATCCAGCGCGAAGTCGAGGATGCGCTGGCAGAGGAGATGCTCAAGGGCACGTTCAAGGCCGGCGATCGTATCCTTTCCGAGATCGACCCCGACGATCCGAACAAGCTGAAGTTCAGCACGTTGCCCAAGTTGGAGCCGCCGCCTCCGCCGCGGCGTCAAGAGGCGACGGCGTAGCGCTCTCGCGTAGACGATGTTCGGCGTGTACGAGGAGGGCCTCATAGAGGCCCTCCCCGTTGTCATAGGGCCGCTCCTGGACGGCGACGAACGCCAGCACGTCCACACGCCCGGTCACGACGATCGCGTCGACATGAGGTAGTTCGCATGCAAACCGAACCCTATGTTCCTTTCGTCTCCCCGAACGCCGCCGCGCTTCGCGACGATTTCGATCGTGAGTGCGCCGCCGCGGCCACCGACCCCCTTGCGTTTTGGCGCACCCAGGCGGAGGTGCTAGACTGGGCCGAACCTTTTTCGCGCGTGCTCGACGAGTCGAATGCACCGTTCTATCGCTGGTACGACGACGGCAAGCTGAACATCGTGGCCTCAGCCGTCGACCGCCATGCCAACGGAGCGCTGCGCAACAAGGTAGCCTACATCTGGCTCTCCGAGGACTGCCGCACGCGCATCGAGGTAACCTACGGCGAACTCGCCGCGCGTGTGGCGCGGGCGGCCAATGCGTTGCGCTCGATGGGCGTGAAGCGGGGCGACGCGGTGGTCCTTTATCTGCCGCTGACTCTCGAGGCGGTTGCCGCAATGCTGGCCTGCGCGCGCCTGGGCGCCGTGCATAGCGTGGTCTATGCCGGACTCGCGGCCTCCTCGCTGCAGGCGCGCGTAGAAGACGCGAAAGCCACCGTGATCGTGACCGCCGACTACACCTACCGGCGCGGCAAGCCGATCGCCCTCGCACCAACGGTCGAGCAGGCATTAGCCGCGGGCTGTCATACGGTGGGCCACGTGGCGGTCTGGCGCCGTCGGAGTGAAACGGCGATCCCAGCGGTCGCCGACGGGCGTAAGCGCTCCGACTGGGGCGAGCTGCTGGAAGCGGCGGCTGCCGAGGCACCGATCGAGATCGTCGAGGCGGAGCATCCGCTCTTCATTCTCTACACGTCCGGCACCACCGGTAAGCCCAAGGGCGTGCTGCACGTCCACGGCGGTTACGGCGTCGGTATCTCCTACCTGATGCGTCGCTATTGGGGGGTGCGCGACAACGAGGTGTTCTGGTGCGCCAGTGATATCGGCTGGATCGTCGGCCACTCGTACATCGTCTACGCGCCGCTGATCTGTGGGCTCACGACGATCTTCCGGGAGGGAGCGCCTGACTATCCCGATACCGCTGTGATCTACGACATCATCGAGCGCGAGCGTGTCAATGTGATCTTTACCGCGCCGACTACGGTCCGCTTCCTGATGAAGTTCGGCGACGAGCCTGCGAAGGCGCGCGATCTGCGTTCGCTGCGCTGGCTCACGTGCGCAGGCGAGCCGCTCAACCCCGAGGCCTATCATTGGGCGCGCCGCGTGCTCTGCGGCGATGGCACGTGGGGGAATGTCGCCGAGAACTGGTGGCAGACGGAGACGGGCGGCCCACAACTGGGCGCACCTCCCGGGTATCCGGTGAAGCCGGGCGCCGTGGGCGTTCCGATGCCCGGAATCTCCGCGACGGTCGTCGACGAAGAGCTCTACCTGACGCGCCCCTTCCCGCATCTGTTTCGCACGGTCTACGGCGACGATACGCGCTTCAAAGCAGCGTGGACGGAGCACGGCTACCGCACGGGGGACGCCGCATTGCGCGATGCCGACGGCTACTTCCGCGTGGTTGGGCGCATCGACGACGTGATGAACATCGCCGGCCATCGCATCGGCAGCGCCGAAGTCGAGCATGCGCTGGTGGAGCACCCCCTGGTTGCCGAGGCTGCCGCCTTCGGGCTTCCCGACGAGTTGAAGGGGGAGCGCCTGGTCTGCCACGTGGTGCTCCGTGCAGGCGCGCAGCCGCCGGTCGATCCAACTGCCTTCTTCGGTGAGCACGTGCGCATAACGATGGGTGCGATCGCCACCCCCTCGGAGGTGCACGTCGTAGCCACGCTCCCCAAGACACGCTCGGGAAAAATCATGCGCCGCTTGCTGCGTGCCCGCGCAATGGGGCAGCCGGAAGGCGATATCTCGACGCTCGACGTGTAGCGCCGAGCTGGAGAGTCAGCTTGCGTCCTGCGGAGGACGTTCCGGTCGTGGGGCGCTCGCCGCGGCCGTTGCGGCTGCCGCTACCGCCTGAGGCTCCTTGGTCTCCGCGTGCGTCGAGCGCGCGGCCTCCAGCGCGCGCTCTCCCTCCGTCGTCGGCGGGAAGATGCGCACCAGGATGATGCGCAGGATGCCAGCCGCCGGGACGGCGAGCAGTAGGCCGATCAGCCCGAAAGCCTCACCGCCGATCAGCAGCGCGATGAGCACGGCCAGCGGGGAGAGTCCCACCGAGTGGCCGACGACCGTCGGCGCGATGAAGTGTCCCTCGGCCTCGTACATCAATACGAAGAGCGCCAAGACCAGCAGGGCGTGAGCCCAGCCGAAGGTGATGAGCGAGATCAGCACCGCGGGGGCGGCGCCCACCACGGCGCCCACGTAGGGGATGATGTCGGCGATACCGGTGATGAGGCCCAGCAGCAATGCGTATTTGACGTGCGTGAGCAGCATGATGATGGTTGCCAGCACGCCAACCACGAGCGCCACGATGACCTGCCCGCGGATGAAGCCGCCGATGATCTGGTCGCACTCCACGGCGAAGGAGACCATCGCCTCGCGGCGCCCTTTGGGGACGGCACGGAAGAAGACGCCTTGGATGTGGTCGAGGTCCGCGATGAAGAAGAATGACACCACGAAGACGAGGAGGGTGGCGACGACAGCATGGATGGCGCCGGTGACGACGGCGATCGTCTGGCCGGCGACGTGCGAGGCGGCATTACCGACCTCCTGGCCTAGACGCCCGGCGTTTTCGGCCAGGAGGCTGCGGATCTGCGGCGGCAGCTCGCGCAGCAGCGGACTGCTCTGCGGATCGGCGAATGCGCGCTGCACCTGCGCGAGAAGCTGTGGATAGGCCCTTGCCAGCTCGTTAGCCTGCGCGGCGATCGGCGGCACGAGGTAGGCGACGAAAAGGATCAGGGTGAGCAGCGCGGCCGCATAGACCAGCAACACGGCAGCCGCGCGCGGCATGTGCCGAGCCAGCCGCTTCACCAACGGATAGATCAAGTAGGAGAAGAGGACCGAGATCAGGACGACTGTGAAGACCAACTCGATCCGCGCCAGCACCAGGCCGAGCATCCACAAGAGCAGACTGATGCCCAGCAATAGGGCGACGACCTGGAGGGTCTTCGTGAGAGGGTTCATCGATTTGGGCGCCGGCGGTGCCCCGCCTCGCGTCCGGGCCGCTGGGTTGTAAGGTGGAAGCGCGCGCAGAAGGGGCAGCGGTACGGCCAAAGCTCGATGCCGCCGCGCTCCAGGGCGCCGGCGGCGGCCGCCTCGGCCTCCTCCGAACTCTCGTAGCGCATCTTGTTGGCGCAGTCGGCGTGGCTCTTTCCCGAGATTCCCATAGATGCCTATTCGCCGCCGCGCCGCAGGTCTCCGGGCTGGGCAAGGCCCATAGCTCGAGCGTGCTCATGCTTGCGAAAGCGTGTGTCCGTGCGGGAAAGCCTGCCGCCGGATGATTTGCGCCACCAAACGTCGAACAGTTGGGTTCATAGACCTAAGCCCCCCTTCCAACACGTGGTAAACTACAACGATGGCTCTTTCAGCGCGTTCACGGATCCGTGCCCGCTTCGATGAGGCTGCGCCCCTCAAGGAGGCAGCCAAGGCTCTGGTGGGCGGCGTCGCCCTCCGTGGCACCCCTCAAGGTGCGCGGGCAGCGGTCACCGTCGCCCTGATCAAGCGGACCAAAGCGGAGTCGGCCGTGATCGTGGTACCCGACGATGCGCTGATTTCGCGGCGTGCCGACGACTTGGCATACTTCCTCGGAGTCCAGGCCACGCGTTTGGTGGAGTTTCCATCGCGTCCCGAGCCCGACGAGGCGCTCTTTCAGCCGAAGTCTCGCGAGCGGCGCGCGCCTGCGCTGGAGCGCCTGCTGCGCGACAAGAAGTCCTCCGCGATCATCGTCACCTCGCTGGCCGCGTTGCGCCAGCACATTGCGCCGGCAGCCGCGTACCGCGCCCGTGCGCTGCATCTCAAGCCGGGCACCGAGATGGCCTGGGACGACCTGCTGGCACGCCTGGTGGCCATCGGCTACCGCCGCGTGGAGACGATCAAAGGGCGTGGCGAGTTCGCCGTGCGCGGAGGCACGCTCGACGTGTGGCCTGCCACGGAGAGCGGCGCGCGCCGTCTAGAGTTCGACGGCGAGCGCCTGGAGCGCGTCGGGGTGCTCGAGCTCGCCGACGGCCGGGCTCTGGAAAACGTCGGCGACGTGCGTCTCTGGCCGTGGTCCGAGACCCTCGACGACGAAGAGACGCGTGCGGCCGTGGTTAGGCGCGTGAAGGAGCAGGGGGCCAAAGAGTACGCTAGGTCCGGCGGCGATCTCCCCGATGCCTGGACGGGCTATGCGTACGAGACGACGCTGCTCGATCTCGTCGGCGAGAACGCGCTGGTCGTGCTCGACGGCGAGGAACCCGCGCTCCCTAAAGTCGTCGAGGAGGCCGCGAAGCCCGCAGGCGAGAGCGTCGAGGTGGTGCCGCGCATCGCGCCGTTACAGCGTGCGGAGGAGGCGTTGCGTAAGGACGTGACGGTGCATCCGTTTGTCGTGGTGGGCGAGCTCGCCGCGGGGTGGCTGCCTAAGCCGAAAAAGTCGATCGATCTCGCGGGCGAAGAGCTAACGATCGAGACGGGGCGCACGGGACGCGTTCTCGAGCAGGCCAAGGGTTGGGTGGAACGAGGCGACGAGCTCTGCATCGTGACGGCGAAGCGCTCGCGCATCGCGGGTCACTTGCGCGCGCTAGGGCTCGAGCCGAAGAAGGGCAGCAACGTTTACGTCGACCGCGGTGCCCTGGGGCGCGGGTTCTCGCTGCCTAAGCTGGGCCTCCACTTCATCTGCGACGCCGAGCTTTTTGGCGAGGCGGCGACGGCAGAAGATGTGCTCCCCTCCTTCGAAGGCGAGCCGATCACGCTCAAAGAGCTGGCGCCCGGCGATTACGTGCTCCACGCCGTGCACGGCCTGGCGCGCTACGGCGGTGTGCGCGAGGAGACGATCCTGGGCGAGAAGCGCGAGCTGATCGAGCTCAGCTTCGCCGGTAACGATCGTCTGCTGCTTCCGCTCTCGGCCGTCGACGTGCTTTCACGCTACGAGAGCCGTGCCACCGGCGTGGTGGTGGAGCTGGCGAAGATGGGGGATGCCGTGGAGCAGAAGCGCTCCGCCGCTAAGCGCTAACCAACACTTTACACAATCGCTGCACCGCGGCCCGTCCCGTAAAAGGGGGCGGGCCGCTTCGTGCCGATCATGTGACGACATGGACGGCTCTCTCGAGTCGAGCGCGCACGACGCACTCGACCGTGCCCGTTCCCTGCGTCGCGGATTCACGCGCACGCACGGAATCCGTTTGCTCGTCAGTCTCCCCTTCCTTGCCTGGTACATCTACGCCAACGTCGGCTTCGACGCGGCGCATACGCTGGCGATTGCCGTCGGCTTCGCCGTCGGTCTCGGGGCTACGATTCCGTTTGGCTCGTGGATCGAGCGCCGAGCGATTCGCAGCGCCATGGCGATCTTCTACGAGCCGGAGAGCCGCGCGCCCGACGGAAGCGTCGATGAGCTGAGCTCACTGGCTCAGCGCATCGCGGTACTGGTAGCCGTGGAGTATCCGATCGGCGGAGGATCGGGGATGGCTGCCTCGCAGCTCTTCCTCTCCCTGCGCGGCGAGCCGCTCTTCGACGGGACGGTGATCGTGCAACTGATGGCGGCGATCGTGCTGGCCGGTCTCTTCGCCGCCGTCGTTACCTATCTGCTCGACGACGACGTGGCCTCGGCCTTGGCAGGGGCTGTCGCGCTGGTCCATCCCATCTCCGCCGAGAGCGGTCGCGGCTTGCGGATGCGTACGCGCCTGTTCGTCGTCTTCACGGCGATCGTCGTGCTCCTGGCGTTCGCGCTAGGTTCCTTCGCCTACCACCAGACGGCGCTCGCGCTGGTGGGCGTCGAAGGACGAAGCCAAACGCTCGCGCATCTGCTCCTGAGCTTCGCGGCGATCGCGCTCGTCACGCTGGCCTTCGCGCTGCTCATGACGCATCTGCTGGCGGAGAACCTCGTCCAGCCGGTCCGCCGTGTGACGGCGCTGATGCGCCGCATCCGTGAAGGTGACCTCAGCGCGGGCACGGAGATGCGCGGTGATCCGCGCGCCTTCCACGAAGCGGGCGGATTGGCGGCCATCTTCATCTCGACCAGCACGCGCTTGGCGTGGATCGCGCATCAAGCGGAGGGTTTCGCGGCCGGCAACGTGGAGATCGAGATCTCGGTGCAACACGAGCGCGACCGCATGGGGAGGGCGTTGGCGACCCTGCTTACCACGATGCGAGCGGTGCTGCGCGACGCCGGCTCGACCTCGCAGCGTCTGCGCGAAGGTGTCGAGGTGCTTCGCCGCACCGGCGACGACCTCACGGCGGCCTCCGTCGAAGCGGCGCGCTTGGCGGGCGCGACGGCGGGCGCGATGGAGCGCAGCCGGGAGCAGGTGGAGGAGCTCGATCGCGACGTGGTGGCTTTGCGCCGCGGATTCGAGACGCTGAGCGGCGGCGCCGATGGCCTCACCGAGGCGGCACAGGCCTCGGTCACCTCGGTCGGCGAGCTCTCCGCGGCGCTGACGCAGAGCGCAGCCACCGCGAAGGGGGTCTTGGCACGCTCGACCGCCGCAGCGGGAGCCGCCTCCGAGGGACAGGCCGCCGTGCTCTCCTCGATCGAGGCCTCGCGAACCAGCGAAGCGGCGATGGAGCGCCTGCGCGGTGTGATCGAGATGCTCAACGGCGCCAGCGAGCGCATCGGAACGATCACCACCGCCATCGAGGAGATCGCCGATCAAACGAATCTGCTGGCGCTGAACGCGGCGATCGAGGCGGCACGCGCCGGGGACCAAGGGCGTGGCTTCGCCGTGGTGGCCGACGAGATTCGTAAGCTGGCCGAACGCTCGCAGGCGGCGACGAAGGAGATCGGACGCCTGGTCCACGATGTGCAGCGCCAGTCTGGAAGCGCGGTCGCCGCCGTGGGCGAGGGCCTTGCCGCCGTCTCGGAGGGGCAGGAGCGAGCGCGCTCGGCAGGGGAGGCGATCGCTACGATCGTGGAGGCTGTGGGAGAGGTGCGCGGGCTCATGGCCGAGATCGAGCTGGCGCAAAGAGAGCAAAGCTCCGTGACACGCCATCTCGTGGAGCTCATGGTGCGCGTCAGCGAGACGGCATCGGAGAACCGCGCAGAGGTCGAGTCGATCAGCGGTGTCGCCGACCGCCTCACGCGCGTCTCGCACGTCCACCGCGAGAGCGCCGAGGAAGTTTCCGCCTCGGCCGAGACGCTGCGCGAGCGCGCCGGCGCCGTTGAGGATGCCTCCAAGCGGGTCAATGCCTTAGCCGAGCGGCTGGAGAGCGAGGCCTCCGCGCTGCGCGGCAGCGTTGGGCGTTACATGCTCACGAGTTGACGGCGGACTCGATGGCTTGCGCGGCCATCGCCGTCACGTTGATGATGGCGCCCACGCCTTCGGCGCGGAAGAGGTCGTGGAGTGCGGGCTCGTTGACGCGCGCCACGCAGCGCGGTACGTTGAACATGCGGCGCGCGATCTTGCAGATGGTGTAGTTGTCCTTGTCATCGCCGGCCGCGGCGACGACCACGTCCGCGCGTTCGATCCCCGCATGCCGCAGTACGCTGCTCTCCGTAGCATCGCCGGAGAAGACGCAGACGTCGGGGAAATGCTCGGCGACCGTGCGCCCGATGTCCTCGTCGCGCTCGATGATGGCGACTTCGTAACCATCGGCCACGAGGCTCCGTACCAGGTGGACGCCCACTTTGCCGCTGCCGCAGATCAAGACGAACATCAGACGCGCTCCGTGATCGGGACGATCGAGTGCGTGAAGGCGGTGACGGCGAGATCGAGTGGGCTGACCACCTCGGAGCCGCCTTCGCGGAAGACTTGCGTGAGCGCGGGATCGTCGAGGCGCACGAGAATACGCTTGGACGGGAAACGTGCACGGAGCAGATCGGCCAGCAAGACGTTGAGCGCGTCGTCGCGGTTGGCCACGCAGATGACGTCTGCACGCTCCACGCCGGCACGCTGGAGCACGTCGGGATCGGTAGGTGAACCCAACACCACGGTGGCGCCGTGATCGTCGCTGAGATACTGCTCGAGGTAGCGGCGATTGCGCTCGACGATGGTCACCTCTTGCGAGGCGGCGCGGAGCGCCTTGACGAGCCGGGCACCTAGACGCGTGCTTCCCAATACGAGGATCATGACCGGCGCGTTTTCCGGGTGCAGGAGTGCCGACTCCTGCCGCACGAACCCCGCTGGCCGAATGCTGAGCAAGAAGGCCGAGGGGGCGCCGCCCCCGACCCTGCGTCGAGCCGTGACGCCATGGGGCTCGTACTCGTGGGGATACGCCGATGTCGGAGCCGACATCTACGCAGCGC
>SCRA01000086.1 GCA_004297985.1 bacterium | reverse complement strand
TCTGGATCGGCAGGATCGCCAACATGCACGTGGCGAGGATCGCCACGACGAGAAGCGCCTTGATCGGATTCTTCCAACGGTTCCAGGTCATGACGTGATGAATCGCACCGGCTTCCGGCAGGGAGAGTACAGGGACGGCGGCTCCAAGAACGGCGCCACCGTGAGAACCCCAAGGATTCTAGCAGGTAGGGGTCGACGGCGCAAGCGCGGGCTGGAGGAAGCCGGCCGAACGACCGAAGACTCTGCGGGGGGACCACGGAAGGTCCTTCAGAAATGGGGCCAGGACGATGGACGCAGCGAAGGCCGACGCGGGCTTGATTCAATCCCGTTACCGGCTTACACGCCAACGTGCAGCGGTGCTCCGCGTACTCCAGGCCGATGGCGGCCATCTCGACGCCGAGGAGATCCACGAACGGGCCAAAGAAGAGCTATCTTCTCTTGGCCTGGCGACGATCTACCGCACGTTGGACTTGCTGCGCGAGCTTGGCTTAGTTCAGATGGTCCAGTACCCCAATGCGGCCGCTCGATACGAGGCGCGCCTCGATAAGCACCACCACCTGCTCTGCACGCGCTGTCACGAACTCTCCGACGTGGAAGCCCCGCACCTCGACGAACTGGTCGGCCAAATCGCCGCGGGCGTCGGCTTCGAGCCGCGCGACTTCAAGCTCCAGGTCAGCGGCCTCTGCCGCCGTTGCCGCAACGATCGCGGCTAGGCCGGCGTAGAACGTAATCAGAATGTCCGCTTGACGGTCGCGCTCAGGCGGCGGGCACCACGGCCAGCGACGGGGGCAACTCCGCATAGGCGTAGACGGGGATGCGCAGATTCACGCGCGCCAGCAGCGCAGCCAAGCGCGGGCGCACCGTCGAGGCGCAGACCACGCAGGGGTGGCCGCCGCGCGCGCGCACGCCCTCTCGATACGCCGTAAGGCGCTCGCGCAGCTCGAGCAACGTCGCCGGCTCGCCTGTCGCGTCTCCCTCCAGCGCCGACTCCAGTGCGCCGTCGACGAGAAACGCCTCCAGATGCGGCCCCCGTACCTGGGCGCGCACGTGCGGCGGTACCGCGACGCGCCGGGCGCGCTCGACCAGCGTCTCGAGGTCCCCGCACGAGCGCGCGCATTCCACGATCTCTTCGAGAATCGCTATGGGATCGCGCGGCCAGACGCCCTCGGCCAGCAGACGCGTGAAGACACGATGCGCCAACGGCTGCGGCAGCAGCTCTCCGCCGATCTCTTTGACGAGCGCCGGGACGCCGGCCCGCAGGTGCTCCAGGAGCGTCGCGAACTCCTGACGCCCGAGCAGCGCCGCGGCGTGCTCGCGTGCCGCGGCGGCGAGATGCGATCCCAGCACGCTCACGGGGTCGAAGACCAGCGCTCCCCCGCGCTCCAACGTTTCGCGCGCAGACGGCGCCGTCCACAGTGCGGGGAGCCCGAAGACGGGGTCGACCAGCCGCTCTCCGGGGTGGCGCATGAGCACGGCGGGGTCCCCGATGGCGAGCACGGCGTCGAGCCGCAGGCGGCCCTGCGCCACGACCTCGTCGCGAATACGGATGGCGTAATGGGACTCCTCCAACAGCAGGTCATCGCGCAGGCGTACGCCGGGGAGCACGATACCGCAATCGCCGGCGAGTTGGCGGCGTATCTCGCCGACCCGCTCCAGCAACACCTCGCCAAGCGCGCCGTCGAGCAGGGGTAACAGTGCGGCGCCCACGTCGATCGCCACCGGGTCCACGCCTACCAGCGCCAGCGCCGTCTCCGGCCTGCGCAGGCGCGCGCGCTGCTCCGCGACGCGCTCCCGCTCGATCTCCCGGGCTTGCTCGGCACGACGGCGCTCCGCAAGGTGGGCCGTGGCCCAACAGAGCGCCCCCAGCAGCGCGAAGGTAGCACGCGGCAACGCCGGCACCAGCGCTAGGACGGCCATCAAGACGGCGGCGGTACGCAGGACCTCGGGGTGGCGCAAGAGCGCGGCGGCGAGGTCGGCGCCGAGATCGCCGTCGGCTGCGACGCGCGTGACCATCATCCCCATCGCCGTGGAGATAAGGAAGGCCGGGAGCGTCGTCAGCAGGGCGTTGCCTACCGTGAGCAGAGCGTAGGTGGCGAAGGCCTCCCCCGGCGAGAGGTGCTCGTAGAGGATGCCGACGGCCAGGCCGCCCACGATGTTCACGGCGACGATCACGAGCGAGGCCACGGCATCGCCTCGAACGAACTTGCCGGCGCCCTCCATGCTGCCGAAGAAATCGGCTTCGCGCTGTACGGCGATGCGCCGCCGCCGCGCCGTCTCCACGTCGATGGCCCCGGCGTGGAGCTCCGCATCGATCGCCATCTGCTTCCCGGGGAGCGCGTCGAGCGTGAAGCGCGCGGCCACTTCGGCGACGCGCTGCGCCCCGTGCGTCACCACCACGAATTGGATCGTCACCAAGATGGCGAAGATCACCAGGCCCACGACCACGTTGCCGCTCACGACGAAAGCACCGAACGCGGGAATGATCGCACCCACGCCGCCCGGATGGCTCCCCTGCGTAAGGATGAGGCGAGTGGCCGAGACGTCCAGCGCCAGCCGAAAGAGCGTGGCCAGCAAGAGCGCCGGTGCGAAGGCCGCGAACTCCAGCGGCTCACCCACGCCGATCGAGAGCAGCAGCACGCAGGCGCTGGCCAGTACGTTCACCGCCAACAGCACGTCGAGCAACGCCGGCGGCAACGGCACGATCAGCATCGCTACGATGGAGAGCAGGAGCGCGGCGAAGGCATACCTCACGCCGGCTCTCCGCCGCGGCGCGCCTCGCGCAGCACGGCGGCGATCACGACGGCGACGGCGGTGAACGCGCTCTCCGGGATCGCTGCACCGACGTCGACCTGGGCGTAGAGCAGGCGCGCCAACGCAGCCTCCTCCACGATCGGCACGTTGTAACGGAATGCCGCCAGCCGCATCGCGGCGGCGCGCTCGTCGCCGCCCTTGCACAGCACCACCGGCACGGCGGCCTCGACGGGGTCATAGCGCAGCGCCACGGCCACGTGCGTGGGGTTGACGACCAGCAACGTCGCCGCGCGCACCGCGGAGACGCCCGCGCGCAGCGAGCGATGCAAGCGCGCACGCCGCGCCCGATGGTGGGGGTCGCCCTCGCTCTCGCGCAGTTCACGCCGGACCTCGTCACGCGACATCCGCAGGCGCTGCAGACGCGCGCCGCGCGCCGTGGCGTACTCCCAGAGCGCGCCCAGCGCTCCGAGCGCGAGCGCGGGCAAGAGCAGCGCCCCGCAGACCCGTTGCGCCGCTCCCAGCGCCGCCAGCGGATCGTCGCCCCAAGTTGCGCCGACCGTTGTGCGCAGCGCCTCCAGCCCGCACAGCGCTAGCGCGGCCGCCACGGCGACCCAGCGCGTGAGATGCACCATCGCCTCGCGCGTCAGCAGGCGCTTGATGCCCTCTGCGGGATTGAGCCGTTCCCAGCGTAGCGCGAGCGCACCGGGATGCAGCGCCAGACGCGTCTGCAGCGCCCCGGCGGCTACTGCCCCCATTGCTGCCGCGGCGCAGACCGAACATCCCTCGAGCACCAGCACGATCGCCGCGGCCGCGTCCACGCGGCGCAGGCGCAGCGTCTCGATCAGCAGTGCGCGCGCCGTGGCAAGCATCGCCGGAAGCAGCAGCGAGAGCGCCGCGCCGGCTGCGGCGAAGGCGGCGAGCCCGAATGCCTCCGCCGAGCGCGCCACGTCGCCCTCCGCGGCGGCCCGCTCGAGACGACGCTGCGTTGGCTCCAACTCGCGCTCGCCGCTCATCGCACGATCGCCCGCCAGGGGCCGAGCTGGACGTGCGCAGCCAGGCGCGCCGCCGCTGGCGCCAGCAGCACCACCGTCATCAGCGCGGCACCGAACGAAAACGGAAACGAAAGCATGAAGGTCGAGGCGCGCGGCACCACGCGCTGAAGGGTTCCCAAGAAGACCTGCGCCGAGAAAGTCGCCAGCAACGCGGGGCCGGCCACTTCGAGAGCCGCGCGGACCACCAGCCCCGGGAGCGCGGCGGCATAAGCCACAAGGTGCAGGCCCTCGAGCGGTGTCCCCGGCGGGAGCTCGCGCAGGCTCTCCGCGAGCGCCGCGATCAACGGCGCGTAGCCGTGCGCCAGAAAGAAGACGGCCACGAAGAGCATGCCGTAGAGGCGGCCGAATCCGCCGCCTGTGACGCCGCTGGTAGGGACGAGGATGCGTACTCCCGTGTAGTCGTCCAGCAGGCGCCCAGCGGCGAGCGCGCCGTCGTAGAAAGCGCCGGCCGCCTGGCCCAGCAGCGCTCCGAGCGCGAACTCCGCCAATACCGCGAACGGCAACGCCGCCGCGCTCGCGCTGGCCTGCGCCGCACCGTGCGTGAGCGGGATCGCCAACGCTAGCGCGCAGGCCGCACGCACGACGTGCGGCACGACAGGATGCGAGAAGCCCGGAGCCCGCGCGAGGAAGCCTGCGACGCGCGCGGCTACGAGCATCGTCGTCGTGCTCATGGTGCGCCCACCAGCAGCGGCACCGCCCGGACGGCATCGTGGAAGAGCGCCGCGATGGCCGCCATCGCGAATCCGCCACCCAATGCAACGATGGCTCCGGTAGCCACGAGCTTGGGGAGGAGGGCCACCGTCTGTTCCTGTACTTGCGTGGCCGCCTGGAGCAGTGCCACCGCCAAGCCCACAGCGGCAGCGACGCCCAACGCGGGAAGCGCAAGCAGAGCGCAGACCATCAACGCATGGCGCGCTAAGGCGTCGGCGATCTCGGTCATCGATAGGAGCTCACGAGAGACCCCGCCAGCAGCGCCCAACCATCGACCATCACGAAGAGCAGCAGCTTCACCGGCAACGAGACGACGGTCGGCGAGAGCATCACCATGCCCAGGCCCATGAGTACCGCCGAGATCACGAGATCGATCACCAGGAACGGCAGATAGACCGCGAAGCCGATGGCGAAGGCACTGCGCAACTCGCCTACGACGAAGGCCGGCACCAGCACGTAACTGGGATCCCCGGCGGCCTCCGCTGGGCGAAGGTGGGCCGCGCGCGCGAAGAGCACGAGGTCGCTGCGATGCGTCTGACGGAGCATGAAGGCGCGCAGCGGATCCATCGCCCGCTGCGCGAACTCTCCGTCGCCGATACGATGCGCGGCGTAGGGCGCGATTGCATCGCGCGAGATCGTGCGCAGCGTAGGCGCCATCACTAGGAACGTCAGCAGCAGCGCGAGGGCCGTCACCACGGTGGCCGGGGGAAGCGTCTGCGCGCCGATGGCCGAGCGCACCAGCGAGAGCACGACAACGATGCGCACGAACGAGGTAACGCTCACCAGGAGAAACGGCGCCGCGGAGAGCGCGGCGATGCCGAACAGGAGTTGGAGCGGGAGCGCGGGGTTACCCGGGGCTCCGGCGGCAAGGAGGTGCAGGGTCGCGTCCACCCCGCCATGCTGCGCCTTGCGTGTGACGGCGGCGTTGCCGCCGCATGGCCGTCAGGCGTTGGGCTTGTCGATGATCTCCTGGACTCTTACGCCGAAGTTATCGTCGACGGAGACGACTTCGCCACGTGCCACGAGCTTGTCGTTCACCAGCACGTCGACGGGCCCGCTGGCCAGTCGGTCGAGTTCGATGACCGAGCCCACGGCGAGCTTCAAGATGTCGCGCACGGGCATCTTCGTTCGCCCCAGCTCGGCGGTCACGACCAGCGAGACGTTCATGAGAAGATCGAGGTTGCGACCATCGGACGCACCCGCGATCGAGGTCGATCGCGGCTGTACCTGCGCCATGCTCCTACTCCACCTTTCTTCCGAGCGCCCCGCGGACGGCGAAAGCCGCCCGGCCGCCCTTGATTCCCGCCTCGCCGATGAAGGCCGCCTGGCCGCCTACTTTGAGCACCACGTCGTCGCCGACCTGCGTATCGAAGACCAGCACGTCGCCCGCGGAGAGCGCCGCGAGATCACCCAGCGCAAGCCCCCCACGTGCAAGATCCACCGAGAGTGTCATCGGCACTTCCGCCAGCGACTCCACTTCCACGGGCGGCCCGGGCAGAGCCGGCGCGGGCGGATGCAACGCGAGTGCAAACGAGGCGGCAGGCACCGGACCCAGAGCGAACTCGACGAACAGGTCTCCCGCGGCGGGGGCGACGCTCGCCTCGCCCCGGATCTCGCCGCAGAGCGGGCGCAGCGCCGGGAGCGCACCCGCCACCACGGCACGCGCTACTTCGTGCTCGAGCGGCGAGAGCGGGCCGCCGCGCGGCGGCTCCGGCGCGCCAAGCGCCGCGCCCGCGCAGGCCTGTGCCGATGCGGCGTCCATGACGGTCGCCAACTCGCCGAACTGTCCGCGCCAGCCCTGAACGACGCAAGCATCGAGCAGCGGTGCGAGCCACCCCGCCTCGATGAGGCTTGGCTCGAGGACGCGCAGCGATATCTCGGCATGGAGCACGCGGCCAAAATGTACCGCCAAGCCGCGCGCTACCTCTGCCAGCAACGCGGTGCTTCCGTCGAGCGCGGGGCGGCGCCCCGGCGCATACCACGGCCTGATCCGCCTTTCCATGCTCACTTCACGATGCCGAGAGCCGTCCGGTCTCCGGCGTCCTGTGCCGTCCGCGCTGCCCGCAGCGCGTCGAGTTGCAGGTAGGCTTCCTGGAGCCGTTCGAGAGCGCGCGGGAGATCGACGCGCCCGCCCTGTACGCGTGGGTCGAGCGGCGGTGTCGTCCGCTCACCCGGGGCGCCGATGCGCGGGATGCCGCCCTCGAAGGTCGCTAGCGCCAGGCGTCCGAGGGCAAGCCATTGCGTCGCGGCGCTTCCTCGCGTGTCGAGCGTACGCCGCGCGTACCGAACGCTCCCATCACATTCGATGCGCAGCGCCACCGCGCGCGAGAGCAGGCCGTCCCGCCCGGCGATCCGCAGCTCGCCCACAACCCCCGCGGCCGCCCCCTGCGGATAGCCGAGCAGCGGAAGCCCGTCGCCGTCCACCAAGCGCCCATCGCGCACGGTGAGTGCTGCGGCACGCACGTAGGACCTGCCGCCGTCGGGGGCGTCGAGCACGAGAAACGCCCCCGGCGGTGCCTCGCAGGTCAGCGGAGCTTGGAGATTGGCTTGCGTCGAGGGCTCGCCCATTTGTACTGAAGCGCGCGTGTCGCGCGGCCGGTACGTGGGATCGTAGGCGTGCAGAGCATCGCTGCGCAGCGCTTCGACGCGCTCTTGGACGCGCTCGACGGCGATCTCCGTCACGACGCCTCACCGTAGGGCGCCGCCACGAGGATCATGCCGGAGCGCGCAAGCAGCTCGCGCGCCTGCACGAAGCCTCGCTCGACGGACGGCCGCGCTTCGCGCGAACAGAGCACCGCGCAGTCGATGCGCGCGCCGCGAGCTCGCACGAAGATTTGGACGCGTCCCAGACCTTCGGCAGAGAGATCGAGCGTGCAGAGGCCGCGCCCCTCGCGTACGGCCGCGGTCACGAGTGCCGCGATCGATGCTTTCGCCGGCACGGGTCTGCGCACCGCGCTCGGTGCTGCGCCATCGCCGATCCCGGCGAGCTCGCGGACGCGCATCGATGCGCCGCACGAGCCTGAGTCACGCCGCTCCGCCACAAGGCTTGGCGCGCCCCCATCGGGTACGCGCGGTGCCGGCGGCCGCGCGGAAGCCGGGGGCTCGCGGCGCGGATCCCCTTGGGCCAGTGCCAGCATGCGCCGGAAGCCCAGCGCGCACCGCCACGAGAGCGGCAGCGCGGCGCGGTCTTCGTAGACGAAGCGCGTCAGGACCAGTTGGAGATTCGAGAGATCGGCGAAGGCAGCGTGCTCCATGGGGCCATGCTCGCCCAGATACGTTGCCGCGCGGTGTCCGTCGTATGTCCGCTAGCGCGACTGCGGCAGACCAAGCGGGTCATACTGCGGACGGAAGCGGCCATCATCGAAGTCCGCGCCGCGCCGCACGTAGAGCGCGCCGTCGGGCTCGTCGAACGTGAGAACGAAGTTTCGCAGAATGCCCATGCCGATGTTGCCGGCATCGAAGCGGTCGGCGAAGGCTCCGTGGCTGGCGACGACGACGCCGGCGAGAACGTTGTAGAGCGCGACCGAGCCCAGATTGAGCTGCGGCAGCGTCGTGTCGTGCAGCGTGAGTGCCCCGCCGATGGCGTTGCCCGTACGTGACTGGGATGGGAGCGGTACGATCCCAGGATGGCGCTCCACGAATCTCTGGTAGAGCAGCAGTTCCGCGGAGGACCCCGTGTCGATCAGGCAGGGGCCTCGTACGTCTCGGCCGATCCCCGCGTCGACGATCGGCACCTGGCGGTCCAGCTCAATCGTCAGCCGCTCGCCGTCGCGCCGAGGATCGGCGCTCCCAGGCGCCTCGATCTCGAGCGTCATCGCGTGCGGATCCATGCGCAGCACGGCGGCGTCGAAGAACGGATACCCCAGGACGCCGTTGGCCACGAAGGATCCGCCCGATGCCGCGGAGAGATCGAGCACGCCCACCGTCACGTTGCGAAGCGTCGCCCCGCCCACCGAGAGAGCGGCGATCCGTGCCATCCCCAAACCGCTGACTGCGCGTGCACCGACGGCACGTAGCTGTCCGGCGGCGCGCACGCCGATGTCCTTGGCTACACGTTGATCGATAACGATGCCCTGCGCTCCGGAATCCAAGAGAAACCAGTAGTCGTGCTTGTCGATCTCCACGGGCACTTCGTAGCCGTTGCGCGTGCGGTGCATCGAAACGATCACGTGCTGCGCAGGCAGATCGACGTAACGCGACGTGGGGCGCGCGAAGATCGAGGCATCAAAGACACGGTTGAGGAACACGCGCTCGATTGTGAACGAGATGCTGCGATCCAGATTTGCGTGCGTCTCGACGGCACTGAACGCAAGCGGCAGACCGTTCACTTCCCGGTAGTCGGCGAACGTCATCGTCGCGAGCTCGTTGCCTTCTTCGAACTCGTGGCTATCGAGCAGGTAGCTCTGAGCGTCGATACAGATCCGCTGGCGGTCACCCCCCGGCGCCTGAACGGCGAAGGCGTAGCAGGGCCGCCCATCGGAGCTCGAGCGCTCGAGGTAGCTGAGGCTAGACGGATCTTTGAGATAGGCGCCGGAAGCGACGAAATCGGCAGTGAGGTTTCTCGCGCGCAGGATACCCGTGAGCTCGCGAACGTTGCCGTTCTCGTCGCTCTTCCAGACGTGCATAGCGTCCGCGACCGTCAGATCATCGATTGGCCCGAGGTGGATCTCGCTGCGCGTCTTGCCGCCGAGATGGTACTCGCGAAACGTGCCGGAGAGGCCGCTCCCTTCGACGCGTCCGAGGATCTCCGTGCTCGACGGCTCGGTGACAGCGCTGGCTGGATGCACGGCACGCGCATGGAGCGCGAGGATATCGGAGGGCGACGGATCGGCAACGGCAGGCGACGCCGCCAGCAGCGTCAGCGCACAGCAGATGAGCGCCGCAAGCGTTGCGCGGCTACGGGGCGCCTCGATAGCGCCGGTAGGAGTCCAGCACGGCCGCCACATACCGCTGCGTCTCCTGGTACGGTGGGACTCCGGCATACTTCTCCACCGCACCCGGGCCTGCATTGTAGGCGGCCACGGCCAGCGGAACATTACCATCGAAGCGATCGAGGAGGCCGCGGAGGTAGCGGACGCCCCCCGCGATGTTCTGTGCCGGATCGTAGGGGTCGCCGACGCCGAGGCCAGCCGCCGTGGCGGGCATGAGCTGCATCAGCCCCATCGCACCGACGCGCGAGGTGGCCCGCGGATCGAAGCCCGACTCGTTGGCGATCACCGCATTCACCAGGGCCGGATCGACACTCCAGCGCGCTGCGCTGGATTCGACCATTCCATGGTAGGCCGAGCGGTCCGCAGGGTAGAACGCCCCGCCGCTGCCACCCAACGTCTGGCGCAGCACGTCGGCAAACGACGGCGCATTGCCGCCGGGGCGTGCCGGCGCGGGCGCGGGGGGCGCATCCGGGGTCCCCGCGATCTGAGCGATGCGGCTCAGGCACGAGCTCAAGTCGGTGAAGATGTTCACGATACTCCCTCTTCGATTCGGCAGAGTCGGGCGGCGAGTTGAGCCAGCCTTGCAAGCGTCTCGCCCGGCTGGCTCGCCTCCCCACCCTGGCGCAGGAAGGCTTCGATCGCCTGCTCGGCACCGATGGCGGCATCGAGGACCGAGTCGCTCCCCGGACGATAGGCGCCCACGGCGCGCAGATCGGCAGACGCCTCCAGCGCCGCCAGCGCGCGGCGCACGGTGGCTGCATCCGCCGCGTGGCCTCTCTCGGCCACAGCCCCAAAGAGACGGCTGCACGAGGCCAGGGGATTCAGGGCCGGAAAGCGCCCCGCATCGGCGATCCGCCGGGAGAGGACGAGGTGGCCGTCGAGCAGGGCGCGCGCCGCATCGGCCACGGGCTCGCGGTCGTCGTCGCCCTCAACCAACACGCTGCAGATCGCCGTGACGGCTCCCGTCCCCTCGCAGCCCGCGCGCTCGAGGAGGCGCCCCAACGCCGCAAAGGCCGACGGAGGATAGCCGCGCAGCGCAGTCGTCTCTCCGTTCGCGGCGGCCATCTCGCGCAGCGCGGCGCAGTAGCGCGCCAATGAGTCCACGATCAACACCACATGAAGCCCGTGTCCACGGAGGTATTCTGCTTGAGCCATCGCCGCCAGCGGGGCGCGGGCGCGCAGAGCAGGCGGCTGATCAGCGGTGGCGCAGACCACCGTCGTGCGCGCGCGGGAGACGCCGAGGGCGTCGAGCCAGCCTGCGACCTCGCGCCCGCGCTCGCCGATCAGCGCCACGACCAACGCGTCGGCACGCGCGTGGCGCACGATGCCCTGCAGCAACGTCGACTTTCCCACCCCCGCGCCGCCGAAGATGCCGACGCGCTGGCCGCGTGCGAGCGTGGCGAGCGCGTCGATTGCGCGCACGCCCGTCCAGCACGGCCGCGTCACGGCATCGCGCGGCACCGGCGCAGGAGCAGGCGCATCCAGCGTAAGCCGGCGCCCCCCGATGCTGGGGCCGCCGTCGATCGGGGTGCCACGTGCATCGACGGCGCGGCCGAGTGCCGCCATACCGAGCGCGACGCTGGGCGGATACCCGCCCACCGTGACGCCATCACCGACGCGCACGCCTTCGGCGGCATCGAGTGGGGCGATGCGCGCGATGCCGCCGCGCACGGCCGTTACGACGCCTTCGCGCATACCGCTACCGGCCGCCACCTCGACTCCCGATCCTACGGTCGCCGCGGGCAGCTCCGCCTCGTAGGCCCCAACACCGGCGGCTATGATGCGCCCCCGTGCGCGCGGCGTCATGCCGCGCCGCCGTGCGCCGCGAGGACCTCGTCGATCCGTGTCGCCAGCGTGCTTTCGAGCGCACCGCAGCGCAGTTCGACGACGACATCGCCGGCACACAAGCGCTCATCCAAGCAGAGCGCCACGTTGTGCTCTTGCGCCAAAGCGCGCAGGCGTTCGCCGTCCTCGGGAGCCGCGCGCAGCGCGATCGGCTCGCTCTCCCCACGGTGTGCGAGCACGGCGCGCGCGATGGCGGCGAGCTCGACGGGTGCCAGACGCAGCTCGCGCGCCACAACGCGTACCGCGAGATCGCCGAAGAGATCCGCCAACTCGCGTTCGAATGCCTCGCTCAAGGCGGCGCGAAATCGCAGCGACTCGCCAAGCACGTCTCGCTCCTCGGAGGACGCCATCGCCGGCACGACCGGCTCGCGCGTCTGCGCGGGCGGTGAGGGCGGCGGCAAAGGGATTGCGCGAACGTAGCGCCGGAACTCCGCTCCGTCGTCGAGTTGCACGGGGCGCACAGCTAGGCCGTTACGAATGCTTGCCAAGGATGCTCTCCAGCGACGGGATGGCGTCGGCGCGGGCGGTAGCCATTCGGCGCACGATCCGCTCGCGTTCCTCCGCGGGGTAGAGATCGAGCACGGCGACGGCCGTCGACGCCGGCAGCGCCGAGATCACGGCGGCTGCCGCATGAGGCGGCTCGACGTCGAGAGCGGCACGCAGGCGCCGCGCCTCGGCCAGCGGCGGCGGCGTGCGCTCCACGGCCCGTCGCAGCGAGATGCCGCGCAGCGCTTCGAGCGCCCCGCTGGCTAGCGGGCGCGCTATCCACGCCGCAGCCACCAGCGACGCGCCGACGAGCAGCGCCGGCAGCAGAGTCGCCAGCAGCATCGGTAACGGGGAACGCGGCGCGGCGGGAGCGGTGTGCGCGAAGTCGAGAGCCTCCACGCGGACCTCGTCTCCGCGGCGTGGATCGACGGCGGCTGCCGCTTCGACGAGCTCGCGAATCTTCGAGAGATCGCCGGCGCGCGTGCGATCGACGAAGACGGCGACGGAGATGCGCCGGAGGCGCCCTGCGGGGAGATGGGCATGCTCTTCGCGCTCGTCGCTCCCGCCTTCGACGGCACTGCGCCCCGTGTGGTAGGCGCCTCCTGCGTTTCGATACTCCTCTTGCGCGCTCTCGCTGCGCAGTGCTCCCCCTGCGGGAACGACGCGGCGAAGCACGACCTCGCGCGCATCGTCATCGCGCACGACACGCACGCGGACGAGCGTGACCCCGACTCCCTCCACCTGGTCGAGGGCGCTCTGCATCTGTGCTTGCAGCGTGCCCTCGTCGATGCTCGCCGCCGCATCGCCGAAGGCGGCTCCGCGATCGTCGAGCACCTGGACGTGATCGGGGGCGAGGCCCGGTACGGCGGCGGCCACGAAGGCACGCACGGCACGCACGCGCGAGGCGTCGAGCGAGACTCCCTCGTGTGGTGAGATGCGCACGCTGGCCGTCGTCGGCGTCGCCGCCTCGTCGACGAACGTTCCCTCGTGGCCCGGCGCGATGATCACCCGTGCATCGGCTACACCTTCGAGCGTGCGCAGCGCCTGTGCGACCTCTCCTTCGAGCCCGGCGCGCTGGCGTACCTCGAGCACGCGGTCCGGGGTGAGCGGGCCGGCGTCGGCGAGCGTCTCGAGGCTGGACGGCAACGGCCGGTGGGGAATGCCGGCCAACGACAGCCTCAGCAGCGTGCTACGGCGCAGCGCGCGCGGCACCACGACCCCGTCGGCGGTGGCGCGAAACGGAATGCCCCAACTAGCCAGGCGATCGCCAACCTCGGCAAGTTGCGCGGGGTGCAGCGGCGCGGCGAAGAGCGGCTGACTCGTGTCGCGCAGGGTGAGCGCGGAGACGATCGCCACCGCGAGCGCCAGGGCGCAGAGAACGGCCGCCACCGCTCGCAGGCGCAGGGGGAGTCTGCTCCACGAGGCGAGGGCAGCCGCCAACGCAGCACGCACGGGCATCATCGTCCGCTGGGCTCCTAGACCTGCATCTGCGCCACGGCGTTCAGAGCGCGCGCGGCGTGGTCGACGATCGCGGCGGCGACGGCTACTTCCGCGTCGGCTTCAGCACGCGCGATCGCCGCACGCTGGATCGAGCCGGTACCCGCAGCCACGGCACGTTCCGCCGCGTCGGCGTGCCGCAGGCTTCCGCCGAGTCCCGCGGCGGCACGCGCGATCGCCGCGGAGAACGCGTCGCCACCGTCGCTTTGAGCGTCGAGCGGCGACGAGGCCACCGCGGAGGGAGCGGCTCCGGCCGGCACCGCTACATCCGGTACGAGAGGCTCGCTCCTCATTGCCGTTCTACTTCCAACGCGTGCGTGATCCCCGACTTGACGACATCGAGCACGGCGGCATCCGCTTCGTAGCCGCGCTCGGCGCCCAGCAGTGCCACCATCTCGGCCACGGTATCGACGGGGGAGAGCGCGACGAACCCGCGGTGGGCCCCCGCACGTTCGGCACGCGGATTGCCGGGATCGTAGCGCCAGCGCACGGGCTCCGCCGATTCGCGCACGTGTGCCCGAACCAAGCCGCCGAAGCGATCGTCGAGCGAGAGCTCGGCGACTCTGCGCCGGTAGACCCCGCGGTGCGTCCAGGCGTCGGCGCCGGCGATGTTCTCGGCGGCAACATCGAGGGCGACGCGCTGGGCATCCATACCGCTTCCAGCCAGGCGAAAGAGATCGAACTCGCTCACGGACGCACCGCCACCTTCGCCTCGCCCAGGCGCGCGCGGATGGCAGCGAGAATCGCCTGTTCGAAGAGCGCGTTCTGCGCCAGCCCCGCCAGGGCGGCGTCGCGCGAGCCGCCGCCGGGAACGTTGGCAGCCACGACCTCGCGCGCGAGGTCGCTGCGGCTCGCCGACGCGGACTGCGCAGCGGCAAGCAAGATAGGTGACCCAATGCAATCCATGGCGCGATGGTAACCGCTCGGCGTTGCCGAGGGATGTCCTGGGGATTGCCGAACGCCCGCACCCATGGAACACGGCGACACGCTCGAGGAGCTGCGCTCGCTTTACGAGTTAGAGCGCAAGCGAGCCGAGACGCTGGCACGCGTGAGCGAGGCCATCGTCGCCTCGCTGGATCTCAACGAGATTCTGCGTTCGGTCCTCAACCTCGCCGTCGAAGTGATGGCAGCCGAGCGCGGCTTCCTGATGCTTGCCGACGAAGGCCAGGAGAAGCTCGAGCTGGCGGTCGCGCACAACTTGGAGCACGACCAAGTAGAGCGCGACGAGGACCTGCGCGTCAGCCGCTCGATCGTCGAGCGCGTCGTCGCAACCGGGCAGCCGGTGATCACCACCGACGCGCAGAGCGACCCGCGCTTCAACGCCCAGCACTCCATCGTCTCACTGCACATTCGCTCCATCGTCTGCGTCCCGCTCAAGGTCCGCTCGCACATCGTGGGCGTGGTCTACCTCGACTCGCGCGTCCTACCCGGACTCTTCAACCGCCGCGACCCTGCGCTCTTACAGAGCTTTACCAACCAAGCGGCGATGGCGATCGAGAACGCGCGGCTCTACGAGCGCCAACGAGCTCAACTGCAGGAGATCACGGCGCTGCGCGACCTACAGGCCAACATCCTGGAGTCGATCGCCAGCGGTGTGGTAACGCTCGACGAATCGAGGCATCTCACCACCTTCAACCGCGCCGCGGAGCGGACGTTCGGCGTCTCGGCCGACGCCATGCTGGGCAAGGAGTGGCGGGTCCTCGAGGCGTTGATTCCCGGCATCGGCCGCCTCTTGGAGACATTCGGGGCCGGCGGCAACCAGCGCACCGCTTTCGAGGCAACGGGCCGCCACCCGATGCGCGGCGCGCTGATCCTCCAGCTCACCGCCGCCCCGCTGACGGGGCCTTCCGGGGATTCCACGGGCTTGGCATTGTTAGTGGCCGACCGCACCGAACAGCGCGCCCTCGAGATGGCTCACGCCGAACAACTTCAGCGCTCGCGGCGAGTGGAGGAGACCTTCACGCGTTACTTGGCGCCGCACGTCGTGCAGGCACTCGTTCACGACCCGGAGGGAGTCCAGCTAGGCGGCGAGCGCTGCATGGCCACGATGCTCTTCGCCGATATTCGCGGCTTCACGCACCTCTCCACGCAGATGGAGCCGGAGCGCGTGGTCGAGCTGCTCAACACCTACCTCGACCGCGCGGTGGGCGCCGTCTTCGATCACGACGGCCTGCTGGACAAGTTCTACGGCGACGGCGTCATGGCGATCTTCGGTCCGCCGCGCGTCCGCCCCGATGACGCCAAGCGCGCGCTGGAGACGGCGGTCGCGCTGCAGCGCCTGGTTTCGCAGCTCGACGGCTCCTTCACCGTGCCGCTGGAGATCAGCGTGGGCGTCGCCACGGGTGAGGTGGTGGCGGGCAACATCGGCTCCTCCAGGCGCATGGAGTACACGGTGATCGGCGATGCCGTCAACTTGGCCTCGCGCCTCCAGGCTGCGGCACCGGCGCACCACATTCTCTGCGACGAGACCACCTATCGCCTTGCGCAGTCACGCTTCGAAGGCGAGCGGATGACGGCGAAAATCAAGGGGCGCGACGACCTCGTCACCGTCTACGACATCCCGCCCGAGAACCAACGGTAACGAAGGAACGACGAGGGCGGTCGAGAGCGCCCGGCCGGGCACGCAAGAAGAAGGGGCACCCGAACGGGTGCCCCTTCGACGTCTCGCTCTTGGCGTTAACGCTTCGAGAACTGGAAGCGCTTGCGGGCGCGCTTGCGGCCGTACTTCTTCGATTCCTTCTCGCGCGGATCGCGTGTGAGAAGGCCGGCACGGCGGAGCACCGGGCGCAAGGTCTCGTCCATCGACACCAGCGCGCGAGCGATTCCGTGACGAACGGCGCCGGCCTGGCCCGCGACCCCGCCGCCTTCGGCAATCACCTTGATATCGAAGCGGCCGATGCTCTGCGTGGCCTCGAGGGGCTGGTTCACGATCTGACGCAGCGTCTCGCGCGGAAAATAACTCTCGATCGGCTTGTTGTTGACGACGATCTGCCCCTGACCGAGGAAGAGGCGCACGCGCGCGACCGACTCTTTGCGACGTCCCGTGCCCTGATAGTACTCCGACATGATTCCTCTTAACTGCCGTTATGCTAGCGGCTGCGGGTTCTGGCCGCTGTGCGGATGCGCCGGGCCCGCGTAGACCTTCAAGCGGTTCAAGCGCACGGCGCGCAACTTGTTCGGCGCCAGCATACCGCGCACCGCATGCTCGATCAAGCGCTCGGGGTGCTTGTCGTGGACTTCCTGCGCCGTCTCCTCGTGGAGGCCGCCCGGGTAGCCCGAGTGCCTGCGGTAGACCTTCTGCTGCCACTTCGCGCCGGAGAGCTCGATCTTCTCGGCGTTGATCACCACGACGTTATCGCCGTCATCGGTATGCGGCGTATAGGTCGCCTTGTGCTTCCCGCTGAGCACCTGAGCGATGCGCGTGGCAAGCAGGCCAAGGCGCTGTCCCGCGGCGTCAACGATAAACCACTCGTGGTGGGCGTCCTCCTGACGAAGGACAAAGGTGCGGCTCGACATCGGTTACTCGCTTGTGGCAAACGAAAAGGGGGCTCGCCAGACTCCTGGCCCGGCGAATCCGAACCGCGCTATTCTAGCGGCTCATACCTGCCGATGTCAAGGCTGAAGCCCTTTTCCACCTCCATCACGAAGGAGCCGGGAGTCGATGACCGAGATCAAGCGCCTCTCTATCGTCATGTGGTCCGCCGCCGTCCTAGCGGTGTTGGCCGCCGTGGCCCTGGCGGTCCACGTCAAACACGCCGGCTGGATCGGCGCAGGCTTGGCCCTCGCCGCCGCAGCCGTGGCCCTGGCCGGAGCCTTCCTTGCAGCACGGGCCCGCGACCGGGCCGAGGATGCCTTCGAGGCCGCCCTGGCGGAGGCCAACTCCGCCGCCCAGCGCCTTGTGCTGGAGGCCCGGGACCGCCTCCTGGCCCTCGGCAACGGCGCCCAGGGGCTCCTCGAGCAGCAGGCCAACCTCAAGGGGTCGAGCGACCAGCAGCGCGAGGCCTCCAAGCGCCTGCGCGAGGGCTTGGGAGAGGCCAACGCGGCCAACGCCACGGTCGAGGCGGCTCGCCGCCTGGGCGGGGCCGTCGAGACGGAGGCCGCCGCCGTGGAGGAGATGGTAGCCTCGATCCGCTCGGTCTCGGATACGATGGGAGGCCTGGCCGACACCGTCAACGGCGTCGCCAGTGCCATCGCCGAGATGGCAACCTCGATCTCCCAGGTCGCGGGTAACGCCCAAAATGCCAACGAGCTCTCCCTGCAAGCCAACACCAAGGCCGTCGACGGCGGCAAGGCGGTGGAGCAGTTGGTGCAGTCCACGCGCGAGATCGCCGACGACATCGGCAACGTCGTACGGCGCATGGAGGAGCTGGGCGAGGCTTCGGCCCGCATCAGCAACATCGTCGAGGTGATCGACACGATCGCCGACCAGACCAACCTGCTGGCGCTCAACGCCGCGATCGAGGCGGCGCGCGCCGGCGAGCACGGCCGCGGCTTCGCCGTCGTGGCCGACGAAGTACGCAAGTTGGCCGAGAACTCCGCCGCCTCGACCAAGGAGATCGGGCTCCTGGTGCGCGACATCCAACAGAAGACCGCCGAAGTCGTCACCTCCACCACCGCCTCCGGCGAGAAGGCACGCCTGGGCCTGGAGATGGCCGATCGCGCCGGCCGCGCGATCTCGGAGATCCTGGCTTCGGTGACGGAGTCCAGCCACCTCATCAGCCAGATCTCGCTGACGGCGCGCGAGCAGGCCGGCGGATCGCGGGCGATCGTGGAGTCCGTCGAGCAGATGAATACGCTGATGCGCAGCGTCACCACCTCACTCGACGAGCAGAACACCTCCAACGCACAGATGAGCGCGACGGTAGCCGCCATGCACCGCCTTACCAACTCCGTGATAGAGGCGATCGACCAGCAGCGCACGGCCATGGAGAGCGTGGCGCGACTCGCCGCCGAGTTGGAGGCGGCCACTCAAGGCGAGATCGACGCCGTCGAGGCACTGGGCGAGCACGCGAAGACGCTGCACGTGAAGCTCCAGGCTCCCGCCGTCACCTCCGCGCGCTTTCTCCAGCCGGCACGCAACTAGGACTGCCGCACGAGCGCTAGCGGGAACGCATCAGAACAGGTGCGGCTCTACGAGGATCGTGCGATCCTCGTAGGTCACCCCCGCGAAGTAGAGCCCTGCCGCCGGTGCCGTGTAGCCCGCCCGGCGGCGATCGCGCGCGTCGAGGATCGCACGGAGCGAGTCGGGATCGCGACGCCCTTGCGCCATCTCCACGAGCGTTCCCACCAGCACGCGCACCATGCGGTGGAGGAAGCCGACGCCGCTCACCCGCACCATCACCAGCTCGCCGCGGCGTTCCGCCTCGAACTCGCGAAGCAGGCGCACCGTACCGCCTAGCTCGGGCAGCACGCCGCAGAAGGCGCGGAAGTCGTGCTCGCCCAGCCCTGCACGCGCCGCGCGATTGAATATCTCGACGTCGATGGGATGCCAAGCGTGGTGGACGCGGGTGCGCAGCAGCGCCGAGCGTTGCGGGCGGTTGAGGATGGCGTAGCGATAGTGCCGCGCCTGCGCCGAGAAGCGCGCGGAGAAGCCCGCCGGCATCTCTTCAGCCTCGCGCACGGCGAGATCGTGCGGCAGCAGCGCGTTGAGCGCGGGCGCCAGCTTGTGTAACGGGAATGCGCTCTGCGTGGCGAACGACGCGATCTGCGCCGTAGCGTGGACGCCGGCATCGGTCCGCCCCGCGGCGGTGATGTTGACAGGCCCGCGCAGGAGCGTGGCCACGGCTTCCCCCAGCACGCCCGCTACCGTACGCAACGCGGGCTGGAACTGCAAACCATGAAACCCGCTGCCGTCGTACTCGACGACGAGCCGGATCGTTCTCATGCCGCTCCAAGGCTTCTTCCGGCGGGGAGCGGACACCTCGACGTCGCACAAAAGGCCATGCAGCAGAGCTTGATCGATCTCTTCTCGCTGGAAGGGCATACCGCCGTCGTCACCGGAGGCACGCGCGGTCTGGGTTTTGCGATGGCGGCCGCGCTGGGTGCGGCAGGGGCCTCGCTCATCCTCTGCGGGCGCACCGTCGAAGGGACGGAGCACGCCGCGCGCGAGCTCACCTCACTGGGCTGCCAGGCTGTAGGCATGGCCTGCAACGTCCGCGATGCGGGGCAGGTCTCTGCGCTCTTCGCGCACGTCGAGCGCAAGCACGGCGGCGTCGACGTGCTGATCAACAACGCGGGCATCAGCCCGCTCTTCACCAGCATCGAGCAGATCGAGAACGCCGCCTGGGACGAGATTCTGGAAGTCGATCTGCGCGGCGCCTTCTACTGCTCGCGCGCCGCGACACCGCACATGAAACAGCGCGGACGTGGCTCGATCATCAATATCTCCTCCGTGCTCGGTCAAGTCGGTGACGGGCGCCTGGCGGCCTACGCCGCGGCCAAAGGCGCACTCGACCAATTCACGCGCTCGCTCGCTCTGGAGCTCGCTCCGCACGGCGCGCGTGTCAACGCCATCGCTCCCGGCTACTTCGCCACGGACTTGACGAAAGGGTTGGCCGAGCATCCCAAACTCGGCCCCGCGTTGATCGCGCGTATCCCGCTGGGGCGCATCGCCAATCCTGACGAGCTCGCCGGTGCCGTCGTCTTCCTAGCCTCCAATGCCTCGTCGTACATCACGGGGTCGGTACTGACGGTCGATGGCGGCTTTACCGCGCAGTGAGCCGATCGCGCCGGCGCTGCGCGAACACGTCAACATGCTGGGGCGCATGGTGGGTGACGTCCTGCGCCTGCATGCGGCGCCCGGGACGTACGACCGTGTCGAGCAGATCCGCGCGCTCACGCGGCGGCGGCGGCGCGAGCCGACGGCGGCGGTCGAGGCGGAGCTGGACGCCCTGCTCGACGCGCTGACCGTGCAGCAATCGGTCGACGTCATTCGCGCCTTCGCGCTCTATTTCTTGATGGTCAACCTCGCCGAGCAACTCCATCGGGAGCGGCGCCGCCGCGAGCGTGCGCTGCACAACGAGCCCCCGCAGCGCGGCTCGCTCGACGAGCTGGCCGCAACCCTCGGTCCGCGCGATGCCGAGAGCGTCGATCGCACGCTCCAAGCGCTGGAGATCACGCTGGTCGTGACCGCGCATCCTACGGAAGTCCAGCGCCGCACGACGATCGAGAAGATCGGCGCCGTGGCGGCGCTCCTGCGCGCGCTCGAGGAGCACGTCTTGACGCCCGAGGAGCGCTCCGACGTCGAGCGCGAGCTGCGCGCGCAGATCCTCCTGCTCTGGGAGAGCAACGAGCTCTATGTCACGCCGCCAACGGTGCACGACGAAGTGCGCAACGCCTTGGCCTGGTTCCGCGAGACGCTGGTCGAGGAGGGAACTCTGCTCTTCGAACGCCTGGAGCGGCGGCTGGCCGAGCGCCTCGGCGAACGTGCGCCGGATGTGCCGACGTTCCTGCATTTCCACAGTTGGGTAGGCGGCGACCGCGACGGTAACCCCAACGTCACTCCGGAGGTGACAGCCTCGGCCGCCGACGACGCGCGCCGTTTCATCCTCGAACGATATCAACAAGACATCGCCGCGCTCAACGCGCGCCTCTCACAAGACAGCGCACGCGTGGGCGCCTCACCGGCGCTGCTGAGATCGCTGGAGCGCGACGAGCGCGAGCTGAGCGACGTGCGCTACGCTATCGGACCACGGCAGAGCGCGGAGCCGTACCGGCGCAAGATGGCCTTCATGCACCGCCGCCTCGCGCTCGCCCTGGAGCGGCGCGACGGCGGCTACGCCGACGCCGCGGCCTTCGCCGAGGAATTGGATCTCGTCTGGGAGAGCCTGCGCGAGCACGACGCGCTGGAGACGGCGGCACCATTGGCGCGCCTGCGGCGCCGTCTGGCGATCTTCGGCTTCGTCCTCTGCCCGCTTGAATGGCGCCAACACCAACGCCGCGTCCTGGGGACGCTGGACGAGATCCTCGCCGCCGTCGAGCCCAGCGTAAAGCCGCTCTCCGCGTGCGGCGAGGGGGAGCGAATGACGCGGCTCCTGCGCGAGCTGGCGGGCGCGCGTCCTCTGCTGCCGCGCCACTGCGCGCTCTCCGCGCCGGCGGAGGAGCTGCTGGCTTCGCTGCGCGCCGTGGCCGCCGTGCGCGCCGCGCATGGCCCCGAGGCGATCGGCAGTCTGGTTCTCTCCGGCACGACTTCCGCCTCCGACATGCTCGCGCTGAGGCTGCTGGCGCGCGAGTGCGGCGCCTTCGACGCGGGGGCGATCCCCTGCGTTCCGCTCTTCGAGAGCATCGAGGATCTGCGCGCGGCGCCTGCCGTCTGCAGGACGCTGCTCGACACCGTACCCTTCCGCGCCGCGATTGCCCAAGCGGATGATCTCTGGGAGATCATGCTCGGCTACTCCGACTCGAACAAGAGCGGCGGCCTACTCACCGCGAGCTGGGAGATCTACCAAGCGCAGCGCCGCCTGTGCGCCGTGGCCGCCGAGTACGGCGTGCACCTGCGTTTCTTCCACGGACGGGGCGGCTCGCTGGGGCGCGGAGCAGCCGACCCGCGCCGCGCGATGGCCACGCAGCCGCCCGAGAGCCACAACGGCCGATTCAAGGTGACCGAGCAAGGCGAAGTGATCGCCTCGCGCTACGGCCTCCCCTCGCTTGCGCGTCGCAACCTCGAACTGCTCACCACCTCCGTCTACCGCTCCTTGGGCGAGGACGCCGCGCTCGATCACGAGCGCTGGGCACCCGAACTCGAGGCGCTCTCCCAACGCGCCTACGCCGCCTATCGCTCGCTCGTTGACGACCCCGACTTCCTGCGCTTCTTCGAGCGCTGTACACCGATCGGCGAGATCGCCAGCTTGCAGATCAGCTCGCGCCCGGCGCGCCGGGGCCAGAGCGGGGCTATCGAGGACTTACGCGCGATCCCCTGGACCTTCGCGTGGACGCAGACGCGCGCGCTGCTTCCCGCCTGGTATGGTTTCGGCAGCGCCGTCGCCCACGAGCTGGAGCGCGGGCGGCAGAGCGAGCTGCAAGAAGCGGCACGCGCCTTCCCGTTCTTCGAGGCGGTGACGCGCAGCGTCGAGCGTGCGCTGGCCACGGCCGATCTCGACATCTTCTCCCGCTACGCGTGCACGCTGGTCGACGACGCCTCCTTGCGTACGCGCTTCGTCTCGCTCGTCGGCGCGGAGTACGAGCGCACCGAGCAGGCCGTGCTGACCATCCTCGACCAGCCGCATCTGCTGGCAAGCGACCCCGTGATCGCCGGCAGCATCGCACTGCGTAACCCGTACGTCGACCCCATCTCTCTCCTGCAGATGCGCCTCGTGCGCCGTGCCCGTGACCAGGCAACCGCCGAGCCCGCCATCCTCGACGCGATCCGCCTCTCGATCAACGGCATCGCCGCGGGGCTGCGCGTCACGGGGTGACGCGGCCCACACGAACGCACGCAGGAACTAACTGCCGCCCCGTTGTCGTTGCGCATCGGTAGAAGGAGAGTTGACAATGACCGATGCCGTACGCCGCCACCCAGTGTTCGCACGAGGTGCCTTTGCGATCGCCCTGGCGATGGTGCTGCTGCTGGGGACGCTTACCCCGAGCCTTGCGGAAACTGCGGGCCAACGCTCGACGCGCAACATCATCCTAGGTGCCGTCGCAGTGACTACCGCGATCATCCTCTACAACAACTACCACCACAAGCAGGTCGCGCACGACACCGTCGTCGGCTACACGCGCAACGGCGGAACCGTCTACGCCGACGGGCGCGTCGTCTACCCTAACGGGCAGAGCTACTACCTCAGCAACAACGGCCAGAGCCCCTGCGACTACGACGGCGACGGCGAGCGATGCGGGCAATACGCCCGTGCCTACACGTGGCATCACGACAACGGCTTGCACCGCGGCCAGTACAAGCACCACGGCCGCCACGGCGGGGACCGCGACGATAACGACTAACGCTCGGTAATGGGCCGCTGGAGCGGGAAGAGGATCACGTCGCGAATCGACTGCTGGTTCGTGAGATACATGACAAGGCGGTCGATTCCGATCCCGATGCCGGCTGTCGGCGGCATCCCCACTTCCAGCGCCGCGATGAAGTCCCAGTCCGGGGGCGGCGCCTCGGCGTCGCCGGCATCGCGATCGCGTGCCTGTTCTTCGAAGCGCCCACGCTGATCGTCGGGGTCATTGAGTTCCGAGAAGGCGTTGCAGGCCTCCATATTCGCGATGAACAGCTCGAAGCGCTCCGTCAGCTGCGGATCGTCGGCACGCCTCTTGGCCAGCGGCGAGAGCAGAACGGGGATGTCCATCACGAAGGTCGGGTCGACGAGATGCGGCTCGACCACGGTCTCGAAGATCTTGTCGAGAGCATGCGTATGCGACGGAGGCTTGGGGATACCGAGCGATTCTGCGATGCGAACGGCCGGCTCGACGTCGAGCAGGTCGGCACGCGCATAGCCGCCGTACTCGCGCAGCGCATCGAGGTACTTGATGCGCTTGAAGGGGCGACGGAAGTCGAGCGTTCGCTCCCCATAGGCTAGCGTGTTTCCGCCGTCCGTTACCATCGCCACCAGGTGCGCGAGCAGCTCCTCGGTGAACTGGGCCATCTCCTCGTAGCTCCAGTAGGCCGCATAGAGCTCCATCATCGTGAACTCGGGGTTGTGCTTGGTGTCGATCCCCTCGTTGCGGAAGATGCGGCCGATCTCGTAGACGCGCTCGATGCCGCCCACCACTAGGCGCTTCAAGTAGAGCTCCGTGGCAATGCGTAAGTTGAGGTCGAGGCCGAGGGCGTTGTGGTGCGTCTGGAAGGGGCGTGCCGTCGCGCCGCCGGCGATATTGATGAGCACCGGCGTCTCGACTTCCACGAAGTTACGGGCCTCGAGGAAACGGCGCATCTCCGCGATGATACGCGAGCGCATCAGGAAGACGTCGCGCACCTCGGGATTGACGGCCAAGTCGAGGTAACGCTGGCGATAGCGGCGCTCGACGTCGACCAGACCATGCCACTTATCCGGGAGCGGCGCCAGCGCCTTGCCGAGAACGTCGTACTGCTCCACCAGTAGGGAGAGCTCACCGAGCTTCGTTCGCGCGATGCGCCCCTGCACGCCCAGCAGATCGCCGCGATCGACGTAGCGCTGGAAGGCCTTGAGCCGCACCTTTCCCACCACGTCGGACTTCAAGAACAGTTGGATCTTGCCGCTCTCGTCCCAGAGGTCGGCGAACGCGATGTTGCCTTGGCCACGCAGCAGCATCACGCGCCCCGCGACCGCGAAGTGCTCCGCACGATGCTCGCCGGCGGGAAGATCGGTGAAGCGCCGCTGCAGCTCGCTGGCCTTGGCGGTTACGTTGAAACGCGTGATGGCGTATGGATCCGCCCCCATGGAACGAAGCGCGGCCAGGTTTTCTCGCCTGGCCGCAATCAGTTCCGCTTCGCGGGCCCCTAGCTCAAGCGTCTCCATGTGTCCCTCTCGCTCCGCTCCGCTCGGCTCGCGAGAGCCCTGTCCTTTCAAGAATTCCTCTATCCTGCTTTTTTCGCCGCTTTCTTCTGCGACTTGATCTGCTCGACTTTATAGTTTACGCTGCCTTTGGGCGTGATGACGACGACTTCATCGCCCTTCTTCTTGCCCATCAGCGCTCGACCGATAGGCGCCTCGTTGGAGACGCGCTGGTTGGCCGGGTCGGACTCGGCGCTGCCCACGATCGTGAACTCGAAGGAGCGATTATTGGTCACATCCTTCACTTTGACGGTGGCGCCCAGATGGACCTCACCGCTGGTGAATTCGCTCTCGTCGATCAGCCTGGCGTTGCGAATCATCGCCTCGAGCTTGAGAATCCGGCCCTCGACGAACGCTTGTTCCTGTTTGGCGTCTTCGTATTCGGCGTTCTCCGTGATGTCGCCGAATTCTTTGGCCTGACGGATGCGCTCGTTCACTTCTTGGCGATGGACCGTCTTGAGGTGATCGAGCTCCTCTTCGAGCTTCTGGAGCCCTTCTGCCGTTAAGACGATCTCTTTCTCGTTCACCCTCGACCTCCGGTCCCGCGCGGCCGCTCCTCGGCGACCGGGGGGCAGATAACAGGATCGTCGCCGTGGGCCCATGGCCGAAGCCCCTAAGCCCTGTCCGACGACGTAGGGCCCGTGCGTTCGACGCCCTACGCTCGTCCCCTCTTACCGTTCTCGATTCTATAGGCAAACCTTGCCTATAGCCTCGTTCCCACTTCTACGCCGCCGGTTCCACGGCGAGGTGATCCTCGCCGCCAGCGCCTTCGGCTCCATGGGCTGCCCCGGGTGAACTCTCCGGGAGTCGCGCGAGATTACATGCCGCATTGAGATCGCGGTCGTGGGACGCGCCGCACGACGCGCACGTCCAAAAACGCTCCGAGAGCGTGAGATTCTCATTCTTCTCGCCGCATGCCGAGCAAAGCTTCGATGACGCAAACCACCGATCGGCAACGATAATCGTCGAACCAGCCATCCCCGCTTTGTATACCAACTGCCGGCGAAACTCGAAGAAACCGACGTCGGCAATCGCCCGCGAGAGACGCCGGTTTGCCAGCATGCCGGCAACGTTGAGGTCTTCGATCACGATGATTCGGTAGCGAGTCAGGTGCGTCGTAAGCTTGTGCAACGCATCAGCTCGAATGTCGGCGATGCGGCGGTGCAATCGTACGAGATTGGTTTTCGCTTTGGAACGATTGCGCGAGCCGCGCTGCTTACGCGAGAGTGAACGAGAAAGGCGTTTGAGTTTCTGTAGGTATCTGCGCAGCGGCGACGCCGCACGCGCGACGGAAATACGCTTCCTGCTCGGGCGTTGGGACCAAGCGGATGCAATGGGCTAGGATCATGTCGTTGCCTGCCGGGCTAGCGCGCGCTCGATACTGATCGCGCGATTGCGGGCCGACCGCCGCCCGTACCGTCGTGCGCAGAAGCTCGTCAACACGGCAATCATATCCTGCACGAGATCATCGTTCATTTCGGATGAATCAACTACAATGAGTCGACGCCCCGATGCTGCAAGCGATGCTTCCAGGTACTCCGAGCCAAAACGCGCGAAGCGGTCCCGATGCTCGACCACGATGGCAGTGATCTTCGCGTCCGACAGAAGACGGAGCAGCTTGCGGCGTTTGCCGTTCAATCCCGAACCGACTTCAGCGACAGCTTCAACGACGTGGAGCTTCTGCTCAGCGGCGTGCTGCGAGAGCCGCGCGAGCTGCCGGTCGAGATCCTTGCGTTGGTCATGGCTGCTCACGCGCGCGTAGAGCGCTACGGCAGTCTGCGTGGCCTGCTCCTGCGCTACGTCGACCAAGATCGTGCCGCTGGCCGTCTGGTGCCACGGTACGGGCATCGCGTCATCCTTGACCCAGCGCCAGGCCGTGGTGTAGGAGATGCCCTGGCGCCGCGCCCAATCGGCGAGTTTCACCTCTTCAGGATACCACGCGAACGCATGTGTGTCTAGATTCGCCTACAAATCACGCGGCAGTTGCCAATCCCCGTTTCCTATGGCGTCGGCGCTCCGGCGGCGAGATTGACGACGCGCGGCTCGAAGCGCAACTCGCGAAGCGCCCGCTCGTAATCGGCAGGAGTGACCTCCTCCCAGCGCTTTCCGAGAAACGCGAGCAGGGCCGCCTCGATGACGTTGGTGCCGAAGGAGCGGCCGCCAAGGTCGGGCGTGGTGGTGATCAAGCGCGCCACGCCGCGCCGGCGCAGCTCTTCGATGTCGCCGGGCGTGACGGTGTTGGTGAGCACCGTCTTCCCCTCGAGGCGGTCCGGAAGGAACTGGCGCATGAAGTGGAAGTCGCCGGCGATGATCGCCGCTTCTTCATAGTAGTGCGGATACTTGGGTTTGGGCGGCGCCTCTTGCTTCTTGCCCGTGGGATAGAAGAACTGGAAGGGAAGTTTGCAGGCATCGGGGAGATAGCGCTCCGCCAACACTTCGAACTCCGCGAGATCGCGCACCGGCTTGTCGAGATCGAGCGCGAAGATGAAGTCGCCGAAGAGCACGTCTGCACCGGCTTCCACCAGCGCCTGCGCCATGCCGAAACGGTCGAGCGCGCTGACCATCAAGACGTGCGCGCCGCGCAAGTTCATGCCCAGACGATCCTGCAGATAGCGCACCGCCTCGCGCTCGAGCGTATTCTTCAACCCGCTGCCATCCACGATCGGCGTCTTCGTGCCCGCTTCCAAGAGGCGCTTGCCGTCGCGCAGGGCGTAGCGCTTGGTGCCGGCGTAGAGGTAGACGTCGATGCCGCCCAGACCGATCGCGTCGACGGTGCCGTCGAGCTCGCGGATGCGCGCGATAGCGCGATCCAGCGATCCGTCTGTGCCTTCGCGCGAGATGTCGAAACGCTCGCCGAGAAAGTCGACGGCGACCCGATGGTCGCGCGTGGAGCTCCCCAGCGAAACCGAGACTACTCGTTTCATGGATTCCCTCCGACGGCGCGCCCGAGCCGCGCGACCCGCGCCGCGTCGCGCGTGCGGGCGATCTGCTCCGGGCTGATCGCAACGTCGAACGCGCGCAGGTCTGCCAGCTCGAAGCCGTGGCGCGCCGCCATCTCCTCGATCTCGTAGAGCTGCTGCAGCCGGATGCCGCGCCCCAGACTGTAGTTCTCGTTGCGCCCTTCGAGTGCCAGCGCCATCGTCTCCGACATGCACGCCAGTGCCGTGGCCGGTGGAAGCCCGAGGTCGAACTCCTCGCCCTGCTCGCGCACGCGCATGAAACGCGGCTCTCCGGGAACGCGCATGTTACCGCCTTCGGTCACCAGTACGTCCGGGCGCAGCTCCGCCACGCGGCGGCTGACATCGTGCGGCAGCGAGACTTCGCAGACCACTGCGCCGGGCTGGAGATCCTCGGGATGGATAATCTCCAGAGTCGAGCTGGTCGCGGTGACGATGAGCTGCGCTTGGCGCACGCCCTCGCTCACGTCGGTCGTAAAGCTCACGGGTGCGGAGATCTCACCCGCGATCTCCTGAGCGAACTTGCGCAGGCGCGTCTGGTTGCGCGCCACCAGGACCATCCGCCCCACGCTGTCGCCGAGCATGCGAACCGCCGCGCTGCCGATCGAGCCGGTTGCCCCCACGACGGTGCAGGTCGTCTCCGCGGGATCGATCTCCATCTCGCGCGCGCCCCGCAACAGCGACTGCACGGCGGCCACCACGGTCAGCGAGTTACCGGTCGTGACGGGAATAGGAGAGCGCTCGGCGATCGTCACGCCGCCGTCACCGACCACACCGGTAAATGCGCCCAGTCCCACGATCTCCGCACCAAGCTCCGCCGCCATCTCGCAGGCACGCAGGATGCGGCCGTAGACTTCTTCGCGCGGGAGCGTCACGAAGTGCTCGGGCATCAGCGGAACGGTGATGAACCAACCTTCGATCTCTTTGCCGGTGGCCTGCGAACGCACGCCGGTGATATGCGCGGTCGTCCAACAAGGCATCCAGGAAAGGATCTTCTCGATGATCGCCCGCCCTTTGCCCTTGGCGCCCGGCTCGTACCGGGCCACGTCTTCGAGCGAGAGGGGGTGGATCAGAAACGCGAACTTACCCATGCGTGAGGGCCAGCCTTCTGTGTAGGGGCAAGAGGCCCTTTTCAGCGAAGGCGCAGCTATGGAGACGACGTTACCTCCGCTCGACGAGGTCGTGCGGTTCTCGGCCCCTTGCCCTGCTCCGCAGTCCCTCGCCTTCGACGGGGAACACCTCTGGCTAGGCTCCTGGGAGACCCGCCGCCTCTACGGCCTCGACCCGCGCACAGGCACGGTGTTCGAGGAGAGCGTGGCCCCCGGGCGGCCGGTGGGCGGCATCACCGCCGGCGATGCGCTGCGGCTAATTTGTAGCGAGGAGGGGGATAGCCGATTCATCCGCCGCTACCTTCCCGGTCACGGCTTCAAGCAGCACGAAGCCATCCCGTGCCCTGACGACACCGGCTCCTTCCTCGGCTTCGACGGCGAGCGCCTGTGGCTCAGCCAACGCTACAACAAACGCGTGCTAGAGTTGGACGGCGCGTACCGGCCGGTTCGCGAAGTTCGCATCGGCGAGGAGATCATCGGCATCGCCTGGGTCGACGGCGCGCTCTACGTCTCCACCTGGTGGGGACGCGATCGCGGAGGCTGCCGAATCGCCCGCGTGCGCTTGAACGCAGAGCCCGAGCTGGAGTGGGTGGCGCAGTCGTCCTTCGCGGCGATCTCGCTCGCCCGCGACAACGGCCGCCTCTGGACCAACGACTTCAAGAAGGCGGAGATCGTCGCATTCACCCTCCCACGCTGACCCGCGCAGCGCGGCATCGAGGATGGACATCCCGCTCCGGGACCGCGGCTCGCACATGACTGCGCGCCTCGCGGCTTCGAGGATGGACATTCCGCTCCGGGACCGCGGCTCGCACATCCTGTGCGACCGCTTCGTTCCGCGCGCTTCCGCCCATCCAGGGCTCGCGCGCTCCATAAGTCCCTGCGCGGAATATCCACCCTCTCGCCGCTTTCCGTGCACGGCGCGCGCCAGGTTGTCGTTCGCGTTCACTCGCCGCTGACTGCGGCGGAGCAGGCGGGACGTTCGCTTCGCGGGGGCTCTGAGGCGCGTGCGGAGCCACGGATGGCGAGAGCACGCGCGAGGGCAGTAGGAGGCGCGCAGGAGAGCGCGCCGACGCGCGTCCCCGCGAAGCAAACGTCCCACCTGCGAAGCCGCTACACCGTCGTAGAACCGCTACCTCCCGCCCGTTTGCGAGCTTGGTAGCGGCGTGCCTTCTCGCGGTTCCCGCAGGCAGCCATGCTGCACCAGACTCCCGACTGGTTCTTGGTCCAGTCGAAGAAGGCCCAGCGGCAGCCGTCGCGACGGCAGGCTTTGAAGCGCCCCCAGGAGCCATCGAGCATCGCCTGGGCCATGATGGCAACTAGCCGGGCCAGCGCCCCCTCCACGCCTTCGGCGCACGCCTCCAACTGGGGCCCTTCGTGGGGATGGAACGAGACACGATAGCGCGCCGCGCTCCCCGCTGCACTGAGCGTCGCCAGCGCCGCGGCGTCCGGCTCCGTATGGCAGGTGTTCGCGAAGATGACGTCGCGGAAGGCCTCGCGCACTTCGACCGCGCGCGCCGCGTCGTACCTGCTCACCTCCGAGGCGGGGTCGAGCAGACCCACGTCCGCCAGCCACCGCCCAAGCGCCTGGGGCGAGTCCAACTCGTCGGACCCGCCGTCGAGATCGACTGTATTCAGGAAGCGTTTGAGGGTATCGAGCTGGCCGGGGATGGCGTCTTTGTTCTTGGTGTCCGACACGATCCCACTATATCACCACCAAAATGACTTGACAAGTTACATTCACCATCGTATCCTGTTTGCAGGTTACCGTCGCGCATAGAGGAGTCCGCTGATGGACTACACCAATCCCGAGATCGCTGCCCGGATCGTCCGCGAACACCAAGAGAGCATACGGCAAGCTGTCCACCAGGAACACCTGGCAGGCGAGCTGGCAGACTCCGGACGTGCGGAAGTCGGCCGCGCATCGGTTCCCTGGCGCCTCTCGGTGGCGCGGCTTCTCTACCTCGCCGGCGACACGTTAGCCGGAGATCACGCCTTTGGGGAGATCAATGGATGTCGTTGATCGCCGCGGCCGACGATCAGCCCGTCGTTTTCTCAGCGACCGTAGCCTCGGCCTCACGCTTGATCGCCGCGAGCATCATCGCCGAGTTCTCCTCGACTTTCTTCTGCAGCGTGGGGCCGATCAGCTCGGCAAGCGTGGGAACACCGAAGTCGTAGTCGACGCCCAGCGTCACCAGCGTCTCTCCGCCGCCATCTTCGCTGAACGTCCAGGCACCCTCGAACTTGTCGAGATCGCCCTCGAGCAGCTTGTAGTCGATGCGGCACGCGTCGTCGTGGAAGACGTCTTCCTCGAGCCACTCGATTGGCGCCCCTTCGACCAAGGTCTTCCATTTGGTGAGCATGCGGCCGGGATGGCGCTCTACCACCGCGATCGACTCGACGTCGGGCATGAACTCCGGAAAGCGCTCCTGCTCCTTGGCGATGTCGTAGACGTGGCGAGCCGGTGCCTTGATGGTAATCGAGGACTCTACGTAGGGCATGACAGGACCCCGAGTTTCTCCCTGGCCTGCGCCACCCCTTTGCGCAGCGCGGCGAGCGCGCGCTCAACTTCCGCCTCCGTCACCACCAGCGGCGGCTCCAAGCGGATCACGCGCTGCATATTGAGTGTCCACGCCGCCGTAACGCCTTCGTGCAGCATCTCGGGGATAATCGTGCCGCCGTAGCCCTCGTGCGTCAGCTCCACGCCCACCAACAAACCCTTACCGCGCACGTCGTGCACCACCTCGGGATAGGCGGCGGCCACGGCGCGCGCGCCCTCGATCAACTGGCGCCCGCGCTCACGCGCGTTCTCCACCAGATGCTCCTCCTCCATCACCTCGAGCGCGGCCAGCGCCGCCGCGCAGGCCAGCTCGCCGCCGCCGAACGTGGACGTATGCATCAGCGGCTGCTTGGCGTACGCGGCGTTCCAGCAAGCGGGGCGCGCAAGGTACGCGCCCACGGGGATCACGCCGCCGGAGAGCCCCTTGGCCAGCGTCATGATGTCGGGCACCACGCCTTCCTCGTCGACGGCGAAGCGGAAGCCGCAACGGCCCAGCCCCGTCTGCACTTCGTCGGCGATGAGCAGCGCGCCGTGCCTGTCACAAATTTCGCGGACGCGCGTGAGGTAGCCCGGCGGCGGCACGTTGACGCCGCCTTCGCCCTGCACGGGCTCCACGATGAAGGCCGCGGCGTCCGGGAGCGCACGGTCGAGCGCCTCCGCGTCCCCATACGGAATGTGCTCGAAATCGGGCATCAGCGGCTGGTACTCCTTACGGAAGTACTCGCGCCCCGTGGCCGTCAGCGAGCCCAGCGTCTTGCCGTGATAGGCGTTGGTCGTCGAGACGATCTTGTGGCGGTGCGTCGCCGCCTTGGCCAGCTTGAGCGCCCCTTCCACCGCCTCCGTGCCGCTGTTGGCGAAGAACGAGATGCGCAGATCGCCGGGAGCCAGCTCCGCGAGACGTTTGGCGACGCGCCCCAGCAACGGATTGAAGAAGACTTTGCCGGAGAGCGAGATGAGCTCCAACTGGCGGCGCACCGCCTCGACGACCTTGGGATGCGAGTGGCCCAGCGTGAAGACGCCATAACCCCCCGCGAAGTCGAGGTACGCCTTGCCGTGCTGATCGTAGATCGTGGTGCCTGAGGCACGCACCTCGATCGCCGAGCCCGAGAGCTTCATCACGCGCGCCAGCGGCGGGTTCACGAAGTCCCGGTAATTGGCGACCGTCTCGTCGTACAGGGCCTGAGGCGAGGCGGCACCGTAGAGCTCGTCCAACTGTTTCATGGTGCCAGGCGCTTTCCACCCAGCCGGCTTACCGCCCTGGCCCCAGCCTAGAGCGCGCGCTCCAGGTAGAGCGCCCCGGCAACGGGGTTGTGGCGGTATGGTGCAATCACGCGGAATCCGAGTTTTCGATAGAGAGCGATCGCCGCGCCCATCGAGGGGAGCGTGTCGAGCCGGATCGTAGGGTAGCCCAGTGCCTTCGCGTCGGCCAAGATCCGCATGGCCAGCTCGCGGCCCAGGCCTCCGGCACGGAACGGCGGACGCACGTAGAGGCGCTTCATCTCGCAGCACCCTTCCTCGAGCGGGCGTAACGCGATGCAGCCCGCCGGGGCGCCGTCGACCCGCGCCAGCAGCAACGTGCCGCGCGGCGGTGCGTATGCTCCCGGCAAGGTCGCCAACTCGTGTTCGAAGTCTTGGAAGCAGAGATCGACGTCGAGCGACGCCTCGTATTCACGGAAGAGCGTGCGCACCGTTTCGATCTCTTGCGGCGAGGCCGCAACGGCGATCTCGAGCATCGCCGCGCGCCTTCAACCGCTCCGGCGCACGTCCCTCCGGTGAGTGAATTACCGGCGAAAGCGTTGACCCGGCTCGCTTTCCTCTGGTAGCATGCGAGCACCGTGAACTGCACCGCATCCCTTTGCGTCATGTGTCCCTCGCCGCGAATGCACCCGTTGCACTCGACGCCGGCGACGGACGCCCCATACGTATGAGAGGATAGCGCGCCAGCTCGCGCACCACATCGTAGCAGGGCCCCTCGCCGAACGGCGGGGGGCTCTCGTTCATTCTGGAGGGAGAGAGATGACGACGGTAGGCTCTTGGTTTATCTCACTGGCCGCAGCCTACACGATCCTGCTCATCGCGATCGGGCGCTTTGCCCATCGCAAGGCGAGCGGGGGCGGCGGCTATTTCGTCGGAGGGCGCACCTTCAACGCGCTCTTCGTCGCGGTCTGTGTGACGGGACTCTTCTCGGGATCGTCGTTCATTGCGATCTTGGAGCTTGCATACCTCAAAGGTGTCTCCGCCGTGTGGTACGGCATCGCCGAGACCACGCAGGTGCTGCTCATCGCCGCCGCGCTGCTAGCGCCGTTTCGCGAGCGGCTCTTGGTCACCGTCTCGGGCTTGATCGGCGATCACTTCGGCGAACAGGCTCGCGCCCTGGGCGGAGCGATCACCGCCTTCGCCTTTCCCATGTGGTCGGTGGCCACGGCGCTGGCCTTCGCCTCCGCGCTCCACGTCTTCACCGGCCTCTCGCTGCTGCTCTCGGTAGCCGTCACGGCCACGCTGCTGTTGATCTACCTGCAGTTCGGCGGGATGTGGTCCGTGGGCTACACTCAGCTCTTCAACGTCGTGGCGATCTACGTCATGCTCGCCGTGGGGCTGACGGCCGTCTTCATCGATCCCGGCATCGCCGGCTTGCGCCATCTGGCGCTGGCGCGCCCCGAACTCTTCGCTCCGGCGACGGTTGGCGTGCAGACGATCGTCGCGTGGTTCGGAACCTTCATCCTCAACGTGATCCTCGCTCAGGCCACGTTCCAGATGGCGCTCTCGTGCCGCAGTCTCCAAGAGGGCAAGCGCGGCCTCTATTGGGCGGCCGCCCTCGGCCTCCCGCTGATCGCCGGCGCCGTGCTCATCGGCCTTGCCGCGGCCTACGCCGTTCCCGGCGGGCGGCTCGGCCTCATCGCCGTTCCGCAGTACCTGGTGCACGTGCTGCCGGCACCGTTCGTGGCGCTCTTCTTCCTGGGATTCTGGGCCTGCGCGCTGGGCTGGGGGGCGCCCTGCCAGTTCTCCGGAGCCACCAGCCTGGGGCGCGACGTCGGCGGCGCACTCAACCCCGGTCGCGACGAGGCAACGTACGTGCGCTACACGCGCTGGTCGCTCGTGCTGCTCACCGTGCTGATGGTGATCTTCGCTTCGTTGCGCTCGGAACAGTCCGCGTGGTGGAACGTGCTGGCCTGGGTGACGCGCAACTCCGCCACCTTCGCGCCGGTCGTGGCGGCGCTCTTCTGGCCGCTGGCCACGCGGCGCGCGGTGCTGGTCTCGATGGCCGTGGGCACGCTCACGGGCTTGGGCTGGTACAATCTCAGCCACTGGAGCCTTGCGCTCTTCTTCCTCCACACGCATCCCGTGTGGCCCGGAATGATCGCCAACATCGTTGCGCTCGCCGCGATCACGCTGGTCGAGCGCCGCGGCACCTATACCCTTCACCTCTCGGGGCGCAGCGTTGCGGCACTGGGGGCGGCGGCACTGGCGGCGCTCTCGACCGTGCTCTTCGCGGCACCGCTCTACGCCACGGGGCTGGTGGGCCTTGCCGTCTTCATCGTGGTCGTCGCGCTCTTCGCGGCCGCTATCGACGCCACGCGCGAGCCGCAGGCCGACGTCACCACCCCCACCGCGCCGGAGTACGAATATGCCCGATGATCCAAACCCGCAACTGCGGCACGTCCATGCCGCGATGGAGTGGCACGGCGCCTTCGCATCCACCCAGCGAGTGCGCGGCCACGCGTTCATCGTCGACGAGCCGGAGAAGCTCGGCGGAGATAACCGCGGTCCCACGCCGCTGGAGTACGTGCTCGGCGCCTACGATGCGTGCCTGCAGATCGTGATCGTCACGCTGGCGCGCGAGATGCGGATCCAGGTACACGACGTGGATCTGGAGAGCGTGGCTACGGTGGACCGGCGCGGCCTCTTCGGCACCGCGCCGGTCTCCCCGCACTACCAGCGCATCGAGACCACCATCCGGCTCTCCCTCGGCGGCGACGGCGCCGACAGCGCGGCGATCGAGCGGCTCAAGGCCGCGCTCTACGTGCGCTGCCCGATGTACAACCTCGTCAAAGACGCCGGCATCGTGCAAGAGCTGACATGGCTGCTGGGACCTACGGGTAAGCACGCGGACGCCGCCGTCCGCAAATCGTGAGGGCGGCACACAAGGCGGCGGTCGTTCCTTGCCTCGCCCCGGACTGCATCCTAGAATCAAGCCACGTTGCAGCCCCCGGTTGGCAAAGGAGAACGGTATATGCAGTTCGTCATCTTGGCCGAGCACAGCCCCGAGCTCTGCCCCACGTCGAACGCACAGGTGCGGGCGCTGATGAAGGAAGGCGCGAAGCAGATTCCCGATCTCGCCCGCAAGCTTGGATTAGACATCATCACGATCCGCGTCTTCGGCCCCGATCACGTCGTGCTGGCAGTCGTCGAGGCGCAGAGCATCGATGCCGTGCGTGATTTCATGTTCGAGAGCCGGCTGATCCAATGGAACACGACGCGGATCCACGCTACCTATTCGATGGAGGAGGCGCTGGCCAAATCCGAGGCGTTGCCGACGATGTTCTAGCTCTTGCGGCCCGGCGTTAGGCCACGAGCTGCGGACTCTCGAGGCGGGCGATCGTCTCTTCGACGCCGGTGGTCTGCATCACGCGCGCACGACGCATTTCATCGGGGAAAGGCCGACGCGCTTCCAATGATGTCCTAGAGGCGATCGAGAAATTCTTGAAGCCTCTCCTCGATCCGGTACGCCCGGCCAATGCCTTCCGCCTCACGTTCGCTCCAACGTTTGATGACCTTTACGTCGATACGATCGCGATGCGCCAGCGCAACGACTACCACTGCGCCGAGCGCCGTGCGGTCGCGGAAGTAGTAGTAGGACGCAAGGCGATTGCGAACGCAATCGGTAGGCGAGATGATGGAGAGCGTGCGCCCATGGCGAACGAAGGTATCCCACTTCGTTATCTGATCGTCGCCGATGGCCAGAGGCCCCGGTGGGAATTCAACCAGATGTACTCCATTGCGATGATGGTACGCCGCATTCTTTAGATTGAAGCCGAGTTCAGCCAACACCCGAGCCGCGGCTCCCGCACCTCCGGGACCAAACGTCAACACGAAGTCGATGTCGTCCGATTGATAGGCTCCTGGCGCGTACACGGTCGCAGCGCTGCCCCCGGTGAGAACCGCCGTAACACCGGCGCGATGCAACGCGTCGCCGACAATGAAGCACACCTCATCGAGCGGCGCATCGGCTCCGATCACAGCGGCTTCCCTTGGCGCCGTGGACGCACGCGCAGGTTGTCGAGGATCGCAGTGTAAGGAGGGGCCGCGGCCAGGCGCTCGAGGTAGGCAATCAACTCCCTTGCCCCATACCGGCGCGGATCGATCGTGACCCTCCGAATCCCGGTGCGAGGCTGGGTCGCTAAGAGCCCGTCGTACTCCAAATCCTTGATTGCCCGCTGCACGACCGACGTGCGCGCGTTCAACAGCCGCGCAAGCTCGCTCGGGTAGGTATCGCCGAGGGCAGCCGTCAGCACCAGGATGCCCGTCCGCAAGGGAGACCCGAACAGGCGCAGACCCCGTTTCTCGTCCGGCTTCTCGAGCCCATCCGCCATGCCCACCAATGTAGCACGCCGGAAGCAAATTTACCACAATTTAGTAGTAAATATACCGCACATGAGTAGCAACCACAGCGGTTCGATGACCTTGCCCATCCGCTAGGCTACGAGCGCCTGAGACTCCAAGCGGGCGGTCGTCTCCTCGACGACGGCAATCGTCTCCTCGGCGCCAGCCGTGCGCATCACGCGCTCACGCAGCTCGCTGGCGCCGGCGAAGCCTTTCAGATAGTAGCCGAGATGCTTGCGCATCTGCGGCACGGCACGCTCCTCGCCCCACTCCGCCACCATCGTGCGATAGTGGTGGATCGCGTAGCGCAGGCGCGCCGCGGATGGCGGATAGGGCTGCGGCTGCTCGCCCTCCATCAGCGAGCGAAGCGCGGAGATCAGCCACGGGTTGCCCAGCACGGCGCGCCCCAGCATCACGGCATCGACACCGCTCTCCCGCATGCGCTCCATGGCCAGAGAGGGATCGTCGAGATCACCGTTGCCGATGACGGGGATGTCGACGGCGCGCTTGAGCACGGCGATGTGCTCCCAATCGGCGGAGCCCTTGTAGAACTGACGCGCCGTGCGCGCATGGAGCGTCACCGCCTGAACGCCAACCGCCTGCGCGCGCTTGGCGACCTCGACGAAGACGAGATCCTGTTCCGTCCACCCTAGCCGCATCTTCACGGTCACCGGGCAGTCGACGGCCTCGACCACGGCCCGCATGATCGCCTCGCAACGGTCGACGTCGCGTAGGCAGGCGCTCCCGCCCTCGGTCTTCGTAACCTTGGGGGCGGGGCAGCCGAAGTTGATGTCCACGATGTCGGCGCCGCACTCGCGCACGACTTTCGCTGCGTAGGCCATGATCTGGGGGTCGTTTCCCCAGAGCTGGGTGGAGACGGGGTGCTCGAGCCCGTGCTGGTCGATCATCTCCATGGTCCGCCGGTTACCGTACTGTAGGGCGTTCGAGGAAACGAACTCCGTTACCGTCAGGCCGAGGCCGAAGGGCTTGTAGAGCGCGCGCAGGGTACGGTTGGTGACTCCCGACATCGGCGCGAGGACGATGGGAGGCCAGATCTGATGGGGTCCGATACACAACGGAGCGGCGGCGTGAGCCATGGCACTGCCGATTCTACCACGTCATCGTCCATTCATCACGGGCGGCTATGCTCGGCGGGTGAACCTCGCTTCGTTCGGTCTCGATCACCGGCGCGCGATTGCGCTCGTCGCCGTGATCCTTGCGGCCGCCGGCCTTCAAGCCTATCTGATCCTCCCCAAGGCCATCTTCCCCTCGATGGCTTTCTCACGCGTCGAAGTGACCGTGACCCGCGGCGACACCCCCGCGGAGCAGATGAACCTCCAGGTGGCACGCACCCTCCAGTCGGCGGTGGCGCTGGCCCCGGGTATCTACTCCGTTCACGCCAACTCCACGCAGGGCAACGTCGATCTCATCGCCGACTTCTACGGTAACACGGACGCCAATCGCGATCTCCAAGCCGTCACGCAGGCGGTCTCGACGGTCTCGGGGAGCCTGCCGCCCGACGCCCAAGTGGAGACGCGCATCGTCGCCTCGAACTTCGAGCCGATCCTCTCGTTCGCGTTCACCTCGCGCAGCGTCTCGCGTACGATCCTCCACGAGGAGGTCCAGCGCCGCTCCGCAGCCATCTTCACCGGCATCCAAGGCATGGCGCGCATCATGGTGGTGGGTGGTCAGCCGCGTGAGTTCGCCGTCGATCTCGACCCGCTCAAGTTGGCGGCACGCAAGCTTACCGTGGCCGACGTAGAGCAGGCCATCGCCGGAGCCACCGCCGTCCAGTCGATCGGACACGGCGACAGCGGCTACCGCCGTCTCTTCGCCACCGTCGACGCCCGCATCCAGGATCCACGGGGCATCGCCGCCATTCCCGTGGCGGTGCGCAACGGCGTGACCCTGCGCGTGGGCGACGTCGCCGGCGTCCATCTCTCCGTGACGCCGGCCGACGATGCCGTCAGCGCCAACGGAGAGCCCGTGGTGGCACTCAGCGTCTACGCTCAGCAGGACGCCGACATCGTGAACATGGCCGACGCCTTCCAAGCGCGCCTGCCTGCGCTCGTGAGCCGTCTGCCCGCGGGCACGCATGTCACGAAATACTGGGATCAGACCACGCTCATTCGCGACTCCCAACGCACGCTGCGCGACTCCATCCTCATCGGCGCGGCGCTGGCCATCGGCGTGATCTTCTTCTTCCTGGGAAGCTGGCGCATCACGGCTATCGCCGCCTTCATCATTCCCATGGCGATGCTGGTGACCTTTGCCTTCATGCGCGTGGCCCACGAGAGCGTGAACTTGATGAGCGCCGGCGGCTTGGCGGTGGCGGTAGGGCTCATCATCGACGACGCCATCGTGGTCATCGAGAACATCGAGCGCAATTTGCGCCTAGGCAAAGGGCGCCGCGAAGCCATCGTCGACGCCAGCGGACAGATCTCCCCGGCGATGATCGCCTCGTCCACCACCACGCTGGTGGTCTTTCTGCCGCTGGCCTTCGTCAGCGGCGTCTCCGGCTCGTTCTTTCGCGCGCTGGCCATTACCCTCAGCGTCTCGCTGATCGCCTCACTGCTGCTGGCGCTCTTCCTAGCGCCGATCCTCGCGGAGCGCTTTCTCAAGAGCGGCGAGGGACAGGCTAAGCACAATCGTCTGCTGGAATCCTTGTTGCGCCCCTACGAGACGATCTTGCGCGGCGCGCTGGCGCATCCATGGAAGGCGTACGCCGTGGGCGCGCTCTGCTTGCTGCTCACAGTGGGCATCCTCACGCGCCTGCCCAGCGGCTTCCTGCCGCACATGGACGAGGGGGCCTTCGAAGTGAGTTACCAGTTACCGCCCGGCACGTCGTTGACCGAGACGCGGCGCGTGGCCGACGGGATGGAGCGCATCGTCTCCGCGCTTCCGGGTGTCCAGGCGCAGGGCAACTTCACCGGCATCGACACCAACGGCTTCTCTCCGCTGCCACAGAATCAAGGCATTCTGCGCATCACGCTGCGCAAGGTCGCCGCGCGCCAACCGATCGAGGATCTGATCGCGCAGCTCCGCGACCACCTCCAGAGCGCCTACCCCAACGTGCAGCTCGACTTCCATCAAGTTTTGGAAGACATGATCAACGATCTCTCCGGCGCACCTGCGCCGGTGGAGATTCGGCTCTCCGGGCCCGACCACCGCGCGCTGACGGCACTGGCCCCCCACATAGCCGACGCCATCTCCTCCGCGAAGGGTATCCACGACGTCTTCGACGGCGTGGTGGTGGAGGATCCCGCCCTGGCCATCAGTCCGCGCCTGGGCCTGCCGGCGGGGCTTGGCCTCTCGCCGAGCGACTTCAGCGCCACGCTCACGGCCGCCGTGCGGGGCGACATGGTGGGCAGCCTCTCCGTGCCGCCCAACGTGGTGCCGATCCGCGTACGCTACGGACCCGATTGGCGCCTCCCGCCCGATCAACTCGGCGAGCTCCCGGTGGTCGGTCCCAACGGCATCGCCTCGCTGGGCAGCCTAGCGGTTATCGACCCCGCGCCCCCGCGCACCGACATCTACGAGGCCAACGGCCAGCCGCAGGACATCATCACGGCATCGTACTCCGGCACGCTCTCCGCAGCCATCGCGAACCTCGAGCGCGCCCTGGCGAAGGTGAAGCTGCCGCCCGGCTACAGCGCTGCCATCGGCGGCGCCTACGCTGCGCAGCAGCAATCGTTCAAAGAGTTCGCCGTGGTCGGCATCGTCGCCGTGCTGCTGGTCTTCGTCGTGATGGTCTTCACCTTCCGCAGTTACCGCGAGCCGGCGGTGATCCTGATGGCGATTCCGCTGGCGATGGTGGGCGTGGCCATCGCGCTGCTTCTTACGGGCACGCCGTTCAACGTCTCCTCGTTCATGGGTTTGATTCTGCTGGTGGGCATCGTCGTCAAGAACGGCATCCTCTTGCTCGACGTGGCGCACAAGGAGTTGGCCGCTGGGGCCAACATCGACGACGCTCTCGTGACGGCGGGGCGCATGCGCCTGCGCCCCATCGTCATGACCACGCTGGCGGCCATCGGCGGTCTGCTGCCATTGGCACTGGGCATCGGCGCCGGCTCGGAGATGGAGAAGCCGCTGGCCATCGCCGTCATCGGCGGCCTCTCCACCGCCACCATCTTCACGCTGGGGATCATCCCGACGTTCTACGCCGCGCTCGCACGCTGGAAGGTTCACCGCGCATGACGCCTGCGCTCACCCTCGCGCTCTCCCTACAGAGCGCCATCACACAGGCGCTCCCGCGCGATCCCGCGATTCTGCAGGCACGCGCCGAGCGGCACGCCGCCGCCGCCGACACGCTCGCCGCGCGAGCCGGCAGCGCGCCGCAGCTCTTCGTCTCGTACGCCAACGCTCCGCAGTCGGGCAACGCGGGGACCATCGCCCAGCGCACCAGCGTCGTGGGCATCAGCAAGTCGTTCGCCTTCCCTGGTGAAGCCGGCTCCCAGAGCGATGCCGCGCACTCCACGGAGAGCGCCGCCGCCGCACGCGTCACGCGCGCGCAGAACGAGGCCACGCTGCAAATCGTGGTGACCTACATGGATGCGTTCGTTGCCGGCGATCAGTCGACCATCGCCGCCGAGGGTACGGCCAGCGCCAAGCGCGTGCTCGACGCGGCAAACGTGCGCTTGCGCGCCGGCGACGGCCCACGGATCGACGTGGAGCAGGCCACGGCCGCCTATGCCTCCGCGCAGTCCGCTCAGGCCGCCGCCGACGGCAAGCGCGACACCTCCTTCGCCGCCCTCGATCTCGCTGTGGGCTTGGAGCCCTCGGCGCGCCCGGCGTTGGCCGTGCCGGCGCCGCTAACGTTCACCATCCCCGCCGAGCAGGCGGCGCTTGTTGCGGCGTTGGGCGCACGCGCGGACGTGCGCGCCGCAGACGACGACGTGCGCGCGGCACGGGCAACATTGCGTGCCGCGGGACTGGCCTACGCGCCTTCGCTCGACGCCTCCGCGGGCCGCCAGTCGGGAATCGATTCAGGCACGCTTGTTGCCGGCGCCACGGTGAGCGTGAGCCTCCACGTCCCCATCGACAGCGGCGGAGCCGTGCGCGCGCAGGTGGAACGTGCGCGTGCCGGCGTCGATCGCGCGCTGGCCCAGCGCGAGGCATTGCGGCGCAGCGTGGTGCTCGAAGTGGAGTCGGCGTTAGCCGATGCGCGCTCGGCACAAGTGCGCGTGGAGGCGGAACGGCGCGCCGTAGAAGCTGCGCGCGCCGCGGCGGACGCGGCGAATCTCGGCTATACGCACGGCGCCACCAGCGCCTTCGAGGTCCTGCTGGCGCAGAGTCAAGAGGTCGCGGCGCGCGGCGCATTGGTCTCGGCGCAGGCCGACGCCGTCAAAGCGCGCTACGCCCTACGCCTCGCAGAAGGAGCGAATACCGATGTCACCCCGTAGCCGCACCCTCGTCACCATGGGCGCGCTGGCCGCGCTCATCATCGTTGTCGCGCTGCTGCGCGGCCACCAGCGAGGTGCCGCCGCCGCACCCGGCGATCAGGCCTCCGCGCCGCCGCGCGTCCAGACGGCCTCCGTGCGCATCGGAGATATTGCCCAAGAGGTTCGCGGCGAGGGTCGCGTGGTCGCCGCACCCGGCGGCATGGCTGCGCTCTCGTTCTCCGAAGCGGGGCGCATCGCGAGCGTGAACGTTCACGTGGGCCAGCACGTCGCCGCCGGCGAAGCCATGGCCAGCCTCGATCTCTCCACGGTGAGCGCGGCCGCCAACGGCAACGTACAGCCGTTGACGGTACAACAGCAAGCGACGCAGGAGCGGCTCGACGTGGCCAAGCGCGAGTTGGAGCGCGCCCAGCGCCTCGCACGCTCGCCCGGCTCCGAGTTGAGTCCCGAAGCGGCACAGGTACGACAGGACCAGGCGCGCCTAGCCGGCGACCGCTCCGCGCTGGCGCGCGAGCAGATCCTCTTCAAAGGCGGCGTCGCGGCACTCAAAGACGTCGAGGCGGCCCGTCAGCAGGTGGCGCTCGACGAGGCGGCACTGGCCGCCGACCGCGCCAAGCTTCCCGACTCGCTGTTACAGGCGCGGCAGGCGTACGCGCAAGCCGTCTCCGATGCCGCCGCCAGCGGCGCCTCGCTGGCGCTGGCGCGCCGCGGTGAGAGCAACGCCACGCTGCGCTCCTCGATCGACGGCGTGGTGACGGCGCTGGAGAGAAACCCCGGCGAGTGGGCCGACGCCGGCGCCGTGGTCGCCACCGTAGTCAATCCCTCGTCGGCGCAGTTGAGCGTGGCGCTTCCGGGCGATCAGGCGGCGGTCGTAGAGGCCGGCGACCCGGTGCGCGCCGACGGTATCTCCGGCCGCGTGCTGCGCGTCGTGCGTCCGCTCGATCCCACGACGCAGATGGGGCAAGCCGTCGTTGCCTTCGACCTCACACCGAAAACGGCGCTGGGCTCGGTGCTCCTCGTGGAGATCGAAACCGGCGTGCGCCGTGGCGTGACACTGGTCCCAGTGAGCGCCGTCGTGCAGGACCCCGCGGACGGCGAGTACGACGTCTTCGTCCGCAATGCCAAAGGCAGCTTCGACTCCGTGAAGGTGGAGGTAGGCTGGAGCCGGCGCGGCTGGGAGGAGGTCCACTCCCGCTCCATCAAAGCGGGCGTGACGGTGGCGACCTACGGCAGCTACGAGCTCCTGGCGACCGGCAACTGATGCGCGTCCTGATCGTCGAGGACGATGCCCCGTTGCGCGAGGTGATCGCACGCGCGCTGCGCGAGAGCGGCTACGACGTCGAAGTTGCCGGGGACGGTGCGCGCGGCGACGCACTGGCCGCGGCGGGCGGCTTCGACGCCATCGTGCTGGACTGGATGCTGCCGGAGATGGCGGGCCTGGAGATCTGCCGCCGCGTGCGCGAGTCCGGGGATACGACGCCCGTGCTGCTGGTCACGGCACGCGACGAGTTGGATGATCGCGTGATCGGCCTGGACGCCGGCGCCGACGACTACGTCGTCAAGCCTTTCCATGTGCGCGAGCTGCTAGCACGCCTGCGCTCGGTGATCCGCCGCGCCGGCTCGCAGCGCAGCAGCCGCTACATGGCGGGCGATCTCGTCATCGACGTGCGCGCTCGCACCGTCTGCGCCTCCGGAGAGTCGCTCGAGCTCACGACGCGCGAGTACGAGTTGCTCGAGTTCCTCGTGCGCAACGCCGGTATCGCGCTGCCGCGCGAGCGCATCGAGGAACACGTCTGGGGCTCGCTCTTCGAAGGGACCTCGAACGTCGTGGACGTCTTCATCGGGCGCCTGCGGCGCAAGCTCGGCGAGCAGGGCGAGGCCATCGAGACGCTGCGCGGCTTCGGCTACCGCTTCACCACGCGATCGGCAGAGCGATGACGAAACGCGCCCCGCCGCCCGGGCGATCCTCGACGGTAATCGCCCCGCCGCCCGCGCGTGCCACCGCCGCAGCGATCGGCAGACCCAAACCGGTACCGTCGTCGGAGCGGCGGTAGAAGCGGCGAAAGATCGCCTCACGCTCCGCGGGCGGGACGCCGGGGCCGTCGTCGTCGACGGTTACTACCGCGCGGCCATCGCGCGCAGCTACTTCGACGCGTACCAGGCGGTGCGCCGCGCGGCGCGCGTTGGCCAGGAGGTTCTCTACCATGCGCGCCAACAGCGACGTGGCAACGGCAACGACCAACGGCTCCTCGCGCAGATGCAGCTCCACGGGGATGCCGGGACCGCGCCGCTGGAGCTCAGCGCAGGCCTCGCTGACGGCCTCGTTCACTTCGCCGCGCATCGTCCGCCCCGTCACGCCGGCATCGGCACGCGCCAGCAGCAGCAAGTCGTCGATGGTGCGCGAGAGACGCTCGGCGCGCTCGCGGATCGCCTCGAGCGCGCGCGCGTACTCCGCGGGTTCGCGCTTGCGCAGCAGCGTCAGCTCTGCTTCCGCGCCTAGCGCCGCCAGCGGCTGGCGCAACTCGTGGGAGACTTCGCCGATGAACGCGCGCTCGCGATCGAACGACGCCTCCAACCGCTCGAGCATCTCGTCGAACGTCCGCGCCAGGCGCCCCAGCTCGTCGTCGCCGCCCAAGCGTAGGCGTGCGCTCAGGCGCCCCGATCGCGCTACCTCTGAGGCCGTGGCGATGATGCGGTCGATAGGAGCCAACGCGCCGCGTGCCAACAGCCATCCCGTGAAGGCCGCGAAGAGGAGCATCGGCAGGCCCGAGGCGAGCATCGCGCCGCGTACGCGCTCCTCCTCTTCCTCCAGCGCTTCGTTGTCGGCGAAGACGGCCACGCGCGGGCCGCGGTCCCCACTTCCGGCGGCGGCCACGGCAACGAAGTAGGCGGGATCGCCGCTCAGAAAGCTCGTCCGCCCAACGGGAAGGTGCGCCGCCCGCGCGAGCGTCGCGGCGGACGGCGGAACGCCGCGCACCTCGCCGGGCCGCCCGCCGACGTACGAGACGAGAGCGTAGCCCGCGATAGCCGGCAGCGGGATGGCGCGGGTGAAGCGGTTGCCCACGGGATCGACGGCTGCCACGCCATCCGAGGCCTGGGTGAGCAGGTCGATGGAGAGGGCGCGTTCGTGGGCGTGCTCCACCCAGGCCGCGGCGAGCAGTGAGTAGATCGCCAAACCTAAGGCGAAGAGTGCCACCCACCAGACGGTGAGCCGCTGCCCGACGCCCAGCCGCAACTTCACGGCGACGCGGCTTCCGCGTGCTCCTGCGTTCGTGCGAAGAGACGCAGCCCTTCGAGATTCAAATGCGGATCGACGGCATCGATCGCCTCGAAGATCTCTTGATGGCGCGCAACGAGATCGGCTAAACCGCCCGTCGCCACGACCTTCGTCTGCGCGCCCAGCTCCGCGCGCATGCGCGTCACGATGCCTTCGGTCTGACCGATCACGCCGTAGATGACGCCTGACTGCAGGGCCTCCTGCGTGTTCTTGCCGATCACGGAGTTGATCAGCTCCAGCGAGACCTGCGGCAGTTGCGCCGTGCGCCCAACCAGTGCATCGAAGGCGATCTGAATGCCCGGCGCGATGGCCGTGCCGAGAAACTCCCCCGCCGCCGAGACGGCGGCGTAGGTGGTAGCCGTGCCGTAGCCCACGATGATGAGCGGCGTACCGAACTTCGCCACCCCGCCGATGGCGCCCGCGACGATATCGGCGCCGACTTCGCGCGGGCGCTCCGTGCGAATGGAGATCAACTGCTGCTCACCGGAGCGCAAGAAGGCCGGCTCGACGTCGAAGTACGCTTGACAGGCCGTGCGCAGCGCACGCTCCGTACCCGGAACCACGCTGGCCACGGCGATCGCCGTCACGCCGTGCGGATCGAGACCGGCAAAGGCGAACAGGTTGATGAAGTGGATGCCGTACTCATCGGCTGTGCGGCGCCGCTCGGTGGTCAGCCGCCAGACGCGGATCAACTGCGCTTGACCGCGTTTCTCCTTGCCGTAGACGCCCAGCTTGATCTCCGTGTTGCCGACGTCGATCGTGAGCAGCATCAAGCCTCTCCTTCGTGCGCTCGCTCCGCGCCGCGCAGCGTTGCGATGCGGTCCCAGATGCGCGCCGCGATCTCGCGCTTGGAGGCCCGTTCCAGCGGCTCGCGACCATGCTCCCAGAGCAGGAGCATCTCGTTCTCCGCGCTGGCGAAGCCGATGCCTGGCTGGGAGACGTCGTTGACGCAGATCAGGTCGAGGCGCTTACGCGCCAGCTTCTCACGCGCGTGTTCCTCCACGTGCTCCGTCTCGGCGGCGAATCCCACCAGGAACGCAGCGCCCTTGGCGGCGCCGAGCTGGGCGAGGATATCCGGATTGCGCTCGAGGCGCAACATAGGATCCACGTCCTCCTTCTTCACCTTCTGCACGAAAATCACGGCGGGGCGCCAGTCGGCGACGGCGGCGGCCGCGACGATCACGTGCACGCCCTCGCGCAAGGCCATCACGCGCTCGTGCATCTCGCGCGCGCTCTCCACGCGATGGGCGCGCGCGCCGTGGGGCGGATCGAGATGCGTGGGTCCCAACACGAGATCGACCTGCGCACCGCGCAGCGTCGCCTCGCGCGCGATCTCGATCCCCATCGCCCCCGTCGAGGCATTGGAGATGAAGCGCACGGGATCGATGGCCTCGCGCGTTGCACCCGCCGTCACCAGCACGTGCTGACCCTCCAGCTCGTGCGTGCGCGCCACCGCGTCTTCCAGTGCGGCGATGATGCGCTCCTCGGCGGCAAGACGCCCCACGCCGCGCTCGCGCTCGGCCAGGAAGCCGCTCTCCGGCCCCACGATCTGCCAACCGCGCGCGCGCAGCGCCGCCACGTTGGCGCGCGTAGCGGGATGCTCCCACATCGAACTGTTCATCGCGGGCGCCAGGATCATGGGGCAGCGTGCCGCCAGCGCCACCGCTCCGAGCAGATCCTCGGCGTAGCCGTGGACGAGCTTGGCGATCGCATCGGCGGTGGCGGGGGCGATCAAGAGCGCCGCGGCACGGTGGGCCAGCGTCACATGGAGCACGTGATCCTCGCGGTCCCGGATCTCCCACAGCGAGGTATGGACGCGATTGGCGGAGAGTGCGTGAAACGTCAGCGGCGCGACGAAGCGCTGTGCCGCCTCCGTCATCACAACGTGCACATCGGCGCCGCGCTGCACGAGCGTCGAGACGATGCCGGCGACTTTGTAGGCGGCTATCCCGCCGCAGACGCCGACCACCAGCGTGCGGCCTGCAACGGAGCTCATGGCATCCGCAGACCTCTGCGCACGGCGGTGAGCGGCGGCGTCACGATGGGATCGACGCCGTCGTCGCCGGGCACGGCAAGGTTGTCGATGAGGCGCGTTACGCCGAGATAGGCCGCGCCCAGCACGAGCGCGGGGCGGCGCAGCTCTTCGAGCACGGTAAACGCCGCCGGATCGACGATCGCCACGTAGTCTTCGCGAAACGGCGCGATCAGTTTGCGGCGGGCCGCCTCTAGCGCCACACGCGGATCGCGCTCGCCGCCTGCGATGGCGTGCGCCGCCGCTTCGAGTGCGCTATGGAGCGCAGGCGCCGCCGCCCGCTGCTCGGGCGTCAGATAGACGTTGCGGCTGGAGAGCGCAAGACCGTCGCGCTCGCGCGCGGTGCGCGCGATGACGACCTCCGTGCCGATGTCGAGGTCGTGGACGAGGCGCCGGAGCACCGCCGTCTGCTGCGCATCCTTCTGCCCCAGGTAGAGGCGGTGCGGGCGGACGGCGCCCAGCAGCTTGGCCACCACGGTCGCCACGCCGCGAAAGTGGCCCGGGCGGCGCGCACCTTCGAGCTCCTCGCCCAAATGGCCGACATCGACGGTCGTGCTGAAGCCTTCGGGATACATCGTCTCCACGCCGGGAGCGTAGAGTAGGTGGACGCCGTGCTCGCGCAGCAGGGTGCAGTCACGATCGAAGACGCGTGGGTACCGCTCGTAATCTTCGTGCGGCGCGAACTGCAGCGGGTTGACGAAGATGGAGACGGCCACGGCGGCATTCTCTTCGCGCGCGCGGCCGATGACGGAGAGGTGGCCGGCGTGGAGGGCACCCATCGTCGGCACGAAGCCGACGGGTGCGGGGAGCTCCGCGACCGCCCGGCGGCACTCGCCAGGCGTGCGCACGATCAGCACGACAGCTCGACGACCCTCAGCTCCGTGCGCCCCACGACGAAGGTCTCGCCGGCAGCGAGGGGCGCGCTCTCCGCCACCGGGCGTCCGCCCAGGCGGATACCATTGCGGCTCCCCAAGTCGGTGAGCAGGAGCCGCCCGCTCTCAGCCTTCAGGCGCGCGTGACGGCGCGAGACGTAGCGGTCGGTGCTGATGCACGCGTGCGCCTGCGCCTCGTCGCGGCCGATGGTGATCTCGCTCTCGAAAGACCATGTCTTCCCGTCGAGCGGACCGTTCAATACTTCAAGCTGGTACATGGACGGGGGGAGGGGTTCGGTTGCTAGTGCATCCCCTCCTGGAGGCGCCGGAGCTGTAATGCTTGGACATAACGGACGATCCGCTCGCGCTGCCCGCCGTCGATCGCCGTGAAGGTGACGCCCAGCGCGTAGCGCCCCTGCGGGTGGTCACGATAGGAGAGTACGACGCGCCCGCGCGCGTCAATGGGTTCCGACGACTCGGGGAGCAGAAAACGCAACGCCAGCACGCCGCCCGCGGGAAGGTCCTCGTCGATGACGAGTTTGATCCCGCCGCCGCTGAGGTCATTGATCCAGCCTTCCGCATACCCCAGTCTTCCGTCGATGGCGTAGCGGGCCGGGATCGAGACGGCGGCGCGGAAGTAGGCGCGCCCTTCAGGCTTCGAGTCCATGAGGTTTCGTGAGACGATGTTTGGCGAGCGCTCAACAGCCCCTTTCGAGCAAGGCCTGGGCAGCGGCCATGGCGCCGAAGGCGGTATGCTCCGCCATGATACCGCCCTGCAGGTAGACGTCGAAGGGCGCGCGCAACGGAGCGTCGCACGAGAGCTCGAGGGTCGCGCCGCCGACGAACGACCCGCCGGCCATCACCACGCGATCGATGTAGCCCGGCACGGGTCCCGGCTCCGGGGCGAAGCGCGCGTTGATCGGCATCGACCGCTGGAGGCCGCGCGCAAAGGCCACCAGCTCGTCGCCGTCGCGCAGGCGGATGCCTTGGATGATGTCGCGCCGCGGCGCATCGGGGGCGGGATCGACGGCGTAGCCCAAGCGCGCGAAGAGCGCGGCGGCGAAGCGCAGGCCGCGCAACGCCTCGCGTACGATCAGCGGCGCCTGGAAGAGCCCCTGGAAGAAGAGCCGCCCCAGCCCAAGCGTGGGCCCCAGGCGGTCGCCCAGGCCAGGCGCATAGAGGCGCGTGGCGACGGCCTCGACGAGCTCGGCGCGCCCCGCGACGTACCCGCCCGTAGGCGCCAACCCTCCGCCGGGATTCTTGATGAGCGATCCCATACAGAGGTCGGCACCAACGTGCGTCGGCTCACGCTCCTCCACGAACTCGCCGTAGCAGTTGTCCACCAGCACCAGCGTCTCCGGCGACGCCGCGTGCACGCTCTCCACGATCTGCGCGCACTCGGCGATGCCCAGCGATGGCCGCGGCGCGTAGCCGCGCGAGCGCTGCACGAAGACGGCGCGCGTGGGCTCGGCCAGCGCCGCTCGCAGCGCCTCGAGGTCCACCGTTCCGCCGGCGCGCAGCGCCACCTCGTCGTAGCGAATGTGCTCGCGGTTCACCAGGGACGCGCCGTCCTGCACGATGGCGTTGCACAGCGTGTCGTAAGGGCGCCCTGTGGCGCAAAGCAGCCGCTCACCCGGCGCCACCAGCGCCGCGAGCGTGGCAACGATGGCATGGGTGCCGCTGACCAGCGAGAGGCGCGCCAGCGCGCGCTCGGCGCCGAACAGCTCCGCCAACAAGCGCTCGTAGCCCTCGCGCGCGGCATCGCCGTAGCCATAGCCGGTGGTGCCGGCGAGGTCGGCGTCGGTGAGATCGGCCGCCACGAACGCGCGCAGCACGCGCGCGCGAACCGCGGCGTCCTGCGCACGCTCCAGCGCAAGCGGCTCCGCCGTCTCTTGCGCAGCCGCGCGTGCCGCCTCCACGAGCGCAGGATGATAGGCCTGCGGCGTGCCGTCGAGCAGCGCCGTTACGAACTCTCGCATGGACTCTCCAAGTGGCGCCGGTAGACGCGTGAGAACGGCAGATAGATGAGCGCGGCGAGCGCGATGTTCACCAGCGCCAAGACTACCGCCCGCCAATCGCCGCCGGTGGCGAAGTAGGCGAAGATCACGGTGGGGACCGACGACGGCAGCCAGAGCACCGTGGGCGCCACCAGATGGAGCGCAACGGCAGCATAGGCGACGCAGGCCAGCATCACCGGCGTGATCACGAACGGCACGGCCAGCGCTGGATTGGCAATCACCGGCAAACCGAACATCAGTGGTTCGTTGGCGTTGACCAGCGAAGGCAGGAGCGCCGCCGCCGCGACCCTGCGCACGCGCGGGATGCCGCCGCGCAGCAGTTGAAACGGCAGCGCGATCGTGGCACCGGCGCCGCCGGGAAAGACGAAGGCGAAGAACGCTATGGTGACGATGTGCGGCGGATAGATGCCGTGCGCCAGTGCATAACCGTTCTCCTGAACCAAATGCAGGTAGACCGGCGTCACCACCGGCGCCACCAGTGCCGGGCCGTGGATGCCGGCCATCCAGAGCACCGTCTCCACGATCACGATGAAGAGGACGGCGGGCAGACTGTCGCCCAGCGCGGCCAGCGGCGCCATCAGGTGCGCGAAACCCACGGCGAGCGAGAGATGTGCGGCAAAAAGCCCTGCGAAGACGGCGATCACCGCCGCTAGCGCGACGGCGGCGCCGGCGAGGCCGCCGCACCGCTGGCCGATGCGCTGCGCGTTGGCCGCCACGAGCGCCACGAGCATGGCGAGAAAGAGTCCGCTCGAACCGAGCTGTGCCAACTGCGCCATCCACCCCTCGGCCGGCGGGCGCGGCAGAGCCAGCCAGAAGCAGAGCAGCGAGACGACGACCACGCTCCAGCGTGGCGTTCGCAGGCGCTTAGCGAGCGCGTAGGCGAGGATCACCACCAGCGCCCACGACATGACGCCGAAGCCGGCGGGAAACGCAGCGTAGAATCGCTCGCGGAAGCCGTGACCGGGGGAGAGGAGATAGAACGGCAACAGCGACACCAGGCCGATGAAGGCTAGCGGAATGCTGTTGCGGATTGCGGCGAGGTTGGGCTCCTCGCCGGCAGCGCGCAGGAGCGCAAGGGAACGTTCCAGGCGCTTCAGGAGTGGAGCGCTCCCCGCCATTGCGCCGCCGCGACCAATGCGGCGAAGAGGCCGCGGGCATCCTCAGCCGCAGCATCTCCGCCGACGGCAGGGTTGGCGAGCTCCTCCGGATGCCACTGCACCGCGAGATAGAACGGATGGCGCCCTTGCCGCGCCTCCAGGCCCTCCACGATCTCGACGCGCGGATCGCGCTCGACGGCCCGCGCGACGACGGCTAGCTCTGAAGAGACGCGGCCGACGGCTTGATGGTGCATCGAGTTCACCTGGAGCAGACGCTCGCGAGTGCCGAGTGCCTGGGCCAACAGCGAGGCGGGCTCGATCTCCACGGTATGCGTGCGCTCGCCACGCGGGCGCGCGGCCCTGCCGGATTGAGGGTACTGCTGTTGGTGCTCGCCGGCCGTCGGGAGGACCGCGGCGATATCTTGCACCAGCGTGCCGCCCAAGGCGATGTTCATCACTTGGAGGCCGCGGCAGATACCCAACATCGGTACGCCGGACTCCAGCGCGAGACGCGCCAGCTCCACTTCGAAGCCGTCGCGCCGCGCTGGGGCGCAGACGACGCTGGGGTGAGGCGGATGGATGCCGTAGTACGCGGGGTCCACATCGGCGCCGCCGATCATCAGCACGCCGTCGACCGAGGCTACGAGCTCCACCGCGTGCTGGGGCTCCCACTCAAGGAGAACGGGCTCACCGCCCGCTGCCCGTACACAGTCGATATACGACTGAAGCGTGGCCTGCACCGCCTCTCCACGCGCAACCTGCGAGGTGACTCCGATCTTGACCATGACGCGGCGCGCCTTCGTGCCGCTGCGCTCGAGCGCCTCTCAGAGCTTGCGAACGACGCCGCAGACGCGGCCTACCAACTGCACGCGCTCGGCGTAGATCGGCTCCATCGTGTGATTCTGCGGCTGGAGGCGAATGCGCCCCGGCTCACGGTAGAAGGTTTTCACGGTGGCCTCGTCCTCGATCAGCGCCACCACGATCTCGCCGTTCTCCGCCGTCTCCTGCGGGCGCACGACGATCAGATCGCCGTCGAGGATTCCCGCGTCGATCATCGAGTCTCCCTGAACGCGCAGCATGAACGAGTTGCTCTCGCGTACGAAACTCGCGGAAAGGGTGAACTCGTCTTCGACGTTCTCTACCGCCGTGATGGGCACGCCGGCGGCGACCCGCCCGACCACCGGAAGCGTGACGACCTCCGGCGCGGGCGCATGATCGCGCACGAGAGCCCGCGGCTTGGTGGGGTCGCGCTTGACGAAGCCGCGCCGCTCCAACGTCTTGAGGTGGCTCTGTACCGTGGACGACGAGGAGAGGCCCACGCGCTCGCCGATCTCACGCACCGACGGCGGGTAGCCATGCTCGCGAGTGAATGAGGCGATGACGTCGAGAATCGCCTGCTGACGTTGCGTCGGCGGTTTCTGAGACACGCTTGCACCTCCCACGCGCACAGCATACCATATTTTACACGCTGACGCAAACGTATGTTCGAAAGAGACTTGACAGGAGGCCCCTGTCAGTCCTAGAATCTAGGGGACGAACACTCGTTTGGCACAAGCGGTAGTGTTCTGGTCAGCGAAAGGGATGAGCGCAGCCATGCTGCACAGACAGAAGAGACCGTTCACTCTCGCCCCGCTGGTCGCCCTGACCGGCATGGCGGTTCTCTTCTCCACCCCCTACCTCGTCGGATCGCACCTCTATGCGGCGCCGACTCCGCGCTACGCCACCGTCGTCGTCCACCCGGGCGACACGCTTTGGCAGATCGCCGCGAACAGGACGGCCGCGAACGGGAGCATCGAAGAGACGATGGACGGCATCTCGGCGGCGAACCATTTGAGCACCGCGAGCTCGATCATCCCCGGTCAGCGCCTGCGGGTCCCGACCAACTAACGCTTCCGGCTCCTTCCGCCACGAGAGAGGCCCGGTGCACCTGCACCGGGCCTCTTTTTTATAGTTTGAAGATCACGTCGAAGAACGCGCTGAACGGCGCCATATAGCCTCCGTTCACGTCGTTATTGGGAACTCCGAAGAACGGCGCATACGGATAGGCGACGAGCGGCTGAAATGCGGCGCCGGGGTTGTAGAAGTTACCGGCCGGCGAATCTTCAAAAGCGATGGATGTGGGGATATACGCGCAGACCTTGTTGTTGCCGAAGTTCCACGGCTCCCTGCTGCCGCCGAAGCAGGTGTTGATGATGTTCGTCATCGTCAACTGCAGCGTCATGCGCGGCGAGACGTCGTAGCCGATCTGCAGGTGGCCGAGCAACTGCGAGGGATTGCGGAATGCGCCGGTGTTGTCGAACTGATGAGAGAACGGATTTGGAATCGTGATGCCGCTCGCACAGCTCGTCGCGTCGTACGGCGCCCCTCCGGCCGCCCCGTACGGGTAACGAGGGTCACCGGTCGTCGACCCTGATAGCGCGGTGCAGCCGGACGCCGGATCGATACCCGGCGTGGTCTCCGGCGTACCGTAACGGCTGCCTGCTACGAACTGGAACGATGGCGTGAAGCGCCACTTGCCATGCTTGTAGTTCAGGATCAGCGTCGAAGTGTATGGCACGCCGTACGGGTCGAAGAAATTAAGCCCTAGCGTCGAAACGACGGTGTCCGTCGGGAAGTAGGGCCCGCTGAGGTTCATCAGCCCCTGCACCGGGGCGTTCCAATACGGGTTGGCGATGTCGCCTGCGGCGCACGCAGCGTCGGCGGCTCCGGCTGATGTGAAGCATGCCGCCGCCGCCACACCGTTCGTCGGGGTCCCACAACGCGGATCCATCGCGTGCGTAGCGCAGAACGACGTGTACGCGTTGTAGGTCTTGATATCGGTGTTGATGGGGCTGAGCGGCGTCCCGCCGTTGCGCAGGTTCGTGTAGTTGATCGTCGTGTAGGTGTACGTGAACGCGAGCGATCCGGACCAGCCGTCGCGGCTGAAGTCACCCTTCTGCACGGCTAGCTCGACGCCCCGCGACTTCAAGTTCCCGACCGGGATCGACGAGACGAAGAAAATCTTCGGGTTGATCCAGAACGTGGTCTGCTCGCCGGTGGTGTACCGCCAGAACGGCGTGAGCTTCCAGGACCAATCCGTTCCCTTGAGCTGGTGCTCCCACGAGAGGTCGGCATTGTACGAATACTCCGGTGGGATGTCGTGCCCCGGCTGGTTGAAGCCGAACGGCATGAACGTGGGACCGAGGAACCCTGGCAGATTCTGTTGGGCTACGTTGTATTGTTCGGCCGCGGAGTTCGCCGGCTGCGAGTACTTGCCGTACGAGAAGCGGACCACGTTCAGCGGGTTCACCGAATACGTGAGGCCCAAGCGCGGCTCGAGCGAGCTGAACGAGTAGTTCGTCGCGCTGTTCGTCAGCGTCGCCGGCACGGTACCGCTGGGACACGGGGCCCCTGGAGCGGCTCCCTTCGAGATTGCGGGGTTGAGGAGCGGCGCGCTGCCCGGCGTGGTGGAGATGCACTCGCTGGCATTCCACGCGTTGAACCAGAAGGGGCGGGCACCGGTGTTGGTGTCGGCGCCGGCGAACTGGTAGTTCTGCCAGCGCAGTCCGAGGTTGAAGAGGAGCCGGTCAGCCGGCTTCCACTGATCCTGCACGGAGAAGGCGTAGAACGTCGGCCGGACCTGGTTCAGCGTTCCGCTTTGTCCCGTCGTGGCGACGTAGAACGCGCAGGGATTTCCGCCGCACGTTGCGCCTCCGGGTAGTGCAGCCGCTGTCCCAGGCGAGTTGAACTTCACCGTTGTCACGGGATTGGTGTGCTTTGAGCTCGTGTTGTAGCAGCTCGTGGGGAATGCCGGCCCCGCGCCGTTCAGCGAGTAGCAGATGCCGCTTGCCGGGCTGGTCGAGTCCACGAGATAGGCGAACGGCGCCGAGGGGCTCACGTTGGCTTGGCTGTTGTTGAAGCGCACGATCGTGGAATGCACGGCCGAGGCATCCACCTCCAGCAGATGCTTCGCGTTGATCTGGTCCGCGAAGGATCCGCTGACGCCGCGCGTATGGGTGAACAGCTCGTAGTCCAGCGGCTCGCCGATGCCGAAGCCGCCGTTGCTGTTGGGACCGTTCAGCAGCCAATCCGAGTAGAACGTGTACCCGTAGACGCGCACGTACGCATTCGTTCCGATATTGTGCTGATACTGCAGCTTGAAGATCGCCTGATCGTTCTCCGAGGCGTCACGGCGCGTCAGCGGGACGAGCCCGCCGGTATTGGTGTCGGCCGTGGGATAGACATACGTCGTCATCAGGGAAGGGAAGTTGCTCGGCAACAACGTGCCGGCCCGGCCGTTGTACTGCAGGCTGGGGCCGGGAAACGCCACGGGCGCGCCGCCGCGCAGCACCCCGCCGGGATTGGCCGCGAGCAGTTGCGTCTGCGACCAGTCGGTGGGTGAGTTGTAGAACCACGTCCACAGGCTTGCGACGTCATAGAGGACTTGGACGTCGTCGCGCCCCGCGTCTTTGCGGTGCGGGAGGCCGACGTGGAAGTTGAAGACGTTCTCCCGGTCGGTAATGTGCGCCACGAACGTCCCCGCGTTGAACGGCCCAAGCTGGTAACCGCCTGGACCGACGTTCACGAATGCCAGTGAGGGGGAGGCCCCGCTCGCCGCATAGCACCCGGCGAAGTTGGCATTCAGCGTGTTACCGGCGCCGACTGCCGTACCGGGTGTTCCTGGGCACGCGAAGACGTCGAACGGCGTTCCGTACCGCGACGAGAGCGCGGCGCCGTTGTTCTGATCGTAGACCCGGAAGTCTTGGTCCACGCCGCCGACACCGATGTAGTACGAGAAGAGGCGGCTGGGCGTGGCGCCGCCGATCTCGAAGTTCAGCTTGTGATAGTACGTCGGCGCGCCGACCCCGATGTCCGCGCTGGCGAAACCGGGATAGGTGCCCGTCTTGATCACCTGGTTGATGAACCCGGCGAGTCCATTCGACTCCGCGTTGGCCGGAGCGGCTCCGGTGTAGACCTGGAGCTCCTGCTGGCCCAGCGCCGAGGCCGTGACGGCCGGATAGTTGTCGAAGCTGCGGTTCACGGGGACGCCGTCGAACTCGTAGCCGACCTGACTATAGTCACCGCCGCGAATGTTGACCGTCTGGTTCCAGCCGTTCGCTCCCGCTGGGGCGTAGACGCCTGGAACGGAGGCGATAGCCGAATACGCTTGATCGATCGAGCCGCCGCCGCCCAGGCCTTTGACGGCCTGCTGGGTGGTCGCATCCACCGAGTAGACGTCGGCCGTCGTACCCGGCTTCACGAGCGCGCCGGTCGCACGTGTGGTGACTTTGCCGATGATCTTGAGGAGCGAGAGAGAGAGCGTATGCGTGTTATCGGCGAACACCGCGATACCGCTCCGGGAGATGGACTCGTAGCCTTCTTTCTCCGCCGACACCGTATACGCGTCCGGTGCGAGGGAGACGAAGACGAAGTGGCCCTGAGCATCCGTCGCCGTCGACGCCACCTGAGATGGTGACGCGGCCGTTATGGTCACGCCGGCCAATGGCGCGTTGCTATCAACCGCAACGACCGTTCCGCTCAGTACCCCCGTGGTGCCGGCCAGTGCCCATGTTCCCTGTGCCAGCATCGCCACGAGGGCAACCAGCGCGAACAGCGGATGCCGAAACGGGAATCTCTTCATGTTCCGACTCCTTGTAAGCAGTTGTCCTACGCCGACAAGGTACGAGGGCCCGACCAGCCCGACACACTCCGACGCTACTCGAGACCGAGCTCCCATCCGTGCCGGCTAGAGGCCCGTTCGGGTTCGTCTATTTTTCGCCTTTCGAAAGAGCGCTCGCCGAAGCACAAAGCGGGGCCTCGCCAGATCTACCCGAGGACCCTACGGGTGCCTGGCTATGCTGACGTCGTGACCGGCATGGTGATCGAAGAACTCGAGTCCCTCACGCATCCACGTGTCGAGGCCGGCGCTGGAATGACGCTCCACCTCGCGCGCGATGTGCTGGCGGTCGCGCAGCCACTGCAGCTCCGTGCGCGTGGTTGCCGGCCAGACGGCGCGCTGGCAATCCTCGCATCGATATCCGTATTTCACGAGCCTGGGCATTCCATAGAAAACCGAGGGGGCCTCCGGCTACTGCCGGAGGCCCCCAAGAGCTATCCGTTCTCGGACCTAACGTGACGTCTAGAGCTTGACCTTGACGTCGAGGAAGGCGTTGAACGGCTGAACTGGGCTTGCTCCGCCCGATCCGGCGTTGAAGGTGCCGAACTGGCGGAGGTAGGGGTACTGCACGTAGGGCTGGATCTGCGCGCCGGGGTTGTAGACGTTCCCGACGGGCGAGATCGCGCCCTGACCCAGGACGCCGTAGGTGCAGACGTTCTTGCCCGCGCCCTGCGTCCAGGCTTCGGCGGAACCGCCGAAGCAGGTGCTGACGATGTTCGCCAGCGTCAGTTGGAACGTGACGCGGGGCGAAGCCTCGTACGAGATCTGCAGGTTGCCGAGGAGCTGCGAGGGAGCCGTGAAGGCGCCCAGGTTGTCGAAGGCCCCGGTGTACTGATCGGGGATCGGCAACGTTCCGGCGCAGCCCGTGGCATCGTACAGCGAGCCGGAGCCCGAGCTGTACGGGTTACGTGGGTCCGTGCCGGTCGCGCCGGCGAGGGCAGGGCAGCCGGCCAGCGGGTCGACGCCCGCCGTGTTCTCCGGAGCGCCGTACTTCGTACCGGCCTGGAACTGCAGCGACGGCGTGAACGACCAGCGGTCGTGCTTGTAGTTCACGACCAGGGTCGCCACGTGCGGCGCCGCGAACGACTGATAAGCGCTGCCGATACCTGCTGGGAAGAGGTCGAACGGAGCATAGCTCGCGCTCGGATCCAACAGACCCTGCACCGGAGCGTTCCAGTAGGGATTCTGCACCGTCGTCCCCGCCGTGCAGTTGGCGGCCACCGGTACCGGAACACCGGCGGCGGTGTAGCACGGAGCAGCGACGATCGCCGCGCTCGTGTTGGGATCGAGTAGCTGCTGACCGCTGCCGCAACGGGCGTCGGTAGCATGAGTGGAGCAGTACGAGGTGAAGGCATTGTACTGCTGGATCGCGGTGTTGATCGGCGCGACGATCGTCGAGCCGTTCGAGAGCGCGTTGAACTTGACCGTGCTGTGGGTGAACGTGTACGACAACTGGTAGGCGAACCCGTTACGGTTGAAGTCGCCCTTGTTGAGCTGGAGTTCCACGCCCTCGCTGGTCTGGTTGCCGACGTTCAAGCCGGAGACGAAGTTGGTCTTCTGATCCAGGTAGAACTGCTGGATCTGATCGCTCGTCTTACGGTAGAACGGCGTGACCTTCCAGGAGAGGTCGCTGCCCTTGGCCTGATGCTCCCACGAAACGTCCGCGTTGTTGGAGACTTCGGGCCGGATCGCGTAGCTGGGCTGCGTGCGGCCGAACTGGTACATGCGCGGCCCCAGGAAGCCCGGCAGGTTCTGCTCGTCGGTGTTGTACTGCTCGAAGGCCGAGTTCGGCGCCTGCGAGTACTTGCCGTAGCTGGCGCGCAGCACGTTGTACGGATTCACCGTGTAGGTGAGGCCGACGCGCGGCTGCCAGACGTTGAACGTTTGGGTTCCCCCGGAGGCGTTGGTCAACGTCGCCGGCGAGTAGGTGGTGCTCCCGGCATTCGCCGCCGAGCAGGGCTGAGCGATGGTCAGACCCATGCCGGTCTTGTCGACCGGTCGGCTGCCCAGAGCGTTGGAGACGCACTGCGACGCATTCCACGCGTTGAACCAGAAGTCACGCGCGGGACCCGTCGTGGGACCACCTTGGAACTGGTAGTCGTCCAAGCGCAAGCCCAGGTTCACGAGCAGGCGATCGGTGGGCTTCCACTGATCGGAGATCGAGAACGAGTAGAAGGTCGGCTTGACGTTGTTGAACGTGCCGTGCGGGCCGCCTTCGACGACGTACCACTCGCAAGCCCCGGTGCCGCAGGTCGCCGGCGCCGCCGGGACCGTGCCCTTGAAGGCGTTCGAGAAGGTGGCCTTCGCCTGGCTGCCGCCGTAGCACGACGTCGCGGCCCCCGTGAGATCGTAGCAGACGCCGCTAGTCGGGCTGTTCTGGTTCACGAGCAGCGCGAAGGTCTTCCGGCTGCCCGAGATCGAGTCCAGCATCTCCGTGTTGTTGTTACGGACCGACGTCGCGCCGACCGCGGAGAGCTGCACGTCCAGCAGGTTCTTCGCATTGATCTGGTTGGCGTAGCTGAGGCTGGCGCCGCGCGTGTGCGTGGTCAGCTCGTAGTCGGGGGGATTGACGCCGACGTAGTTCGAGAACGTGGTGTTCGGCCCCCAGAGGAACCAGTCGGAGTAGAAGGTGTACCCGTAGAGGCGCAGGTACGCCGAGGAGCCGATGTTGTGCTGGTACTGCAGCTTGATGATCGTCGCCGAGTTGTTGTTGGCGTCGCGCGCACCAGCGGCTACCGGGTCACCAAGCCACGCCCCGCCCGAGCTGGGGAAGGTGTACTTCGTGGTCAGACCCTGGTAGTTCGCCGGCAGCGCGGCCCCGACCGTACCGTTGTACTGATAGCCGCCGATATAGAACGGGTAGTTCGAGCCGACGACCCCACCGTTACCGGAGTTCAAGCCGGTGGCATCGCCGTTGAACAGTGCTTGCGTCCAGTCGTTCAGCGAGCTGTAGTACGACGTGTTGATGTTGGAGGTGTCGTACAGGAGCTGGATGTCGTCGCGCCCCGAGTCCTTCCGGTGGGGAACGGCGAAATGCAGGTTCACGACGTTCTCGCGGTCGCTGATGTGCGAGGGGTTGAACATCTGGAACGGGCCCATCACGTAGCCGCCCGGCCCAACGCCGCTGGCGTAACACGCCGAGAAGTTGATCGCGGTCGCGCCGCTAGGGCACGGCAGCTGATCGAACGGAGAACCCCAGTTACCGGAGACCGAGGCGCCGTTGTTCTGATCGATCATCCGGTAGTCCTGATCGTATCCGCCGACGCCGATGTAGTACGAGAACGTACGGGCGCGGTTGGCGCCGCCGATCTCGAAGTTGGCCTTGTGGTAATACGTCGGCGCGCCGATGCCGAGGTCCAGCGAGGCGAAGCCCGGGTAGGTTCCGGTCTTGATGACCTGGTTGATGAACCCGGAGAGCCCCTGTGCCTCCGCGTTTGCCGGAGCGGCGCCGGTGTACACCTGCAGCTCCTGCTGGCCCAGCGCCGATGCGTTGCTGCTCGGGTAGTTGTCGAACGAGCGGTTGACGGGGATGCCGTCGAACTCGTAGCCGACCTGGTCGTAGTCGCCGCCGCGGATCAAGACGGTCTGGAACCAGCCCTGGTTTCCCGCCGGGACGTATGCGCCCGGCACGGAGGCGATCGCGGAGTAGGCGTTGTTCAAGCCGCCGCCGCCGCCGAGGGCCGTCATCTTGTCCGCCGTCGAGGCGTTGATCGAGTAGACGTCCGCCGTCGTGCCCGGCTTGACCAGCGCGCTGACCGCGCGGGTCGTCACCTTGCCGATGACTTTCAGCAAGGAGATGTTCACCGTCTGCACGTTGTCCGCGAAGACGGCGATTCCGGTCTGTGAGACGGACTGATAGCCTTCCTTCTCTACCGACACGGTGTACGCGTCAGGCGCGAGAGAGACGAAGGTGAAGTGGCCTTGGGCGTCCGTAGTCGTCGACTGCACCTCGGAAGGTGAAGAGACGGAGACTTTCGCGCCGGCAACCGGCGCGTTGGTATCCGCCAAGACGACATTGCCGCTCAATCCGCCCGTGGTGCCGCCCAGTGCCCATGTTCCCTGGAACAGCATCGCCACGAGGACGAGCAACGCAATGAACGGATGCCGGAACCTGAAATTCCTCATGTTCCCATCCTTATCGGTTATGCACACCCGGCAAGACCAAAGCGGGCCCCTCACGTGAGGTTCCCTGCTTGGCCGTGTCCGGCTGGCCCCGCCCTTCGCCTCAGAGTACCGCTTCCCTGCCGTATGGGGCCACCACCCGGCCGCCTGGGAGTGGCCTTATGACAAAAGAGGGCCCGGCTGACGCCGGACCCCTCCTTTTATACCCGCGCGAGCCGTTCGCGGAAGCGTCGAGCCTCTAGAGCTTGACGTGAACCGCGAGGAAGGCCTCGAATGGGTTGGACTGCGACTGGTACGCCTGCTGGAACACGCTTCCGAAGGCCGGTCCGTAGGGGTACTGCGCCCCGTTCTGGATCGCGTTGCCGGGGTTGTAGAAGTTCCCCACGTACGGCAGCGGCGAGAAGAAGTACCCGCAGGTCGGCTTGCCGGTATTCCACGGCTCGCTCGAGCCGCCGAAGCAGCTATTGAGCATGTTGACCATCGTCAGGACGAACTGGACGCGCGGCGTGGCCTGGTAGCTGATCTGGAGATTCCCGACCAACTGCGCGGGCTGCGTGAACGCGCCAAGCGTATCGAACTTCCCGGTGAAGGGATTGGGGATGCCGATCGCCCCGCCGCAGGTCTGCGCATCGTAGAGCGAGCCCTGCCCGGAGCCGCCGGGGTTACGCGGATCGGTCCCGGTAGCTGCCAGGACGCCCGCGCACGTCGTGGGATCGACGCCCTGCGCCGCCAGCGGCGTGCCGTACTTCCCGCCCGCCGAGAGCTGGAAGGTCGGGATCACGACCCACTTGTTGTGCTTGTAGTTCAGCACGAGGGCAGCCGTATACGGTTCCACGTAGCTCCCGGCCACGCCGGTGGGACCGGCCGAGGACGGGAACTGGTTGAACGGCGCGAAGGTGTCGCCGGCGCTAAAGAGGCTCTGTACCGGAGCATTCCAGTACGGGTTCTGAACGTCTCCCGCCGCACAGGTTGCATCCGCCACACCGGGGCCGCTCGACGTCGCCGGCGTAAAGCACGCCGCCGCCGTTGCCGGCGCGAAGTTCAACTTCGCGCTGCTGCACCGGCTATCGGTGGAGTTCTGGGCGCAGAACTTGGTGTACTGGTTGTAGCCCAGAATGCTGAGGTTCAAGCCGTCGACGACGGTCGTCCCGTTTTGGAGCTGCTGGAACTGCTCGGTTCCATGCGTATACGTGAACGAGAGCTGTTCGGCGAGACCGTTGTCGTTGAAGTTGCCTTTTTGGAGCAGGAGCTCGACGCCCTCCGCCGTCTCCTTACCCACATTGATCGCCGAGACGAAGTTCGTCTTGGGGTCCAGCAGCACGGTCGCGAGCTGGTTTTTCGTGGTGCGGTAGAACGGCGTAAGCTTCCAGGACATATCCGACCCACGCACCTGGTGCTCCCAGGAGAAGTCGGTGTTGTAGGAGACCGCCGGCGGAATGCCGTGCGACGGGTTCGTGAACCCGAACGCATAGAACTTCGGCACGTCGTACCCGACCAGGTTCTGCTGGGCCACGTTGTACTGTTCGTACGCCGAGCTTGCCGGCTGATCGTATTTGCCGTACGAGAAACGGAAGACGTTCAACGGGTTGTGCGTGTAGGTGAACCCGATGCGAGGCTCCCAGTCCGTGAACGTAACCGACGAGGGCGAGGCGTCGGAGAATGCTACCTGGGACTCACCCGAGGGGCAGCTATTCGCGGTTGTCGTCGGCGTGAGGCCCGTGGCGGGGCTGAAGCAGTGGAAGGCGTTATACGAGTTCTGCCACAGCGTGCGCGCGGGGCTTCCCGTGGTATTCGTGAGGTCGTAGGTGAAGCTGTCGTAGCGCAAGCCGAGGTTGACCAGGAGATTGTTGCTCGGCTTCCAGTTGTCCGAGAGGGAGAACGATGAGAACTTCGGCACCACGGTATTGAAGCTGCCGCTCGTCCCATTCTCCGCCACGACGTACTCGCACGGCCCGCTGCCGCAGGTCAGACCGCTTGCGGCCTGCACCGTCGGCGAGCTGCCGACCGGCGCGAGCGGACCACCGCCGAACCCGGGCAGTGCGTAAGACGCCGCGCTCTTCGAGCCGCAGTAGACGGATGTCGCCGCGGAGCCGCCCGCCGAACCGTAGCACAACCCATTGGTCGGGTTGGTCGAGTCCACGAGCCAGGCCACCTTGCCGGATCCGAATGGCGGGGAACCACTGTAGAAGCCATTGTTCCAACGGGTCGTCACGGCGTCCGTGAAGGAGGCCGTCACGTTGAGCAGATGCTGGGAGTTGAGTTGATCGGCGAATGTGCCGGCCACGCCGCGCGTGTGCGTGTTGAGTTCGTAGTCGGTGGGAATCGGGCCCCAGATGTTGCCCGTCAAGCTGTCGGCGCCATTATTGAGCCAATCGGAGTAGAACGTATAGCCGTAGACGCGGAAATACGCATTCGTCCCGATGTTTTTCTGATATTGCAGCTTGACGATCGTCGCATCGTTGACCGTCGCATCACGTTGTGACGGCGGTATGTTGGCGAACGGCGCGCGGCTGGTCGGCGAGCTGGGGAAGTAGTAGTCGCTAACGTTGTTCACGGCGTTTGCCGTCAGCGGCACGCCAACGGCTCCCGTGTAGGTCTGCGTGTCGATGTAGACCGGCGCATCGCCGCCGAAGAGCGCGCAGGGCTGATTCGACTGCGTCTTATTGCACGCCGGGTTGACCGTGCCGCCCTGCGTGATGGTGCCGTTGGCCACGTCGTTGGCAGACGGGCCGAAGTCGTTCAACGCCGTGCTGAAGTACGTGTACAGCGTGGAGGTGTCGTACAGGAGCTGCACATCGTCACGCCCCGCGTCCTTACGGTGCGGGATGCCGAAGTGCAGGTTCACCACGCTCTCGCGATCGGCGAGGTTGGAGGCGAAGCCGTACTGGAACGGACCGACGGCATAGCCGTTCGGGCCGATCGGCGTGAAGCCCGCGATGCCCGCGGCGTTCGTGTAACAGCCAACGGAGGCGTTCGGCGCACCGCAGCCGTTGACGACGAAGTTGTACGGCGTGCCCAGCGCGAAGCGCGAGGTCAAGTCGTTGCCGTTGAACTGCGAGCCGAAGCGGATCTCCTGATTGTAGCCCGCCGTGGCGATGTAGTACGAGAACATGCGGCTGGGGTTCGCGCCGCCGATCTCGAACTGACCTTGGTGGTAGAAGGCCGGTCCGCCGATCCCGAGCGAGAGGTTGGCGAAGCCCGGATAGGTGCCGGTCTTGATCACCTGGTTGATGAATCCGCCTAGGCCCGTGCTCTGCGCGTCGATCGGCTGAGCGCCGGTGTAGACCTGCAGCTCCTGCTGCCCCAGCGCGGAGAGCGTGGCGGCCGGGTAGGCGTCGAAGGCGCGCTGCACCGGCACGCCGTCGTACTCGTAGCCCAACTGGGTGTAATCGGCGCCGCGGACGTAGACCGACTGCGCCCAACCGCTCTGCCCCTGCGGGACATATACGCCCGGCACCGAGGCGATGCCCGAGTAGGCGTTGTTGAGGCCGCCGCCGCCGCCCAAGCTCTGAACGGCCTGCTGCTGCGCGGCGCCCACCGAGTAGATGTCGGCGGTGGTGCCGGGCTTGACCAGTGCGCTCGCCGCGCGGGTCGTGACCTTGCCGATGATCTTAAGCACGCTGATCGTCAGCGTCTGCGACTGATCGGCGAAGACGGTAATCCCCGTTTGGGAGACCGTCTGATAGCCTTCCTTTTCGACCGTGACGTTATACGCGTCCGGTGCGAGAGAGAGGAAGGCGAAACTTCCCTTGGCATCCGTGGTCGTTGACTCTACCTGCGAGGGTGAAGCAATCGTGACCTTCGCACCGACGACCGGAGCGTTGGTGTCCGTGAGGACGACCGACCCGGTGAGCGAACCCGTGGTGCCGGCCAGTGCCCATGTTCCCTGGACCAGCATTGCCACGAGCGTCAGCAGCGCGACGAACGGACGCCAAAACGCAACTTTCGGCATGTTCCCATCCTTATGTATGTAGCGCACATACCGATTCACGGCCGCATGAGCCTGTGACGAGACTCACCTGTCCAAAACCGGCGCCAACCCCTTCTCTCAGAACGAGTGAGCCCCTGCCCCTCAAGCGGCCGCCAAACCGCTCCGCCAAACGATTACGCCTGTTTCAGCAGCCGGAGTGCAACCTCTTCGGCAATTAGGCGAACGGAGCCATGACAACGTCGCGGCGGTGCTCCAGATAGGCCCGCGCATAGGCTGCCACCCGCGGTGCGCGCGTCCGCTCGGCGACGGCCGCCGCCTCCTCGGCCACAGCACGCGCACGACCGGCGTCACCCTCGCGCAGCAGGTGGCGCGCCCAGACGGCCTGCACCAGCGCTCCATAGCGCGTGGCGAAGAAGGCGGCCGGCGGCCTGGTCGACGGTTGCCACGACTCGCTGTGGCGCAGTGCCAGCACGCCCTCCAGCGCATGGCCGCGGCCGAAGATGTCGGGGCGGTGCGCCAGCGCAAGGCGCGTATGCCGCATCAGCTCGCGGGCGTGGGCATCGTCGCCTTCCGCCGCGCAGAGCGCCGCCTCCACGAACGTAGCGTAGGTGAGCACCCAGATTTCGCGGTAGAGCGGTGCCGAAGCTAGCGCATCGGTGAGCGCACGTCGCGCCTCCGCCAGCTCCCCGCGCAGTGCCTGCAGCTCCGCAATGGCTATCCCCGCGTACATCAGACGTGACTCGCGGCCCAGCGCGCCAAGCGCGCAGCGCTGGAGACTTGCGGTATAGCGCGCTACCGCGCCCAGCTCCCCGCGCGCTAACGCATCGACGCGCAGCAGATCTGCCATGCCGAAGCCGACCGCGTCGCGGCGGCGCTCGTCCAGTCGTGTCATGGCGGCGCGAGCGTGCGCCACGATGCGCGCCACGCCCTCATCGTCTCCGCTCAGCTCGTAGCGGCGCCCCATCGCCAATCGCAACGAGGCCCCGCGATACGCATCGAAGTCGTCGGCATCCCGCTCCACAACCGGCTGCCAGGCACCTAGACGCGCAAGGGCGACGGCGTAGCGATCCTGTTCCGTAGCGGGGGTCTCTCCCCCGAAGACGGCGAGCACGCGCTCCGGATCGATCTCCGAGAGCGACTCCAACAGGATCGTCCGCGGCTCGATCTCATGCTCGCGGAGCACACGCCGCATCGCCTGGGCAACGGACTCGATCGCTTTGACGCGGTAGCGGAAGAATTGCCTCAGCGAGAGATGGAGCTCGCCTGAGACGTCTTTGGTCGAACGGCGCTCGAAGTCGCAGAGCAGGATGATGCTGCGCTCGATGCGCGCGCTCGCCGTGGCGTCCTCGAAGGCGGCGTCGACCAGGCGCTCCAACGCCTCGCGCGCATCGGCGCAAGCCAGCGCCTCGCGCAGCGAGATCGCCACGGGATCCTGCTCCAAGCTCTTGGGCTGCACGACGAGCGCTAGCAGGCGGCGCGTCTCGTGAAGATGCCATGCCAGCTCGTCCATCGTCAGCGCGCCAGCAGCGCGCGTGCGAACATCATTGGCGCCCAGCGCGCATCGCCGTGGGCGGTGAAGGCGGCCTCGGCGCGCGCGTGCAGCGACTCGGCCTGTCGCAGCTCGCCGGCGGCCTGAGCGAGATTCGCGCGCGTCTCCAGGAGGTAGCAGGTGAGCAACGGCCCGGCGCTGGCCGTGGCGATGGCCTCCGCCGTCTCCACGGCCGCGTAGGCCTCCTCGAGGTTGCCGGCGCGCACGAGCCTGCGCGCGTCGACGGCGCGGAGCAGCGCATGGTGGTGGGTACGCAGAAAGGGCGCCGGCGGCTCCGGCGGCGGCCCCCAGGCGCGCTCGAGCACGAGCGCCGTCATCGACTCCAGCGCGCACGCGCTGGGGAAGAGCTCCGGGCCGTGCGGCTGTACCGCGCGCGCGGTGCGCGCTAACGCCCAGGCGCGCTCGAGGTGGCCCTCGCAGAGATAGAGCACCGCTTCGAGGAGGACGCAGCCCGCCACGAAGCTCAACTCACCATGGGTTTGGCGCACGCGCAACGCTTCGTGCATCAGATGGCGGGCATCGGCAAAGGCGCCGCGCGCCGCAAGGAGACCTGCTTGGCGCAGCGTCACGATCGCCTCTGAGAGCTCGACTCTGGGCGTGTGTTGGGCGGCCGCCGCCATCGCCGCGAGCTGGCCCTCCATCGCGCGATGCCCACCGCGGTCACCGGCGATCAGGTACCGCGTGTCGGCAAGCAGAAACGCTACGTGCGCGGCCTGCTCGCGCGAGAGATCTTCCGCCTGGCGTTCGACGTGCTGCAGCAGGCGATCGGCATCCGCCGTCTCGCCCTCCAGGTCGTAGCGGCGCGCCATGTGGATCCGCGTGCACGCCGCATGGAAGGCCCCGAATCGGTCGGCCTCCGCTTCGTGGAACGGCAACCATGCATTCAGCCGCGCACGCATCGTCACGTACGCTTCGCGCTCGTCGACCTGCAAGGCCGGCTCGCCGCTCTCGCCGGCGGGCGGATAGGCCTGCAGATACGCGTCCAAGAGTCGATCCGCCGGACGCACGCCGGCATCGGCAAGGAGGCGGGAGAGCGTGGCGGCGATTGCCGCCATGGCACGCGCGCGATACCGAAAGAACTGGCGCAGCGAGAGATGGAGCTCGTGCGCCACCTCGCGCGTGGCGCGCCCTTGCAGATCGCATTGCTCGATGACCGTGCGCTCGAGGCGCGTCTTCTCGTCGTTCTCGGCGAACGTACGCTCTACCACATCGGCGATGGCGTGTCGCGGCGAGGAGCTGCCGAGAGCATGCTGGAGCGAGAGGACGACGGGATCACGGTCCAGAGCACGGGGCCGCGAGAGGTTCATCAGGAGCCGCCGGATCTCGTGGTGCGACCACGTGTAGCCGTGCATCTGACTCCTAGTATCTCCGCCCGTACAGGAGCGCCACAAGGTCCATCCGGCACTTTTCCTTGGGGCCGTCGCGTAGAGGGCACTTTCCCGGAACGAGCGCGGCTCCGCGGCGCCGGCGGCTGGTTGCGATCATATGATATAGTAGAAGGGAGCAAATGATACAGGCCGCTAAGATCGCCGAGCTGCTCGGAGGCGGGCAGACCCTCAAACAGCGCGTACGGCGCGATACCGAATTGGAGCGCATCGTGCACGAGGGCATCCCCGCGCAAGCCGTCCGCATGCTCGCCGAGAACACAGCCACCACGCTAACGCAGATTCAGGCAGTAGCATGCATCGACCGCAGCACGTTCGCGCGCCGCGCGCGCAGCGGCTCTCGCCTAAAGCGTGATGAGTCCGATCGCATCGTACGCGTAGCCCGCATCGCCGCCTTGGCCGTCGAGGCGATGGGCAAGGCCGACGGCCTTGCCTGGCTGCACGAGCCCAATCGCGCCCTGGGCGAGCGCGTCCCGATGGAACTGCTGGACACGGACGTTGGCGCGCGCCGCGTCGAGCAAGTGATCGGTCGAATCGAGCACGGCGTCTACAGTTGAGGCGCGTGTTCCGGGCGTTTCAGCGCAAGCATGCGGCGACGGCGTTCACGGGTGAGGGCGCTCGGCTCTTCGGGGGGCGATGGAACTCGCCGGGCAAGAGCGTGGTCTACGCGTCATCGTCGCTCGCTCTCGCCTTGCTCGAGATCATGGCAAACGCGCGGCGGCGGATTCCCCCTGGGCTCGTCTTCTGCACGGTCGACATTCCGGACGGCGTCACCGTCGACACGCTGGACGTCTCCAGGCTCCCACCACGCTGGTACGAGTCACCGGCCCCACCGGCGCTGCAGGCGGCCGGCGACGCATGGATCGACGGTGCAATCTCGGTTGCGCTGGTAGTCCCCAGCGCCATCGCGCGCATCGAGGAGAACGTCCTGCTGAATCCGGCGCACCGCGATTTCGCGCGCCTGCTCGTGGGCGAGGCGCAGGACGTCCCCGTCGACGATCGCTTGCGCGAAGCCCGCTCGAGGAGAGCGCCGAAACAGTAAGGGTCCGCGCGCTAGACTCTGGCGGCCAAGCGCTCCTTGAGCAGTTCAGGGATCTGCGAGGGGCGGTCGGCGACGGGAACGCCGGCTGCCTGGAACGCCGCGATCTTGCTCTGCGAGGTGCCGAACGATCCGGAGATGATCGCTCCCGCGTGACCGAGCGACTTTCCTGGCGGTGCGTTGCGGCCGCCGACGAAAGCGACGATCGGCGTATCGCTCAGCCGCTCCTTGATAAAAGCGGCCGCCTCTTCTTCGTCCGAGCCGCCGATCTCACCACAGAGCACCAATGCCTGCGTCTGCGGGTCTTTCGCGAACTCGCGCAGGCAATCGACGAAGGTGGTGCCGATGATCGGATCGCCGCCGATACCCACGCAGGTGGACTGGCCCAGACCCGCGCGCGTCAATCCGTCGACCACTTCGTACGTCAAGGTGCCGGAGCGCGAGATCAGCCCCACGTTGCCTTCCTTGAACACGTGGCCCGGCATGATGCCCACCAGCGACTGCCCCGGCGAAATCAAGCCTGGACAGTTGGGGCCGATGATGCGCATGCCCGGCGTCGCGCCGGCGATCTTCAGCATATCGTGAACGGGCACGCCTTCGGTGATGCAGACCGAGAAACGGATGCCGGCCTCGTACGCTTCGAAGAGCGCGTCGGCGGCACCGGCGGGTGGTACGAAGATGCACTGATGCGTAGCGCCGGTGGCCTCGATGCACTCCTTGACCGTGTTGAAGACGGGAAGGCCGTGCGTGGTCTTCCGCCCGCCCTTGCCCGGCGTCACACCGCCGACGATGTTGGTGCCGTACGCCAGCATGCGGCCGGTGTGATACGAACCTTCCGAGCCGGTGATGCCCTGCACGAAGATTTTGCTGCTCTTATCTAAAAAAATGCTCATGATTTCCCACTCACTCCGCTTTGCTCCGTTCGCGGGAGCCCTGTACTGAGAAGCCCCTCCGGGGGCGCAATCGTGCAAAACACGATTGCTTAGGCTCCCGCCGCGAGTTCGACGGCGCGCTTCGCTCCTTCGTCCATGGTCTGCACCGGCGTCATGCCCGCCTCGGCGAGGATGCGCCGCCCTTCTTCTTCGTTGGTGCCCGTCAGCCGAATCACCAGCGGAATCTTGCGCGAGGTCGTCTCCTTCATCGCCGTCACGATTCCCTTGGCGACTTCGTCGCCACGCGTGATGCCGCCGAAGATGTTGACGAAGAACACCTTAGCCGCCGTGTGGTTGACGACCAGCTCGTAGCAGTTGCGCACGCGCTGGGCGTCGGCTCCGCCGCCTACGTCCAGGAAGTTGGCGATCTCTCCGCCTGCGTTCTTCACCGCGTCCATCGTGCCCATCGCTAGGCCCGCACCGTTGGCCAGCGTGCCGACCGTGCCGCCGAAGCGGCGGAAGTTGCGGATGCCCAGGCCAGCCTCGGCGGCAAGCTTCTCGTCCTCGTCCAGCGGCAGAACGGCCTGCCACTCCTTGAGCTCGGGCTGGCGAAAGAGCGCGTCGTCGTCCAGCTCGATCTTGGCGTCGGCGGCTATCACGCGTCCATCCTTCGTCAAGATGAGCGGGTTGATCTCGACGAGCTTCGCGCCGTAGCGAAAGAAGAGATCGTACATGCCCGCGGCGATGGCGGGAAACTGCTTGCGATAGCCGGCTTCGAGCTCCGCGCCGAAGGCCAGCCCGCGGCCGACGAACGGCCAATACCCGCTAGCCGTGTCGACGAAGTGATAGGTGAACGACTCCGGGTGCTTCTCGTGGACTTCCTCCACGTCCATGCCGCCGAAGCGCGTCACGATGATCGACGGTTTCTTGGAAGCGCGGTCGACGGTGATCGCGCAGTACGCCTCTTTGTCGATCTCCATCGTCTCTTCCACGAGCAGCGAGTTCACCGGCTCGCCGCTCGGATTCTGACGGTTGGGCGGCATCGGCGTTGCCATGATCTCACGGGCTACCGCGCACCCCTCTTCCGCGCTCGTGGCGAACTTGATCTTGCCGGCCTTTCCGCGGCCACCCATCAAGACTTGCGCCTTGACGACCCACTTGCCGGGATTCTTCTCGATGAACGCCGCGACGTCGTCGGGCGTCTTGCAATGCTGTGAGCGTGGAACGGGTATGCCGCAGCGGCGAAACAGCTCTTTGCCCTGGTACTCCATGAGATTCATGGCGGTATTTTTCGATCTCCTAACGTCTTGTGCCGGTGGTGTCAGTCCAACTTGCCGAGCAGGGACCTCGCGACGATGATCTGGTGAATCTCGGAGGTGCCTTCGTAGATCTCCGTGATCTTCGCGTCCCGATAGTAGCGCTCGACGGGGAACTCCGTGGTATAGCCATAGCCGCCGTGGATCTGCACGGCCTCCGCGCTCTGGCGGCGGGCCGCCTCCGAAGCGAAGAGCTTCGCCTCCGAAGCAGCCACGGCGAAGTCGCGCCCTTGGTCTTTCAGCCACGCGGCGCGGTACATCAACAGGCGCGCGGCGTCGAGATCGACTTGCATGCGCGCGATCTTGAACGAGATGCCCTGATAGGCGCCGATCGGCTTGCCGAACGTATGGCGCTCTCTGGCGAAGGCGATCGACTCGTGCAGGCAGGCAGCGAGGATGCCGCAGGCCTGTGCGGCGATACCGATGCGCCCGGCGTTGAGCGTCTGCAGAGCCTGGCGAAAGCCGCGTCCCTCTACGCCCAGCAGGGCATCGGCCGGCACAGCGACGTTATCGAAGGCAAGATCGACGGTGTTGGAGCTGTGGATCCCCATCTTCTCGGTGACCCTCTCCACAACCAAACCCGGCACGCCGTTCTCCACGAGGAAGGAGCTGATGCCGTTGGCACCGTGGCCTCCCGTGCGTGCCATCACCATGACGACGCCCGAGTAGCCAGCGTTCGTGCACCACTGCTTGCGCCCGCTGATCACGTAGCCGTCACCGTTGCGCTCGGCGTGCGTGCGCAGGGAGGCGGCGTCGCTGCCGCTTTCGGGCTCGGTGAGCGCGAAGGCGGCGAGCATCTCGCCGGAGGCGAGCTTGGGAAGGTAGCGCCTGCGCTGTTCCGGCGTGCCCATCGCGTTGATGGCGGCGGCAACCATCGCGTGGACGCTGAAGGTGGTGGCCGTGCCGGCATCCGCTTTGGCCAACTCCTCGACCACCAGGGCGTAGGTGACCGTGTCGGAGCCGCCGCCTCCGTGCTCTTCGGGGATCGTCATGCCGAGGATGCCGGCGTCGGCGAGCTTGCCGTAGAGCTCCCGCGGAAAGATGTGCTCCTTGTCCCAGCGCGCGACATGCGGGGCGATCTCGTGCTTCGCGAACTCGCGCACCAAATGCGCCACGGCCACCTGTTCATCGCTGAACTGGAAGCCGATGTGGGACGGGGTCTCGATGACGCTATGCATGTCGCTCTGCTCGTCTCTCTCCAGGCAGACGCCGGGGCCCGATAAGGCCCCGGCGATTCCCTGTTGCGCTACGACGAAGCGTTATCCCACGCGTACCGCGATGGCGTCGCCCTGCGCAGAGCCCGAGCAGATTGCCGCGATGCCGACGCCGCCGCCGCGCGCGCGCAGTTGGTGAACGAGCGTCGTCACCAAACGCGCACCGGAGGCGCCGATCGGATGGCCGAGCGCCACGGCCCCGCCTTGCGCGTTCACTTTGGATTCGTCGAGCCCCAGACTGCGCAGCGAGCTGAGCGTCACCGAGGCGAAGGCCTCGTTGATCTCCCAGAGATCGACTTGTGATGTCTTCATGCCCAGCTTCTCGAGCAGGCGGGTGGCGGCCATTGCCGGGGTCAGCGCCAGGTACGGCGGATCCCACGCGGCATCGGCGTGGCCGAGGATCTCCGCCAGCGCCTCGCAGCCGTGGGCCCTCGCCCACTCGTCGCTGGCGAGCACCAGCGCCGCGGCGCCGTCGTTCACACCGGGGGCGTTGCCTGCGGTGATCGAGCCGCCCTTGTCGAGCGGCTTCAGCTTTGTCATCGCCTGGAGGCTGGCGTCGTGGCGGATCGCCTCGTCGCTCTCCACGAGCGTGAAGGGCACCTCACCCGTTACGTAAGGCGAGTAGATCTCCGGGTTGGCCACCATGCTCGCCGGAGGCACGTGGTCCCAGACGCCGGCCGAACCACCGGCGCCGGCATGCACGGGGATGCGCGGCTTGGCCTGCACGGGCAGCCGGTCCACGACCAGCTTCCCGGCGGCCGCCTTCTGCCCAACCTTCAGCGCCACGATCTCCTTGGCGAAGGCTCCGGACTTGGTGGCGGCGGAGGCATGCTGATGGCTGCGCAGAGCCCAGGCGTCCTGCTCCTCGCGCGAGAGCTTCAGCTCCTCGGCAACCTGCGCGCCTTGGCTGGCCATCGTGACGTTAAAGAAGAAATCCCAGAGGCCGTCGCGCACCATCGCGTCGACCAACGTGCCGTCGCCGTAGCGATAGCCGAAGCGCGCCTTCTCCAACAGGTAGGGCGCGTTGCTCATCGACTCCATGCCGCCGGCGACCACGACGTCCTTCTGGCCGGCCTCGATGGCCAGCTTCGCGTAGGCCAAGGCCACCAGGCCCGAGGCGCACACCTTGTTGACGACCTCGCTGGTCACCGTCTTGGCCAGGCCCGCCTTGAATGAAACCTGACGCGCAGGGGCCTGGCCCACGCCGGCTTGCAGGACCTCGCCCATGAGGACGTGGTCGACGTCGGCGGGGTTGACTCCGGAGCGCTCGATGGCGGCGCGGACCGCCTCGGCGCCAAGGGTGGTGGCGGAAAGCGACGAGAGCGCTCCGCCAAGGCGCCCGAAAGGTGTCCGGGCTGCCGAAAGGATCACCGTCTTAGCCATACTGATTCCCGATTCTCTTACATCGTTGGGATAGACCAGCCCGACTTCGCCCGCGCCGGGACGGGCACCTGGAGCGCGGGCAAGACGAAACCTCGAGTAATCTCGAGTCGCTGCGAGGTTTGCCGGGCGCTAGTGGCCCACTAGTCCCCAGTCGGCGTACGTCGCAGCTCGGGGATGACCCTCACCGCGACCGTCTTTCGGGCGCCTTGCGCCCTCTTCCGGCGGCGTATTGCGCCGGACTCCGACCCGATTCTGGCGTCGGCTCGGGAGCCGTCATCGCGGCTCCGTCCCCTTCTTTTCCGGCGGGAACCCGCCATCTCCAACCCGCCCGCAAGGGCGGGAATCCAGCGCCTGAGTTGGATCGCCCGGAACGCTACCGGATGACGCCGCCTCATGCGGCCCTCAGACTTCGGCCTTACTGCAACGACGAACCACTCGAGGTTCCGTCGCGAGAAGTATACCCATGTTCAGGCGTCGCGCGCAATGGGCCGCCGATCAGCGCTGGACCCACAGCCGAACGGCCAGAATCACGAGAACCACCGCGAAGGTGACGAAGGTACGGGTCTCGGCGCGCCAGATAACCTCCGAGCGATAGACGCCCTGCCCCGGCGACTTCGGCGCGCGTGGGATGATGCGCGGCACGGCGCGCACGTATGCCGCGAACGGCCCACCGAACGCGTGGGCGAGAAACGCCTCCTCGTACGGGATGATGACGGCGTAGGTCACCACCATCAAGCCGAGCACGATCACCGCCAGCGTGATGGCGGGGCCGGCGGCCATGCCGGAGACGAAAGCCAGCGTGAAGCCCGCCGCCGTGACGAAGTTACCAACGTAGAGCGGGTTGCGCACGTACGCGTACGGGCCCGCCGTTACCAGCGCCGGCGCCGTCACGTGGTTGGCGCGCGTGGTCACGCCGGAGTATCCCACAGCCCAGATACGCAGAAGCTCGCCGAGCACGGCGAGCACGATGCCGACGCAGAGCGCCCTGCCGAGGGCGGGGCGGCCGAAGATCACGAGCAGCAACGCCCCGAGCGCGAGAATGGCGCCGCGGTTCTTGAAGACCAATGCCGACACGGCGCCCTTGTTACGCCGGGGAAGCGGCTTTGGCCTTCGCCTGATCCAGGCCCTCGTGCATCGATCCGCTGCGGTAGCCCAAGAGATCGAGCGCCACGAAACGATACCCCGCCTTGCGGGCCGCCGCGGTGATGCGATCGCGCACGCCGGGCTCCAAGATCTTGGCGAACTCCGCGGGCGGGATCTCGATGCGCGCAACCTCTTTGTGATGGCGCACGCGCACCTGCGTGATGCCTTCGGCGAGCACGGCCATCTCCGTGGCGTCGATCTGCGCCAGAATCTCCGGCGTAATCGCCGTGCCGTACGGCACGCGCGAGGAGAGGCAGGCCAGGGCCGGCTTGTCCCACACGGGGAGGTCCAGCTTGTGGGCCAGGGCGCGAATGTCGGCCTTGTGGAAGTTGGCCTCGGCCAACGGGCTGCGTACTTCGTGCTCGCCGGCGGCCTTGCGCCCAGGGCGGAAGTCACCGCCGTCGTCGGCGTTGTAGCCGTCGCAGATGGCGGCCACGCCGTACTTCTTTTGAATGCGGTCCAACTGCGTGAAGAGCTCGGTCTTGCAGAAGTAGCAACGATTGATGGGATTGGAGAGATAGTTCTCGTCTTCCATCTCGCGCGTCTCGAGCAGCTCGTGGCGAGCGCCGATCAATTTGACGAACTCGATGACCCCTTCCAACTCGCGCTGCGCCAGCGCATCGGAGCGGCCCGTGACGCCGATGGCGCGCTCCCCCAGCTCCTCGGCGGCGACCTTCAGGAGCAGCGCCGAGTCGACGCCGCCGCTGAACGCGATGATGCACGATCCCATCTCGCGCAGGATCGCTCGCAGGCGCTGCTCCTTGAGGTCCGACGACTCCTCGACTTCGATCACGACCGTTCCTCCATTTGCGCCTCGATCTCGCGCACGACGGCCTCGATCGGTACGCCGCGCGCCTTCGCAAGGGCACGCACGTCGTCGTATTCGACGGTGCGCCGCTCCCGTCCGCCCGGAAGGCGGCTGAGCTTGATCCGCACGCTCCCGTGGGGCGTCTCGATCGTCTCGACGCGCCGCGGGAGGATCATCCGCTCCTGCGTGCGCAGGCGAACGCCCAGCGTCGTGGTGTGCTCTAGCAGCGCACGCGCCACGGCGCCGGCACGCTGCGGCGGGCAGATGGCGCCGACGATCGAGGCCGGACGCGACTTCTTCATCTGCACGGGGGTCAGCCAGACGTCGTTGGCGCCCGCGGCGAGCACCGCTTCGAAGGCGCCCTCGAACCAACGCGGGTCCATGTCGTCGACGTTGGCCTCCAGCACCACCACCTCGTCGCGCTCCAGGCCGTCGGCGGAGCTCTCGTCCTCCAGCGGCTCGCCCACCGTGATGCGTGTGACGTTGGGGATGCCGAAGTCGCTGCGCCCGGCGCCGTAGCCGATCGCTTCGACGCGCATGGCCGGGCGCGTGCCGGGGTGCTCGGCCAGCGTGCTCAGAATCGCTGCCGCCGTGGTGGTCACCAGCTCGCCTCGCACGTCCACAGGGCGCAACGGCACGCCGCGCAAGAGATCGAGCGTGGCCGGCGGCGGGTTGGGATAGCGGCCGTGGGCCATCGTGATCTCGCCGTTGCCCACCGGCGCGTCGGAGCAGTAGAGGCGATCGACGTTCAGATGCTCGAGCGCGATGCAGGTCATCGCCACGTCGACGATGGCGTCGATCTGCCCCACTTCGTGGAAGTGGATGGCCTCCGCCGTGGTGCCGTGGACGCGCGCCTCGGCCTCCGCCAGCCTCCGGTAGACGGCGCCGGCCCGGCGCTTGACGCGCGGCGAGAGACCCGAGCGCTCCACGATCTCCAAGATATCGGCCAGGTGGCGCGTGGGGCGTCCTTCGTGATGGTGATGATCGTGATCGTGTCCGTGATCGTGATCGTGATCCTGACCGTGCTCGCGATGCTCGTAAGGCGGATCTTCTCCGGGGACGATCACGTCGAGGTAGGTTGCGGCGATGCCGTGCTTGACCACGCGCGAGGTTTCGATGCGCCAGCCGTCCACGGGAATCGTGCGCAGTTGCGTCTCCAGCGCCTCCAGCGGAACGCCGAGGTCGACGAAGGCACCGGCCAGCATGTTGCCGGCGGCACCACCCACCATCTCGACGTAGGCGATTCTCACGCCCGCACCAGCGTTGCGCGCTCGAAGTCGTACACGTCCTCCAGCGTGCGCTCGATGCGCATCTCCGGCGCCCAGCCCGTGGCGGCACGCAGCTTGGCGTTGGAGCCAACCAGCACCGGCGAATCGCTGGGGCGCAGGCGCTCGCGATCCTCCTTCACGTAGAGGGCGGCATGCGAGAGCAGGATCAAGTCGCGCAGCAGATCTTTGATGGGGTATGCGTAGCCGCTGCAGACGTTGTAGGTCTCGCCGGCCACGCCGCGCTCCGCAAGCAGGACGTAGGCACGCACCACGTCGCGCACGTCGGTGAAGTCGCGCATGCTCTCGATGTTGCCCACCCAGAGCGTGGGGTCGCCGCCGGCCACGATCTCGGCGATTCGATGGGCGAACGACGGCACCACGAAGCGCCGGCTCTGGCCGGGGCCGGTGTGATTGAAGGAACGCGCGATCACGCTGCGCACGCCCCACGCATGAAAGGCGGCCTGCGCGATGGCCTCCTGCGCCACCTTGCTCGCCGCGTAGGGATTGCGCGGATTGGTAGGGCGAATCTCCTCCAACGGACCATCGTATTCGGGGATGGCCCCGTAGACTTCGGCGCTCGAGGTCACCAGCACCACGGGGTCGAGATCGCGCGCACGTAAACGCTGCAGGCCCTGGAAGAGCGCCAGCGTTCCCATGACGTTGGCGTCGAAGGTCTCACGCGGATGGGCCAACGACTCGGGGACGAACGACTGCGCCGCCAAGTGGAAGATCGCCTCGGGCGCGGCACTGCCCATCACGCGCTCCACCGCGTCGCCATCGCGCACGTCGAGCGCATGCCACGCCACGCCGCGCTCCGCGCACCACGCCGGCGCGTCGTGATCGCCCGTGGCAGTCACGCTCGCACCGCGCTCGGTGAGCGCCTCCACAAGATAGCGGCCCACGAAGCCGCCGGCCCCCGTGATCAGTGCACGCATCGGTCGGCTACACCGCAACGGTGCGCGAGAGGCGCTCCAGATCGGCGCGCACCATGCGCTCCACCAACTGTTCGAAGGTGGTCTCAGGCTGCCAACCTAGCTGAGCCTTCGCCTTGCTGGGATCTCCGATGAGCAGGTCGACTTCCGCCGGGCGCACGAAGCGCGGGTCGACCACCACGTACGGCTCCCACGACAGATCGACGCTCTCGAAGGCCAGGCGCACGAAGTCGCGCACGGCATGCGTGCGCCCCGTGGCGATCACGAAGTCCTTGGCAGTCTCCTGCTGGAGCATCAGCCACATGGCGCGCACGTAGTCGCCGGCAAAGCCCCAATCGCGCTGCGCATCCAGGTTGCCCAAGCGCAGCTCGTTGGCCAAGCCGAGTTTGATACGCGCCACGCCGTCGGTGATCTTGCGCGTCACGAACTCCAAGCCGCGGCGCTCCGACTCGTGGTTGAAGAGGATGCCGGAGACGGCAAACAGATCGTAGGACTCGCGGTAGTTGACGGTGATCCAGTGGCCGTAGACTTTCGCCACGCCGTACGGCGAGCGCGGATGGAAGGGCGTGCTCTCGCACTGCGGCACCTCGCGCACCAAGCCGAACATCTCCGAGGACGAAGCCTGGTACATGCGGATGTGCGGATCGATGGCGCGGATCGCCTCCAGCACGCGCGTCACGCCCAAGGCCGTGAACTCTCCCGTGAGCACCGGCTGTGCCCAGGAGGCGGGAACGAACGACTGCGCGGCGAGGTTGTAGACTTCGTCCGGGCGGGCATCGCGCATGACCGCGGTCAGCGAGCTCTGATCGAGCAGGTCCGCGGAGACCAGCTCGATCTTCCCTTCTAAGTGGTTGATGCGCTCGTTGACTTGCGTGCTCGTCCGGCGCGTGACGCCGACCACGCGATAGCCCTTCTCCAAAAGGAATTCCGCGAGATAGGAACCGTCCTGTCCCGTGATGCCCGTGATGACCGCCGTCTTTCCCATGGCGGCAGGGTTTGGTTCAGTTGAGCATCGTGACCTGCTCGCCGCGATCGTCGAACAGGAAGCGGGTCTCGAAGCTCTCGCTGTTCCCGTCGGACATGACGACCTTGCTCTGGATCGTCAACCGGTGGAGGGCGATGCCGTTGTGCCGAGCTACGCCGCCGTAGAAGTAGGCAACCAGCGGCGTCTGCTTGGGGTTGAGGGGAGCCAGCCTGCGGCGCTCCACCAGCATCGAGAGCAGGCGTGTCTGAAGCACCTGAGGCAGGAGGCGGTCGGTCTCGTCGGGCGTCATGCGCACGACCTCGAGCTCCTCCTGGAGCTTGTTATCCTCGCCGACGGGGCGGTCCGTGGTGTAGCGCACGATGGCATCCCAGTCATCGGCGGGGATGCCCGTGAAGCGCATGCCCATGCGATGAACGGTGCGCCCCTGGTGGTTGACGCGATCGCGCCAGACGATCTTGGCGCGCATGCGCACCGTGCGCTGCTCGATCAGCGCGGTGAGGTCGAACTCGTCGCGGCCGGGATCCTCCTGGGTGATGACGCACATGCCGCCGCCGCTGATATCCAAGCCTATAGCGGGACGCCGGGTGACGCCGCCGTCGATGCTGTAGGTCGCATGGAAGGGCTTCCGCTTGCGCGGAAACTTGCGGCGGTTCACTTCTTTCCCCGTGAACCACGCCAAAAGGTCACCCAGCACAGTCCTCCCTCAGCCCCAGTGCCACGGCGGCGCGGATCAAAACCCAGCGCATCGCTACGCAAGTTATCGGACGTTGGAAGGTAAATCTGTGCCTACGTACGCAAAAGGCTCGGGCCGATGTACGACTACCTGGTGGTGGGGGCGGGATTCGCGGGGGCCACGATGGCGGAGCGGCTGGCCGGCGGGCTGGGCGCGCGGGTTCTGCTGATCGATCGCCGGGATCACCTCGCCGGCAACGCCTACGACCCGTTGGACGAGCACGGGATCCGCATCCATCGCTACGGACCGCATATCTTCCATACCAATGCGCAGCGCGTGGTGGACTACCTCTCCCGCTTCACGGCCTGGCGCCCCTACGAACACCGCGTCCTAGCCCGCGTGCGTGGGGCCCTGGTTCCCATCCCCATCAACCAGGTGACGCTCCACCGTCTTTTCGGCGTTCGCCTCGACGAACGGGCCGCGGCCGCGTTCCTGGCGGGGCGGGCGGAGGGCGTGGAGCGCATCGCCAGCTCGGAAGACGCCATCGTGGCCAAGGTAGGGCGCGAGCTCTACGGGCTCTTCTTTCGCGGCTACACGCGCAAGCAGTGGGGGCTCGATCCCTCGGAGCTGGACTCGAGCGTCTGCGGGCGCATCCCCACCCGCGTCGATGACGACTGCCGCTACTTCACCGATACGTTCCAAGCGATGCCGCGAGAAGGCTTCGCAACGATGTTCCAAGCGATGGTCGAACACCCGCGCGTCGAGCTGGCGTTGGGGTGCGACTACCGCAGTATCGCGGACCGCGAGCGCTTCGGCCACGTGATCTTCACGGGCCCGGTGGATGAATACTTCGACGAACGCTTCGGCAAGCTGCCCTACCGCTCGCTGCACTTCGAGTTCGAGACGCTGGACACGCCCGTGTATCAGGAGGCAGCCGTGGTCAACGAGCCCGACGAGTCGGTGCCCTATACGCGGACGACGGAGTTCAAGTACCTCACGGGACAGGTACACCCCAAGACCACGATCGTGCGCGAGTACCCGCGCGCCGAGGGCGACCCCTACTACCCCATCCCCAACCCCGAGTGCCGCGCGCTCTATCAGAAGTACGCGGTGCTGGCCGCCAAGGAGCGCAACGTCACGTTCGTGGGGCGCTTGGCCGAGTATCGCTACTATAATATGGACCAAGTGGTGGCATCGGCGCTCACCGCCTTCGAGGAACTGGCGAAGGCGCACGTCTAACGCTGCGCGAAGCGCGCGCCATGGCTCTCTTGGATCGCGTCGCGGTCGTCGGTTCGCGCGGACAGCTCGGCGTCGACGTGATGGCAGCCTTTGCCGATCGCGCGCCGCTGGCGCTCGACCGCCCCGCATTCGATCTCGAGCGCCCCGAGAGCATGGCGGCACTGCTCGCAGAGCACCGGCCCACGCTGGTGATCAACACGGCGGCCTTCCACGACGTCGAGCGCTGCGAAACGGAGCCGGCCCTCGCCTTCGCCGTCAACACGTTGGGCGCCGATGCGCTGGCGGCAGCCTGCCGCGACGCCGGCGCGGCGCTGATGCACGTCAGCACGGACTACGTCTTCGACGGCGCGGCACGCACGCCATACCCGGAGTCGGCGCCGCCCGCGCCGCTGAGCGCCTACGCGATCTCAAAAGCCGCCGGAGAGCGGATGATCGCACGCCACGGCGATGCCTGGTTCGTGGTGCGCACGTGCGGGCTCTACGGCGTGGCCGGCTCGCGTGTGAAGGGGACGACGTTCGCCGAGACGATGCTGCGCAAGGCGCGCGCCGGCGAGCACATCCGCGTGGTCTCGGATCAGACGGTCGCACCGTCGCACACGCGCGACGTAGCCCAGGGCATGCGCGCTATCGCCGAGAGCGAGCGCTTCGGCATCTATCACGTCACCAACGCGGGTGCGTGCACCTGGTACGAGTTCGCCGCGGAGATCTTCCGTCAGGCGGGGATCGCTGCGCACCTCTCCCCCATCTCCTCGACGGAGTTCACGACGCGCGCGCGACGCCCAGCGTACTCGGTGCTGGCCAACGACGGCCTGCGCGCCATCGGCTATGCGATGCCCACCTGGCAGCAGGGCCTCCACGACTACCTGCTCGCCAAGGGCCTGCTGACGGCGCCCGCCTGATTACAGCGGCGCGAGCAGGGGCGCCGCGGCGTCCTTGGGCGAGAGCATCGGCACGCCGCCGCCAATCGACTCCAGCGGCCAGACGATCTTCAGTGTGGGATCGTCCCAGCGCAGACCGATCTCGCGCGCCGGGTTCCACGTCATGCTGAACTTGTATTGAAAGACGGTCCCCTCTTCCAGCGCCAGGAACCCGTGGGCGAATCCCGGCGGCACGTAGAGCTGCTGCTGAAAGCGATCCGAGAGCTCCACGCCCTGCCACTGGCGATAGGTGGACGAGTCCGCGCGCATATCCACGATCACGTCGTAGACGGCGCCGTGCAGCACCTGCACCAGCTTCGCCATCTGAGGGTCGCAGTGCAGGCCGCGCAGCACGCCGCGCCGCGAGACGGAGACCGTGTCCTGCGGCCAGGCGTGATCGATGCCCAGCGCGCGGTACTTCGGCTCGTTGTAGCTCTCGAAGAGGTAGCCGCGCGGGTCGCTGAAAACCTGCGGCGCCACGAGCCTGCTCGCGCCGAGCCCGAAGTCGGTGGCGGTGAACTCTGCCATGGGCGGGAAGCCTCCTAGCGTGCCGCGCGCATGCGCAGCTCCTGACGGAGACGATATCGCTCCGCGGCCTGCGCCATCCTGCGCCGCTCGTCGTCGCTCTCGGCGATCAACGAAGGCACCATCACGCGCCGACCCGCCTCGTCGAGCGCCACCATGATCACGTACGCGGATGCCACGTGGCGGTTCTTGCCCGTGACCAACTCCTCGGCATCGACGCGCACTCCCACCTCCATCGACGTACGATGCACGTAGTTCACGCTCGCGCGAATGTGCAGAAAATCCCCCACGTGCACGGGCGCGATGAAATCCATGCGATCCACGGAAGCGGTGACGCAGATGCGCCCGGAGTGCTTGATGGCCGCGGCCCCGCCCGCCGTGTCGACCAGTTTCATGATCTCGCCGCCGTGCACCGTGCCGTAGACGTTGGCCTGCGGGGGCTCCATGAGCTGACCGTAGATGATCTTGGAAGCGGAGACGGGCTTGGAGGTGAGGACGGTCTCCTCAGGCTCGGGCATACAACAGCTTCTCTCTCAAACGATGGACGAAGAACGTCGCCACCTCACTGGGCAGGGTACCGCGTCCGAAGCCGGCGTCGAAGCCCAGCTCCTGCGCCAACAGATTGGTCACGCGGGGGCCGCCGCAGATCAGCACCACGCGCTCGCGCAGCCCCTCGGCTTCCACGAGCTCGGCCAGCGCCGTGAACGTACGAACGTCGGAGCCCTTCTGCGTCACCACCTGCGAGGCCAGCAGAACGTCCACACGGCGTTCCTGCGCGAAGCGCACCAACTCCTCCGCTGAGACTTGCGACCCCAGGTTGTAGGCCTCCAGCTCGTGGTAGCGCTCCAAGCCGTAGTCTCCGTGGCAGCCCTTCATGTTCATGATGGCGTCGATGCCCACCGTGTGGGCGTCCGTGCCGATGCAGGCACCCGCCACCACCAGCTTGCGCCGGAACTCGCGGCGGATGAATGCATCCACTTCGTCTAGCGACATGGCATGCGGCGCGGGGGCGTCGACGGTGATCTGCGAGACGTCCACGCTCGCCGGCGTGTGCGCGTAGACCACGAAGAGCGAGAAGTTCGAGGCGATCGAGCGCCCTTCCACCACCGCCGCGTCGCTGAAGCCCATCTTGCCCACCAGTTGACGCGCCGCCTCATCGGCGGCCTCGCTCCACGGCATCGGCAAGGTGAACGAGAGCTGCACGGCTCCGTCGTCGATCGTATCCCCGTACGGGCGAACCAATCTCATCGCGCCATCTCCGCCGGGTGCAGCGCTTCCTCGAAGGGGTTCCAGTAGGCGGGCGCCTTGGCGAAGACGCCCTCGACGCCGCGCCCACCTTCGGGGGCGCGCGAGACATCGGCGAAGGCCTTTGCCTCGATGGCCGCCATCAGCCCCCGCTCCGCCACGCGCTCGAGGTGGCGCTCGCACTCCTCCAGCACCCAGCGCGCGCGCCTGTCGATGATGCCGTCCGGCTTCACCACGATCTCGTCGCCGAAGTGGCGCGCCGAGTTCATTACGTAGCGCGCGTTCTCGAGGGAGAGCGCGCGGTCGCCCAGGAACGGCGTGTGGATGGCCTCGGTCATCATGCCGCAGAGATGGATCGTCTGTCCCGTCATCACCGAGGTGAGGTTGAACATCGCGTCCATCAAGTGGCCCTTGAAGATGTTTCCCGTCATGTGCTTGGTGGGCGGCATGTACTTCAGCGGCGCGTGCGGGAAGATCTGGCGCGCCAACTGGGCCTGCGCCACTTGATAGAGGAAGCCGTCGGTCAGCGCGGGGTCGATCTCGTAGGCGTCGCCCAGGCCGATCTGCGCATCGGGCATCCCCGCGCGGTGGGCGAACTCTTCGTTGATGAACTGCGAAGCCAGCACGGCGGGAGCCTGCTCCACGGCATCGGCCGTGGTCAGGTAGTTGTCCTCGCCGGTGTTGATGACGATGCCGGCCGCGGCGTTGAGCATGCGGCTGAAGTGCTGGTCGACGAACGTGCGCTTCATGTTGATGTCGCGGAAGAGAATCCCGTACATCGAGTCGTTGAGCAGCATGTCGAGGCGCTCGATGGCCGCCATCGCCGCGATCTCCGGCATGCACAGGCCGCTGGCGTAGTTGGTGAGCATCACATAGCGCCCCAGCCGCTCCGAGACTTCGTCCAACGCCGCGCGCATGATGCGGAAGTTCTCCTGCGTGGCGTAGGTGCCGCCGAAGCCTTCCGTGGTAGCGCCGTAGGGCACGTAGTCCAACAGCGACTGCCCCGTCGAGCGGATCACGGCAATGATCTGCGCGCCCGCTTCGGCGGCGGCCACGGCGGCGACGCGATCCTCGTAGATGTTGCCGCTGGCTACGATCACGTAGAGCAGGGGCGGCTCCCCCTGCGGCAGGCGCATCAGCGCCGTTTCACGCTCCGTGCGGCGCGCACGCACGCGGTCGAGCGCCTCGACGACCAGCGGGCGCAGCACGGCGCGCGCCATCTCCGGCGGCGTCATCTCCAGCGTCTCGAGCGCTAGGCGCCCCTCCACGACCTCGCGCGCCACGTCGGGCGGCGTGTGCCCCGTCTCGGCGACCCCAGCCCCGATCCAGCGGGCCGCGCCCAAGGCTCGTTGCCCCTCATCTAGGCGCTCCAGCACGGCATTGGCCAGCGGAATCTCCTCGCCCACCACGCCGTCGATCCCCAATAGCCGCAGGACTGCCCGCTCGACGCTGACGGTCGAGTGGGCGGCGATAAAGCCGTGGACCGGATCGGCGATCGACCGCGCGAGCGAGCGGCAGCGATCGACCCGTAGGGAGTCGACGCGGAGTTCCATACCACGAATATTTGTGGTTAATTCACGCGTATCCTACTACTTGTTCGGCGATTAGGTCGAATGACCGAACGAATTGCCGTTGACTTTGACCAAGACCACCACCAAGGCCACTGCGTTGGCAGCCACCAAGATGCTCAGGAAGCTGGCCGCGGAGGCGTGCCAGGCCAGCATCGCCAGCATCTCGCCCCCTACCACCACCAGCAGAGGGATCACGTAGCCGAAGCGATGGAGGCTGACCCGGTAGGTCACGACGACCGAAGTCGCGGCCAACAGCATCATCGCCACGCCGTAGGCCAGTGCCAGGGAGGCAGCGGGGAGGAACTTGGCACCGGCCACTACCCGCACGGCCAAGGTGGGCATGAGCGCGATCGCCGCCACGGCAGCCAGCGAGCAGACACCCGTCAGCAGCAGAGCGCGGTGCAGCACGCCCCTGGGGTCTTCGCCGCGGGCGTGGAGGTCGCTGGCCTTGGGCAACACCACGCCAGGGATGAAGCCCAGGACGTAGAGCACGGAGTGGCCGATCAGCGAGGCCGCCGCGTAGTAGCCGGCCTGAAGGGCCGGCAGGTAGTGGCGGGCTAGCACCATGTCTACGGTGATCAGCCCGACCAGGGCCAGGTTCGAACCTCCCACGCCGACCGTCGTCTCGATCAGGCGGCGCGGCTCGATCGAGAAGCCGTTGCGCTCGCCAAGCTCCGAGCGCAGCAGAGCCATGGACAGCACCAGGCCGGCAAGCGAGCCGGCCGCGAAGCCGCCGATCGCCCCAGCCACACCCCAGCCGATCGCCACGGCCAGGACGCCGAAGACGGCCTTCCCCAAGCCTTCGAGGGCCATGGAGCCGGAGAAGCCCGTGAAGCGCTGACAGCCTTGGAGCACCGAGCGCATCACGGGGCCCAGGAAGCCAAGTGCCGCAGCCACGAGCGCCAAGAAGACGGAGAGCGGCGAGCCCAAGTGGAGGTAGCGCGCGATGAGCCCCGTGAGCCCGGTGCCGACGGCCAGCACCACCAGCCCGCCCACGACGGCTATGCGCACGATCCACTCCACCAGCCCGCGCAGGTGGCCGCGGTCCCCACGGGCGTGGAACTCGGCGGCATAGCGCGCCACGACGGTGGTCACCACGCCCGCCGGCACGCCGGCGATCATCAGGAGCGAGATCAGCGAGACGAGCTCGCCGTAGCTCTCGGGCCCCAACTGGCGGCTGAGGGCGAAGTGGTAGAGGTAGCCGCCGACGTTCCCGGCCATCGTGCCGGCGAAAACGAGTGCCCCGTGACGCACGAAATCGTCGCGGTACAGACGGCGCATGAGACTAGGCTCTACGGACTCGGCCACCCCTGCGTATTGCGGGAAGCGCGCGAGGCAACCTTCAGAAAGGCTTCGAGCCGTTCCCGGAGAACGCGGCGGCGAACTTATGAGCCACGCAGGCGGCGCTGAAGCCTGCATCGATGTTGACCACGCAGATGCCGGGTGCGCAGCTATTCATCATCGTCAAAAGTGCGGCAAGACCGCCCAGGGAGGCGCCGTAACCGACGCTCGTCGGCACGGCGATGACGGGCTGACGGATCAATCCCGCCAACACGCTCGCCAGCGCCCCCTCCATCCCCGCCACGGCGATCACCGCCAGGCAGGGCTCGAGCGAGGGCAAGATCGCCATCGTGCGATGGATACCCGCCACGCCTACGTCGTCGTGGCGTACCACGGGATGCCCCAGCGCCTGCAGCATCTCGTGCGCCTCCTCGGCCACGGGCACATCGGAGGTACCGGCGCAGACCACGGCGATCGGCGCGCCCGTGGGCTCGGGGAGGTTCCCGACCGTGAACATGCGGGCCAACGCGTTGTGGTGCCCGCCGGGAAAGGCCGCCAACAGCGGTCCCACCTGCTCCGCCGTCACGCGCGTGGCGATGGCGCGCCCCTCACGCTCCATGAAGCGGCGTACGATGGCCACGGCCCCTTCGGGCGACTTGCGCTCGCAGAGCACCACTTCGGGGATCCCCGTGCGCCGTTCGCGGTCGTGATCGAGTCGAGCCGTCGTTTCATCCATTGCCTCCACCCCTTCGACTTCGCCCTGCAACTTTCTGCCCCGCGCGGAGTATGCACGTGCACGTGAATGGAGACGACGCGCTGGTGCGGGCCGTTCTCGCCGGCGACCGCGAGGCGTTCGCCGCCCTCGTCGACCGGCACAAGCGGGGCATCCTGAACTTCATCGGCGCGAGCATCCGCTCTCCGGAGGATGCGCAAGACTTGGCACAGGAGACGTTCTTACGGGCATACGCCCACCTTGGAACTTTCAACCCCGCACTCGGGAAGTTCTCGACGTGGCTCTACCACATTGCCCGCAACGTCGTACGCACCTCACTGGACCGCCAAACGCGCCGCGTGCCTATTCAGACGCTGGGCGAGGACGAGACGCTCGAGCAACGCCTGCGCGACGAACGCGACGAGATCGATCCCGAGACGAATGCGTTGCGCGGCGAGGAGGACGCCGCCGTGCGCGCCGCGCTCGAGCGTATCCCGCCGCGCATGGCAGCCGCCTTGCGCCTGCGCTACTACGCCAATTTGGAGTACGCCGAAATCGCCAGCACCCTGGGCCTCTCGCTAGGCAACGTGAAGACATTGATCCACCGCGGCAAGCTGGCACTGGCGCAGAGACTGCGCGAACGCGAGGCCATGGCGGCGGGAGGAAGGTCATGAACTGTAAGGCCTGCGATCTGCGCCTGGGTGAGTATCTGGAAGGCGGGCTCGACGTCTATACGCTGGCCCACGTGGAGCGTCACCTTACGCAGTGCGCCCCGTGCCGCGCCCTGCTCGACGAGCTGCGCGCAGTGGAGCAGGTACTCGGCCATGCCTCACATGCGGCAACACTAGAGCCTGCGCCGAACTTCACGCCGGCCGTGATGGGGAAGGCCCGCGCGCTAGCGCGGCCGCACGCGCAGCCGATGCTCCGCTGGGCCTTCCTGGGCTGGTATCTGCTTGGCGCCTGGGCACTCATCGGCGCGTTGGCGCTGGCGGCGCGGCCGTTGCTGATGGGCGGCGTGCACGCGCTGGCGGGCGGCGGTGCGTCGGTGCTCGCCGTCTCCCAAGCGCTGGTCGCCGCCGTCGCCGTGGCCACCGGCGGCCATGGCGCGGCGATCGCCGCCGTTGTCACCGTCGTGCTCTTTGCCGACGCGCTGTTGGCGCTGGGCGTCTACCTCGTCCACACGCGCCTGGAGCTGGCATGAGACGCTTCTTGATGCTTCTCGCCCTGATCGCCGCCGTAACCGCGCTCGCTACGGCACCGGCCGCTGCGCGCAACGGTCACGACGTGGTGGAGCTCTTCCACAACGTCGTGATCCCGCCGGATCGCACCGTCGACGGCGACGTCACCGTCGTCTTCGGCAACCTGGACGTGGGCGGGCACATCACGGGCGACGCCACCGCCGTCGGCGGCACGATCACCGTGGAGCCGGGCGGTCAGATCGACGGCACGCAGACGGCCATCGATCCTTCGCAGATCTCCGGCTTGGCGCCGTGGCTCCAGCACCCGGCTGGGTTCCCGTTCCCGTCGAGCTGGTACTCCGATGCGCGCGCCTGGGCGCAGGTAGCCGGCGACATCATCGTGCTGCTGGTCTTCCTGCTGGCACCGCTGCGCGCGCGCATGACCTTGGCGCACTTGGAGGTCAACCCCAGCACCTCGGCGCTGGCCGGCGTGGTGGCGCTGGTGGCGCTGGCGCCGATCGTCGTGATGCTGGCCATCACCATCATCGGCATCCCGCTCATTCCGCTGGTACTGATCGCCTATCTCGTGGGCATCTGGCTGGGCAAGGCGGCCATCGCGCTGCTGGTGGGGCGGCGCTTCTACGAGCTGCTGCGCCCGAACGCCACGCCTTCGCCGCTGGGCGCACTGGTGCTGGGCTTGGTGCTGGTGAGCGCGGCGGAGCTGGTGCCGTTCGTCGGCTGGGCCGTGACGGGCTTGGTGTGGTTGATCGGCCTGGGCGCCTCGGTGCTCACGCTGGTGGAGCCCGCCGGCAAGCGCTTCGCGTGGCAGGGGCCTACGCCGCCAAACTACCCGCCGAATCCGCCCAGCCCGCCGCCTCCGCCTCCCGGGCCGCCGATGGCGCAAGTGTAGCGGCGCTATCGATCCTCCACCAGCCGGCGCATCGTCTCCAGCCGAAGGATCAAGCGTCTTGGCGTCGTCGTGAACGGCTCAAAGCCGAAGCGTTCGTAGAACCGGAACGCATGGCCGTTCTCCGCGTCGACGACCATGCCGATCGTGGCGATCTGAGCGCTCGCGTAGACCGTCAACTCGATCGCGTCGTAGAGCAGCATCTCGCCCAAACCCTGATCGCGATACCTGAGATCGCGCGCGAGCCGCCCGAGAAGAGTCGCCGGCAACGGATGGCGCGGCATTCGCTTCGCAAGCGCCTCTGGCAGGTCGCGCACGTAGACCGATAGCGCTGAAAGCGTGTAGTAGCCCGCGACGGTGCCGGCCTCACTGAAGACGTGCACGGCGGCGATGTGGCGGCGAACGTCTTGGGTTGCCTGCTGCTTGAAGTAACGGTCGAGCGACTCGACACCGCACGTGAACGCTGCCCTATCGTGGTGATCGCCAAGCGGCTCCGAGATGAATCGAGAGCCGGCGCGCGTCAACGGCGCGTGACGCTCGACCGATGTTCTGCTTTGGCCTTCCGTAACGCTGCGCCGGGCTCGGGAACGGGAGCCATCAAGAGCGAGACAAACGCCCGCCCATCCTCCGCGTTCAGACGTATCGACTCGTGACGCTCGATGGTGCGGCGCGCAGCCTCCTTCACCGTTGCGAGCAGGTACTCGGTGATCGTTCGCCCCTCGAGCTCGGCGGCACGCAGAATCAAAGCCCTCTCCTCTCCGGTCGCGCGAAACTCGATGCGTTCAGTACGAGCCATCTCGAACTCGATTGTACGGCAGATTGCCGGACATGTCAAGCGACGAACGATTAGCTCTCCGTGATGCCGAGGTGCGTTTTCACGAACGACATGTCGCGCCCCAAGCCCCCAACACGGTCCTCGAGGCTCGCCGTACGGTTTTCCAGAGCCGAGACGCGATCGTCCAGCCGGGCCAACCGGCGATCGACCTGCGCAAACCCGGCGCGCATCTCCGTACGCAGACCGCCGACTTCTTGGGTGATCCGGTCGTCGAGCTTCCGGTAGGCGACGTCGATCGCGTTCATGACCGCCGCGAAGCCTTCCATGATCTCCGTGCGCGCCATCGCTTCGTCCTCTTTACTCATCCCAGCACGCCTCTGCGCGGCAGGCGGCAGGCGTCAAGAGGCGGGGCAGTTCGTCGAGGCCGGTCGCTGCCCTTTTTCACCGTGCGCCGATCCTTGGGGTATTCTCAGGCGACTCCAGTATAGTCGGAGAGATGCCAATCGTTCGTGAACTGCGACTGCTCGCGCTTCCCGCGACCCTCACCTTCCTGTTCTCTGCGCTCGCGCCGGGCGCGCCGGCCCTCGCGCAGAGCCAGAGCGACAGCGGCACCGTCGCCATCGCCGTCGTGGACGCGCACTCGCAAGCGCCGGTCGCAGGCGCGCGGGTCATCCTGCAAGGGCCGATTCTCACCAGCGAGATCGCCGGCGCGAACGGCAAGGTGACGTTCACCGACGTGCCTAGCGGCATCTACACCGCGCGCGTCGCCAAAATCGGCTTCCAGGCGGCCACCTCGAAGGACTTCGAAGTGCTTCCGGGACGCTCGGTGGCGCTCTCCGTGGCACTCGCGCCCGAGCAGGCGCCGGGCGGACTGAAGATCATCGGCCGCATCACGGTGACCTCGCAGCCGGCGCCAGGAACCAACGTGATCGGTGCGGACAGTCCCGTGCGCAAGCTCTCTGACGACCTCGCGCAGGCGATCGGAAAGCTCCCCGGCGTCACGCTCGACGACGGCGCAGGCGGCGCGGACACCGATGCGGCGGAGACGATCTCGCTGGACGGGCACGACGCCTCGCAGACGGCCGTGACCCTCGACGGGATTCCGCTCAACGCCCCGGGCCAGGCGGCCAATCTCCGCAGCTTCTCGACCGATCTCTTCTCGGGGGCGAGCGTCAACCACAGCCCCGTTGCCGGGGCGCTCGGCGGCGGCGTGAACTTTCGCACGCTCGAGCCGACGTTGACTTGGCAGGGGCAGATCACCAGCAGCGTGGGCTCCTACGGAAACGCGAATACCATCCTCTCGGAGCGCGGCACCGTCGAGGGCATCGGCATCGCGTACGTGCACGCGGTGCGCGGGAGCGACAACCTGCTCTACGGCGATCGCTTCCTCGACACCAGCGGGCTCGACTATCCCCACGACGGCTCGCGTCTGAACGGCGGCGATCTGGTGAAGCTGCGCGCGCATCTCGGCGCCGCTCAGACGCTGACGGTCACGTACCTCTCGTCGAACACCTACAACAATCTCTTGTGCACGACCGATACCGGCGCGCTCCCCTGCGGATACGGGCCCGGCAATGCGGCGTACGGCCACCATGCGATGGCTTCGCTGACCGACAGCGCGCTGGTGGGCATGGTGGGGTTGCAGTTCGCCGTCTACGGCATCAACGGCACGCACGACAGCGATCTGCTCGACCGCTACCTCAACGGCACACCCGACCCGTACGGCGTCGACACGACGCAGCAGACGCGTGGCGCCAGCCTCACCGCATCGCTCCCTAGCCGCGGCAAGCATACGTTTTCGATTCAGGGGACGACTTCGCGTTCGACCAATTCGGCCACCCCGATCATCGCGCAGACCGGGACCTACGTCATCAGACCGGCCAGCACCAGCGACTACACCTCGTTCACGCTCAACGACAGCGTCAAGGCCAGCGCACACCTGCGTCTAGGCGAACAGATCGGTCTCGCCAACGCGACCGGCAGCGGCTCCTCGCTGGTGGCAGGGACGAACGTCACTTGGTCACCCACCGTCAACGACATCTATACCGCGGAGCTGGATCTCGGCAATACGGGGGCAACGCCGTCGCGCGTGGGCATTCTCACCGACCCCGCGGGTCTGCGCTTCGACTGCGGCGGCGGCATCGCGTATGGCACCGGCCCAGGCGACGAGCCGTCGTCGTCGAGCTCGTACTCCGTGCGATCCGGCTGGCAGCATCTCTTCCGCCACGGCGACGTCACCGCCACGATCTACCGCCAGCAGCAGAACGGCACGCTCATCCCCACGCCCGTGAACGCTACCGCGCTCGCCCCCGGCTATTTCCCGCCCGGATATTTCGGGCAAGCGCAGCAAGTGTTCAACTCCGCCGGAGGATGCGGCCAGACCGGCGTCTTCGCACCGAACGATCTCTACCTCACGGTGCCGATCGCCGGCGTGACGCGCGTCTATCAGGGCATCCAGCTCGGCGGACAGGTCGGGATCGGCCCGAGCCTCGTGCTGCAGGGCTCCTACACGGTGCAGAGCTCGATGGTGCGCTCGAGCGATCCGCGCCTGAACAGCGCGTACTCAACCGTCATTTCGGGCAATCAGCTTCCGGGTGTCCCGCTCCACCGAGCTGCGGTCCTGCTGGACTATAAGCCGCCGCGGTCGGCCGTGGAGATGCTCGCTGATGCCCAGTACACCTCCGCCGGCAACGCGCAGAACCTTCCCGCTTACCTGACGGTCGATGCCGGCATCACGATCCAACTTCAGCACGGCACGCTCTCGCTGCTTGGCACCAATCTCGGCGACACGCACGGCGGGATCTTCGCCACCACCGGCGGCGTGCCGCTGACGACGCTGGGCGGCACGCTGCTGCCCACGATCGAACGTCCCCTGACGCCGCGCAATATCTCCGTCACGTACTCCGTGCCCATCGGCCCCCACGGGCAAGCGGCACGAGCGAGTACGTCGTCGCTCTCCGCTTCCGCTGGTCCGGGAGGACGCCGAGAGCGCGGCGCGTTCTTCCAGCCGCTCCCGCCGGCGCCGCCGAGCAGCCCCTTCGCCGTCGACGCGAGCCGTCCGAGCTGCCCCGCCGACGTGGCGAACGAGGCGCGCCCGATCCTGGATGCCTTGCAGGGCTACGTTTCGTCCATCGAGCGCGCGAAGACAGCCGCCGGCTATCCGGCACAGCCGCCGGCCGACGCGCCCTCGATCCCGGGACTCGAGACCGTCTATCATCAGACGGGCGACTCGTACGCCGTCGCGCTCGTGGCCACGCAGATACAGAGCGTGCGCGCACTGGCACGCTGCGCAACCGTGCACGTCGCCGACGAGAGCGAGGCGCAGCAGCACGGCCTCTACATCCCGCCTCGCACGCCGTTCGGCGGCTTCGCGCTGGCCTTCAGCCCGCGGGCTGGGCTCTACGCCGTGCGGCGTCCGCCGGCCGCGGGCCAGGAGCAGTTCCGCCTCTATCGCCTTCCCACGACGCCGCCCGCGTATCCCTTTGCCGTCGAGACGCGGAGCACGTGCACCAGCGAGCTGCGCCAGGTAGCGGCGCCATTGCTCGACGCGCTTGCACAGTACGCCGCGAACTTCGATCCCGCCGATCCGCCGGCACGACACCCCGAGGGATGGCAGGTCACTCCCAAGCAGCAGAGCTCAACGTGGTGGCTCGAGGCGCAACTCGCCAACATCCAGGCGGTGCCGGCCATCCTCAACTGCGCGCACGTCTCCGTCGCTTCATCCGACGAGCTCAAAGCGCGCAACGAAGGCGGCGCCACGCCTCCGACACTCAACTACGCTCCGGCGCTCGGTCTCTACATCGTCCGCAACGGCGGTGGCGCTCGGAGAGGAACATAGTGCCAAATGGATACTAGCCGCCCGGCTAAATGGCAGCGGCTTCCTACGGTTGCTGTGACGGTGGCGCCACGTGGACGGAGCAGACGTCGTCTACGGTTGGCGCGGCCGAGGGAGCGGTGGGGGGCCGAGGAGTTCCAAATCTTGACGTATATGTCAACTACCGCTACAATGAGTAGTGAGGAGAGGCAATATGACCGGATGGCGGGCAGCGAAGCTGGCGGGCAGGCTTCTTAAGGCGCAGAAGACTCGACGAACCGTTAAGTCCGTTGCGGCTAGCGATCTAGCGCAGCGCCGTCGGTCCTGCCGCAAGGGTCGCCGGCGTGCACCGAAGCGGGGCTGACCCAGCCACCCTGACGGTACCGTAGCATTATCCCGCCGTTTAACGAGCACGGCGTGCTCGCTCCTGGCGATTACGATATGACGCTTGGCGAGCTTGCTCGCTCTCATCTCGTCGCCGGCTCCGGGGAGCCTGGTTGGGATGCGGAGTGGCGCGGTCTACTTGTGCGCAACTTGAGCGTCCT
>SCRA01000085.1 GCA_004297985.1 bacterium | reverse complement strand
CACCACCATCGCGCAGCTTGCGGCGGCCTCGCCGGCGGGCCGCCCCAAGGGGATGGCCGAGAAGACCTTTATGAATCTCCAAGCGCAGGCGGCGCTGCAGCACCGGCAGCGCCAATCGCGCGCGTACTTCTACGACTTGATCGACCATGAATCGGGTACCGGCCTCGAAGCTCTCCCCGTGCCGGACGAGGGAGACGTCTTCTTCGATATGGAGGGTGACCCACTCTACGCCGCCGATCACGGCTTGGAATACCTGTTTGGCGTCTATGTGCCGGCCGACGATTCCTACAAAGCCTTTTTGGCGCGAAGCGACCGCGATGAGCGCCAAGCCTTTGAAGGCCTCGTGGATTTTCTCGAAGATCGCCGCGCTCGCTTCCCGCGCATGCACGTCTACCACTACGCGCCGTACGAGAAGACGGCGCTGTGCCGGCTGATGGGACAGTACAACTCCCGTCAAGACGTGATCGACGCGTATCTCAGCCAAGGAGTATTCGTCGATCTCTTCACCGTCGTTCGTCAGGCGCTTCGCATCTCTCAACCCAAGTACTCGATCAAGATGCTCGAGCCGTTCTACGGCCTCGAGCGGAAGACGGATGTCCGCCGCGGCGACGAGTCGATCGTCATCTTCGAGGCTTGGCTCGCAAGCGGGGACGATGCGCTGCTTGCCGATATCGAACGGTACAACGAAGACGACTGCCGATCCACCTACCGTTTGCGCGAATGGCTCCTCGAGCGGCGTCGGGAGCTGGCCGGCAGGTTGCGTCGCGAGCTCCCGTGGCGCGTCCCCGGCGAGATAAGCGAAGCGGCCGAAGAAGAGTCAAGCGAACTTCAGCACCTCGCCCGCCGTCTGCTCGATGGCGTACCGGAGCCGCTATCGCTCGCCCAATTCAGAGCGCTCGGCGACGAACAGCGCGTGCGCTGGCTATTGGGTCACATGCTCGAATATCACCGGCGTGAGGAGAAACCCGCGTGGTGGAAATACTTCGAGCGCATCCAGAATCCCGATCAGCTCACCGAGTTCGACAGCGAAGCAATCGGGGACTTGCAGTGGCGTCAGGATATCCATCCCCTCAAGGCCAGTCCGAGGGATCGCAACCTCGTCTACACCTACGAGTTCCCCGATCAGGAGTACAACCTGGGAACGTCCCGGCCGCTGTGCCCACACACGAAGAGTTCCGCCGGCGAGATCCGCAGCATCGACCCCGATGCCCGTCGCCTCCAGATCAAGCTCAGCGGTAGACTGAAGCCTGAAGAGCTTCGAGCGCTCATTCCAGGGCCGCCGATTCGCAACGCCGGCCAGCGGGACGCCGTGCGCCGTGTAGCCGAGGCGTACGAACGCCAGGATCTCGAGCAGCGGCTCCCCGCCGTGTACGATCTCCTGATTGCCGCACTTCCGCGGCTCTCGGATCGCACGCGCGGCACCGTCGTCCAGCCGCCCCAGGTGAGCGCAGCCGCAATATCCGCGGTCGTGCAGAAGTTGGCCGGGGGCTGTCTCTTCATCCAAGGCCCGCCCGGGACCGGCAAGAGCACCAAGGCGGCATCGGTCGTGATGGATCTGCTGAACGCTGGGAAGCGCGTTGGGGTGATGTCGCGCAGCCACAAAGCGATCCACAATCTCTTAGGGAAGGTGGAAAAAGAAGCGGCGCAGCGCGGGACGACGTTCCGTGGAATCTACAAGTACAGCGAGCTCGTCGAGGATTCGCGCTACCAGTCACCGCTTCGAGCGTCGATGGTGGTGAATACCAAGGACGCCGCCGACGTCACGACCGCAGCCCACGACCTCGTGGCCGGCACGGCGTGGCTCTTCGCCAAGGTGGAGCTCGCGCAGTCGCTCGACTACCTGTTCATCGACGAGGCCGGCCAGGTCTCCCTTGCCGACGCGGTAGCCTGCGCGCAGGCGGCACGCAACGTCGTGCTGATCGGCGACCCGCTGCAGCTAGCCCAAGTCTCGC
>SCRA01000084.1 GCA_004297985.1 bacterium | reverse complement strand
GGGCTGGATTCGAACCAGCGTAGCGCTCTCGCGCGCCAGATTTACAGTCTGGTGCCATTAACCACTCGGCCACCTACCCGCGGCCCACGATTGAGGATTCTACCATAGCCCACGGGAGGGTGCAAGCACCGGAAGGGCGCGCCATATCCTCAAGGCTTGAGCGCACCCCAGACGCAACTCTGGCTAGCCGCCGCCGGTCTTCGCGGTCCGCTCGGCAAGCTTCGCGAGTGTGTTGATCACCCAGACAGCGATCAACGTCACGATGATCGCATAGATGAACAGTGAGACGACGCCCGCGCCCGGCTTGAGCACGACCTTGAACAACTCGGTGATGGCCGCGTTCCATGCCAGCGCTGCGATCAATCCGAAGGCCGCCGTCGCCAGCGCGATCATGGTGCTGAGATAGGTCTGCTTCCCTTCCATAGAAACGCCTCCCGGATTCATCAGGATAGCGTCTGCTTAGGCAGACGACTCGCGATAGTTCTTCCCGGCGTCCGCCCAGCCAAACCATGATACCCGCCCCGCCTCATCGGCTCCCGCCGCTCCGCCAGGCGTCGACTGCAACCCGCAATGCACGCCACAAATCGTCGTCGAGGTCGGCTTCGTCTTCCGAGACGCCGGTCTCACGCGCATGCCGCCGAACGTCCTCGACGAGGGCCACGGCCGCGGCGGCAATGCCCTCCACGCCTCGCGCGTCGGTAAGCCGGAGGCGCATGTCCCTGAGAAGCCGGGCCGTTGCGTCTTGCCGTAGCGCTTGAAGCGATGACTCCAAACCTTCCGCCTCGGCGAGCAACGCTTCGAGCGCTACGTGAGATCGGTCGTCGTTTCTTCCAGTCACCCGGAGAGGTTACTGCGAGGTGGCTGAGCGCCCTCCCGATCGAGTATGCGAAAGCCTCCAGCAAGACCGCCCGTCAAAAGGGAACCCCGCGAAAACGCCCAGTTCGCGGGGTTTATCTGGAGCCGACGGTCGGACTCGAACCGACGAACCGGCGGTTTACAAAACCGCTGCTCTACCAACTGAGCTACGTCGGCACATCGCGTTTGACCACAGTGGCCCACGCATTTACGCTCCCCGGCTGCCGAGAGCCTTCTCCGACAAACGGGCGCCCTCCCGGCAATCCGTGCCGGGAGGACGCCCACCGCTAGTGCGAGGAGGCGCCGATCGGTGCGGGTGGCTGATACGTTCCGGGTTCCGTGCGGAAGCCGATGGCCAAGCGATTCCAGCCGTTGATGGCGATGATAGCAAGCGTCAGGGCCACCAACTCCTCCTCGGAGAACTGCTTGCGCACTTCCTCATAGACATCGTCCGGAACGTGGCTCTCGGAGACCAGGGTGAGGGCCTCGGTCCAGGCCAGCGCCGCACGCTCGCGATCTGTGTAGAACGGGGTTTCGCGCCACGCCGAGAGAGCGTAGAGACGCTGCTCGCTCTCGCCACCGGCACGCGCGTCCTTGCTGTGCATGTCGAGACAGTAGGCGCAGCCGTTGATCAAGCTGGCGCGCATCTTCACGAGCTCCAAGAGTGGCTTCGGGAGGCCGCCGTTGCGGGCGGCCGTCTCTAACTGTATCATCGCCTTGAACGCGGTGGGATTGGCGTTGCGATAGTCCAAGCGTACTTTCATGCCGTGTATCCTTACACTCTATGCGTTGATGTGGAATATTCGCGCTGCATTTCGAAGAGCGCTACGTGATGACGGGCAACCCGTCACGCACCCAGGCCAGCATTCCGCCGTCGAGGTTATAGACGCGATCGTAGCCCTGCGTGGCGAGGAAGGCGCGCGCACGGGCGCTGCGTTTCCCTGAATGACAGAGGACGATCAGCTCGCACTCCTTGGGAAGGGTACCCATGCAGTCCGGCAACTCGGCGAGAGGGAGGTGCCGGGCCTCGGCCACGTGGCCATCGTCCCACTCGTCCCGCTCACGAACGTCGATCAACAGAGCGCCGGCGGCGATTCGGCGCCGCGCCTCGGTTGGTGTGATGTCGTGCAATGTCTCCTCCAGGAAGCGAAAGGGGCGGTTACCGGCCGCCCCCCTCCCGCTCTTCGGCCTTCGAGCGCACTATGGCAGCTCGATCTCCGCTAGATTCTTCTCGATCTTCCGTTTTACACGCTGCAGTGCGTTGTCGATCGACTTCACGTGACGTTTGAGATCGCGGGCCATCTCCTGATAGGATTTTCCTTCCAGGTACGACAGCAGCACTTGCGATTCCAGTTCGGAGAGATTCTCCTGGATGCGCTCCTTGATGTCTTCCGAGATCTCCTGGTTGATCACCAGCTCCTCGGGGTCCGACATCTTCGCCGAGGCCATGACGTCGAGCAGCGTTCGCTCGCTGTCTTCGTCGTAGATCGGCTTGTTGAGCGAGATGTACTGGTTCAGCGGAATGTGCTTCTGCCGGGTCGCAGTCTTGATTGCGGTGATGATCTGACGCGTGATGCAGAGCTCCGCAAAGGCTCGGAAACTGGACAGCTTATCGGCTTTGAAATCGCGCACTGCCTTGTAGAGGCCGATCATCCCTTCTTGGATGATGTCTTCGCGATCCGCGCCGATGAGGAAGTAGCTCTTAGCCTTGATGCGGACGAAGTTCTTGTATTTGGTGAGCAAGCACTCCATGGCCAGGTTGTCCCCGGTCTTGGCAGCGCTGACGAGGTCCTCGTCGGGCCGTTCGTGATAGCTCAAACCGTCCTGGGACGGATGGGTCAACCCCATGGAATTCGATCTCTCCCCTGGTTCGCGGTGGAGGCGAAAGCGCAAGCCGCAGCTTGTCGGCCGCCCGCACCTAGGACATTATAGGAGTCTCCTGCTGGCGGCGTCAACCACGGCGG
>SCRA01000083.1 GCA_004297985.1 bacterium | reverse complement strand
CTTCCAGAAGAACTCGGAGGTTAGCATCGTCTGGCGTTACCCCATCTCTTCAGGCTCGTAACCGGTGGTCCGGCGGCATCAGTATAGCATAGGCCCTAGGTCCCCTCAAGGGTCTTGACAGACCGCGAAGTTCCGTCTTCATAGGCGTTTGCGGGCTGCCTCGTAGAGCAGGATGCTTCCCGCCATCGCCGCGTTGAGGCTCTCGACGCGCCCCTGTTGTGGGATGCGCACGCGTGCGTCGGCGCGCTCCAGCCATTCCGCGGGCCCGTGCCGCTCGTGTCCGATGACCAGCAGAAAATCTGCCGGAAACTCGAAGCGGTCGCACGACTCGCCCTCCAGATCGGCCACCACGATCGCGCGCGCGCGCTCCTTCGCCAAACGCGCCAGGTCCTCGCCGCTCCCGCGCGCGATCGGCACGCGGAAAAGTGCCCCCATCGCGGCTCGCACGACTTTGGGGCTGAGCGCGTCGACCGCGTCATCGACGAAGCAGGCGCCGCCGGCGCCGAAGGCTTCGGCACCGCGCAGGAGAGTGCCGGCGTTGCCCGGGTCGCCGATGCCCGCCAACACCAGCGTCGGCCCGCCCGCGTCGAGCACCTCGGAAAGCGAGAAGAGGCGCTCCACGGCAGAGGCCACGATGCCCTGCGGCGTGGCGGTATCGGCGAGTCCCGCCAGCACGCGCCCCTCCACGACGTAGACGGTGGTGCCGGTGCGCTCGGTCCATTCGGCTAGCGCCCGGTGGCGATCGTAGGCCTCCTCGCTCATCGCCAGCGTCTCGATCCGCACGCCGCTCTCGAGCGCCTCGGATAGCAGGGTCGGCCCCTCGATCAGGTAGCGCGCAAGACGGCGCCGCCCTTTGCGTTCGCGCAAGGCGCGCAACTCGCGGAGATGCTCGTTGTGTGTTCCAGCGATGGTAACCATCGTGCGGGTCTTAGGTGGGCCGCTGCCGTTGCCTGCCAAAACGCGCGATGGCGCCCGCACGCGTTGCGTGGGGCGCCACCGGGATTCGATACGAGTTCACGGTCGGGCGAGCGACGCTCTCGATCGCGCGCCCGCTTCTAGGCGCTCAAGTGCTGCTTGGCCAGCGCCAGGAGCTTGCCGAAGGCGGCCGCGTCATTGACGGCCAGGTCCGCGAGCATCTTGCGATTGACGGCCACGCCGCCGCGCTTGAGACCGTTGACCAGGCGCGAGTAGTTCATTCCCTCGCGGCGGGCCGCAGCGTTGATGCGCGAGATCCACAGCGAGCGGTAGTCGCGCTTGCGAACGCGACGGTCGCGGAAGGCATAGGCCAGCGACTTGAGCAGTGCCTCGTTGGCAACGCGGTAGTTCCGGCGGCGAGCCGCCCGGAATCCCTTGACCAGCTTCATGACCTTGCGGCGATGCTTGTGCGAGTTGACGGCGCGTTTGATGCGAGCCATGAGTTCGTCCCCCTCCGTTATGCCAGGTATGGCACGAGCGCGCGAATACGGCGGGCATCGCCCGGCGCGGCAATCGCGCTCTTACGGAAGTGGCGCTTCCGCTTCGAGCTCTTCTTGGTCAGAATATGGTGACAGCCGCTGAACTGAGGCTGGTGCTGAATCTTCCCACCTGCGCTGACTTTGATGCGCTTGGCGGTTCCGCGGTGCGTCTTGATCTTAGGCACTGGTCGCTCCTTGATCCGGCTCCTTGGGCGCGCCCGCGGCTGCCGGTTGCTGCCTCGCACTCGCACGCACCTCTGCGCGCGGCGCGAGAATCATGAACATGTTCTTGCCTTCCAGACGCGGCTCGCGCTCGACGTTGGCAACGGATGCCATGTCTTGCGCCATACGGTCGAGGAGGCGGCGGCCGAAGTTCGCGTACGTAATCTCGCGGCCGCGGAACATGATAGTTACTTTGACTTTATCGCCGTCGCTGAGCAGTCGCTGCGCCATGCGGGCTTTCGTCTCGTAGTCGTGCTGGTCGATCTTGGGACGCAGCTTGACTTCGCGAAGCTCGTTGTGCGCCTGCTTCTTGCGCGCTTCTTTGTCTTTTTTCGACTGTTCGTACTTGAGACGTCCGTAATCGACGATCCGGCATACGGGCGGAACTGCCGTCGGCGAAACCTCGACGAGATCGAGTCCCTTGCCGCGGGCGAGGTCGAGGGCTTGCTCCGTCGGCATCACGCCGAGCTGCGCACCTTCGTCATCGATGATGCGAACTTGGCGTATGCGGATCTGTTCGTTGATTCGGATGGGTCTAGCGATGAGCGATACTCCTTTGAATGAGCCCGCTCCACGCACCGCTGCCGAGCGGCGTCCTGCACGAGGGTCTCGCGCGAGAACCGGAGCGGCCGTAGCCGTCCGGTGAGAAGCGGGGCTTCTACTTCGACCCGGTTAGAGTATCAGGCAGGCTCGGCCCTCGTCAAGGGCCGCGGTCGCTCGCCGCGCCGAGGCGGCTTAGGGCGGCGGAGGCGGGCCGGCGGCGATCAGGCGCTCGCGCAAGGCGATGCCCACCACCTGGGCGCGGTCGCGGGCCCCCAGTTTGCGCAGGATCGCCTTGACGTGGCTCTTCACCGTCTCCTCGGAGATGGTCAGCCGGTCGGCGATGGCTGCGTTGGGGAGCCCTTCCACGATGCAGGCCAGCACGTCGCCCTCGCGACGAGTGAGGCCGACCGCTCCGCCTGGCCAATTGCCCCCCCGCTTACGCCCCGGCCCTTGGACACGCTCGTAGGCCGCGGCCAGGGCGGGGTCGACCACCGTCTCCCCACGCAGCACCGCCTCGAGAGCGTCTACCAGGGCGGCGTCGGAGACGCGCTTGAGGAGGTAGCCGCGGGCGCCGGCTCGCAGGGCCTCGACGATGTACTGCTCGTCCTCGTAAACGGTGAGCACGACCACGACCACGTCAGGGAAACGGTCGCGGATGGCGCGGCAGGCCGTGAGGCCGCTGCTGCCCGGCAGACGGATATCGAGCGTGACCACATCGGGGCGCTCGCGCGCGATCATCTCCACGGCAGCTTGCATGTCGCCCGCCTCGCCGACGATCGCGATGCGGTCGGCGTGGTGGCGAAGCATCGCGATGAGCCCCTCGCGCACCATGCGATGGTCGTCCACGATGGCGACGCGGATCGGTGTGTGCTTCAAGGGCTCGGCGCTAGGCAAGGGCTCGTACCTCCAAGGGCAGCGGGATGATGACGCGGATCGAGGTGCCGTGTCCGGGTGAGCTGCGCACGGCGAGCGTTCCGCCTAGGAGCTTGGCGCGCTCCTTCATGCCGGCGACGCCGAAGTGCGCCGCATTGCGGTAGCGGCGCTGGGAGCGCGGGTTGAAGCCGCGGCCATCGTCGCGGATCTCCACGGTGAGGCGCTCGCCGCGCTTGCGCACGAGCACGGAGAGATTGGAGGCCTGCGCGTGCTTGCGCGCGTTGTTCAGCGCCTCCTGAACGATGCGGTAGAGCGCGATCTCGTAGTGATCCGGCAGCTCCTGCAGCGTCTCGGCGACCAGGCGCGCGTGGACGCCGCTCTCCTCTTGGAAGCGTGCGCACAGCGAGTGCAGCGCAGGCAGCAACCCGAGATCGTCGAGCGTGGAGGGACGAAGGTTGTAGAGCGCGTTGCGTGCCTCCACCAGCGACTCGTCGATGCGCGCCTTGATGACCGCCAGCTCCTCGCGTGCCGCCGCGGGCTCCGCCTCGATGAGGCGCTCGCATGCGTGAACGCGATACCAGATGCCCACGAGCTGTTGGGTGAGGCCGTCGTGGATGTCACCGGCCACGCGCTGGCGCTCCTCTTCCTGCGCCTCCATTTGGGAGCGCACCATCGAGCGTAGGGCCTGCTCCTTCTGCGTAACGCGGCGCAGCAGCTCGGCGTTCTCGAGCGCGATGCCGGTTTGATAGCCCAGGGCCTCGGCGATCAGCAAAAGCTCCTCGCGCTCCGTGCCCTGGGAGGGGAGGAGGAAGAAGCCGCCGCGCCGGTCGCGGCTCCAGATGGGAACCAAGACCGTCAGTGGGCCGAGAGCCTCGCGCCAGCGATAGGGAAGCTCCGCCGTCTCGATGCGCACCGGGCCGTTACGTGTCGCGGCGGCCGCCAGAGTGGGGATGCGCCCGGGATCGAGCGGGGTATGGCGCAGTTGGAGGCGGCGCGAGATGGTGACCCCGGTGGCCGCGGCCAACACGTAGTGCGCCGGCGCGGAGAGCGCCACCAGCGCGAGTGGCTGCTCGAGCAGACGCCCGAGCTCCGCCGCCACGCGTCCGAGGAGCGTGCCGGGCTTCTGGCTCTGGGCGAGCGCGGAGAAGATCCGCGTCACGCGCCCGAGACTGCTGGTCGCCATGGGCGTAGGTACGCGCGCGGGTGCGTCAATGCCTCGCGACGGTAGGGGTTCCCTGGCTCTCTTCGAACCCATAGCCGATTCGGAGGAACTCCCCGTTGGATGTGGTCGAAGGTATCAAGCGAGGCGATCGGCGCGCGCTCGCCAGGGCGATCTCTGTGGCCGAGGGGGGTGGCGCCGCCCCGCTGATCTCCGCTCTTTTCAAGGAAACCGGGCGCGCCTTCACCGTCGGGATCACCGGGCCGCCGGGCGTCGGGAAGTCCACGCTGACGGGGGCGCTGGTCACCCGCGCCCGCAAAGAGGGCAAGAGCGTCGGGTTGATCCTGGTCGATCCCAGCTCCCCGTTCTCCCAGGGGGCGCTGCTGGGTGACCGCATCCGCCTCTCCGACCACTTCACCGACCCCGATGTCTTCATCCGGTCGATGGCCAGCCGCGGCCACCTGGGCGGCATCGCCGGCGCCACGGGCGATGCCGTGATGCTGATGGACGCCTTCGGTAAGGACATGGTCATCGTCGAGACGGTGGGGGTGGGGCAGTCGGAGATCGAGATCGCCGAGGTAGCCGACACCACGGTGGTCTGCCTCCAGCCCGGCTCTGGTGACTCGATCCAGGTGCTCAAGGCGGGGATCATGGAGATCGCCGACGTCTTCGTGGTCAACAAGGCGGATCACCCGATGGCAGGCCAGTTGCGCCGCGAGATCCGGATCATGATGACGATGCTCGACTGGCAGGGCTGGGCTCCCGCCCTCGTGATGACGCAGGCCACTACTGGCGAGGGAACCGGCCAGCTTTGGGACGCCCTCTGGGGGCACCGCGCCTATCTTCAGGAGAGCGGGGAGCTACGATCCAAACGGGCCAGCGCCTTCGCGCACGAAGTTCGCAACCTGATCTTGGGGCGCCTGGCCGGCGCGGTCGACGGCGCGATGGCCGGCGCGGTGGTCTCGGGGCTGATGGAGCGGGTGGCCGACCGGGCCGTCGACCCCTACGCGGCTGCCGAGCAGATACTCCAGCACTTCGATCCCAAGGCCGCCACCGCCCCGGGCGCCCGCCTTTCCCCCCGCGTGCGCGCCACGGTGAAGGGGCTCCACGCCCCCAGCCAGGCGGAGATAGCCCACCATCGCGAGGCCGGAGTATAATGGTTCGAAGCTTTTCCACCACACGACAGAGCGAGACAAGGTAACGACGATAGTGGCGAAGATGTTGGATCGCACCGCTTCCGGTGCGCCGGTTTCCGACCCGACCGCGAGCGGTTTGGGTGCCGAGCCGACCCCTGAATACGAAGCGGCGCGGGCCCGCTGGGAGCGCGGATACGAGAAGGCGACCCTGCGCAGCGGCCCGGGCTCCGGGGCGCTCGATCGCACGATCTCCGATCTGCCCACCAAGCCGATCTACGGCCCCGAAGATGTTGCGCATCTGGACTTGAGCCGTGACCTTGGCCTGCCGGGGGAGTACCCGTACACGCGCGGCATCCATCCCAGCATGTATCAGGGGCGCCTCTGGACGATGCGCCAGTTCGCCGGCTTTGGCACGGCCAAGCAGACCAACGAGCGCTACCACTTCCTGCTCTCGCAGGGGCAGATGGGGCTCTCGGTGGCCTTCGACATGCCGACATTGCTGGGCTACGACAGTGACCATTCGCGCGCGCTGGGCGAAGTAGGCAAGTGCGGCGTGGCAATCGACTCGCTGCGCGACATGCAGGTGCTCTTCGACGGCATCGACTTGGGCGCCATCACCACTTCGATGACCATCAACGGCCCGGCGGCCATCATGATGGCGATGTACATCGCCGCCGCCGAGGTGCAGGGCGTGCCCGCCGAAACGCTCGGCGGCACGATCCAGACGGACATCCTCAAAGAGTACATCGCGCAGAAGGAGTGGATCTTCCCGCCGCGGCCGCACATGCGCGTGATCGTCGACATGATGCGCTTCACCCGCGACCGCATGCCGAAGTTCAACCCCATCTCGGTCTCC
>SCRA01000082.1 GCA_004297985.1 bacterium | reverse complement strand
CCTGCATCAGGAAGGGCGGGGCATCGGCCTGGCCAACAAGCTGCGCGCCTACGCGCTCCAGGATCAGGGCATGGACACCGTTGAGGCCAATCGCGCGCTGGGCTTCCCGGACGACAAGCGGGACTATGGCCTAGGATCACAGATGCTGGCGGACCTCGGCATCAAGACGATGCGCATCATCTCGAACAATCCGCGCAAGATCCACGGCCTCGGCGGCTACGGCCTGGAGATCGTCGATCGCGTGCCGCTGAAGACCGAGCCGACCGCCTTCAACACGCGCTACCTCGAGACCAAGCGCGATAAGCTTGGACACTTGCTCGATGAGTACAATCAGCCGGCGCAAGGCGGGGGAGCACGGTGAGGCGTGAGCGCGTCGAGCTTGCCTTGGAGAACACCGGACGCGGTAAGCGCGTCGCCGTCGTCTCGGCACGCTTTTACGCCGATCTCGCGGATCTGCTGGTCGATGGCGCACACCGCGCGCTGACCGCTGCGGGCGTCTCGAGCGGCGATGTCCATCGCTTCGACGTCCCCGGCTGCTTCGAGCTCCCATTGGCCGCGCAGATGCTGGCCAAGCGCGGCTACGACGCCGTGGTGGCTTTGGGCGTGGTGATCCGCGGGGAGACGCCGCACTTCGATTTCGTGGCCGGCGAGTGCGCGCGCGGCATCATGGACGTGGCGCTGCGGACGGGCGTCCCCATCGGCTTCGGCGTCCTCACCACCGACACGCGAGCCCAGGCAGAAGAGCGCGCCGACCCCGAGCGCGGCGACAAGGGCTTCGAGGCGGCCAGTGCCGCGTTGAGCATCTTAGCGCTGCGCCCGCGAACCCATTAGCCTGGCAGGGCGAACGAATCGACCGGTATGAAGGGGGCGCTGCACGGCGCCCCTTCGGCCCAGTGCCAGATGGCCTCACCACGCTCCGGCCGCACGATCACGCTGGCGCTGCGTGTCCCGCGGCCTTCGAAGTGGCGGCAGAGCGCCCCCGGCTCGGCGTGCGAGCGCAGCAGATCCTCCAACGCCTCGGCGATTGCCGCAGCCTCGTGCGGGGGGTGGCCGGCGAGTGCCTCCATGGCGGCGCGTGCCTCGCGGGAGCGCGCATCGCCATCGCCGTCCATGTCGGCGCTGGTGACCACGTGAATGCCCTCGCCGAGGACATGTTCGTGCAGAGCGGTGCCGTCAAAGGTCAGCGCCACCGAGCGCGTTCCGTCGTCGAGCCACATGACGTGGGGATTCACGTGCGGGGCGGCGGCGCGCGCGAAGGTCAGAGCCTCCTCCAGCGACGAGCGTTGGAGGGTCTCCAGCAGGAGGCGGCCGCGCGACGGTCGCGTGTGATCGTGCGGTGCATCGGAGCGATTGGTGATTCCGCCCATGAGGCGCGGCCCGGCCGCGAACCACGTCCCTCCCGCCGCAAGGTCGATGCCGCCGACCAGGGGGCCGCGCACGTCGAGCACGACGGGGCCGCGCGCCGGCCGGTCGTAGTGCTCGTCGCGATTGGCGGCCACGGCGACCTCGATTCCAGGAAAGACCCGGCGGGCAACGATCAGCGTACACATCGTCGTGTGTGGTTCCCCGCGTGACCCATCGGGTTCCTTACGGGAGCCGGCTGACCCGTGCGTAGAAGCCTCCCGTCGTGAACGATCTGCGCCCCGTGGCCTGGGAAGGCGAAGCTGTCTCCTACATCGATCAGCGCGATCTGCCCGCGCGCGTGGAACGCCGGCGGGCCTCGTCCGCGAGCGAGGTGGTGGAGGCAATTGCGACGCTGGCCGTGCGCGGCGCGCCGCTCATCGGGGTCTTTGGCGCCTACGGTGTGGCGCTGGCGGCAGCCGGCGGCGCATGCGGTCCGGCATTGCGCGATCAGGCGTTGCGCATCCGTGCCGCGCGCCCCACGGCGGTGAACTTGATGTGGGCGATCGACCGCATGCTGGCAGCGGCGGACGGCGGCGCCGACGCCGCGGCGCTCTTGGTCGAGGCCGAAGCGATCCATCGCGAGACGCGGGAGACCGACGAGCGGATGGCTCTCTTGGGCGCTGCGTTGCTCCCTGGCGAGGGCGCCGTCTTGACCCATTGCGATACGGGACCGCTCGCTACCGGGGGGATGGGGACGGCGCTGGGCGCCATCATCGCGGCGCATCGCGCAGGAAAGCGCCTTCACGTCTACGTCGACGAGACGCGCCCGCTCTTGCAGGGGGCACGATTGACGACGTTCGAGCTGCGCCAGGCGGGCGTCCCCGCCACGCTCATCGTCGACGGTGCGGCGGCGGCGACGATGCGCGCAAAAGGAGTGCAGGCAGTGCTCGTGGGCGCCGATCGCATCGCGCGCAACGGCGACACCGCCAACAAGATCGGTACCTACGGCCTGGCCGTGGCGGCCGCGCACCACGGCATTCCGTTCTACGTGGTGGCGCCGCGATCGACGTTCGACTTTTCGCTCTCCGATGGCGGCGGGATCCCCATCGAAGAGCGCGGCCACGACGAAGTGCGCGCCCTGGGAGGGCACGCCACGGCGCCCGAAGGGACGGCCGTCTATAACCCCGCCTTCGACGTGACGCCGGGGCACTTGGTGACGGCGATCGTGACGGAGTACGGCGTGCTGAGACCCCCGTACCTCGAGTCCGTCGCGACGCTGGAGATGCGTCCGCGTCTCGGGGAGCTCGTGAGATGAAGTACTACGATTTCGTCGATAAGGCGCCGAGGATTCCCGCGCTCGTGGTGGTCGGGGGCGACGAGCCGATTCTTGCGGATGCCGCCGTGGAGCGCATCGTGGCGCGGCTGCTGCCGCCCGAGGCGCAAGCGATGAACCTCGAGCGCCTGCTGGCCCCCGAGATCGACGACCCGGAGCGTATCCGCGAGTCGCTCTCCGCCATGCCCTTCCTGGCGGAGACGCGCGCGGTGGTGGTGCGCGAGTGCCGCCAGCTCAAGGCCGAAGGGCGCCGCGCGCTCTGGCGAGCTGCTGAAGAGGCGCCAGCGGGCTCGACGCTGGTGCTCGTGGACCTCGAGATATCGACGGGTCGAGGGGGGAAGCGGCCGGAGCCGTTCGCCAAGCTGGCCCCGCGCTCCGCGCTGGTGATCGAAACCGCAACGCGCAGGGAGGATCGCGAGCGCTTCGCGCGCGAGCTGCTCGAGGGACAGGGAGCGACGTTCGACGACGCGGCGATCCGTACGCTGGCGGAGCTGGCGGACCTTGCGGAGCTGCGCAGCGATGCCGAGAAGTTAGCGCTCTTGGGGCGCAAGATCACCGCCAAGGACGTGGCCGCCGAGACGCTGACGCCGGCGGAGGCAAAGAGTTGGACGTTCGCCGATATGCTGCTGGAGGGAAAGACGAAGCAGGCGCTGGCGATGGCCTACGAGCTCCTGCAAGAGGATCCCAAAGCAGGGACGGCGCTCTGCTCGGCATTGGCCGCTGCCTACCTCTCTACGTGGACGATCGCGCGCGGCGAGCGCCTTACGGGGCGCATGGCCTGGAAGCAGCGCACGCTGGGACCTATCGCCCGGCGCTTGGGGGTGGAGCGAGCGAAAGTGGGCCACGACCACTCGGTGCGCGCCTTCGAGGCGCTGGTCACCGGCCGCTACGACGATGCGCGCCAACTGATCACCGTCTTGGTCGCGACGTTGCCAAAGGCGGGCTAGCGGGACAGAGGGCCTTCTCGCAAGCGATGAGAAAGGTGGGGGCGCCCCATGGATGACAACACCTACGCCTCCCCGTTCTCTTGGCGCTACGGGCGCAGCGAGCTGCGGACGCTCTTCTCCGAGCGCGAGCGGCGCCGCCTGTGGCGACGCGTTTGGATTGCACTGGCCGAGGCCCAGCGCGACGCCGGCCTCGTCAGCGACGCGGAGCTGGCGGATCTGCGCGCCCATGCCGACGAGATCGATCTCGCGGCCGCACTCGCCATCGAACGGGAGATCGGCCACGATTTGATGGCCGAGATTCGCGTTTTTGCCTCGCAGGCGAAGCTCGGAGGCGGAAAACTCCATCTGGGAGCGACCTCGATGGATATCGAGGACAACGTCGAGACCTACCGCATGCACATCGCGGTGGCGATGCTGGGCGAGCGTCTCCACGCACTGCTGCACGCGTTGGCCGAGCATATCCGGCAGCACGCCGCTACCGTCTGTATGGCCTTCACCCATCTCCAGCCCGCAGAGCCGACGACGATCGGCTACCGGCTCGCCGTCTACGCGCAGGATCTGCTGATCGACGACGAAGGTCTGCGCAACCTCTTCGGCCGCTTGAGCGCCAAGGGGATGCGCGGCGCGGTGGGCACCTCGGCGTCCTATGCCGGTTTGCTCGCCGGCACCGGGGTAACGCCGGAGGATCAGGAGCGAAAGATCCTCGCGGTCTTCGATCTGCGCGCGCGCGACGTGGCCACGCAGACCTATCCGCGCAAGCTCGACTACCTCGCGCTCTCCACGCTCGCCGGTATCGGTGCCTCACTCTCCAAGTTCGCCGCGGACGTGCGCATCTTGAGCTCCCCGGGCTTCGGCGAGATGTTCGAGCCGTTCGGGCGTAAGCAAGTCGGCAGCTCCGCGATGCCGTTCAAGCGCAACCCGGTGATGTCGGAACGCATCGACTCGCTGGCACGCCTGCTCCCTGGCTACGCCGACACGGCCTGGCAGAACGCCGCCACCAACTACCTCGAGCGCACGCTGGACGACTCGGCGAACCGCCGTACCACGCTTCCCGAAGCCTTCCTCTGCAGCGATGAGATCCTTGGCCTTGCTCTGCGGATCGTCGAGGGACTGCGCATCGACGAAGGGCGCGTACGCGAGAACCTGCGGCGCTTCGGCCCGTTCGCCGGCTCCGAGGCGGTGATGATGGCGGCCTCCAAGGCCGGCGGCGACCGCCAGGAGCTGCACGAAGTGCTCCGCGAGGCGGCGATGGTGGCCTGGGAGGCGACCGCGCGCGGCGAGAGCAACCCGCTAGCCAATCTCTTGGCCGACGATCCGCGCATCACGCGCTGGCTCGATCCTGCCGAGATCCGCCGCCGCATGGATCCCAGCGCACACATCGGTGATGCCGCGGAACGCGCCGTTCGCGTGGCGGAGCGCATCGAGTCGCTGCCGCCGTTCCCACAACAGGAGTCGAGAGAGATTACCATATGAAGAAGGGTCGGCAAGTCGCACACGGCAAGACCAAGGCGCTCTACGAGCATCCGGATCAAGCGGGGCTCTACATCGTCACCTCGGGCGACGACATCACCGCGGGCGACGGCGCACGCCACAGCGTCATTCCCGGCAAGGGGCGCATCGCCGCCAAGACGACGTCGCGTGTCTTCCGTCTGCTGAACCTCTGCGGTCTGCCTACCCACTTCGTCAGTGGGGGCGAGGACGACGACGACAACGAGATGGTCGTGCGTGCCTGCCGCATGATCCCCCTCGAAGTCGTGGTGCGCGGTGTAGCCGCGGGCTCGTACGCCAAGCGTTTCCCAGGCGTGACGCGGGGCTCGCTGCTGCTGCCGCGCGTCATCGAGTTCTTCCTGAAGGACGACGCCCGGCACGACCCGCAGATCTCTCAGGACGAGATCGCCGCGCAGGGGATCGCCACCGCGGAGGAGGTGGCGACGATGGCCGAGATCGCACGCCTCACGTACGAGGTCGTCTCCCATGCCTGGCGCCGGCGCAACGTGCTGATGGTCGACATGAAGGTGGAGTTCGGCCGCGCCATCGAGGACAAGCGTTTGCTCCTCGCGGACGTGATCGACAACGACGCCTGGCGTCTGTGGCCGCAGGGGCGCGAGGAGCTGATGCTCGACAAGCAGATCTTCCGCAACATCGTCGGCGAGCCTACGGCGGAGGACTTGGGGCGCGTGAAGCAGGCCTACGAGTCGGTCTGCGAGCAGGTGGCGACCTTCCCCGTCATGCAGCCGGCGATGGTGGCGATCTTCATGGGCGCGGAGAGCGATCGGCCGCACGCCGAGAGGATCGAGCGCGCGCTGCAGAACGTGGGCGTGGGCTTCGTGCACCGCGTCGCCAGCGCGCAGAAGACCCCCGGCTACCTGCTTCAGCTCGTCCAACAGACCGATGCCACGTTCTCGCGCCTGATCTACATCGGGGTCTGCGGGCACACCGACACGCTGACGGGTATGCTGGACGCTTCCACGACCAATCCGGTCTTCGCCTGTCCGCCGCCCTCGCAGGATGCCGGCGGCTCGGACGTGCTGAGCTCGTTGCGCACGCCGGGCGGTGTGGCGAATCTGACGGTTCTAGATCCTGAGAATGCGGCGCTGGCCGCCGCCAAGCTGTTGGGCTTAGACGACACGGTCTTCTACGGGCGCGTCTTGCTGACGCAGGCCAACTATCGCGCGCAGGTGATGAACGCCGATATCGCGCTCAATAGCCAGCCACAGCAGCGGCCGGTGGTGGCGTAGGCACACGGATGCTGGCGCTGAGCACCTCCGAGCTCGACCGCATCTCTGAGTTGATCGGCCGTGAGCCGAGCCGGGTGGAGCTCTACGCCTTCGATGCCGGCTGGAGTGAGCATTGCTCGTACAAATCCAGCCGCGTCCATCTGCGCCGCCTCCCTACCGAGGGGGCGACGGTGCTGCTTGGCGTGGGCGAAGACGCAGGAATTCTCGATCTCGGCGAGGTGGACGGCGTGCGTTACGGCGTGGTCGTGGCGCACGAGTCTCACAATCACCCCTCGCAGGTGGTCCCCTATGAAGGTGCCGCCACCGGCATCGGCGGCATCGTACGCGACGTCCTCTGCATGGGGGGCACGCTGATCGGCCTGCTGGATCCGTTGCGCTTCGGCCGCGGAGACCTGGAGGGGCACGCACACCAGCGGTACGTGGCGCAGAGCGTGGTCGACGGCATCGGCGGCTACGGGAACGCCATCGGCGTGCCGAACCTGGGCGGTGACGTCTATTGGGACGAGTCGTTCGATGATAACTGCCTGGTGAACGTCGTAGCGCTGGGCCTGGTTCGCGCCGACGAGGTCGTCCACTCGCGCGTTCCTGCCTCCGCCGACGGTTGGAACTTGATTCTCGTCGGCAAGGCCACCGATGCCTCCGGCTTCGGCGGCGCGGCGTTCTCCTCGCTGACGCTCGACGAGGAGCAGGCGGAGGCCAACAAAGGTGCCGTGCAGGTGCCGGATCCGTTTCTGAAGAGCGTGCTCATGCGCGCGACCTACCGCACCTTACGCGGGCTGCGAGAGCTGAACGTGCGCGATCCGGGCTTCAAGGACTTGGGCGCCGGCGGAGTCCTCGGATGTTCGGCGGAGCTGGTGGCCGCGGGGGGCATGGGGGCGGATATCGACCTCGATGCCGTGCACGTCTCTGTCGGCGATCTGGCCGCCGAAGTGATTGCCACCGGGGAGACGCAGGAGCGCATGCTGTGGGCCGTCCCCGCCGGCGCGCCCACCGAATTGCTGCTGCGCATCTACAACGAGCAGTTCGGCTTGCCGCACGTGTCGCGTGGGGCGCGTGCCTCCGTGATCGGTCGTGTGCGCGCCGACCGGCGCTACACCATGCGCCACCGCGGAGAAGTGGTGGTGGACGTTCCCGTGGACGCGCTCACCAGCGGTATCCGCTACGAGCGCGAGATCGCCGAGGCACCCAACCGCGAGAGCTCCGATCCCGTGCTGCATGGCGATGCGGCGGTGCTGCTGTTGCGCGTGCTGGCGCATCGCGACGTCTGCTCGCGCGAGCCGCTGATTCGTCGCTACGATCGCGTGGTGCGTGGAACGACGGTGATCCCGGCGGGCCATGGCGACGCGGGGGTGATCGCGCCGATTCCGGGCTCGGCGCTGGGCGTCGCCGTGAGCGTGGACGGAAATCCCCGGTATGGAAAGTTGAACGCGCGCGTGGCGGGAGAGTTGGCTGTCTGCGAGTCGGCGCGCAACGTAGCGGCCGTCGGCGGCGAGCCGATCGGACTGACCGACTGTTTGAACTTCGGCGATCCCACCAAGTCCCCGCAGATGGGGGAGCTTGTCGAGGCGATCGAGGGCATCGGAGATGCGGCGCGGGCACTTGGGCTGCCGTACGTGAGCGGCAACGTCTCGCTCTATAACGAGAGCGCCGGCGGCTCGAGCGTGGCGCCTTCGCCGATCATCGCCTGCATCGGCCGCGTGGCGGACGTCTCGCATACGGCGGGCTTCGCCTTCAAGAGCCCGAACTCGGTGATCGTGCTGCTCGGGCCGCGCAGCGGAGCGCTGGGAGGCAGCGTGATCGCGGAAGTCTGCGGTGCGGACGGCGGAATGCTTCCTCGTGCCTCGTTCGGTGCGCTGCGAGGCGAATTGGACGTGGTGCGCGCGGGTTTCGCCGATCTGACGATCTACGGCGCCCACGATGTCTCCGACGGCGGGCTCCTTGCATGTGTGGCGGAGATGTGCATGGGGGCCGACGGATGCAACGGCGTCGGCGCGCGGCTGGAGCCTGCCGCTGCATGGGCACCGGGCGTACCGGAGTTGGCCGCCTGGTTCGGCGAGGCGGGAGGTTTCGTCGTGGAGGTGCCCCCCGAGGACGCTGAGACGTTTATCGCGCGTGCTCGCACAGCGGGGGCGCAGGCGGTGCGCATCGGCCAGACGCTGGCTGAGCCGCGACTCATCGCCGGCGGGTCCGATGTAGCGCTCTCCGAACTCGCTTCGGCGTGGCTAACGCCCCTCGAGGACCTCTATGCCTAAGACCGCGATCATCGTCTTCCCGGGTTCGAACTCCGAGGAGGAGACGTTGCGAGCCGTCCAGGCTGCGGGCGGCAAAGGGCGTCTGGTCTGGTGGTTCGAGGGCCCCGATGCGCTCAAGGGCTTCGACGCGTTCATCCTTCCCGGCGGATTCGCCCACGAGGACCGCATCCGTGCCGGCGCCGTCGCCGCGCGCGATCCCATCATGATCGCGGTGCTCGATGCGGCGCGCAGCGGCGCCCCGGTCCTGGGCATCTGCAACGGCGCGCAGGTGCTGGTGGAGGCCGGGCTCGTCCCCGGCACCGATAAGATCGGCAAACCGCAGGCTGCTCTTGCGCCCAACGTCCAGGGCCACTACGTCGATCGGTATGCGGAGATCGAGCTGGCCGCGCCGCCGGAGCGCTGCCTCTTCACGCGCCATCTCGAGCCGGGGACGCGTATCCCGACGTGGTCCAGTCACGGCGAGGGTCGCTTCTGCTTCCGCGACGATCACACGCGCCGCCGCATCTTGGACGAGCACCTGGTCGTCTTCACATACGTTGGTGGGGCGCACAATGGCGCCGAGTTCGACTGCGCCGCGCTGACCAATCCGCCTGGAAATGTCTTGGCGATCATGCCGCACCCGGAGCGTGCCGGCTGGCGCTACCAGCAGTTGGAGCGCGTGCGCTTCGAAGCGCGCGGCGATCGCGAGGCTTTCCTCGCCCCGTGCGGCGGCAGCCGCCTCTTCGCGCTCTTTGCGCAGGTCTTCGCATGAGCCTCGTCGTCGCCTCGATCGAGCTCAAGATTCCCGACAACACCGCCTTTACGGCCTACGATGCGCTTGCGCGCATGGGCCTCACGGCCGTCGCCGACGTCAAGCATAGCGAAATCTGGGTCGTCGATGCCGACGCGCTTCCTGCGGAGATTCAGAGCGCGCTCAAGCGCACCGAGATTATCTTCAATCCCAACAAGCACGTCCTGCGCATGCTGGGCTCGGATCACCCCGCGCCCGGCGAGATCTGGGTGGCTACGCCTAGCCGTGTCCACGAACGGGAGCGCCATCTGCTGGAGCAGGCTGGATTGCCCCGTGTGCGAAATGTCGAGTCGCGCGCGCGTTGGCTCTTGCTCGATCGGCGCGGGGACCCATGCAGCCGGGCGACCCTCGAGCGCGCGCAGGACCTCTTGGCGAACCCCGCTTACCAGGACGCGTTCATCGCATAGCGAACAGGCACGGATGATGCTTTCCCCTCGCGTTGCGGGACTGGCTGCTCAACAGCGTCCCGGAGAGTTCTATACCATTGCGACCCTCGGCAGCCACTCTGCGCTGCAGATCCTCAAGGGCGCGCGCGACGAAGGCTTCCGGACGCTAGCCATCGCCAACGACGACACGGCGAATCTCTACCGCTCGTTCGCCTTCGTCGACGAAGTCATCCAGATTCCCAAGTACGAGGACTTCCCGCAGATCATGCACGATCTTGAGCAGCGCAAGCTGATCATCGTGCCGCATGGCTCGTTCGTCGCGTATCTCTCGTTGGAAGAGCATAAGAAGATGCGCACGCCGTATTTCGGAAACAAGGCTGTACTCGACTGGGAGGCCTCACGCGAGCTGCAGCGTCAGTGGCTCCAGCGCGCCGGCTTGAAACTGCCGCGCCAGTTCAAGACGGGCGCCGAGATCGATCGTCCGGTGATCGTGAAGTTCTACGGAGCGCAGGGCGGCAAGGGGTATCTGTTCCTCAAAGACGCACACGATTTCGAGGAGAAGGCGGCTCTGCTGGCGCGCCGCAACTACATCCTGCAAGAGTACATCATCGGCGTCCCGCTCTACATTCACTACTTCTACTCGCCGTTGACCGGGAAGCTCGAGATCATGAGCATGGACCGGCGCTACGAGACCAACGTCGATTCGATCGGGCGCATACCGGCCGTGGCGCAGAGCGTGATGGACGTCTCGCCGTCTTACGTGGTGGTCGGAAACTCGCCCGTATCGCTGCGCGAGTCGATGCTGGCCGAGGCCTATCGGATGGGCGAAGAAGTCGTGCGCGTGAGCCGCGAGATCTGCCCGCCCAAGGGCCTCTTCGGTGCCTTCTGCTTGGAGACGATCATCACGCCGGAGGCCGAGTTCTACCTCATGGAGATCTCCGCGCGCATCGTGGCGGGGACGAATCTCTTCATCGACGGCTCGCCCTACTCATACCTCAATTACGACGAGCCGATGTCGACGGGACGGCGCATCGCGCGCGAGATCAAGAATGCGCTGCTCTCCAATTCGCTGGAGATGGTGCTCGACGACTCCGGCTTGAATTAGTGTGTTGATGCCGGACATCGCTGCCACGCTTGCCGGGTACGACCTCGGGAGACTGACGCTCGCCTGCGTGGGCTCGCACTCGGCGCTCGATCTCTGCTCGGGGGCGCGCAGAGCCGGTCTACGCAACCTTGTCGTTACCGCGCAAGGGCGCGAGCAGACGTATGCGCGCCATTTCGCCGTGCGCGGCGAGGGTGGTGAACGCCGTGGGTGCGTGGAGGAGACGCTCCACCTCGAGCGCTTTCCCGACCTGCTGAAGCCGGAGGTGCAGGAGGAGCTGCTGCGCCGCAACGTGGTCTTCGTCCCCAACCGCTCCTTCGAAGTCTATCTCCATCAGCGGTACTCCTACGACGAGATCGAGCGCGGTATGCGCGTGCCGTTCTTCGGCAGCCGCACGCTGCTGCGCGCCGAAGAGCGTGGCGAGGACTCCAACCAGTACGCTCTGCTGGAGCAGGCGGGCGTTCCGTACCCGCGGCAGTTCGGGAGCCCCGACGAGATCGACCGTCTGGTGATGGTCAAGGCCCCGCATGCCAAGGTGAGCTACGAGCGCGCATTCTTTCTCTGCAGCTCGCGTGGCGAGTACGATGTGCAGGCTGAACGTCTGAAGCGAGCCGGCGTGCTGAGCGACGAAGGCCTAGCGGGGGCGGTGATCGAGGAGTATGCCCTCGGGCCCACGGTCAACCTCAACTTCTTTCGCTCGAAGATGCTGGGCGAGCTGGAGCTGATCGGCACCGATACGCGCCGTCAGACCAACCTCGACGGCGTGCGCGCGCTCTTGGCAGAGCAGCAGGCGTGGCTGGGCTCGACGCCGGTGAAGATGGAGGAGGCAGGGCACATCGCGACAACGTTGACGGAGTCGATGTTGGAGCGGGCCTTCGCCTTGGGCGAGCGTTTCGTACGGGCGGCCGACGCCGCATTCCCGCCGGGGATCATCGGACCATTCGCGCTCCAGTGCGCGATCATCTCCGGGCCGCCGAAGGATTTCGTCGTCTTCGACGTCTCGCTGCGCATCCCGGGCTCGCCGGGGACCCGCTACACGCCGTACTCCGCATACTTATGGGGGCGGGACATCTCCGCCGGCGAACGCATCGCAATGGAAGTGGCCTGGGCGCGCGAGCAGGGCCGCCTCAACGAAGTGTTGACCTAGCCGGCCGCCACGGACGAGCTGTCCGCCAATGGTGAAGGGGCGAATTGCCGAAGACTAACACGTGGGCGGAGGACGAGCCGTGGAGCGATGATCGAGACGAAGGTACTCGTCCCAAGCATGGGCAGTTCGTTCGTCGCGCGACCCCGCCTGGAGGCGCTGGGCGAACGGCTGCTCGACGTGCCTCTGGCGCTGGTGACGGGCGGCGGCGGCTTCGGTAAGTCCACGGTATTGTGTGCCTGGGGACAGCGCCTGCGCAAGCGCGCGCATATCGCTTGGCTCTCGCTCGATCCGCAGGACGCCTCGCTTACCGCGCTCGTGGAAGCCGTTGCGCTCGCCCTGCGCCGCGCTGTCCCCGATCTCGGAGAGTCGGTGAAGCAGCTCTTGGAAACCGGCGGGGCCGGACCCGATGCCTTCGTCGCGCCGCTGATCAACGAGCTCTACGCCTTCACGGAGGACCGCAACGAGGAGATCGCACTCTTCCTCGACGACGTGCAGTTCGTGGCGAGCGACGAGGTGTGTCTTGCCTTTCTCTCCGGTTTCGTGCGTGCGATCCCGCCGCGCGTCCACCTGGTGCTCGCGTCGCGCCGCGAGTTGGCCTTCTCGCCGGTCGCCAAGCTGCGTGCCTCGGGGCGATTGCTCGAGGTCGACGAAGGCGACCTGCGCTTTCGCGACGACGAAGCGGTCGCGCTCGTCGACGATGTGGAGGCGGCGCACGCGCTCGTGGAGCGTACCGAGGGCTGGGCGATGGCCGTGCAGTTGACGGCAGAGCTCGTGCCGAGTCACGAGAACGATGTGAAGAACGCTCTCCCGGAGTCGCGCGAAGCGCTCTTCGAGTTCTTGGCAGAGGAAGTCGTCGCGCACCAGCCCGCGTCGTTGCGACGCGATCTCTACGCGCTGGCGATTCCACCGATCATCGACGAGCCGACGGCAAACGAGCTTCTGGCGCAAATCGATCCTCCAGCCAAGAGGGGCATCGGCGCCACGACGCTCGAGACGATCGCCGCGCGGGGCCTCTACCTCGCACGCATCGATCGTGAGACGTGGCGCTTTCACCAGATCTTTCGCGAGTTCTTACTGACGCGCTTTCACCGCGAGGATCCCGAGCGTGAGCGTTCACTTCGCAAGCGTTACGCAACCATGCTTCGCCGACAAGGGCGGAAGCTGGAGGCGCTCGGTCAGCTCATCGATGCCGGCGAGTACCTCGAGATCGTCGAGTACGCCCAAGAGGCGCTGATCACCATCCGCTTCTCCGATCGCTACCGGCAGGTGCTCTATCTGCTGGCGCAGGTTCCCGAGGCGATCAAACGCGAGCGACCGATGCTCTACCGGCTCTATGCCATGGCGCTTCAGCGCAGCGGTGCCGCCTTCGAGGCGGATGAGCAGCTCAAGATCTGCTTCGACGCCGCCATGGCCATCGAGGACTACGCGACGGCCTGCAAGGCGCAGCTCGAGCTGGGCATGTACGCCGATCACTTTCGCTTCCAAGGGCACGGAGATTTCAGCAGAAGCCTCGAGCATTTCGCCATCGCGCTCGAGATCGCGCAAAGGCCGGAGCTTGCGGGGCGCCCCCTCTATCGGAAGCTTGCGTACTGGCTGACGGGAATGGCTCACGCCGCGCGATTCGAGTATGACGAAGCCCTTCGTCACTTGACGGTCGCAGAGGGCCTCGAGCGCAGGAGCGAGCGCCATTCGAATCTGATCCTCGTCGATGTCGCACTCGTGCACGGCTGGCGCGGAGACTGGCGCCGCGCGCTCGAGTACGCGGAGCTGGCAGAGGAGCTCTTTCGCACGGGCGCCGGCAGTCTTCACCTCGGCCACGCACTCGCCGTGCAGGTGCGCGCCCACCTCTTTTTGCGTGAGGACCTTTCGCGCGCCGGCCAGCTCTCCCAGGCGGCATTCGACGCGTTCAGGACAGCACAGCAAGACGAAGAGCTTGCCGGCGCGCATTGCCTCATAGGCATGTGCGCTCTCGCGCAGACGCCGCCGGACATCGAGGCCGCCTTAGCGGCCGCCGCAGACGCACAGCGGCGGCTCGATGCGTTGCCCAATCCGGTCGTTCGCTTCGACGTACTCATGCTGCGTGCCGAGGCCGCGATCGTCGCCGGCCGCGACGAGGACGCGCGGCGCATTCTGGCGGAGGCGGACGTCGCTGCCACGGCCAACGGCGATCGGCTCCAGCGCGCCGTCTGCGCGCTCACCCGCGGCATCGCCGACCTCGCCGCCGGGCGCGAGGCAGAGGCGCGCTCTCGCTTCGAGCAGGCTCGTCGTGCATTCCGCGAGCTGCAGGATCGCTTCCGCGAACTGGTCGCGGAGCTGGCATTCGCCGCATGTTGCATCCGCGGCGAAGACGTGGAGCCGAGGGGGATCGAAACGCTGCTGGCGCGGCTCGAATCCGAGCACCTCAGCTACGTCGCGGCGACGACTCCCCGGTCGACGGCGCATCTCCTGGCATGGTGTCTCGAACGCGGTTTCGAGGTCGGGCGTGCCGAACGCATCCTGGGCCCGCACGTAGGCGGCCATGCGGAGGCCATTGCGGAGATGGCCGCGGATGAAGGCATCACACCGGAGTCGCGCATCGCGGCGATTCGCATCCTCGCGCGCGTAGCCCCGCTGGTGCAGCGGCCGCTGTTCGCGCGCCTCACTCGCGATCGCGACCGTGTGGTGGCGGGAGTTGCGGAGGCGGTGGTCGGTATGCTGCCGGCGAGCGGGGCACCGCCCCTCTCGGTGGCGGTTGCCGGCACGCTGCGCGTCGAGCTCGGCGGCGAGCGCTTCGACGAGCGCGACGGGCGCTGGACGCGCAAGAAGGCCGTCGAGCTCCTGCGCCTCTTGGTGATCGGGGGAGGCACCGTGGCGAAGAGTGCGGCGATGGAGGCGCTCTGGCCGGAGACGGCCGGCAACGCGGAGACCTCGCTGCGCGTCACGCTGCACGCGCTGCGACGCGCTTTGCAGCCGGAAGGCGATGGACCCGGCGACTACGTGGAGTACGACGGCTCGGTGCTGCGCCTGAGGCGCGACACGTTTGCGCCGAGCGATGTGGCGCTCGCGGAGCATGCGCTCAAGCGCGGCCAGTATTACGCGGCGCGCGGCGAGCAGGAGGCTGCGCGCGCTGAGCTCGAGCGCGTAGCCGCTTTGCTGGAGGACGCGCCGGGCGAGGATGGCGCGCCGGAATGGATGCGCCCCCACGTTCGCCGCTGGCGCGAGTGGCTTGGAGAGGCGCTACGGGCTCGCTCCGCCCTCGAGCGCAAGGCGGGAGATCGAGATGCCGCGATGGCCGCGATCGAGGCGGCGCTGGCCGTCGACCCGCTCGACGAGGAGAGCCTCTGCATCGCCCTCGATCTCTTCCTCGAGCGGAACGAAACCGAGCGCGGCAGGAATCTCTTCCTGGCATACAAGCAACGGTTGGCGCACGAGCTGTCGCTGACGCCGGGCGCGGACGTCTTGGAGCGTTATTCGAAGATCCTGGTGCGCCGCGCGGGGCCCGCACGCGGCATGCTCACATCGCGGGAGCTGGAGATCTTGCGTCTCGTGGCGCGCGGCAAGGCCAACAAGGAGATCGCAGGAGCTCTGGGCATCGGTTTGGGGACCGTCGGGAGCTCCCTCACGAAGATCATGCGCAAGCTCAAGGTCGAGAGCCGGGCCGCCGCCGTCGCTATGACGGCAGGCTTGCTCGATGACGAGAGATAGGTGAGATCGCTCGCGGTTCTGTAACGCGCCGAGAACGCCTACGTTATACCGTCAGACGGGTCGATCTATCTATTGGTGAGGGAGCTGTATCGTATGCTGCGTCGTCGTGTCTCTTCGCTCGTGGCCGCGGGCCTCGTCGCGCTGGCGCTGGCCGCTTGCGGCGGGGGCGGGAGCGCCCCCTCGGGGGCCAATGCCAATGCCAACCCCACGCCTCAGCCCACGGCGAGCGCCGGCATCTACCAGGTCCGGTACATCATCGATGAAGATGGATCGATCAACTTGGAGGTGTTCCCAGCGGATGGCCAGCCCGTGGCGCCGCCGGGAGGTCAGGTAGGGCAGCCGGACGGCGGCGCCGTTGTCACCTACCCCGACGGCTCCACGCAGGCGGCGGATGCCGCCGGTGACTTCATCCCCGCCCAATCAGCGTATGCGCAGGGGAACATCCGCCAGTTGGAGACCAGCTCCGAGGCCCAACCGTACGTCATCGTCAGCGACCCGCAGGGGAAGGCCGCACCCACGTCGACCGATGTGACCGCGTACAACGGTGCCACCGTTGCCTCGGCCTCCTTCGCGCGGCGTCCCGTGGGCGGGCTTCGTCTGACGGCCTCCACGGGACCCGTGGTCTCGCTGGGCGGCGTGCGGACGCTCCCGGCTGGCTTCGCGCTCTTCGCCAACGAGATCGCCACTGTGCACGTCGAAGGCGTCGATATCGACGGCCATCTCGCATCGCTGCGCAACGCCCAAGTATCGTGGAAGGCCGCGCTGGGGAAGACCACGCAGATCGCCGGAACGCGCGCGGCCGTCTACGCACCGCCCGCGATCGGCGGTGCCTCGCCGGCGTTGGACACGATCACGGCCACCGTCACCTTCGCGGGATCCAGCCTTCAGTTCACGGCTACCAGCCGCGTGCAGGTCTTCCCGCCCGGTGCGGGGTTTGCGCTCTCTGGGAGCGCTCTCGCGAACGGCTCGGTACTCTTCGTGCAGGCCGACGTCCCGCGCGTCTTCCATCCGTACTTCTGGCTGACGTCAGCCGATGGAACGGGGCAGTACCGTCGCTCCGTGCCGGCAAACGTCACGCTCACCTCGATCCTGGGCATCCCGCCGTCGCCGGGCGGCGTCTTTTCGTATGCCGTGGCGAACAACAGCTTCGCTGCCATCCCCAGCCAGCCATCGCAGTTCACCAGCGGCGTACCCGGGGCGAGCGCGACGGCAAACCTGACGCTGCCGTCCTCTCCCGTGGGCTACATCGACACGGCAGGCTTGGCGAGGAACGCGATCCCGCCGCTCATCCCCTACCTGCGCGATGCCTACGCGGCAACCATCGACGCGTTGGCGCGCCACGTCTACGACGCCGACTCGGGGGTCCAAGCGCTCCTGGCCGCACCGCCGTCTGCGGCCTCGCTTCCCTCGCCGGCGGTGCCGCAGCTCGTCACGACGGGCATCTACTACCACTGGTGCTACCAATGGGAGATGCTCGGCGGCGCCGAGACGCTGGTGCTCGAGGAGAATGCCGGCACCACGTGCGGCTCGGGCGGTAACGACGCCGTCACCGTGATCCCGGGGTCCGCGGCGGGGGCGTACAGCTACGTGCATCTCTATCTCTCGTCGGGAGCCTACAACGCCGCCGGTCCAACGCTCGACCCGACGGGCGGAGGAGCGGCGCTGCTCGCCGATGCCGGATCCTGGACGCAGACGCTCCAGCAGTCCTCCGGAACCATCACATCCGACGCGGCGACGGTGCAGATTCAGTCCTATAACCTGGGACACCAGACCCTCGGCACACCGGCCTTCGACGAGACGCTGGCCTACCAGTACACGCTGAATCCCGGCACCCCGGCCCTCGCGACGATACAGATCGCCAACGATACCTTGAGCGATCATGCCGACGGAGAGGTGCTCCAGCTCTCCAATCGCACGAAGACGCAGGTGCATCCCCTCCACGGTTCCGGAGGCTGCGTGACGGACAACGGTGCGCCCGTGACGGGCATCGTCTGCTACACGGTCAGCGGCTCGCTGACGCGCACGTACTACGTCTCGTCGGGGCCATTCGCGAAGAACTTCGCCATCGGCGAGAAGCTGGACGGCGACGGCTCGTCCATCTTGACGTATGTCAGCCGGAATGCCGGCGATGCGAGCGGGGCGACCATCCCCATCGCCAGCTATGAGCAACGAGCGACCTCTGGGTGCCTAGTCTGTGCGGCCGCCCCCGGCACGATGCTCGACGTCGACGGCTCGACGAATCTAGCGAGCTTCACCGTCGACCGGGCGCGCCTGGTGCAGATGAACCTCCTGGACAACGGGCAGCCCGTAGGAGCCCTGGCGTTTGGTCTCTAGCCGTCGATCATCGGTAACGGCGGGAGGGGTGGTGTTGTAACGCTCGTGGAGCGCCACCCGCTTACCCTTGCTCCATCTGAGGCGACTGCGCGCAGCGGCGTGACGGACGCCATTCGAGAGCAAGGGAGAAGCGATACCATGAAGGTCTACAAGAATGCCGGCGGCCTCTGTGCGCTGCTCGTCGCCGTGGCCCTCTCCGGCTGCGGTGGGGGCGGCGGGGCCAGCCCCGTGGTCGGCGGCGCGGGCGGCGGCAACCCTCCGCCCAACGGCATCCCCAACCCCGGTCCGGCCAACGCTGCCACCACCTATACCGTCTACTCGGGTAGCCTCGGAAGCCAGGCTGTGGTCGAAGTCGTGCCGCTGGGGCAGAGCGCCCCCGCGGGTCTCCAGGGCGCCAAAGCCGCGCCGGGGGCGATCGTCGTCTATCCCGACGGCGGCACCCAGATGGCCGATACGCTTGGCAATTTCGACGCCTCGCAGTCGACGTGGGCGCTGGCCAACCAGAACGCGCTGGCCGCCAATCCGAACCTCGAACCCGAGGTGACGGTCGTCGTGCCCAGCAGCACGACGCCGCCGGCGCCGGCCGACCTCTCCATCGTGGCCTACGCACCCAATTCCGGTCAGATCGTGACCGCGGGGGCCGCGGTGCACGTGCTCGGCGCGGTGCGCGCCTCGGCGGCGGGTAATCCGGCGGACTTCGCCGGCGTGACCGTCTTCCCGCGCGGCATCGCCATGTTCGACAACGAGACGCGCACCTTCCACGCGATCGGTGAAGACTCCAACGGCTCGCTGGTCGGTCTGGGCAGCGCGAGCGTGCAGTGGAGCGTCGTGACGCCGCCCAACTGCCCCGCTGCGGCAGGCAAGGTCACGCCGGCCAGCGGCGACAACGGCACGGCGACCTATACGCCGCCGTCGGCCGGCACCGTCCCCGCGGGCTGTCAAGACGAGGTCGTCGCGTCGATCTCCAGCGGCGGCACGGCCTACCAGGCCTCCGGCAACGCCTTCTACTACGACCCCTCGCAGGGCGTAACGCTCTCCGGCACGCTCAACAACGCGAGCGGCCAGCCGCAGGGCGGCGCCGTCGTCGATCTCTACGGCGGCGGGCGCGAGTTCTACCACGGCAACCTCTTCGCCCTGACCGCCGGCAACGGCGCCTACTCGCGCCTGGTTCCAGCCAACCGCACGCTCTACCCGGTAGCCGGCAACATCAGCGTGCAGAACAACAAGCCGCAGATCGCCTACGTCGCCGTGAACCCGCCGTCGATCATCGTCGGCGGCCCGGGGAGCACGGTCTCGAACGAGACGCTGACGGAGACCTCCGCGAGCTTCGTCAATCCGTTCAAGCCGTTGCCGCCCATCGAGCGCGGCATCCGCGACGCCTACTACCTGGGGCTGATCGCGCGTGAGAGCTTCCCCTTCGGTGAGCCCGGAACGAACGGTCAGTTCGCGGCCAACAGCATCGGTGCGATCCTGGGCACCCCCCAGGCCAACGGCGCCGGCACGGTGCAGACCGGGGGCTACGCGGGCTGGACCTATGCCTGGGATAGCAATGGTGCGGTTGCGACCTTCCTCCAGCCGCAGAGCGAAGAGGGCGGGCGCCACCTGCTCATCGTGACGGTCAACGCGCAGTACAACGGCCAGCCCTGCGCGAGCGGCTACGCCTGCTTCGCCTTCACCCGCTACTACAACCCGGCGGGCTTCACGTCGGCGAACAGCCAGCAGAGCGGGACGATCCTCGCCGCCGACGGCGGCTGGGAGCAGCAGGTGACAGGCGGAGCCTTCAACGCGAACCTGATCCGCAACGACTATAGCGTCGGCCACCAGACGCAGGGACAGCCGCTCTACACGCACCAGCTCGCCTTTCAGCAGCAGAGCGGGACGGCCAACGTCACGGCGGCCGACACCTGGAACAATGCCGCCGGTTTGCAGATCGGCGCACTGAACGTCACGCGCGCCGCGGGCACCGGCAGCGTGCTGTACACCTACTCCGGGACCGGCAAGCGTCTCTACTACAAGCGCGACGGCTCCACGGTGGAAGTGGACTACGCGATCGGCAACGGTCAGCAGAACAACGACCGCAGCGGAACGTTCCAGATCACCGTCACGGCGTCGCCGGATGCGCAGGACATCGGTGCCTCGGTCACCTGGAACGAGAACGGTGCCAGCCAGATCCTTTCGTCGCACGACCTCGCCCAGGGCACCGTCGATAACCCGAATATTCCCAACCTGCAGACGGGTCATGTGGCAAGCTGGGTGGAGGACATCAACTGGAACGTGACGGTCAGCGAGGACCCCGCCCTCGGCGCCAACACGATCCTCTTCCACTTGTAGGAACCGCGGTGGAACGCGGCGGGGCGGCATCTCGGGGCGTAGTTCGCGCGCCCAGGGTGCCCCCCGCCCTCTTGGAGAAAGGAGGGCGCCGTGACCACCACCAGTTCCGCCTCCCCCGGCGCCGCGTCGGCGATCGCTCCGGCGTCCGTCGTCATCCTCGACTTCGGCGCCCAGTACAGCCAGTTGATCGCGCGGCGCGTGCGCGAGGCGCGGGTCTACTCGGAGATCCTCCCGCACAACACCCCGTGGGAGGAGATCCGCAAGCGCAACCCCCGCGCCATCATCCTTACCGGCGGGCCGGAGTCCACGCTGGTGGAGGATGCGCCGGGGATGGACGAACGCGTGCTCACGAGTGGGATTCCCGTGCTGGGCATCTGTTACGGGATGCATTTGATCGCGCGCGACTGCGGCGGCACGCTGATCCCCTCGACGATCCGCGAATACGGTCATGCCGAGCTGGCGCTCGACCCGGAGCGGGTCTCGCCGCTCTTTAAAGGCATGCCTGCGCAGAGCGTCGTTTGGATGAGCCACGGCGACACGGTGACGCAGCTTCCAACGGGCTTCGAGCCGCTGGCGCGAACAGCGCGCACGGAGATCGCTGCGCTGGGCGACGATCGGCGCAAACTCTACGGCGTGCAGTTCCACCCCGAAGTCGCACATACGGTACACGGCCGTCGCGTGCTCGAAAATTTTCTCTACGACGTGGCGGGCCTCCAGCCGACGTGGCAGATGGGCTCCTTCGTCGACGATGCGGTCGCCCGCATCCGAGCGCAGGTCGGCAACGCGAAGGTGATCTGCGCGCTCTCCGGCGGCGTGGACTCGGCCGTCGCCGCCACGCTGGTTGCGCGCGCCATCGGCCAGCAGTTGACGTGCGTTTTCGTCGATACGGGGCTGCTGCGTGCCGGCGAGGCCGAGGAGGTCACGGCCGCCTTCCGCGACGTGATGCACCTCAACGTGCGCTGCATCGATGCACGCGAGCGCTATCTGAAGCTGCTGGCGGGCGTGGTAGATCCGGAGCGCAAGCGCGTGCTCATCGGCCACGAGTTCATCAAGATCTTCGAGGAGCAAGCCGCCGACCTTCCGGACGTGGGCTTCCTGGTGCAAGGGACGCTCTATCCCGACGTCATCGAATCGAAGACCAAGGACTCCAAGACCGGGCACAAGATCAAGACGCACCACAACGTCGGCGGCCTTCCCGAGCACATGAAACTGAAGCTGATCGAGCCGTTGCGCCTGCTCTTCAAGGACGAAGTACGCGAAGTAGGGCGTGTGCTGGGCCTCCCCGAGCACATCGTCAACCGCCAGCCGTTTCCGGGGCCAGGACTTGCCGTCCGCGTCTTGGGCGCCATCGACGAGGGGCGCTTGGCGATTCTCCGCGCCGCCGATAAGATCGTGCGCGAGGAGATCGACGGTGCCGCCGGCCTCCGCTCCCTCCCTTGGCAGTACTTCGCGGTACTCACGCCGCTCAAGAGCGTGGGCGTGATGGGCGACGGGCGCACCTACGCGAACCTGGTGGCCATCCGCGCCATCACCAGCGAAGACGGGATGACGGCCGACTGGGCCCGCCTTCCGTTCGATCTCCTCGCGCGCATGTCGACGCGTATCGTGAACGAGGTGGATGGCGTCAATCGCGTCGTCTACGATATCACCTCGAAGCCGCCGGCCACGGTGGAGTGGGAGTAGCATGAGAATCCTGGTCGTCGGCAACGGGGCACGCGAAGACGCGCTCTCGTGGAAGCTTGCGCAGTC
>SCRA01000081.1 GCA_004297985.1 bacterium | reverse complement strand
CGCGTTTCAGTCACCTTCCACGCGTACACCATAGCTACGCAGTCAACTAACCGATTACTGCGGCAGGACTCTCACCTGCAAGACCTTGAGCAGCTTTCAATCCGCTCAGAACGGGATCTCATCGTCGATAGCGTCGTCAAGGGAGTCCTCACGCGAGGTGCCCTGCCCATCGTCGGGCCGGCGGCCATCGGCCGACGCGCCATTATTAGGATGGCTAAGCATCTGCATACCGCCGGCGATGACGTCCACCGCGATGCGCTTGACGCCTTCACGGTCCTCGTACCTGCGCAGCTCAACGCGCCCGTCGATGAGTACCAGCATGCCCTTTTTCAGGTACGTGGCACAGGTTTCAGCGAGGCGGTCCCATGCGGTGACATCGAAGAAGTCTGTTTGACGATCCTCCTGGTTGCTATTGCGGCGCCGATCGACGGCAATCGTAAATTTCGCTACCTGGGAGCCGCTTTGCAGCGTGCGAAGTTCCGGATCGCGCGTCAGGCGCCCAACAGCGATGAATTTGTTGAATGATGCTGACATGATACAAGCTCTCCTTAATGCATTTCGGGTAGCGTGCAGATGCGGGATTCTCGACGTACGACGTCGCTCGTGATGGTTAGTCTGGCATCGCTACCGCGTGCCACCACCAGACACAGACGATCCCCTGCGCCGAGATTCTCAGACGCTTTCACGACCTCGTATCGCAGCGCGCCAGCGACACTCCGCGTGACGATCGCGTGGATTGTCACGACGTCTCGCGGCGCTTCGCGCGTGACGGTTTCCATGAGCCTCTCCTCTTGCGGAACGCGCCGGCACCTTTGCTCCGGCGTGACGCGCCGCCAGCGCGACGGGTGGGAAGCCCAGCTGGTGGCGCCGGGAACTTAACAGCCTTCAGGTCGACGATCACTTTGTTCATGAACGCCACGACTTGGGCAGTGTGCTGCGCACACGTTAACCGACCTTCGGCAACGCTCTCGAGGGTCTGTTCCATGAGTGCAGTAAGGCCGGGATCCGTGAGCGGCCAGACGGCACGCTCCAGCACCTCGATCAGTGCTACTGCCGGTGCAGTAGCGTACAGCTTGTGGTCCCGTTCCTCGAGATAGCCACGGGTCAAGAGGCCTTCGACGATCGGCGCTTGTGTCGCAGAGGTTCCGATCCCCTTGACTGAGCGTAGGCGGGCCTTAACCTCGGGATTCTGCACGAACTTGTCGATGCGCTCCATCGCCGCGACTAGCGACGCCTGCGAGAAGCGCGGCGGTGGCTCGGTCTTCTTCTCCTTCACCTCGGCGGCGCTGCAGCGAGCTGCATCCCCCTGTGCCAGCGGAGGGATGGGCGGCGCCTCGTCGTCGCCTCTCTCGTCCTTATCATCGGTACCGAGTACAGCTCGCCATCCCAAGTTGAGCGGGATCTTGCCGCGCGCGAGGAAACGCTCGCCGTCGATCTCGACCTCGGCCTCGATCGTCCGGTATTCGTACGGTGGATAGAACTGTGCGATGTAGCTCTTAGCGATGAGCTCATAGACTTTGCGCTCGAGCTCGTTGAGTTGCGAAATGTCTCCGTGCCTACGCGTCGGCACGATCGCGTGGTGCGGGTCCTTCGTGTCTTTGAACGCTGGCGAACGACGGCTAGCGTCTGCGCCGTCGATCAGCGGAGCCAAGGAGCGGCTTGTAGCCGCAACGGCTTGCAAGACGTCGCCGGCGATGGCATGCTGGCTCGTCGGCAGATACTTGCTGTCCGAGCGCGGGTACGTCGTCAGCTTGTGCTTCTCGTAGAGCGCTTGAGCGATCTCCAGTACCTGGGCGACGGGGATGCGAAACAGGCGACTCGCCTTCGCCTGCAACGCGTTGAGGCTGAATGGCGGCGGCGGATTCGCCTTTTTCCGTTCGTCCTTGTACGACACGACCCGCCCGCTTTTTCCCTGCACACGCGCGACAATCGCCTCCGCAGTCGACCGGTCAAGAAGACGCCCCTCTGGATCGAGGTCGACCTGCGTCGGATCCGGTTGCCAGATCGCCTCGAATGCGCCCCGCTCATGGGCCATCGTGGCCACCACTGCGTAATGATCGATCGGTACGAACGACTCGATCTCACGCTCCCGCCGCACAACCAGCGCGAGGGTCGGCGTCTGCACCCGGCCCACAGTGAACGTCATGCCCCGGTACCCCTGCTGCTGACCGATGAGGGTCACGGCGCGCGTAGCACTGATGCCCACCAAGAAATCGTTCTGCTCTCGCGCACGTGCTGATTCCGAGAGCGCGGCAAACTCGCGGTTGTCGTGCTCGTTGGCGAGGATCTCGCGTAAGCCCGTCTCCTCAATCTCGTTTGGCAGGACACGGCGCACCGGACCGTGATAACCGAGGTGGTCAAGCACCTCATCGACGATCAACTGGCCTTCGCGGTCAGGGTCGCCGGCGTGCACGACAACGGAGGCGCGTTTCAGGAGCTTGCCAACGGCGGAGATCCGCCCCTTAAATTCCGACTTGACGAGTTTCTTCCAAGTCTCCGGAACAATAGGCAGATCCTCGAGCCGCCACTCCTTGAAGCGCTCGGCATACTCATGCGGCTTGGCCTGCTCCAGTACGTGCCCACTGAGCGGTGCAACAACGACATCACCAGCGCTATAGATACCGTTTTCCGACTTCGCCGATGGAGCCAAGACATGCGCGATGGCGCGCGCGACCGATGGCTTCTCGGCAATATAGAGCTTCATGCCGATACCCTCACTGAACACGCAGGCGTATCCGTCACGTAGAGCCCGGACCGATAGAGCGGCCGTGTGCCACGCTTACGGACGAGCCCGTACTTCATCAGTCGATACACGGCCGTGCGCGCGCTTTCGTACGGGATCTCGAGCTCGGCGTGAAGGTCGCGAATAGTCGTCCCCGGCGCAAGGCGCAGGTGAGCGAGAATCGCTGACTGTTGAGGGGTGAGTCTCACCGACGTTACGCTATTCACTTCCGCCGCTTTCTGACATGGAATCGCTTAAGGGACGCCACGATCTCAGCGAAATCGCGTTCGATAAGGTTGACGAATGCCGCTTGCGCGACAACGGATGGCTTGAGCCGCCCCTGCCTGTCCTCTCGATCATTGAGGGCGGTGCAGCGGTGTTCGAATCGCCGGACGAGGTCGACCGGCAGTGAGTACGCCTTCCGTTTGGTCTGCGCGCCGGGCACCGAGAGGCATCGCGCGATGATCGCATCGTTCGCTGCCGGCGAGAGCTCAAGGAACAGCTCAAACGCAGTTTCAGCGATTCCTGAGGCGGAGGTCTCGAGATCAGTGTCGTCGTTTACGCGACAGTAGATTCGCCACAAGTGACGGGCCAACTCACTTGGGAGCGTGACCGGCACACAAGCGGTCTTTGGAGAGCGCGGCGCTACCACGACAGCCTCGGCGATCACCAGGGCAGCGTCCGGGGTAGCTGCGCAGACGCGGAATGGGGGACAGCCTGGTACACCTCGTCCTCTCCCTACGAGCCTTCGTTATGATCTTATGCTCGTATAAGGACTATACCAAGACCTGACACTGGTGGCAAGCCCCCCCTAGGACTCCCCTGAAGTGCGGCGCTAGTGCGGCCTCGGCGCGGCTCGGTCCGCCGGAGGGACGAAGATGTGGCCTTCCGATAGCGGCGCGGGGGTCGACAGCGCGAGGTGCACTGTGAACGAGGCAGCGTACAGGGTCTGGGTGCCGGCCGCGTCGTGAGCTCCGGGGGCTACGGCTGCGGCCTCCACAGAAGCAAAACGGCCAGCGTCCGGTGCCGACCGCGCTCGGTTCGGCAGGATCGCCGGAACCGCGTCCGTGGCTTTCTCAAGGGCCGGCTGCAGGAATCGCCTCGCCAACCCACTACGTGCTGGCCTCGATGCCACGCGAGCGGTGGCATAGTCCCCTTTCGAGGGGCGGAAGGCGGCGGTTGGCGCAGCAATGGTAGGGAGAGCCCATTCTGCTCCGGCACCATCGCGCTGCCCCCCGAACGCGGCGCCAGCCCACCACGCCGTGGCGATCCCGGCGATCGCCACTACGGCGACGGCCACTGGCGCAACTCGCTTCACCTTCACCTGCGCTGGACGACCACGCTCTGTGATCCGTCTCGTAGCGTGATCGTCGCTGGCAGGCCATCCACGATAAGCATGCGTCGCGCCTCGTCCCATCGGAAGTGCAGCAGATCGTGTCCCGCATACGGTATCGCGAGGCCGGCGTAGGCCTTCGGCAGCTCCAGACAGGTGTGTACGCCGTCGTTGTACACATCGGTCGGCGCAAACTGCGCGGGATCGCTACCACGCGGCGATACATAGTCCGCGTCCACACGACGCTCGCATGGCGAGCGTTCAATCTCCTCGACCAGCGCACGCTGCTGCGCGCGATGCTCCGCCTCGACCAGCGCGGCACGCGTGGCCTCAGCCCGCGTCTGCGCAGCCGCGGCCGCGGCGCGCGCCGCCTCACGCCTCGCGGTCGCGCTTTCCCTGGCTGCGGAGAAATGCAACTCAGACGGCACGACAGCTGTTGGATCCGAGACGACGAGGATGCGATACATCCCTCCGCTTGCAGGCACGTAGAGCGTCGTGGTGATGCCGGGAACGTTCGTCTTCTCCTTCACGAAGATCGCGACGTCGCCAACACCGTACGACGTGCCCTTCAGAGCCCAGCGCACCGAATCGCCCAGAAAGGCATCGGCATCAGGACGCAGTCGTTCTCCATGAGGCAGGAAAATCGCGCAGACCTCGATGACCAGCGGGTTCGGCGTACGGCATCGCAGAGTCGCAGCGCGCATCCCTGGAGCCACGTTGACGATACCATCCCGTCCACCAGCTGCTTGCGCCGGCGCCGACACCACCCCGATTCCGAGCAGCACGACCGCGGCAACGAGCATAGCTACCATATGCCTAGCCATCACGGTGCAACCATTGCGGCTTCGCTAGCGCTGCTCTCGGCCCCAGCACTAATTTCGCCGCCGGTCTCACCGCCTCCGCCGCCGCTGCGGCCGCCGCCTCCACCGCCGCCTCCGCTACCAGGCGTAAAATTCTGCGCAAAGGAGTTGAGTGACGTGAAGGCTCCAACAACATTCCCAAGCGTCATTGCAGGTGACCCACCGAGTGTGCCGACGACCATGGGCACGAAGAATGCCGCGAGAGACAGAGCGAAAATCGACGCCATAATGATCAGGCCGGCTGTTGGGTCGAGCGCAGAGGACTGAATAGCCGCTAGCCACGAGGTCGAGCTATCCTGCACTTTGGACACTAAGAGCACGAGTGCAGCAATCTTCGCAGCGAGGCCCACCAGCGCACCGATGTACTGCATCGGTAGGCCGAGAAATAGGTCGGGCGCTGCCAATCCAAGGCACAGGATCGAACCGATCGCTAGAACGATCGGGACCTCGAGCCGCACTAGAACGATTGAGAGCATAACGATCGCGTAGAAGATGATGATGCCGACCGCGGTGATCGCGGACGTAAAGCCTGCAACGATCGCATGGTATGTGTCGGTGATAATGTTATAGCCAACTCCTCCGTGAAGAATCGTCCCAGCGATGCACGCGCCGTTCATGAACACGCTACCGGGCGACAACGACTGCCAGGCTGCGGCGTGAATCCCCGTACCGCCCGTGACGGAATCCACCGTCTGCAATATCCCGTTGATGATGCCGGGGCCCCAGACTGGCGCCTGAAGAAAGGCGGCAGCAGCGACTGCGAAGCGCAGCGCGGTTCGCAGCACGCCCCAGCCGAGTCCCACAACGTGGCCGCCGCTACCGATCACCGCGTCAACGTATGCAAAGAGAAACGTAGCGCCCCAAATCAGGAAAAACGTACCATTCAGCGCGTTGATGATAGCCTGCGGCCACGCAGTCATCGACTGGCTGTACGCATTTACGACGTTATCAACCGGCCCGGGCGGCCCGCCATTACTATGGCAGACCGCAAGCTGCTGCTGCTGTCCAACAGCCGTACCGCCTATAGCCACGCTACAGATGACCACGCCGAGCGCAATCACGCCAAGCGAGAACCGTAGACGCGACCTTGGCGTCGCCGTCTGCCGCTCGATAGCACGCGCCAGCCATAGAAAGACGCGCGTCTCGAGGGCGGCCATGCGGTGTGCCGCTCCCTTTACCCGTCGGGCCCAAACAACTGCGTCCATCACCAACGCCTCACGGCCGAATGTTCACGGTCGCATCATGCTGCATCATGGTCGCGTAGTTCTGCTCTCCAAGCTTCTGCTCAAGGGCTTGGTCGATCGCGAGTTTGCGCCCCTTCAAAGACTCCGACACCAACGCCTGGAGAAAATAGTTGGTCGCTTGGCGAACCTGATTCGACCCCGCTGCACCGTCATTCATCGCTTCGATCTGCTTGAGCATGGAGAGATCCTGACCGAGCAGAGACTCCTGCACTTGCGCATCGGCTCCGACTGGGTCGCCGTTCAGCGAGCTGAGTTGCGAGTTCACCTGTTGCTCAATCGCTTGCAGTTGGCCGCGGAGGTCGGTCCACCCACCGGCGCCGAAGCGCAGGCTGTTCTGGTACTCGAGTTGCCATTGCTTGAGTTGCGTTTGCACCTGCTGTGCGATCTTGAGATATTGCGCCCACGCTTGGCGGTCGAGCACCGGCTCAGACACAAGCACCTGCGCGTGCGCTGAGCTGCTGCATAACGAGATGGCAAGCAGCGTAGCGGATACGATGGCGATCAGGCGATTCATCGAACGAGAGCCTCCTTGGCCGCGCACTCCGGAGAGGCCGGTCGGTCTTGGTCACAGTAGGGGTCGAGGTAGAGGTCCTTCTCGAGATAGAGGATCACATGACGAGCTTGCGAGGTGGTCAACGTCGGTGGACGGTTCATCTTCGCCGTCGCAAGATTTCCCGCAGTCTGCAGAATCGAGGCGCCGGCACCACTCACGACTTGCTGCTGAGCACTCGGAACCGCAACCGTGATTCCACTACTCGAGATCGTCGTTGGTTGGACCGCGGTCGCCAGACCAGAAAGAGCTCCTCCGATACCCGCGATCGATAGAACCTGCCAGTGGTGGTCATCGACGTGCGCTCCAATGCCCGTCGTCCCGTCGGAGTCCGCGGCGATCGCAGATAGGTCGACTGTCTTTCCGTGCGGTCCGGGAAACGCCAACGACGGAGCGCGCAGCTGGATGCGCGACTGACCGGCTACTGGAGCCATCGGTATCCCCAGCACTATTGCACCGCGAGGGATGAGGATGAGCGACCCAGTACCTGAGTCGTAGATATTACGATCAACGTAGATCGACACAACGCCGGCAGCCTCGGCGTTCACATCGGGCTGAACCACTCCGTCGATCCAGTCTCCTGCCCGCAGCTTGAAGCGCCCGCTCGGACGCACCGCGCCTCCCGGCCGCGACGTCGACGCTGGCGCAGCGGAGGATGTCGGTGTCGCGGTGCCGCTCGGAGCCGGCTCACTGCTCGCCGTCGTACTGGCCACTGGAGCGGTCGGCACTCCATCCCTTACCGGGACCTCCAGATCAGACTGCATGGCCATCTGCTGGACGCGCTGGCGATCAAGCTCCGCCGCGAAGGCTAGGCGCTGGCGCTCCTGCACCTCGTTTTGCGCCCCCGTCTGCGTCGCCGTGGGCGGATCCGCTCCGGCCGTCGAGGCTCCAGCGCTGGCCGCCCCGTTTGCGTCGGTGCCGGCGCTCTGCGAGGCCTCTTCAGCAGCGGCCTTCGGGACCATGGTCGGCAGCGGTGACGCTGATCCCGAATCCCGGCTCGTCTGGGCGTCTTCCGCCTGCTGTGCCCGTGTATACGTATCAGGCGCCGTCACTCCCCCGAACCCTGACGCCTGCGTGGCCGCCCGCGCAACCTGCGCGCGCTCGCCGTCCGTACGCGCCTTTGCCGCCAGCAACCCAAAGACCGCGAGCCCTCCAAGGATGGCCAGCGCCATAAATCCAGCCATCACCGCCGAACGTCGTACGCGCCAGATAGGCTGCGCCTCGCTACTCGGATCCGGATCGCTGTTCAGGTGTTCCGCGTTCTCGTCGTCGATCACGCTACTCATCACTGGCCTCAGCGTCGATGTAGGTGGTATAGACCTCGTCGGGGTTGCGCCAGAGAACGTGCTCGTCACCAGTGCGGTGCTGCACGATCTGCAGGTGCGCCACATACTTTTGCACCGGCCCCGTCGGTTGTGCATACTGGTCCGTCGGAGTCACTGTGTAGAAGACCGTGCACCGAGAGCCGTCACTATCGGAGTCGACGTCCGTGATGCTGACCTGCCGATACCCTTGCCGATAGGTCACGAACGGATTCGTCTTAGCGTTACTGTAACGCTGATCGACGAAGGTGGCCGCCGGCGAGCCAACGGCAACATGCGCCAGAACCTTTGCCTTGCGGTCCTCATCGTCAGCGGGATCCGTTACCGTGAAGAGGTCAGCGACGAAGTGGCCCGCGACTTGGCGCTTTTCTTGGACGCTCGCGGGTTGCCCAGGACGCAGCGGCCCGAGCGGTGTGGTGTCACCATTGTCGTGCACGATATAGCCAAACGTATCGGCATGCCACGTCTTCGGGAGCAACCAGAAGATCCCACACACAGCAATGATGAGCCCAGCGAAGAGCGAGATGCAGAGCACCAGCAGCCCTTTTGTCAGGGACCAGAGTCGCTTGCGATCATTCGAGTCGTAGAACACCGCTTCGCGGATCGCCGCTGCATCCGAGCGGCGCTCCTCTCGTACAGACCTATTGAGAGCCATGATGTATCGCGTAGCCTCCTATGCCGCGAGCTCGAAACCCGGACTGAGCAGCCCGAGTTCCTTAGCGCGCGCAACCCAGCGTGCTGCGGCCTCCGAGAAGCCATGCCGGCGATAGAGCTCCGCCGGCCAGTGGGAAGGAAAACGCGACCGAAGATCTGCCGTCTCCCGCTTCTCGTCTTTGCTCGCACCACCGAGCATAAGCAGCTCCTCGGGCGTCCACCGCATGTTGAGCTGCGCCAGATGCTTGTCTTGCCACAAGATCACGTGGCGCTTCTTCTTCGAGGTCGCGATCATGTCGCACGCCTCGTCCGTCAGCCCAAATCGCTCCTTAAACACTGGCTTGAATTCTTTGTTCGCCTGATCGCTCGGCGTGAAGAGCCAGGTTTTTGTCGCGTCGATAATTGGGCCCGCGACCACCGACTTCATGAACTGCTCGGGGCGCTGCGTGGCCATGCGCATCCCCCAATCAGACTTACGCCCCCGATCATAGCCCGCCGCAATGACGCCGGCGAAAATCGGATGCTTGAAGTAGTCCTGAGGCTCATCCAACACCACGCGAACGCGACGCCCCGGCCGATCGGCGCGATCGCGAATCCGGTCGAACAGCAGCGAGATGTACGGCGCGGTAGCCCGCTCATCGTCAAACCGCATGAGGCGCTCGAGTTCGAAACATTGCAAGCTCGCGTCACGGAAATGGTCATCCTCGGAATCCAAGAGGTAGCCCATCGGCCCGCGGATCGTCCAGAAGGTAAGCGCACCTGCGAGATCAGGATCCATGGTCGCCAGTTTGGCCTGATACAGGCTCATCGAGCGGCGGCTGGATTTTGCGAGCAGTCGGAGTGCTTTTTGCATCATCTCTTGGCGTGCAGGCGACACCTCCTGCCCCTGAAGATGAAACATGGGTGTAAGCCATAATTCCAGACGGTGGCGCTCCAGCTCGTCTTCGACACGGTAGAATGGATTGAGCCCACTCTCCGCGTCGGCGGGATCCGCGGTTGCGAATACACCGCCAGCAGCGCGAACGTAGCGCTCAGCCGAACGCCCTTGGTCAAAGATATAGTGATCGATGTTGTCGTTTTGCGCTCGGTCGCAGTACGTTAGACCAGTCATCGTCAGCGACTTTCCGCCGCCAGTCTCGCCAACAATGCCGAGATGACTGACGTCTTCGACTGCGTCGTAGACATCCATCGGCGTGTTGCCAGTGCCCAGAGCCCTCAGCGTTGGTGGCGTATCCGCCGGGAGGCTCGGGTTAGGGTGACGGTCTGGCCCTCTCCACGGCCCGCAAAGCGCGCTTACATCAGCGATCGTGACGGTATCCACCATCGATCCGCTTCGATCGCTGGTTGATTCTCCTGGCCACGTCGCTGCAAGTGCCGACGAATTGCCAACGTCTTCGATGCGCGCTCCGAACTGCGAGATGGCCAAGGCTTTCTTGACCGATCGCGCCGCACGCTGGAGCGTGGCTAGATCTTCGCTGGCGAGCACCACCTTGAGATTCCAGTGGACCCAGCGAACCTTCTCTCCTGACGTATCGGCTTGCTCCGCGGCCTCCGCGCGCCGCAATGCCGTGGCGTCTCGCCGCTGATGCGACTGCAGCAGTCGACTGAGCGGCGACTCCACGTTGCCCATGTGCTTGGCGAAGCGGCTATCCATCTGCCGCTTCGCGTATTCGGTATCGAGCAGGATGGCTCGCAGCGAGATGTGCAGGGGCAACTTCAACGCCGCGATCGTGTCGAACGCGCCGGTCAGCGTCCCCCCGCGCCGGAAGGTCTCGACGGAGACAACCTGCTGATACACGCTGCCGACGCGTGTAACATTGGCGTGCGCGACGTCTTGATCGGCGATGATCGTGCCGACAGAGATCGGCCTGGTAAAGAGGCCTTGGACAAGAGCGATCGCCGGCCGGCGGATCCGCATGGTCTCGGTGGTAACGCAGCGATGCAGAAACTCGAGCAGCTCATCGCACAGCGCCCCGTCATGTTCGTACGCGCCGAGCCGTCGGAACGTGACTCTCGATGGAAGGGATGCTTCGAAATCCTTACACTGCTCCTCAAAGGCACGCACGCTACGGCGGAACCGCTCTTCGTGATCCTCGCTACCGCCGGCAGCCGCCACCGCCAACCCGCTGATCGCCTCGGCCATTGCCGACGGTGGTGTCCAGGAGAGGCTATAGTAGTTGCGGTTGGCATACTGGAGGCCGGCTCGTTCGAACTGCTGCTCGCGGTATCCATGCATGACCGCAGTGGTTGGATCGCGATGGTCGGAACGTCCGCTCGGGTAGCCCGTCACCGCCTCACGGAAGACGTCGTAATTCACCTGGCATGCCTCGCCTCGCGAGGCGTAGACGTCGTTCAGATCTGACGCGAAGCGCCTATAATCGTCGACGGTCAGCGACTCCGAGTCGGGCCCGCTGACCTCCCAGGCTGTCAAAAGTTTGCCGTCCGTCAGCTCAACGACGCCATCGGCGATCAGCTTCCGGTACGGAACCTTCTCTAGGACGCCTGGGAGATGATATTCCGCCTTGTCGCGCAGGCCATCGGTAACGACGTAGATGCCGATACCACAGACAGCGAGCGCCGAGAGCAGCAGGAGGATAGAGATGCCAATCATGCGGCCAGCACTCTTTCGATCACGAGTACAGAGCTCCGACGACTCGGGCCATGAGTTTGCGCTTCCAGATACGACGCCGCTCGCTTTCCGGCTCGATCTCTGAGACCCCGTGGGTGAGGTAGTAGTCCTCCCACTGCATGTGCTCAAGAACTTTCTGCGTCATCCGCGGGTCACGCTTAGCCATCGTGCGACACACGAGATACCACATTGGGAGGAAGGTGAGGGCGCCGACATCAAGCCAGACGAACTGGAATGCTGTAGGGCAGACGACCGTCGCGCAGAGGCCCCATCCGACCATGAGCGGCAGCCTCTCACACCCCCAGACGAGCACCGGCGAGACAAACGCTTCGTTGACCGGGTGAAAGCGTCGCATTAGCTAGACGACGAGAGCGCCGCTCGAAAATGAACTGATGATGAGGTCGGCTACGAGAAGAGCCGTCGTACCTAGGGCGCCGGCGAGCATCGCCCACCCCAACCCGTGGATTTGACCGCCATTCGCCACGATCGACCCAACGGTACCCACCCAAAAAATGAAGCAGAGGGGCGCAAGGATCAACTGGATCGTCGTCTTGAAGTCCGTGACAAACGTTACGACCGGTTGAAAAAATCCAGCGCTTCCCGTCGTCGTTGCTGCGGCAGCCGGGTGTACGGACAGCACCATAGCAAGGCCGATATAGCCGATGATGCTCAGGAAGGGCCACAGCGTTCTGAATTGCTTACCCGGAACGCGCGGGATGGATCTCTGGGCCTTTGCGTACTCGAAGCACTCCGCCTTTAGGTCGTAGATAACGACGCTACGGGCAGGCACGACATTGGGCTTCCGCGCCGGCGCCGGGGCCACCCGGGCACGGCCCCCGAGGACCCTCAGAAGGCTGCGCGTGACGCTGTCACGCAGCCGTCGATCCCACCGCTGACCGGGCGGGATAACCATGTAACACGATCCAAGGCGGTCGTCGTCCATGAGTTGCCCGATGCGCGGACCGCGCTCGATCAGGGCTCTGGCACTGGCCACAAGCGAAGCTATGAAACGAAGCAGTACCATAAGTCTCCTCGACGCCGGCGGAGCAGGTCAGGCTAAGTTGCCCGTTATGTCCTTATACTACCACAAGCACCTAACCTGCTGGAAGCCACCGGCACGAGGCGCCTACCCGCGGTTTGTGCCTTAGCCGGCCGCCGGCAGCGGCCCAGCCGCGGGAAAATCGGACTCCGGCCATGGCACGCTCGGCGCCAGAGGCTCAAACTCGTAGGAACCGTCGGCACGAGCACCTTTAACTCTGAGCACCTTTACGATTCGTCGACCGATGCGGTGACTGAAACGCAAGATCACGATGACATGGACGGCTGCGGCGATCACCTCTGGCTGAAGGACCGCATTCTGCGGGAGACCCTCGCGAATCAGCGTCCCCAGCCGCCACATAGCCTGGCGTTCGTCGACCGCATGGAGCGTCGTCGCACCACCGTTATGGCCGGACAGCCAGAGATTGTGAATGAGGTTGTACGCCTCCGCACCGCGCAGCTCGTTGATGGTTACCTCCTCAACCGACTGGCGGAACCCCTCCTCGCAGTGCTTCCGGTACGACGTATACTTGTTCACCATGAGGGCCATGCGGTCAGAGAGCGGGCATACGGTCTCGGGCACATCCTGGATATATCCGACAGCCCGTGTTGGATCGAGCCGATGGATCAACTCGTAGCGTGAATTTATCAAGGTGCTCTTGCCGGCGAACATCGGTCCGCAAATGAGGGTATTCCGGCGGTGCGTAACCGTCCACCGCAGGGCGACGAGCTGCTCAGGCGTCATCTGCCCTTTCTTCACCCACTCCTCCACCGTCGGAGCGATCCCGTGATGCTTTCGAAGCAGAATACCGTAGCCGCCGTCGGCCGTTGCCCACTCTCCAACAAGATGGACTCTCGCGAACTCATCGGGGCTTGAGAGCTGCAGCTTGCAGTTGACGTAGTGCTGCTCTTCGTTGAGCACGTACTTCCCGTCCAAGCACTGCAAGATGGCGTGCGCGATGTTCTCGGACTCTTCGTGGTCGACGACCCACTCCGCCTGGAATTTCCCGCCATCCCGGCCCACGCGCTGATACCAGACGGCGCCGTTCGGGCGAATGTTGACCTCCCGCACATCCGGGTCGTCGAGGAGTGGCCAGAAGCGATCGCCAAGCGCCTCCTCGAGGTCGCTGCGCTTGCGCTGGCCCTGCTCTTGTTTCGTCGTGAGGTAGTGCTCATCGATCATCGCTGGTGCTCCGTAAAAAGCGGTCTCGCGACAGCCAGAATGTCTACTTGCGCAACCGGCCCAAAGTAGCGCGAGTCATAACTGCGCACCTCAGGTGCATACAGCCAAAAGTTGCCGGCAGCGAGCCGATACATGCGCGCCTCCGCGTAGAGCGACCGCCCCACTGAATCGCGCGTGAGTGGGGCAGAGATCCTTAAACGTTCACCATTCACAGCAACGCCGGCTGCGCTTACCACGACTTGGTCGCCAGGGCCGGCGACGACATACTTCAGAAACGGCGTTTCGCCAGCCTGACAACTCCCCGACTCGACGTAGTGACGTGCAAGAGCTACACGACCGGCGGCCGGCGGCACGCAGGTAAGGACGAGCCGCCCGTTCCCAAGTGCAGTGCGCGAATCGAACCGATCGAGCCAATACAAGCCCACCGGCACGCTAGCGGTTACGTTGAGTGTCAAGCGCCCCGTAGCGAAAAGCACAATCGGTACCAGGAGGGCCAGCATGAGGCACAAGACGACGGCTATGCGGCCCCTACCCCACATCCTCATCCTCCTCATCGAACGGCTCTTCACCGTCTGCGTCGTCCACTGGCCGCTCGTGCGGCGGTGGCTCCCCGCTGTCGAAGTCGTCCGCCAGCGCGAGGAAGGCGCGCAACTGTGCAGCTCGATCCGGCGGAGCATCACCGGCGTCGGCGGCGACGTCGGTTCTGCTCTCGCGCGTCTCACCCGTCTCGCTCTCCTCCGGAGCAGCGATCGTGTTGGCCGCCTCGCTGGTGGCCGCGAGCACCGCCTCAGCGCCGGCGACTGCGTCCGCCGGCGTAAGTCCCTGCATGGTGCTTCCGGGCGGGAGAACCTCAGTAGCTCGCCGCTCGGTGGTCCCCGTTAGATCCGGACCCGACTGCTGACTCGCCGCATTGCCGGCCTGCACTGGTGGCTCCTGGGCCTCATCTCCCACCGCTGACGCGCTCGTTGGCGTCAGCACGCTTGGGCCGGCACTCGCAACCGCGCGCCGCGCGATCTCAAGCAACTCTTCGGAACCGCGCGCCGGTGGATCCGGGCGGCGTTCGACGGTAACATCCGAACGATCTGGGGGCCGGAAACGCGATCTACGGAGCAATTCCGAGTTGGCCTTGAAGTAGAGCTTGCCGCCGAAAACGGGGTTCGTCCAGCGTCTGGGGTCGTCACTGCCGTACATGATGATCGCGCTCTCTTCGGGCATGCCGAGGAGCGCGCCGGCGGACATGAGCGGTTCCTTGTGCCAGCTAATCGTCTCGCTCATCTGGGACTTGATTCCGAAGCGGCTGCCGGAGTAGGCCTGCGACACCTGTGGAACGGTCGTGTCGCCGAGATACTTGGAGATCCATTCCGCGGCTTCCGGATCGTTAGGCCTGTAGAAGATCTTATAGTAGAGCATCCCCGTCACCGCTTGATACCGCCCAAATGCGTCATAGATCTGATTGGGCGCCTGGACTCCCAACATTGGCCACAACCCATACGACCGCATGATGCTGAGGGCGAGCGCAAACTGCTCCTGTTTGCCCAGCTGCGGAAATTCGTCAACGGCGAGTAGGCAGCGCCACTTGTACCGGTAGTGCGGCTCCCCATTTTTATAGATTAGCGCCTCATCACCGGTGTGGGCGCGTACGAGCAAGTTTAGCAGCAGTCTGACCACCGGGCGCAAGCGCTGGATCTCCGCCGGCGGGATGCAGAAATAGAGCGTCACCGGACGCTCATAGTTCATGAGGTCGTCGAGCCGGAAGTCTGAGCTCGAGGTAAGCTGCCGCAGTGTATCGGTCCGGAACGGCTGCAAGAAACGTGTCGTGGTGGACACGACGCCACTGCGCTCGTTGGTCGCCTTGGTCTTGACTTCGAGCGCCGAGTGCACGATGTACGGGTGGAAAGGCGACGGGTTGCCGTCTGCGTCTCTCCAGCCGTATTTCAGCTGCGGATCGAGCGGTGTATTCGCCATGAAATCGAGCGCGGCTTCCACACCCGTGGGCGCGTTCTCATCGGCGGGGTCCTGCCAGCGCGGGTCAGTGAGGAAGTCGTAGCAACCCGCGAGATGACACTTGCTGGGATCGTAGTAGCGCAAGAACATCATCGTGCACTCGAGCAGGATGCTCCCGCAGACGATCCAGTGCGCCTCCGCGCCTTCCGCCGCCTTATCTGACGGGTCCAGAATGAGCTTTACTTGGCCCTGGACGTCGTCGAGCTCATGGACCGTGTACCAACGGATCTCGTCGAAGACATTGAATGAGCAGCTGATGTCCGGCCGCGTCGGGGCAAAAAGCAGAATCTTCTGCCCCATACGCTGTGCACGATAGCCGGCGGTGTAGTTGAATAGCTCAAACTTCGGGTCGTAGACGAACGCGCTCTCAGGAAATGTCAGGAGACTCGGGATGAAGATGCATGCGGACTTCCCGCTGCCTGGCGGCCCCATGACCAAGATCCCGCGCGGCTGGACGTCATCGGTGCGCAGATGCCAGACCCGGCCGGTCTTGGGATCCGGCCAGGTGCCGAGATAGACTCCAATCTTCTTCTTGGAGCCGGAAAATCGGACACTCGTATGGTCCGGTAGGTTGGCGATTTGCGCCGATCGCGGACGCTCGAGAACAGCGCTCACGCCAGTACTCGACGAGGGGACGCCACACCCGCTACCCGCAGCACACGATGTGGCCGGCGCACGCACCCGCTGACCGTGTGGGCGCGTCGCTTACGCCAGTGCGGCCGATAGTACCTGAGCTCGCGAAGCTCTCCACGAACGCCGCGGAGTCGCGCCCTCATCTCTCACCGGTCCAGCGTCGTAGCGCCGCCCGAATACGCTCCACGCGTGGCGGCTGATAACCGACAAGCAGACCGGAGGCGTAGATCTCGTCTGGTTGGGCCCAGAAACGTGTCCCGTAGATCTGTACCCGCTGCGACTTACGGGTCGTGGCCATCAGCATTGCCGACAGAATGAACAGTGCGACGGCGATGCTCCCACCGATCGTCCACGCCTGGAGCACCATGTCCATAGCACGCTGGACGCGCTTGCGATCCGGGGCATTCATATCGTGGATGGAAACGCGCGCGTTCGGAAACCAGGCCCGCAGCCACGTCACGGGCGCCAGTGGGGAGTAGACCGCGACCACTCCGGCGCGCAGCACTGGCGGCGTCGTCAAGCATAAGCGTGCTGGCGCTGTGAGAGCTACGCCTCGGTCGAGACGCCAGCACTCGAGCGCGCCTGCGCCGCGGCTGGATGCGACGAGCGAGGTAAGGGCCAGTATCGCCACGAGGGCCAGGATCGGCAAGCCCAGGTGCGATAGCGGGTCCCTTCCTCGCTGGACAAGCCCGGGGTTGGGCGCCTGCATCTAGCCGACGCCGACCTCACGCCCTTCGTCACGCTCGGCCTCGCGTTGCCGGTGACGCTGCTGCGTACGCTGCTGCTGACGCTCGTCCTTGAAGATTGCCTTCTCGCGACCGTCCTGGCCGCGATGCAGCTCGACGCGATCGCCGACCTCCGGAACACGACCATCAAAGGCGGCCTTGTCGAGTTCGAGCACGTCGGCCTTGCCTAATTCCTGATAGATCTGCTGCCCGTCCAAGGACTCGGCGACGATCTGTCCCGTCAGGTTGTAGGGAAGATTCTCACGTTTGACGATTGTGGCCTCACGTGAGGCAACGACCTCGCCAGTCTCGCGCGAAAACTCGACGACGAGGTTCTGCTCCGGAATCACCCGATATGGCTGCTTTTGGAACGCGCTCGGACCGGGCTGGGCAACCACTGGGCTGTCGGAACGCTCTTGCGCCACGGGAGCACGTTGTTGCGCGACGTCCATGCCGAACGTATTGACGACGAGCTCGGGCCGCCGTTGTGCGACCTTCTGCCGATCCTCAAATTGACTAATCTGAAGCCTGCCGCCGACGGAGACCTCCTGCCCCTGCTTGACCTCAGCGACGAACTTTCGCGCCTCCTCACCAAAGAGGCGAACGCGCATCTGGTCATCCCTGCCCCGTTTGAGCCCGGGCACTTCGAGCCGCACGTTGGTCGCGACTTCGCCGGAGCGCAACGTCTCGAGTTTCGGCTCGTCGAGCACCTTCCCAGCGAGCTCGAAGCGGTTGATCGTTTGCCCCTTTTGAATTTTGTCGACGACCTCGAAGGCTGTGACGGGCAGCTCGACCGTATCATGCCACTGCTGGTCGTCGCGGCCTTTGTAGGAGCCGCGTTGCAGCTCCACGTCGACCTTGAGCATCTGGCCTTTCGCCAGGCCTTGCAGTGCCTCTTGGAGCCTTGCCGCGACGTCCTCTCTCGCCGTCAAGTCAAACCACTTGTCCGTACGCTCCTCGCCGCGACCGAACGTCTGCTTGAGTCCTAGTTTCACGAGTCGCCCGCGCTCGTTATCGAAAACCACAGACTTCCCCGGATACCCAATGAGCATGCCGCGATTGACTGGCATGGTGTGTACCTCGTTCTGGAGCGATGGCGCCTGCGACGGCGCGTGAGGCTCCCTCAAGACCGCTCCATCTCTCGAGGGCCTACCAACCTGTTGCGTGACCGATCCGCGGACATCGAAGGTGAGTGATCGCAGCTCGGCGAGCTGTTGCTGAATGCTCGCGCGCGCGGTGTCATTCAGCTCCGTATCATTCAGACGATAGCTGAGCCGTGAGATGAGCTCGAGACGTGTGTGCTCCAGCCGTTCACACGTCTCGAGTTCCTTGCCGACCGGGAAAAACTTGAGTTTCGCCAGGACGCTGGTTGCCTCGTCAGGGCGGTGACCTAGGACTTCAGCGTGGTAGGCGGCAATCGACAGCGTCGGCGACCCGTACCACTCGTACGCAACCGTTGCATATAGCGCACGTGCGTCGTCGAGCTTGAGATCCCCATATCCATCGCCAAGGGCGCGGACCATGGCCGCGCGTACCGTCTTGCTATAGCTGCCGTTGAGCTGCTTGACGTCCATCTCCGCCACAGGACGGAGCGCGCGCAACCGTCCAACCGCGCCGAGGACGAGATCCGGATCGACGAGTGACGGGATGGTAAGGTCGCGCTGCGAGCCCTTGACCGCGCCGCTGAAATCGAGATAGGTATCGTTGAGCTTACCGAATGCGCCGTGCGCAACCTCTGGGAGCCGCCGGCCAGTCGCCAACATGACGCCGGCGACCAGCTCATGGAAGGTCTCGCCAGAGAGGAGCTGCGTGGCGGCGTCGCCCACGCGCTCTGGATCAATCGCACGAAGATCCTTGAGACGCTCTGCGATCCGCGCGCGAACATCCGCAGCGACCTCCCGCTGATCTGCAGCCGACGCACGCAGAAATTCCAGCGCCGGATGCTCCGGGTCGCGCGCACGCAGCTCCGTACGATACGCCGTCAACAGCCGACGAACCGTCGATATTTCATAGGATGCCTTGAGCGCGCGGATCTCGTTCATGCATGCGGACCATGCATGGCTGCGATCGTGAAGGTCCGCAATCTTCGCCAAGAAGCGCTCTCTGCGCTGATCTCCCGTGAGTGCCTCTCCGGGGACCAACGCAGAGAGCTGGGGGGCCTCGAGCGTGTGATCGGGGGACCGCTCGAGGTTCTGCTCGAGCTCGCGTTCGCGCTCCAGCAGAAAGTCTTTCGCCGCCTGCGCGTCGCGCGAGGCGTCGAAAATCTCCATGTGATTCTCGCGCAGCAACCGGGCCCAGCTGCCAATATAGTCGGCATGCCGTTCGAGGTTATGAGGAAGACCGAGCTCTGCTGCCACGAACAAGCTCGTAAGCTCAGCCCGCAACTCTTCTCGTGCGCGTTCCCGATCGTCATGGCTATACGCTTTGAGCGTATCGCGGTTCAACCGCGACTCGTGTCCAGTGGCGTGGCCAGCTTCGTGCAGCAGGGTGTCGTAGTAGTTGCTCGCCGACGGGAATTGCGCGCGTTGCGGAAGATGGATGGTGTCGCTCGCGGGGAGATAGTAGGCCTCATTTCCGCCGTCGTGCGTGACGGGTACGCCGAGGGCTCCGACTAGGCGCTCCGCACGCTCGTGCGGATCCCACTTCTGCTCCGCTCGGATCAGAGGGACGGCCTCTACGAGCGGGCGCGAAACAACACTGCCATCGGGCAGTTGCTCCTTGACGTCGACCTGGGCCGCGTTGAAGACCGCGTAGAACTTGCAGAAGCCGTAGCGCTCTTTCTCGACGGTTTGGCTTTTGTCGTTGAGAGCCTCGGCGAGAGCCTTGCCTGCTAGGGGGTTGCCGTGGGCGTCGGTGTAGTGGTCATGAAACTGCCACACCTCGATGCCGGTACCACGTTCGCCGGCACGGACCGTCCATCCACGCCGGTTGGCCTGGCGGAGCGTCATCCAGCGCGGATCGCCGAAGGCACGTGCACGCGCGATGAGGGCGAGACGCAGGACGTTGATACCGCGATACGGCTGCTCAGTCGTAGGGTTATAGGGCAGGCCATGACTCACGGTCTGCCAGAGCTCATTGGAGACGCGTGACGCGCTACCACTCTCGAGGACGGCGATGAGATCCTGCGTGATCTCGCGGTAAAAATCGTTCCGGCGCTCGTTGCGGCTTGGTGCGCGCTCGGCAACGGCAACCTCGGGCGTTGACGCCGCCAGCGCCGGCTCTGGGGCGAGACTCTCAACAGCCTCGCGCGCCGGGACAAGGGCCAACTGACGATCGGAGAAGGTCTCGTCGAAGAAGCGGGCGAGCGCTGGCGAGGTCGATTGAAGGCGCTCGCGGCTTACTGCCGGCCATGGACACCGATGATCGTTGACCTCAAGCCACGCCCGAAAGCCTTCGGCAAACCACTCGTCTGGCGCCATCGCCTGGTACGGCGTTACCCACTTCTCCTGTTGCTGGAACGCTTCTTGGAGATGCTGATCCGCATACGTGACGTACGTTCCGCCGCCGAGCGCACAATCGACGGCATGACCAAACTCGTGGACGATCGTGAGCGGAGAACGCGACTTGAGGTAAAGCGTTCGCTCTTCGATAACGAACAGTCCAGCCGGCGGATGCGGCGTGGAGTCGATGCGCGGGGCCAGATCCATGAGCTTTGGAGAGGCCTTGGTATAGTGCTCACCGCGGCTGAGCGGATAGATCCGCGTCCCGTTCTGAGCACAGAGCTCGAGCGCTCGCAGCGGTACCCGGTCGAGGGCGTGGTGGATCGCCGCCCTCGCCGTGGCCGACGCCGAGTCAACGATCATCTGCTCGACGAGGCTATAGGCGCTGCGCTCACCGGCCATTGCTAGTCGGACTCCTCGACGTCAGCGGGGACCTCGGGGCAGCGCATGCTAACGGCCGGCGCCGGCGGCCGCTCCAGCTGCACATAGGCGTCGGCATCGAGCGGTTGATACTCCGGCTCGCCAGCAAACCCAGAGAGGGCAAGATGCTGGAGATCCGTGGCGGTGTCGGCATCGAGCTTCGTCATGGGGCGGCTCGTACGACTGTTAACCATATCATTCCTTCTTATGCGCGTATAAGAGTATAACTAGACTCCCCAACGCTTACCGGGTGCGGTCCGGCTCGTCGCGGCTCGGACCAGCGGCCGCATCCGCCGGTAGATTGGCCTCGACACTTCGCACGAGATCCACGCCGTCGAGCTCGAGGATCGCAGGATCAGGGAAGTCACGGTCAACGCCCTGCTGGAGGCGGCGTTCCAGGCTTGCAGCGCGCTGGAGAGTCATACGGAGCTCGTCGCGTTCAGCGCGCAGCTCCTGCTCAATCTCTACATGCTCCACAACGAGCGCCGCTCGCTCGCGGTGCGCCGCCCACATCGCATCGAGAACATCGGGACGAGCGAACCGTGCACGTGCAGCTTCCAGATCAGCCTCGGCGGATTGCCGGGCTGCAGCATTGCCCGCTGAGTGGGCCACCTGTTCGAGGCGATGCAACTCACTCGCGACCACAGCATCGGGCGCCGGGAGCGGAGCGACCCGGTTATCAAGCGCGGCGCGTATTTCGTCAAGGCGCGCACGGAGTGTCTCGCATACGGTGGCCAGCCTGCGCTGAACGTCCTCGCGAGCGACGTTTCGTACCGGCTCGCGAACGGCCCCCAGGGCACGCTCGAGGGCCGTGGCGACCGATTGTTCGAGTAGAGTCAGCCGATCATGGAAGGTGTTCGCCGTGCCGGTGACCACGACGCCGCGGATGCCGCGGCTCTCGAGCTCGCGCAGTTGCTCATCGATCCGGCTATACCATGAGGTCACCGCACCGTAGGCGCGCTGGGCCTGGGCTCGCAGCTCCTGAGCTGCGGTATCGCGTAAGTGCGCCGCCGTGTAGAGTACATGGCGCAGCTCGGCACGGATCTGATGCGTAGCACGCATCGCGATCGACGCTGGCCCTTGGTGCGGGATGCCTTGCCCGAAGCCATTGGGCGCTCCCTGCGCGGAGTAGTCTAGCGTGTAGTCCTTAGGCTGGACACGGGAGAGCACACGGTAGACCTGGCTAACACCCTTGAATTGGTCCTTGCTCCAGTGGAGGTGGGCGTCCTGACGATGCCGCGACATGGCGACGTATGTGAGATACATCGCCAAGCCGCGGTGCGAGCTTGCGAGAAAGTGTGAGACGTCGACCGTTTGCCCTTGCGCCTTGTGCGTCGTGCAGCAGTCTGAATAGTCGATTGCGTTGTACTCGCTCATGGTGACGGTGAGTGAGCGGTCTTCCTGCTCGGGGATCCGCAGCGTCAACGTCTTGGCTTCGGGATCGACGGCCGTCACGATCGCACGCGTCCCATTGCGGACTCCTAGCGTGCGATTCTCTGGGTGAGTGAAAAACACGCGGTCGTTGACCGCGAAGGCTCGCTCGCCATCGGAAGTCTTATAGGTGACGTCCGGCCCCTGCAGCTCCCCGTGCTCGCGCTTGAGCGCTCGCAGTTGAACGTTCACATCAAGCGTGTCCGCCCGCGTGTACGTGAGGATCAGCTGCGACTTGTCTGGGTGCTCGAGGTGGGTCTCGAGCCAGGCGGCGGCGATCTCTCGCTTGGCGTCCTCCCGGGTCTCGTGACCCACGAAACGGCCATGCTGCTCGTAAAGCTGGAGAGCTTCGCGCGGTTGCCCGTTGCCAAAGAGCTTCGTGGCCTCGCGCATCCACTCGGCTTCCTGTCGGCGAACATCGTCGAGGCGTGCGACATTCTCAGCCGGCAGACGCTCAACCACGGCGCGAAATGGAGCGCCGGCGGCGATGGGCTGCAGCTGCAGGAAGTCGCCGATGGCGATCTGCTTGGCCCCGACGTCGCAGAGGGCACGGGTGATGGCGGCAGCGTCCTCGCTGCCGACCATCCCCCACTCATCCCCGATGAAGACCGTCTTAGCGCTGAAGGCATTGCCGCTGTCGAGCCAGACGCGCCAGCCGGCGATCGTGCGAGCATCGGCGATGCCGGCATCGCGAGCGAGGGAATCGGTCGGGACACCGGCCAGTGCCCCGCACACGACGTCGTAGCCAGCCTCTTTAAGGGCATCGACGTACGCCTTCATGAGGAACGATTTGCCGGTGCCCGCGAGGCCGACAATCGCCACGAAACGATTAGGCGCAGCACACTTCTGAAGCGCCTCGGCTTGTTGCGGCGTCAGTCCCCGATCCCGAAGGATCTTCTGCGCGATACGATCGGGCACAGCGAAGCCGGCGGAGGTGGCCATCTCGAGTGATTGGGAGAGGAGACGTTCTTCGGTCGCATAGAGGCTCGCCGTCGTGAAGCGCTCGACCCCACGGTCGTCGACGCCGGCGTGGATGACGTCGGGATGGGTCTGTGCCGCAACGAGGAGCTCGGCAAGATGCTCCGGAGAGGCACAGAATCGCTCAAGAGTCTTCTCAAGATCCTTCCGGGTGAACGTCGAGTTCTGCTGCGTGAGCAGCTGCAGCGTCTCGGAGACGACGACGTCCTGCGTCCGAGGCGCGGCTGCGGGAGGTACGTCGGGAGCGACATCAGAGCTCTCCGCATGGTGGGCGCCGGCTGCGGGCATGGCGGGATCGTGATCGAGAGGGTGAGCGGTACGAGCGCGCTCAGACTGCGCATGAAGGCGACGGAGTTCTGCTAAGATCTGGCGATCGTCGCCGCGGGCAACGACGTCTAGGCCGCGCTGCAGAGCGGCAGCCATGACGGCCACCTTGAAGGTCGCTGACCCGCGCTCGACCTTGATCGCCGTCCACCCCTTGCGCTCAGCAAGATCAAGCATCGCAGCCACATCCTTCGCGGCCTCACCGTTGATAGAGATGCGGCTGCCGGCGTCGGCGAGGCGCGAGGCTCCATTACGAAACACGATGCCGTTCTCCGTGCGCTGAACCGACCAGCGCTGTGCCAGTGTGCTCGAGAGAATCTCCCGTCCATAGTGCTGTGACAGCAGCTGCGCCTGCCATTCTTTGGCCCGGTCGTGTCCAGGGTGCTCGAGCGACGGCGCCTCGCTTCTTCTGCCGCGCCCGCGGCCCACTGACGCAGCGGTGAAGCTGTCGATGAGAGGGCTCAGAGCTTCGAGTGCTGCGTCGATGATTTGGTTGAGGGCTGCGGGCCGCAGCGAGCGCGCGCGCTCGGCGCGCCGGCGCTGCTCGCGTGCCTCGTTGCGCGCGCGCACTGTGCGCCGCTCGTCGCCGGCGAAAGTGCGCCGGCCGCGGCGCTCGAGCTCGGTAGCAAAAGGGCCTTGCTTGGGCTCCGGCTCGGAATCGAGCCCTTGTGCTCGCAGCGACCGGTGATCGACGCGTGCACGGACGTTCGCACGCTCGAGCGCGCGATTGACATGGGCCTCCCAGCGCTCGCGCCACAAGCGGAGCTGGGCCCGAGTATTGATGGTGCGCAGCTTGGGACCAAAGCCTGCGGGCGTGAGGGGCCTGGTGGTGACCAAGATATGGGCGTGATGGTTTCGTTCGTCGCCACGGCTGTCGGGCCGATGTATCGAGACATCGGCCACGAGGCCGAGCGAGAGAAACTCCTCGCGGACGAAACTCCGCACGAGCTCCCGGCGCTCGCTGCTCTCGAGTTCGTGGGGTAGGCTGACGATGAACTCGCGGGCGAGCTGCGCATCGCAACGGCGCTCCGTTTGCTCGACGATGTTCCACAGCTGCTCGCGGGATGCGAAGGCTGCCCCTTCGGGAGTTAGGATCTCGGAGGCGTCCACGCCATGGCGCCTGGTGTAATCGAAGCTGCGACCAGTAGCATGATCGACGAGCTGCTCGCCGGAGCGGTACGCTGCGGCCGCGACGACGCTGCGCCCAGCAGCGCGCCCGATGATCTTCGCTTCGAGGCGGTACGTTGCCACCGCAGTCCCCTTGCGCCGAGATCTCCACGATGGCGGAGGCCGTATTGCAACGGCCCCCGGGAGGTCCTCCCGGCTGAACAAGGGCGCGGTTATACGTCGGTGAGTATAAGAACGGTTACGTGGAAGAGCAGTGTTGCAGTTTCATGGTTTTATGGTTTCACTGTTATGCGGTTTCGTAGGGTAGTCAGCAGGAAGCAGCGAGAGCATCGCGCTAGCGCGTGAGGTATGGCGAAAGGAAGTATGGAGCAACGACGGACGGCGCTGCTCTCACGTAAGCAAAAGGTCGTGGCGGAGCGGGACGAGGCCCGTCGTCGGATCGCAGCGGATGCCGCGGAGGAAGTGCGGGAGATCGAGAGGGAGCTGGCGCTGCTGGAAGCCGCAGAGCGCCGCGAGCGGCGCAAGGAAGATGCGAAGCGGGCGTGGGTGATCGGCGAGTTCGTGTTGCGAAACGGTAGCGAGGACCAGTTGTACAAGGCGATCGTAGAGTCGCCGGAGTTCGATGAGTTCTTACAGGGGCCGCGTCGGGCTGGGCTACGGAAGCGGTTTGGCCTCCCAGAGGTGGTAGAGTCGACGCCGACTCAACCGGCGGAGAAGCGCGGGCGCTCGGCCGCGTAGTGGCCTGAAGAGTGGTGATCTATTTCCAGCGCCATAAGGTAATCGGCCGGTCTGCTGGGCGTTCCGTCGTGGCGGCCGCAGCGTGCCGTTCTGGCGAGCGTCTCGTCGACGAGCGGCTCGCCCGCGAGTACGACTACACCCGTCGCGGCGTCGTCGCGCACCGTGAGATCCTCGCCCCGGAAGGGGCTCCGGCCTGGGTCCACGATCGCGCCCGCCTGTGGAACGAGGTGGAGCGCGCGGAGAAGCGACGCGACGCCCAGCTCGCCCGCGAGTTCGTCGTCGCCATCCCGCGCGAGCTAGGTGCCGGTCGCGCCGGCATCGACTTGGTACGCTCTTGGGCGGAGCAGCTCGTCGCGCAAGGCATGGTGGTCGCTCGCGGCGGCCAGCGCGGGGCCGGGCGGGGGCCGGGGTGGAGCTGACGCAGGAGCAACGAGCGATCGTTGCCGAGGCGCGGTCAGGGGCGAGCTTTAAGGTGCCGGCATTCGCCGGGACGGGAAAGACGGCGACGCTTGTGGCAGTGGCGGACGCGATCGCGCCGCGGCCGACGCTGTACCTGGCCTTCAACACAGCAATGGCGCGCGAGGCGCGGACGCGCTTTGCAGGGCGGCGGCATGTGAGCGTGCTGACGGCGCATGCGTTGGCGTTTCGGCAAGTTGGGCATGTGTTCGCGCAGCGGCTGGAGCCGCGCGCGTGGGCGATCTCGCGGGCCATCGCGGCCCGCTTTACGGGTGAGCTGTCCCGGCTCGCTGAGACCACCGACGGTGGCGCGCAGATTGCGCTGGGCACCATTCAAAAGTTCGAGGCATCTGGGGCCGCCAGGATCTTGCCAGAGCACGTCGTGGAAGATCACCGTGCGCGTGTCGCCGCAGAGACGATCGCGGAGGCGGCGGAAAGGATCTGGCGGGCGATGGTCGAGCCAGATAGCGATCTACCGGTGTCGCACGACACGTACTTCAAGGCGTGGCAAGTGGCTGGTGCAGACTTGGGAGCGTGGCAGACGATCTTCTTTGACGAAGCGCAGGACGCCAGCGGGGCGATGCTCGCAGTCCTAGAGTCGGCGCGCGGGCACCAACGGATCTTCGTGGGTGACGCTCATCAGCAGCTCTATCGCTTTCGGGGGGCAGTGAATGCGATGCAATCGATCGCGCTGCCGGCGTTCCCGCTGACGCAGTCGTGGCGATTCGGATCGGCGATTGCCAAAGTGGCCAACTTCATCCTGGAGGCGAAGGGGGAGCGGCTAGAAGTTAAGGGCGCTCCGGCCCGGCATGACGTGGTGGTGCGGAGGTCGGGACGGCCGCCGACGGCGGTGGTGGCGCGAACGAACGCAGGGCTGTTCGATGAAGCGCTCGAGGCAATCGGGCGGGAGGCTGCGCCGAGGATCGGGGTGGTGGGGGGAGCGGAGGAGTTGCTGCGCATGGTGCTCGGCGCGCACGAGCTGCGGCATACCGGGAGGTCGTCGCACCCGGCGTTCCGCTTCTTCCGCTCGTGGGCACAGCTGGAAGAGACCACAAAGGGGCCGCAGGGCAGCGAATACGGGCCGTTCGTGCAGATCGTCAAGAGGTACGGGTCGGCGTTGCCGGAGCTGTGTGGGCGAGTCCGGCAGGCCTGCGTGGACGTGAAAGAGGCGGACCTCGTACTAAGCACGGTGCACAAGTTCAAGGGGAAGGAGTCTGCGCACGTGCGCCTGGCCGGCGATTTCCGTCCGTTCTGCTATCGGGATAGAAGGACCGGCAAACCGTGCATCGACGAGGATGAAGCGAACGTGCAATACGTGGCGGTCACTCGGGCGGAGCAGATCCTCGAGCTTGGGAGCTACGCGGATGCGCTAGTCTCAGCGCTGGAGTGCCGCGCGAAAATGCCGCCTTTGGCAAAGGGCGGGTAGGGTGGGGCGTGAGTCGCGCGAGGTGCGTTCCCGTTGACCCCATTACGCCGTGAAGTTGACGTCATCTTGCGCCGCTGCCACTATCCCGCCGCCGACGTGGATGAGTAGGGGACCGTCCTAGCCGGCGGGATAGTCGTTCTTGACCGTACCTTGCTGCTTGGTTGAAACGATCAGCACAGGCGTTCCGGCTGGTATGGCGTGGTCGAGACGCATCGATTGTCTCCCTTTGCGCTGAGAGAGCGTGGGCAGTGGCGCGGCCGGCGGGGCCACAAGGCTCTCGTCGGCCGTGGCGTGAAGTGGTTAACGTGTGAAACGGCCCGCCTTGCAACGTTCGCTTGACCCACTGGACGACCTTCCTGAGGCTTCCCCGGCCCTGATCCGCTTCTGTGGTCGGCCGGGCTGCCGGCAGCCGTGCCGACCACGTGGACGTTACTGTGCGGAGCACTACCGGAAGGCGACGCGGCGCTGGCGCGAGACCAACCGTCAGATTATCAACGCGCGGCGGCGCGACCAGGCCGGCGACCGACCAGCCGAGCAGCGCACGAAGGACTCCGCACGAGCGAAGCTGGCGATGGCAGTCCGGCGTGGCAAGATCGCTAAGGGCCGCTGTCAGGAGTGCGGGGAGCGGGACGTCACTGGCTACCAGCCGGACTCATCGCGCCCGCTGGATGTGGTCTGGCTCTGCCGCTCCTGTCGGCGCGAAGGGGTCGACCGGTTGGAGCGCGAGCAACGCCTGGCGGCACAGCGGGCTTCGTGGGAGGTGCGGAGAGCAGCAGCCGAGGCAACGTACGCATCTCTCCCAGAGGAGGCGCGCCGGACGGTTGAGGCTCGGGCTCTGGATCTGCTGCCGGCGAATCCGGTGGTGCGACGTCGTGGAACGCCGCTGTACCACCAAGCGCTTGTACGGGCTATCGAGGAACAGGCAGCGAGGCGGCGGCCAGAGTGAATCGGCGCACGCGGCGCGAGCCTCGGGTGCGCGGCCTCCAGCAACGTGCGGAGCCGCGTACCAAAGTAGCGGGCTCGCGCCGAAAAGCCTCAAGGCGCGAACCCGGTGGGTTCATAGCGCAACGGGAGGCGTGGGTCCTGCTCTGGGGAGAGGCGTGTATATTTATGGTTTCACGGTTTTATAGTGTCCGCATTGAACCCAAGGGCTTGGGGAAGGTCCTTGAATCAAGCGCAGGATGTAGGGGGATTTCGCGGAATAGATGCGAACGAAAAGCAACGATAGCGCCCCACCTAGGTAGGACGCTATCGGAAAGGACTCGGCCCACTCACAGTTCTCGGTTCGTTCCGGTCGGCAAACACTGAGCGATATCGAGACTGGGGTTGGTCCCGCGAGGGGGCCGGAGGATCGCAACAGCACGGTGCTGTTGCGTATGGACGCGCGCGGGGTGCGCGGCGAGCATGTTATGTCTGTTCGCCGCGGGCAGCTCGGGTCCTCTTGAAGTCGGCTAGCGGGTGATAGCCAGAGATGGATGAGAGTTGAGCGAGGACAGGCGGGGTCGTCCGGAAGCAGGCGCTCGGATGCGGCGCTCGCGGTACGAAATGCGGCCCATCGTGGTACACCCAGTGCCGCGCGAGCGCGTGAGCCGAAGAGCTCAGGCGGTGCTCGCCGCGCTTGAGCGGCGCGGTGGCGCCGGTGAAGTGCGGCTGAGGGAGCTGGCGGCCGAGGTCGGCGTGACGGCTCTCTCGTGCGTGTGCGCAAGCCTGCGCGAGCTGCGCGAGGCGGGGCTCGTACGGGGAGTGAGGCGCGGCCGCAATCTACCCAATCTCTACGAGATCGTCGAGCGGGATAGCGCTGCGTGAGCGGGGTACTGCAACGCGCGCCAAAGGGTAGTGGAGCGCCCGTAGCACGTCGCCGCCATCTCGAGGCAGTTTCGGGATCTCCTGATGCCAAGGCGACGGCGATGGCCGAGGGCAAACGGTACTTCACGCCAGTCTATGACGACATCGCGGCCATCGAGACGCTGGGTCCGGGCCCGAAGCAACTGTACTCCCTACTGGTGCGGCTATTGGGAGACGAGGAGGATGGGCGTCGCCGAGACCCTCGCAAGGAGACGCCGTACATCCAGCCGACGCAGAGCTACTTGGCGCAACGTCTAGGGGCGTCGCGTGACGAGATCCAGAGCTGGAGCGAGCGGCTGAAGGACCCACACGCTTGCGCCTGGTGCGGCTACGCCCATGCGCTGCTCGTCACGTCCCGTCCGTATCCGGGCGCAAAGACGGGGTACCGGCTGGTGAAGTGCCGGGATGTGGCAGCCAGCCAGCGGCTTCCGATCGTACCGCGTGCCAAGCGCGCAGTGGTGAGGCCCCAGGATCGGGCTACGAAAGCGCAGCTGAGCTTGGGCGTGGGTAGTGCGACGGCTGAGGAAGCATGCGGAAAAACTCCGCATGCTCGGCAAGAGGTCGGCGCTCGGCCCGCGCTGGGCGATGCGGCACGTGGAAAAAGTCCGCATGCTTCAGCGGGGCTGAGCCGGCGGGCCCTCATGCTCCAGCTGGTTGCTGAGGAGATGCATGGCGTGTCGGTGCCGGGCGAGATGCTCGAGGTGATCGCGGAGCAGGAGGCATTCGATGCCGGCGAGTTGGAGCAGCTTCTTATCCGCGTGCTGAGCGCGGCCTCAATCGAGAGAGTTCCGCTTACTGTGGAGCTCGCGCAGCGTGTGCTAGAAGGTGCGGGCGACGCGGAGGGACGCGAAGGCGACTCACATGGGTCCGACCGTGCAGCGCTACTAGCTGAGGAGCATGCGGAACAAGTCCGCATGCCAGATGGGATCCCTGGCCGCCTTCTTCTTCTCGCCCGGCGTCGGGAGCCGGGGACGACCCCCGCGGCCATGGAGCGGCTGTACACCGCAGAGATCTACCCGGCGTGCATGCGGCATGTCGACGGGGATCGGCGTGCAGCGGAGGCGCTCGCACTTGAGCTCGTGGAAGACCCCCGTGTGGCTCGGGCGCCAAACCCAGTTGGGACCCTACGACTGGGGGTGCGAGAGGGCTGGCTGTTGCGCCCAGCCTGGCAGGACGATGGGACCGGGGCTCTTGAGCGAGCGTATCAGCGGCTACCGGCGGGAGCGCGAGCGGCCGCCGAAGAGTTGCTGCGTGAGCATAGTCGCGGGGCAGCGCTTCCGCGCGAGAAGCTGCGAGCGCTTGGCGTCTCGAGCTCGGGGATGATCGCCATGGTGAAGAGGCGCATCGAGCACTAAGGCCTCGGCCAAAGAGTCCGCTTACAGAAGAGTCCGCCTGCGCGAGCTGGCGGACGTTTTCGGCCTAGAGCGTGCGGAATATCTCCGCATGCTCGATACCGCCGTTTTCCGCACGTTCCGCGCGGAATGAACCCGCAGGATAGAGATAGATTGGCTAGAGAGAATTCTTCAAAGAGACAGTAGGGGCTGCTGTCTCTTTGAAGACCACGCGAGAATGGGGACGACGCGACGGAAACGACGCGGCCGTGCTTGGACGAGCCGGCTAGGCTAGAGTACTCTCGACGTCTACGCCGAGCTGCTCGAGCTTCAGGAGGCGTGCTCCCTGGAGCTGGGGCCTAACCAGGCCCAAAACGGTTCGTACCCTGGTGGCAGCGTCAGCCTGGGAATTTGCCGGCACATCGAGCGTGATCGTTGCCCGATAACGGGTCTCAGCCCAAGGAACCTCGGGCGGCTCGGCGTCCGGGAGGTAGGCTAAGCGAAGACCGGGGCCCTTACGGCGGGTGACGAGCAGCCGGTACAGGGAGTCGCCATGCCCACCATTGCCCTTCTCCTCACAGACGACAAAGCCCAACTGATCGATGAGTTCGCGCATCGCGGCGGTTTGGCGATAGAGACTGACGAGGGTTCTTTGGACGAGGTGCTGTCGGCTCATACGGACGCGATGGTTCTCGCCAACCCCTTCAAGCAGGGCGAGGAGGGTCCGCGATGCCAGTTCGGACATGTGGCCGACTAACGTTCGTCCGAGCCCAGCGTGGGCCAAGTGGAAGCGCACAGGGCGCTGGAGCGGTCCCGATCCGGGGGGTTTTCCTCTATGCATGTGAGTCCTGATAGAGCGTGTTGCGGCGAGCGGCTTCGAGGAGTTGTTGCTCGTCGAGGTGCTCAAGGAGTTCGAGGCCCATCCGGAAGAGCAGGCTGGGCCCGATCTTGCCTTTGAGGCCGAGGGTATCTCGGTGATCATAGATGGCGTTCTCGATCGCTCGCGCTCGTCGACGATCGGCCTGGGTCAAGGAGATGCTGATTGCCGGGATCCGCGGGGCGGACTGTTCCCGACGTTCGCCACGTGGGCGCGCTGGCGGGTCAGCCTCCACCGGGGACTTCTCCTCCTGGTGTGCGTCTGCCGCAGGCTGTGCGGCGGCTGTGCGGCGTCGTGGCGAGCTACTGACGGTTTTATGGTTTTGTGGTTTTACTGTTTCATTATTTTTTGGTTTTGAGTGTTCCTCACCCTGAGCTTGCCCGCCAAGCTCGGGAAATTGCGGGTCCTCGAACTCGATGGCGCCGGTGAGGGCTCTGGCACGGGCTTGGATCTGCTCCGGAGTGAGCTTCCCTTTAGCCGTCATGGTCGATCTCCTCGGCGAGGGCGGCGTACTCCGTCGCCCCTCGGGAACTGCGGGCGTAGTCGAAGACCGTCTGCTTGGCGCCGTAGGCATCGTGGATGGGGGCATTGCGGTGCACTACAGACCTCAGCGGGCTCGTTCCAGGGATTTGGAGCGCCAGCTCCTTGAGGCTGCGCCCGCTTCGGGTGCGCTCGTCCACCATGGCAGCAAAGACGAGCATTTTAGGCCGCTCTTGCAGGGCGTCTTGTTCGACGAGTTCATGCACGAGGCGACGGAGAATGCCGAGTCCCTCCATCCCCGCATATTCGGTCTGGAGGGGGACCAGAAGCTCGGGAGCAGCGATCAGCGCGTTACGAACGAGCTGGCCGTCGCCGTTGGGCGAGTCTACCAGAACGTAGTCGTATCCGAGCGGCTCGAGCCGTTTGAGGATTCTGGTCAGGATGAGACCCGGGGCACTGTGGTTGGCCACGAGAATCTGCCGCTCAGCCTCGGCCAGCGCGGTAGAGCCATAGATCAAGTCGACTCCGCTGGCGACGCTCTGGCTGACCGCCTCGGTGGTTCGAGATGGTGCTAGGAAGACGTCCGCGATCGTCGGGGCATCCTCGGGTCGATCATCGCGGCCGATGTGGGTCGTGAGGTTGGCTTGGGGGTCCCAATCGATGACTAGGACGCGCCGGCCGCGTAATGCGAGGGCGTGGCCAAGGTTGGCTGCCGTAGCCGTCTTGCCCACACCTCCTTTTCGGTTGCAAATGGGTAGCACACGCATTGATAGTGGTAGGCCTTTCGATCACGGTTTCATGGTAATCCATGAAACTTGGATACCATGAAACGAGGATACCATAAGTATACGAATCCGTAAATACTGTTTCATAGAATTATAGAAAACAGTGAAACACTGAAACAGTGACACCAGGAAAATAGGAAACAGGATAACTAGGAAACCGGATAAACTGGAAACAGTGAATATACAGCGGGCGGGCTTCGGGCGCGGACGGCGAATGGAAAGCTGGGTGTACCAACCTACCGGGGAAGGGAGAGGCTGCGTGGAGAGGATGGACATATGTACCACCTTATGCTATTATGCGCGCATAAGGCAGTTTGGCTGTGGTAGTTCATCCACGTGAGGCTCGTGATAACGCTCGATTCCAGCTCGAATGTCGACACGCATGTGCAGATCTTTAAGCAGATCCGAAAGGCGATCGTGCTGGGGATCTACCGCGCGGGAGATCGCCTTCCCACCGTCCAGGCGGTGTGTGAGGGACTAGGGATCTCGCCACGGACAGTGCAGGCGGCATACACGGAATTAGCGCGAGCGGGTTTAGCCGAGGGGCAGCGGAGCTTGGGTACAGTGGTCTGCGAGCCGCCGCAAGAGGCAGTCCTCGAGGTCGCTCGCGAGATGCTACGACCGGCGATGCGGGAGATACGCTCTCTGGGCATCACCGCTCAAGAGGCACGCAACCTCGTCGAAGAGAGCTGGCAGCAGTGGTTTGTCAGGCGAACCGGTGATCGCCGTAGCGCAGAGCGCGCTATGCCGGTCCAGCACGACCGTCGTGACGGACACGAGCGCCGCAATCGCGGGAAGTAGACGGGAACTCCCACAGTCAACCGGCCGATAACTAATGGTGGGACTCATGATTTTACGTTCGCTTTACAATCGTAGGGCGAATCGCCGGTGGGTCCCATCGAGACGTGCGGAAGGGTGCCGGCCGGGATGCGTTTCAGAGGGAGAGACCAGTGGTATTGAGCGCCGTTGCGCTGGCAGCGGCGCTCAATACGTGCGCTCCGCGTGTGCACCCCGCGACAATGTCGGCGCTGGTGATGGCCGAGTCTGGCGCCGATCCTTATGCCGTTCACGATAACGCCTACAACGACGAGTACGTTGGGCTGACCCGGAGCGAGGCGGTGGCACTGGCGTCGACGCTAGTCGACGATGGGCCGGCTTCGGCGCGCTGTATTTACGCTCGGGCGAAGGGCCGCTCATGCACGGTGGATCTCGGCCTCGCACAAATCAACTCCAGCAACCTGCCCCACTACGGACTGAGCGTTGCGGACGTCTTTGATTCGTGCACGAATCTCAGAGTCGGGGCCAACCTGCTGGGCGATGCGTGGAAGACAGCCCTACGCGAGTCGCGTGATACGGCAGTGTGGGCGAAGGAGCGGGCGCTGTATGCCCGTGGGCCCACGGCGAGCCAGGTCATCTTGCGCGCCGCCCTTTCCATCTACAACTCAAACAGTGCATTTGCCAGCCCGGAGTATGTAGAACGGGTCGTCGCCGCGAGCGGCTCGCGCTACGTCGAAGACGTCGTAGCGGCCGCGGAGAGGGCGCGCAATGGTAACTGAGGCGCTACGCCGCCACCCGTCGCCGGCGTGGTCCGCACTCGAGGTAGTGCCGTACGAGGCGGCGCTGCGTTATGCGGTGCTCCCCGTTGGCCTCGACGGCGACATTGTCGTCGTCGAGGTCGGATCAAAGAGCGACCTTACGTCGTTTGAGGGGGCTGTCGGGCGTAAGACGATGCCCTCGCGCAACGTCGATCCTCGCTGGCACGACGTCTTCCGCGAGCGGCTGCTATCGCTCTACACGCTGGGAGCGGATCGGCGGGCCTTGGCCCGGATCAAGCCGTCAGTGGCTGTGGCATGCGATGTCATACCACTCCGTGTAGAAGAAGGGCTCGAGCCGCGCCTGGTGGTGGCGATGGCGGATCCTGACCATAGCGAGAGGGTGACGATCGTCCGCGCACACGCACGGATGGAGCTGCTGGTGCAGCGAGTTCCACGCGAAGTCGTGCGTCGTGCGGTGCGCGTGGCGTATCGCCTAGACGAGATGGTGGCGTTGCGTTCGCATCGTCGTCGCCGCGCCCCGGTGCGGCAACAGCTCGAGGAGCTCATCATTGAGTGTCACGAGCAGGGCGGGCAGAACCTCTTGGTGGAGCCCACGCAGGCGGGTGGCCAAGCGCGTTTCTCGATCGACGGCGTCAAGCATGTGCGGTATGACTACGATCGCGATCAGTACGAGCAGCTCGTTACAGCCCTCTGGAACAGCGCCATCGGCAAGGGATCACCTGAGGAGATCGGCGAGGGGCAATGGCAGGTCGACACGCACCTGAAGACCCTCTATGCGCGCGTCGTGATGGTGCAAGAGCACTTCCTGGGGCAACAGGCGGTGATTCGCCTCCATGATCTCGACACGCAACCGATGACCTTCACCGAGGCCGGCCTAACCGGGAAGGCGCGGGATCAGCTTGAGCTCGCGTTGGCCTGGAAGACGGGGGCCTATGCAGTCGTAGGTGCAGGGGACACCGGCAAGACGATGACGGCGATAGCGATCCTGCGCACCTTTCCGCTCGACACCATGAAGGTGGTTGGTATCGGAGATCCGCCAGAAATGCTGGTCCCCGGCGTGTGGCAGACGTCAGTCAGCGAAGTGCGCCCCTACAGGAAGATCCTCGGCGGGTTCCTGCGGATGGCAGCAGATGCGTTTCTGTGCGGCGAGGTGCGCGTGATGGAGGACGCGGCGCAGGTCTTCGACGCGGCGCAAGTCGGCGGTGTGGTGACGCTGACGGCACACGCTGACGATGCGATCGTGGCAGTCGGACGACTCGCGAAGGGAGTCGATCGGGGAACCTTGGCCGGAATATTGCGTGCGATCGTAGGGCAGCGACTTGTGAGGCGTCTATGCATTGTGTGTCGCGAGCACTCTTCAGCGAGACTGCCTGACGGACGCCCAGAGCCGTACCGCGTACGGCGGCTCGGTGACGGTACGCTTGGATGCGAGGCGTGTGGCTGGATTGGCTACTCCGGACGCATCGGAGTCTTCGAGGTGTTGCGCTTCAATCGCGCGGTGGCACTTGCGGTAGAGCGTGGAGTTGGGCCAGTGCAGCTGGAGCGCCTCGCGCGAAAGTACGGCTATCGCCGCATGCTCGAAGACGCGTACGACAAAGTGGCCGAGGGCGTTACAGATATGGAGGAGGTCCGGCGCGTCTTCGGTGCGCCTAGCGACGACTCGCTGGAAGAGGACTTGCGGTGAGCGAGCTCGGCCGGCGAGAGATCGTCGATCGCCTCATGTGGGCGCGCAGCCAGGACTGTAATGACGTGTGGCTGGCCGCCGGCGAGCGCTTTGCGTACGAGCGCATGGGCGACGTCGTGGTCGACCCCGAGCGCTTTGTTACGGAAGAAGGCCTGAGAGCGTTCGTTGAGGAGCTGCTCGGCGACGACGAGTTCAACCGCCAACGCCTACAGGAGACGGGGACGTGCCGCTTTGCGCGGACCGCGAGCTACGGTCGAGTACGCGTTCGCGTTTATCCGAGGATGGGTGGGCGTGGGCTCTCTATCCGTCTGCTGCCAATGCGCACCCCGACGTTGCGCGAGCTGGACCTCCCGCCTGTCGTGGAGGAGCTGTCGTACCTCCCGGATGGAGGTTTGGTGGTCGTAAGCGGTGCGACAGGGGCCGGAAAGTCAACCATGACGGCAGCGATGACAGATGCTCGGCTGGCGCGGGTTCCCGGCCACGCGATGATCGTCGGAGACCCGGTGGAGTTCATTCATACGTCACGGGTGTCATTCATCGACCATGTAGAGATTGGAAGCGAGTTTGCTTCTGGGGAGGAGGCTCTGGAGACGATCCTCTCAGCGCGAGCGCACGTGGTCGTTCCGCCAGAGCTGTTCACCTCACGAGAGATTGAGCTCGCGGTAACTCTCGCCGAAACCAACCACGCCGTCTTCGCCCAGATCCACGCTAGCACGTGTCGAGAAGCCTTGCTTCGCCTCATCCAGGCAGTGTCGAGCACCGACGGAGAGAATGGGTGCGCGCGCCTGGCGCAATCCCTGGTGGCAATCATCGCGACGCGCCTGGTCAAGAGGGTCAATACGCGCGACGGCCAGGCCGCGCGCCGCGCCGTCGTGGAGATTCTCGTCAACACGCCCAAGGTGCGGTCGATCATATACGATCCGACGCGGATCCATTCACTGGCGGACGAGATGCATTCGGGCCAGGAGTGGGGGATGCAGACGTTCGAGCGCCACCTGGAAGAGCTGATGCGCCGCGGCCAAATCTCAAAGGAGACGCGGATCTTCGCTGAGCCCGCGGACCTGCTGCGCGATCGTCTCGTTGGACGGAGGACCGCATAGATGGCGACGGCCGCACCCGCGCGGTACCGCTATGAAGGCGTGGTACGCCACGGTGATAGCCGCTTCGAGCTCGTAAAGAACGAGATTGCTGCGGAGACGGTTGAACAAGCCGAACGGCTCCTCGAGAGCGCCGGCGTACAACTGTGGAGCCTGACGGCTGAATCTGCGATCGAGCATCGGCTGCGCCAGGTACCGTTTCCTGGAGTCGTGGTCCGGCTGTTTGGACGCCTCTTCCCGTGGATGCGTTCTGCGGTACCACCACTGGAGATGCATCTGTTCTTCGACAATCTGGCGTCATTCGTCGAGACCGGACGCACGATCGATGCCCTAGAGCGAGTGTCGGATGGCGTCGCGGATCAAACCCTTCGCACGACGGTGAGAGCCTTGCGCTCGCACATGGAGTCGATGAAGCTGCACGCCGCCGTGGCGCTCTATCCCGACGTATTTGATCCGGCGGTTGCACGGATGCTGGCAGGGGGCGAGGAGTCCGATCTCGCGGCGGTCTGCAAGCGCATCGCGAGCTGGTATCGGCAGAAACACGAAACGGCCCTCGACCTCGGTCTCATGCTGTTTACGCCTGTGCTGATGGCCGTTTCGGGTCTCGCGCTCGCCTTCGGGTTTAAGTTGGTGTTTGTGCCGGTGCTTGAGAGGCTCTTCGCGACGTACGAGCACGGCCACGCCCCGTGGTTCACCGCGGTGGCGATCTGGGTCCTGAATCTGCTGGGCGATCCTCGTTTGATCGTGCCGAAGCTGGCGGCGCTGGCTGCAGTGGCGATTGTGGTTCGGTTCACGGTGATGCAGACGCGCCCCGCCCGCGCCGTGTGGGAGTGGATCCTACTCAGCGCCGGTGGCCAGCTGGGACGGCTTTACCGTGCGGAGCGGACAGAGGAGATAGCCTGGGCTCTGAGCTTGGCGCATGGTGCGAAGCGGGGGTGGATGGTCGCATTTGAGGTCGCGGCTTCGCAGTCGAAGAGCGTGCTTTTTGCCGAGGCTCTGGAGCGCATGGGGATGCGCTATCGTGAGGAAGGGACGAGCTGGATCGATTGCTTCCAAGATGACCAGCTGCTAGACCCGATCCTAAAGGGGAAACTCCGAGGGAGTGAGGGATTCGCGCGACCAGAGGATGTCTGCGCGGATGCAGCAGTGCTGCTCAGCACCAACGCAACAGCCTTCAAAAAAACGGTTAAGGAGGCTTTGCCCAACGTGCTGTCGGCCGCAGTCATGCTGCCTCTGGGCTTCATGATTTTCTCGTTGCTTGCACCGATGTTTTTGATGCTACCACATATGCTGGAGTTGCTCTGGGCGCATTCGACGGCGCCGGGGATAACGCGCTGACGCGCAAAGGAAAGGAGACCCGTCACATGAGTACGACGAAGAAGGAAGTTTGGATCTACCTCGTGGCGCTGATTGCGTCGGCAGTTGTCGGCGCCGTGATCGCGATGCAGGTGCGATGGTCGCCAGTGCTAGCCAGGACCGCATTCGTGGCATGCCTCGCAGTAGGCGTGGTCGTGACGTTTGTCACTCGAGCGATCGTTCACGCGTTGACTCCGAATGCACTCGATAACGAGCGAGGACAGCTGACGATCGGCGATCTCGTCGGCTTCGCATTGCTGGCTGGCTTGTTCGTGTTGGGCGTGATGAACCTACAGTTCTTGGAGGAGTACGGGGCAGGCATCCAGGGCATGATCATGCTGGGCTACTCCGCCAATGCCACGGACCAATTCGAGGGCCTGTATCACCAGTTGCCTTGTCCGGGCAGTACGTGTAGCGTGACCCCGACCGCGTATACACCGACGGGAGCGACGTCGTCACCGGTGCTGCCGTATGCACCACATGCCTGGGGCGATGCGACGAATGCCAATTTCACCTTGGCCGATCAGAGCGTCGCTGGTGGTCCTACCCAGTATCAGATCAGCGATCCACGGCAGTATGATACGCGGGTCGTGCAGGCGTTGGCTCAGTCGGGCTATACGGGTTCGCAGACGCATCTCGCGATGATCTCTGGCCAAGGAATCGTCGCGGAGCCGTGATCATGTTGGTGGCGGCGGCCGAAGTAGGCGCGTTGGCGGCGGCGAGCAGTGGCGTGCTGTGGATCGGCGCGCGACGTGGCGCGCGCCGCCACGGCCGCGAGCTGGGGCCCGTCCCGGCCGGAGTCGTTACCGCGAGCGCGGTGGCGGGCGTGCTCGCCGTAGCGTTGCCGACGGGGAGCCGTCCCGCTGCCGTCGCCGTTGCGGCCTCGGCGCTGGCAGTCAGTGTGGTGACCGACCTCCGCCATCGCCTGATCTACAACGGTGTGCTGGCCGTGGCAGCTGCTATGATCATCTTCATCGAGTTGTTGTCCGCTGGAGTGGCGAGCTTATTGCCGATGATCGTCGGTGCCGCCGCGGGGGTGCTCGTCGTCGCCGGCGTCGCCGCCGTGCATCACAGCGACATTGCTGGAGGCGACGTCAAGCTCATGGGGCTCCTCGGACTCGTGCTGGGGGTTGAGGGAGTCGCGTGGGCGTTCCTCTTAGGCGCATGCGTGGCCTTCGCGTGGTATGCGCGTCGGATCGCCGCGCGCGAGCGCTTCGTCGTGCCCTGGGCGCCATTCGCTGCTTCAGGCATGCTGCTCTGGGTTCTCGTCGTTCATCGAGTCGTCGGATGAGCGAAATGGTGCCTCTAGGCATTTCGATTGCAGGTGGACGAGTCGCCGGTGTAGCCGTGAGCGTGACCGACGGCGAGTATCGTTTGGAAAATGTTGTGGTAGAGGCGTGCGACGGTAGCGCGGCCGAGCTTCGGCAAGCGCTGTCTGAGGTACGCAATCGCCTCGGAGGGTACCAGCGTCGTTGCGTCCTTGCATGCGACGAAAGCGTAGCCGTAGTCGAGCGGTGGGAGGACGAGAGCAACCTGGCCATGGAGGCGAATCGCGTCTCGCAGGCGGGCTATCACGCGGCACGACGGGCCTTCCGGACGCTACTCTCGGAGCATTCGGTGGTGCTGGTCGATCTCGATCAGTCGAATAGGGCTGCGGCGTGGCTGTCGTTGGTGCAGGTGGATCAGCTGGCACGCGCGCTCCGGGTGGCGCGCCAAGTCGGCTTGAGGCCGATCAGGGCTGTACATGGCGGCTTCGCATACAAGATGGCGTTGCCGCTGGCAGATGCGGCAATCGCGTACTACGGTGATCGGGCGGTGCTTATCGTGTTGTCCCAGCCGGCACCGCACTACGAACGCATTTCAGTCGAAGAGGTTATCGAGGGCGAAGGGGCGTTCTCGGTCGTACGACGTCTCGCAGCCCGTATAGCCACGCGGGTCAGCGAGATGCGGAGCGGCGGGTATCGCCTCGAGAGATTGACCGCCGTTGGTCGCCACGAGGGGCTGGAGTCGTTCGTGGGGGCATTGCGTCGAGAGCTGCATGAGCCAGTACTCGACGTATCGATTGCCGACTTGCGGAACATGGCGTCCGCGTTTCCGGCGGACATCGTTGCGCGGTACAGCCCGGAGATAACAGCTGCGGTTGGGGCCGCACTGAGCGATACCGTATCAGTAGAAGGCGTAGACGCCGGCGTGCCGTCGGTGAATCTCCTCCGTGCGGACTCCTCGCAGTCGTTGGCGGTTATACGCGAGACACCGCACTTGCGTAATGGCGTAGTTGCGGTAGCAGCGTCGATCGTGATCGCCATAGCGACCTCGAGCGCCGCGCACGCGCAGCTCGCGCGGGCGCAGAGTGGTCTGCCGGCGATCCAGAGTGCGATCGGCCGAGAGCAGCAGGTAGCTGCCTATGCCGATGCCGTTGAGGAGCGAGTCTCAGCGCTGGCAGCGATCGTCCAGCGGGTCGATGATGTGCGAACGAGCGCGTATCGGCGAGCGCGGGTCGCAACCATTGTGCTGAACGCACTGCCGTCATGGGCGTCGCTCAGCGAGCTCCGGTACACTGATGACGGCTGGACGATCAGGGGCTACGCACCCGACGAGGGACATGTCGGAACGCTCATGAGCCGTCTGCGCACGGTCGACGGTGTCTCCAGCGTCACTGAGCGCGGGGTCGAAGAGCGCGGAGGCGTCGTCGAGTTCGCAGTGAGGATGGTGCTGCGATGACTCACGCCGTGCTGGTGCCGCTGCTGTTACTAGTCGGGGTGTGGGTGAGCTATGCTGTCGCGCGGTTGGCCTTCAAGGACGTGTTTTCGCGTGACGTTAGGTCACTGTTCCGGGTAACCGGGAACACGCGAGCAACGTGGTTCTATGCGACGGCAGCCGCGGTGCTCGTGGCGACCACCGCGTTTGACATCTGGCCGACCAGTCAGCGGATTCGTGAAGTGTATGCACGCGAAGGGCAACTGCAACAGGCTAAGGCGTGCTTGGACGGACGCCTAAACGAACTGGGCGCCTTCGAATTGCGTCAGACGGCGCTTGAGCGAGCTCTGCAGCCCTACAGGAGCGGAAACGCGGAGGCCCTCTTCCTCACGGAAGAAGAAGAGCTGCGCAGAGAGCATCCCGGTGTGACGTTCGTGCATGTCGAGCCGCCGCGTAAGCAGCCTATCAATGCCGCCGGGAGCGCGGAGTCATCGGCTGCCGGAGGAACGTCGGCGCAAGCGGGTATTGTGGCGCAGGCGGTCGTGAAAGCCGCAGACTGCGTCCAGGGCCTTGAGACCGTCTCGCATCCGATGCCAGTGGCATCGTCTGTGGCTGCGGCGCCGCCGATCGCGACGGCGCGCGAGGTCAAAGCGCTCGAAGGAGAGACTTTCGAGTTTGAGGTGGCTGGGCGAGTGCGGGACACCCTGGCGATGACCGCGGAGTTCGCTCGGATCCCGATCGCGCTCGAGACTGACGATCTGACGTTCCAGACCACGGATCTCGTCGACAAAGGCAAGCTGTCGGCGACGCAAGTGCCAGACGCGAAGGCGACTCTGGTTCTCTACCACGTCGTGCTTCCGACTGCGGTGCCGACCGTAGCGCCGGCGTCGCCGTCGCCGCAGGCGGCATTGAGTGCTGGAGGGCGAGGACAGTGACGCCGCTATCGGAGCGCCGGCGAATGGTGCTGGTGGCGGCGGCTATGCTGTGCTATGGGGCTGGCACTTGGGTGATGCTACCGCATTCGTCGCGAGCTGCAGGAGTGTATCTACCGGGTCCGGCCGTGACGCCGCCGCCGGCGTCGCGGGTTACGCTTGCACCGATCCCTCAGCTGGTGCGGGATCCTTTCCTCAGCGGTAAGGCTGTTGCGCAAGGAACCACGCAAGCCGCGCTAATGCTCGGCAGCGACGGGGCGTTCGTGCCGGGGATCGAAACGAGCGCATGTAAGCTCGAGGTCGAGGGGACCTATCAGGGCACCGATGCCCGCACTGGCAAGCCGCTCCTCATTGCGCACGTGAGTGTGAACGAGAAGCCGGCACAACGCGTGAGTGTCGGCGATTTCTTGTGCGGCGACGTCGTGACCGGGATCGGGTTCGATGGGATCACGGTTGGTGATCACCACTACGGCGTCGTGCATGGCACGCAGGCCTACGGGACTCGCGGAGCGACGGCTGCGCCTGGAGCAGCTGCAACGCCTGGGGTGATGAGCACGGGGGCGACGCCACAGCCGTCGGCTGCGACGTCGTTAGCCCCAGCCCCAGAGGTGCCGAGTCCACCACCATTCGTTGTTGTGCCGGCGGGATCGCCGGCGCCACCTCTATCTCTCCCTACTCGGAGTGGCTCATGAGACGAATCTTTGCGCTGTTCGCCGCGGTCGTGCTTTTCGGGGCGGCGCCCGCGCCGGTGCAGCACCGCGACTTACAAGCGGCGCTACGCACGATGGTATCGATCAATGCGACCAAAGAGGACGTCTACGACCTCGCAGGCGACCTCAGCGAGCAGGCCGGTATCCCGATCGTGATCGACCATTCGGTCGAGCCGCAATGGTCGGGGCTCGCACTGGGCCGAGTACCGCTCAGCGTCGCGCTCAGCGCGCTCTGCCAGCGTTTTGGGTGGCTAGGCCATCTGACGCCGGATGGCATCCTCGTATTAGGGCCGGCGGCCACCATGGAGGAGCGCTACGGTGCCTCTGGCACGCTGCCATTCGGGGTGGCGCAACGCACGTATGTGCTCCGAAATATGAAGCCTGACGATGCCGAGCGTATCTTGCGTCAGGCGTTACCGGGTGGGACGGTCGTTGCTGCAACGAACAATGCGGTGACGGTGGTCGCCAGCGCCGATGAGACGCAGGCGGCTGATGCGCTCCTACGACAGGTAGACGCCGATGCGAACACGGCGACGGCCTTCGTGCCGGTGCATTACCGTACGCCCAGCAATTTGATCAAGACGTTCGGCGCGCAAATCCCGTCCACATTGCTGGTGACGCCGGACGACGAGTCGCATAGCATCATCCTGCGCGGGACGCCTGGAGAGGTGGCGGCCCTGCGGACGCTGATCGCACGGACGGATGTGCCGCTGCGCTCCTGCTCGCTGCGCGTCACCGTATACGACTACACGCCAGTCAACGACCAGAGTGACGTCGGAATCGAGTTCGGCGGCGCGACTATTGGCCAGGGGAGCTCGAGTGGCACCTCGCAGATCCTCATCGGTAACGCCGTGCGGATCAACGCGACGTTGAATGCGCTCGTATCGAGCGGGCGAGCGTCGATCATCTCGCGCCCGAACCTGTCGGGGCTGGACGGTCAGCCTGAGAAGCTGCAAGTCGGCACGAGTTTCTATCTGACGTCGATTGATCTACGTACCGGTGCACAGCAGGTAACGCAAGAAGAGACGGGCGTGATCGGTGACGTCACGCCGGACATCGGCGGCGGGTTCATGACGCTTAAGACGCACCTGGAGGTCTCTGACCTGGGGGCGCCTATCGACGGGATCCCCACCGTGCATAAGGAGATGGTCCAAGAGACGGTGCGGGTGAGAAGTGGTGACGCCATGGTCATCGGCGGCCTCATGAAGGACACCGACTCCGAAACCGTCTCAAAGATCCCGTTTCTGGCTGATCTGCCGATCCTCGGGCCGTTTTTCCGCGATCGGCAGCGCCAGCACGTGCGCAACCAGCTCGTCTTCGTGATCGAGCCGACGATCACGGCGCCCGTTTTAGATACCGAGTACCGGGCGGGCCCGCCGCCGGCGATGTCGGCGCGAGACCAAGGCGAGGGCCGGTAGATGCTGTTTCGGAGGACCACGCCGCGTGTGGAGGCGGAGGTCGTCGATGACTGGGTACTCGAGGCGGCGCGCGTGGCCGCGAAAGCTGGGCTGGCCGATCCGGCGTCGATGCGCCGAACGATCGTCGAGGCGATCGGCACGCACGTTCCCGAAGTCGACGGCGTGCTCTTTGTTGAGCACGCACAAGGGAAATCTCGTTCCCTCGAAGCGTGGGGCCATCGCTTCGAGCGTTACGGCGATGTGAGCGTGAATCTTGGCGTGGCCGCCGGCGAAGAACGCGAACTGAGCCCGGATGAGCGCCTGCATCCGAGCGATCTGGGCGCGGTGCTCCTCGGCCTCGATGAGGAGATCGCCGGCGTTGGGACAGCGGGCGTCTATCTGGCGTCGGGGAGGTGTGAGCTTCGGGTCGAGATCCTCGAGGATGTGCGAGAGTTCGTGTCCGTCGTGAGCCCGGTCTACGCGCTGTGCCGCGCGCGTGAACAAGACCAAGTCACCGCCAACTACGACGGCCTCACGGGTGTGCTGCGAGCGAGCACGATGCGCGCACGTCTCCGTCAGTTGGCGAATAGCGGACGAGATGTCGTCTTTGCTTTCTGCGACGGCGACCACTTCAAAGCGTGGAACGATCGTTATGGCCATGCCTCTGGCAATCTCGCCATCCAACACCTTGCGAAGACTATAGAGCGTCACCGACTCGGGCCGGCGGATCTCGTGGGCCGAATGGGTGGAGACGAGTTCGGCATCGCCTTCGTCGACGCGTCGAAGGCCGACGCGGTCCGGCAGGCTGTGCGGATCTGCCTCGCCTTAGCGGCCGCGAATATCTCGGATCTTACGATGACCGATGAGCAGGCGGCGATCCAGATCACCGCGAGCATCGGGGTGGCTATGCTGGGAGAGGATGCCTCGGATGACTCAGAGCTACTAGCGAGGGCCGACGAGGCGACGTATCAATCTAAGGCACACGGGAGAGACTGCGTGACCTACATCGAGCGTGGCCGCTTCGTACACGTGAGTGACGAGGAACGGCGGGTGCTGAGCTACGAGATAGAGGGATCTCGGTGACGGCATCGTTGCATTTGGGGATCGAGCGCCGGATGCCGCGTGGCGTGGACCGGCGCGTCGTGCGGACCTATCCGACTACAACGCTGCGGATCGCACCGAAGGCGGACGATGAAACTCCGCTCGAGATCACCTGCCTTGGCGACGTCGCGGATCTCGATGGCCTGGTGATCACGGTCCTGCAGCACGACGCCTTCACGCGGATGCATCTCGTACACGTCAATAGGCTCGCCGCTGGATGGCTGCCGCACCTGGGCTTCACATCGGAAGAGGAGCGTGTGTTTATCCAGGCGGCGCTCCTCCATGATGCCGGGAAGATCATCGTTGATGAGCGGCTGATTCTCGCCGAACGCGAGCTAACGCCGGAAGAGCACGAGGTCGTGCGCAAGCACGTGGAGTACGGCGTGCGACTCCTCTTGCCGTACCCGCGGCTGCAGCGCACGCGCGAGATCGTAGCGCAGCACCACGAGTGGTTCGACGGCAACGGGTATCCCGCAGGCCTGTCCGGAGAGTCAATCAACCCGCTCGCGCGGGCGCTTAGCGTGGCTGATGCGTTCAGTGCGATGACACTGGATCGGTCGTACCACCGTGGAGTGTCGCGGGAGGACGCGCTCGTAGAGCTGACGCGATGCGCGGGAACGCAATTTGACCCGGTCTATGTCAAGAGTTTTTGTAAGCACCTGAGAGAGTTGGAGCGCCCATGATCGCTGAGTCAATATATACACTGACGTCGGATGCGCCAGAGTTCGCAGAACCGGGAAGCCGGTTCACTGCTGCGTTCTCGGTGGAGAATCGGTCAGTACGGAACCAACGCGGACTGATCCTGCGCTGGGAGACGACGCCACTTCTACGAGTGGTGGATGTGCGATGTGGTGCGAACGCGCTGCCGAAAGGTGGGGCCTTGCCGGTGCTCGAGTGGGGAGCTGATCTACGAGTCAGCGCAACATTCGAAGTGGCGCCGACCGCCGCGTGTGGCGCAGAAGTTGCGGTGCAGGCCCAGCTGATCGCCGGCAATCGAAAGATCGGCTCTAACGTGGTGCGCCGTCACGTCATGAGCGGCGGACTGCTTGACCAGCCGACCTTGGAGTTGCGGGCGCGGTCCCCTGAGAGCGTGGAGCTGCTCCTTGGTATGCGGAACGCTGGCACGGATGCGGTGGCTGGCGTCGCGGTCGACGTCGGGTTCGACGCTCCGCTGCGCGTCCTTGGCGCCGAGCAGGTCATCGCAGGAGAAGAGGTGACGCCGGCGTGCGCGCCGGCGCGGTGGCTCGGAGGTCGCCTATGCGTCGAGCTGGGGTCGGTGCCACCGGGCGGGACGGTCCAGGAGCGGGTTACGCTCGGAGTCGACAGTCGGTGCGACGCCGGCACCGTGCGTGTTGTCAGCGCAGTACTCCGCGCGCGCGGCGCCGGCGCGGGCGATGCGGCACGCGCGTTGTGCGCGTTCGTGGCGCGAGGTGTACGAGCGGCGCCGCTTGGGGTGCCGCTCGTACAGGATGCGACGTTGGGGATCGAGAGCGGAGCCGCCGGCGGCGTCGTGGACATGCAGCTTGTCATTCCCAACACCGGCACGGGGCCCGCTCTGGGCGTTGGCGTTCTCCTCGAGCTACCGAAGGAGATCGTGCTCGTGCCAGGGACGCTCCGCGCCGAAGGCGCGCAGCTAACGCGGCGTAGACGGACCACGCAGCTCGATCGCATTGCGCCCGGGCGGACAGCGATCGTACGAGGCCGCGTACTTCTCCGCGCGGAGCGGAACCTCGAGACGCTGGCGGCGGCGGTGATAACCGTGGGCGACCAGGCGATTCGAGCGGAGGCTCGCGTGACGGTTGCGGCGAGTGCGAGGCTCGAGGCCCCCGAGATCATCGATCTACCACTTGCGGCGGATGCTGGCGAGACCGTCCGGGTAGCGATCCGGGTCGCCAATGTCGGCGCTGCGCCGGCGGAGGCGGTAACGGTGCGTCTCTCGGCCACACATGGGGCATGGGAGGCCGACGCAATGACTATCGAGTCCGTCGCGCCGGGAGGTAGCGCTACCGTTACGGGGGTGCTGCGCCTTCCCGGGACCGTGGACGAGACGACGCCGATCGAGGCGCGAGCTGAGGCGGAGCTTAGCGGCGAGGTGGTGCGCTCCGCGCCAACGACGATCGTCGTTCATGGGCGGCCGGAGCTCACGGCGACAGCGTTGCCGGCTGCGGAAACGCAATTGACGCGAGAGCTCCGCGTGCAGATCGCCAACGCGGGGCGGTGCATCGCACGCGACGTCGAGGTGCGCGCAAGCGCGCCCGACGGTGTGCAGGTGCCGCCGGCGAACACGATCGGGAACCTAGCGCCCGGGGCGGATGCGATCGTGACACTCCCGCTCGTTGTGGACGGAGAGCGGCCGAGCTTCGTTGTGCGCGTAGCGGCGAGCTGTGCGAATGGCTCGGCGCGCGAGCTCGACGTTCCGGTTACTGTCGCGTTCGTGCCGCAGGTGAAAGGCGAGGTGGAGGCGTCGATCGACGGCGACCGCGTTGACGTTCGGGCACGCGTGTGGAATGCTGGCGATGGTGTGGCGCCGCACGTCGTCGTGCGGCCGCTCGAGGACGCGCGCTTCACTCCAGTGGCGGGATCGATCTCGATCGGCGGCCAGGCGGTGCGCGATCCCTTTGCGTTCGCGCGCGGAATCGTGGTACAGCGCCTGGACGCCGGAGCGGAGGTTGTCCTGCAGTGGGCGTGGGCCGTGGAGCCAGGCACCGATGACGGTGCATCGATCGCCGCCGGTGTGGAGATCCGTACCGGCGAGGAGACGCAGCGCTTGAGTGCGGTGCCTGTGCGCTACGTGGCGGCGGATCCATTCGGATTCGTCGCGACGGCCGCCGCTGCGTCGACAGCAGCCGCGGTAGCCGCTGTTGAGGTGACGTCGGTGGCGGCGTCTCCGCCGGAGCAGAAGGCCGTGCGCGGGAGGGAGGATGAGGCTGCGGCTGAGCCGCTCTCCCCGACGCCGACGCCGGTGGGCGTCGCCAACGAAGGGAGCCTCCCGCCGTTCGCGGAGGTGATCGAGAGCAGTGCGGCTGCCGCCGGCGCCGAGCAGGCAGAGTGCACCGATGGGAGTCACCCTCCGTACGCGGAGGCCGAAAGCGTTGCAGCGGTTGCCGGCGCCGAGCAGGCAGGGTGCACCGATGGGAGCCTCCCGCCGTACGCAGAGGCTGAGAGCGATGCGGCGGTCGTCGGCGCCGAGGAGGGCGAGGCATCAGCGGATCCCGACGTGGCGCCGGCACCGGCAGAAATCAGCGAAGGGAGCCACCCACCGTACGCGGAGGTCGAGAGCAGTGCGGCTGCCGCCGGCGCCGAGCAGGATGAGGACAAGAGCGAGACGCGAGGGGCGCTCGGCGAGGCACAGTTGGGTGGAGATGCCGTGCACTGGCTGGAGTCGCTCTCGCAAGAGTGGAACGGTGTCTACGGACGTGTGTTTGCGACTGCGGCTCGTCTGCGCCAGGTGCACCGCTTGCTCATGCTGGGGCGCGGTCATGGTCTGCTGACGCATATCTGCGCACTGCGGGCGTTCCTGCCTGACGAGGTCGTAGGAGGCGGAGAGCCCGAGCTTGGCGACGTTCAGCGGCAGCTCGATCAGCTGCTGGTGCGGATCCAGTTGAGTGGCACTCCGGATCCGGCGAGCATCGAGAGTGCGGGCTCTCGGGCGCAGCTGGTGGCCTTCCTTGAGGCGGCTGACGCGGCCCAAGGGCGTGTTGACGCCCAGGACGGCAGCGCACTCGCGGCTTCCGTGACGCGCCGCGAGATCGCCGAGGATCTCGCGTATCTGCAGCATGCGCCGCTGGGTAGCCGACATGCGGTGCGGGCGCTCGCGCGCTGGATACCAACCTCTGCCGGCGATGAAGAGTTGGCCGAGGCGTTGCGCCTCTACCGCGCGACGCTGCTCGACGAGCTCGAGCAGGCCGATGGGCAAGAGTGGTATGCCGCAGCGAGCTCGGCTGAGCTAGACGCGCAGCTGGAGCGCGTGCGCGACGCGGTCGACGACGCGTACCAGGTGGGACGTGAGTAGCGTACTCGGGTGGTTACTGGTTGCTGTTGCGGCCGCGCTGGTCGTATGGGCCGCGGTGGCTCCGCCGCTGGATGGAGATCGACGCATGCACGGTCGCGGGGCGAGGCCGCGGTCGACGGGCGACGCCGATGCGCGGAAGAAGGAGGTGGCCCGGATGCCGCACGTGTCGATCGGCTCGGCGTGGCGCCGAATCACGGAGGCCCTACGCTTGCGACGGCAGGGCGCGCCTTCGGCGCCGCCGGCGCGCGCGCGTCGTCGCCGACGGTCACGGCTGGCGCTGACGGCCACTGCGGCGCCGGCGGTGGCCAGCGCCGCAGTATCTGTGGCACCACCAGTGCGGCCAGAAACGGTCGCGGCCGCGGCCGATGGGCCGGCGGAGGGTCCGAGCGTCGAGCCGGTAACGGCCGAGGCGGCGCTGGCCGAAGCGCTGGAGCCGCCGGTGGCGGTGCAGCCCATGCTGGCGTGGTGGGACGGCCTCCTGGAGGCCGGGGTTCAGCCCTCGGCCGACGAGCGCGTACGCATGGCCAACGTCCTCGGGGTCATCGGGGAGTCGTGGTCGCTGAAGGCGCTCCACCGGGCGCTTGAGCTGGAGCAGGACCCGCGGGTGCTCAACGTGATTCAGGCCGTGCTTGAGCGGACACCGTCGGGGTCGTAGGAGTTTCAGGGATCGTCACACTACGCGAGACCACTATCGGGATGATCGCTATCGAGCTGAGGAGCGGGCTATGAGGGCCAGAGCCTGGAGGGCGGAGCGCGGAGGCCTAGAGGTCGTGGAGCTGATCTCCGGGGCCTTTGCTGCGCTGATCCTCGTCTTCATGATCTCGCAGATCTCTCAGTTCGGTCAGACTCTTCGGGTGTACCTGGGCTTCGAGCAACAGGCTATGCCGGTGCACTCGGCGCTCGCCCAGATGGACGAGGAGGCGGCGTCGGCTAATGCGATCTTCATTCCGCCAACCGATGTGCTTGGGCAATCTAACGCCGATGGCCATGAGTTCGACGTCTTGCTCGTCGTGGTCGACGCCGCGACGAAATCGAACCACGCGCAGTTCATCGCATACCGCTGGGACGCGGCGAGCAAGACCCTGCAGCGCTGGACCTATCTCCACCATCCCGGCAATACGCCGACGCAGACGTCGGGATTCGCGGTGTCGGCGACCTCGTTCTCGGCGGAGTATGTGCCGATCAGCCAAGCGCCGGCGAAGCTATCTGAGGCGGCGTTCCTGGCGTCGGTGAATCCGCAGGACGTCGCGTTGCTCAACATGGGCTATCCCGGCGTCGACGCCGGCAACCGCGAGGTCCACATCGCGATCGCCAACGCGGCAACGGCGGAGACGGACGATCTTGTCCAGGGCAACTACGCCACGCAGGTCAACTATGTGGTGGGGACCTTCACGCCTACGCCAGGCCCGTGTCCGAGTGGGGTGACTGGCACGCCGCCGAGCTGCAAGTACCCCATCGTCCTCAACCCTAACCCACTGACGTTCAGCAGCAGCGGCGCGCAGACGTTCACTGCCAGCGAGCAGGGCTACAGCGGCGCCTTCAGCGTGCCGTCGACGTCGTGCATGCAGGGTGGTACGTTGATTGCGACGCTCAGCGGTACGTCGAGTACGGGTCCGTTCTCCGTCGCACCGCAGGCGCCAGGCACGTGTTCGGAGGTCGTGAGCGACTCCAACGGGCAGACCGCAACGGAGACGATCACCGTACAGGCCGGCTTCCAGCCGCAGGAGCTAGTGTGCTCGAACCAGCCATACGACGCGCTCCTCGGGACGGATCCGAGTAACGGCTACGAGGAGATCTCGTCAGGAAAACCGTGCGTGCTGCAGGTGAGTCCGACGAGCATCACAGAGACCGTCGGGCAAGGCGCGAGCATCAGCGTCTCGGAGCAGGACGATACGTCGCCGGCGACGGTCGCGAGCAGCACGTGCGGCGGAATCGCAGCGATCTCGCCGACGAGCATCGGAGGCTCGGCCTCAATGATGGGCACCATGTCGGGGAGCATCGGCGTGAGTGGCTCCGCACCCGGCACGTGTTCATTCGTCGTGCAGGACAACAACCCAAACAGCAATCAGCAGGCCACCATCAGCGTTACGATTCAGGCGGCGGTGGCGAACTTAGGCACCGTCTACGTGAGCGAGACGTGGTACACGAACCAGTACACCCCCTGCCGAATGAGCGAGTACTACTATAGCTACATGACGGCAGCGACGGGCACTTTGTCCCAGGTAGCATCAGGATCGGTGCCGATCGCCTATTCACCATATAGCCCGCTGTGGGTCGGCGACGTAAAGACGACGGCGCAGACGCTGATCAACAAAGGCGACAATCCAAGCGATACGGCGACGTTCGACTACTATATTTATCACGATTGCCAGGATCTAGCGGCGCCGTAGCACGCGAAAATCGAGAGGGCCTAGGCCGGAGCCTGAGCCCTCTCGATGAGGCGGCGTGAACTAGATGACGTTAGCCGAAGTCATGAATTCCTGAGTCACGTAGTCCGGGTTGATGACGACGCCCAGCCCGACCCAGATATTCGCCGTGTTGGTAAGGTTCAGATAGTGACCGCCCGACGGGGCTTCAGCCATGAACGCCTGTTCCGCGAGTTGCCAGGTCGAGAGGCACCCTAGGTTTTCGTTGGTGCCAGCGATGGCGCCCGGGAACGTGATGTAGTACGCTCCGGTCGGGTCCGTGGTATGGCTGCAATAGGCATGGGTCGCCATATCCTGCGCCTTCCAACGCGCCGCCAACAGAGCGTAGTCGTCAAAGATCAGCGGCTGCGCGCCCACCGTTGCGCGGTCGGCGTTGACCTGGGTCAGCCACTGCTGCTCGGTCGAAGTCGGCTGCGTGATCGGCAGCGGCTGCGTGATCGTGTACGTCCCCGCGCCGACCGGGAAGTAGGCGTGGAGCGAGGCGTAGCCCTGCGTCACGACGACGAGCCCCATCGTCTCCAGGACGCCGCTCTGCCCTACGGTCGTGTGACCAGCCGTGCTGAAGGTTGGCGTGGTAAACGAGCCGTCGGAGGCCGTGGTCGTAGAGGCGATGGCCTGCGGCGTGGTATTCACGCCGAGGTTCTCCAGCGGCACGACGAGGACCGTCGCGCCGGATACTGGAGCGCCGCTCGAGTCGACTACCTGCCCGCGCATGACCGACTGCGTGACCGGGCGTGGCGTCGCAGTCGGCGCCGCCGTCGGGGTCGGCGTCGGGCTGGCACCGGTGCCACCGCCTGGGGCGCCGATCGCAGGCGGCAGCGTCGAGCCGCCACCTCCGCCCCCGCCGCACGCCGTGAGCGCGGCCGTAGCCGCGAGGAACGCGACCGCGAGAACCGACTGCCTCATCTGAAACTCCATGATGCCCACACTCCCTAATCTGTATCGGCTGCGGGCTCTCGGTCGTGAGGCCCGTCTACAGATATGATAGCGCCTCTTGCGTAGTACGTCAAGTGTCGCATATAATCAGCACATGGCAAACTTAGTGCGCATCGTAGAGATCCTTGGGGGCCATCGAGTGCTACGTCGGCGGATTGTGAGCGACGAAGGTCTGCGTGAGGCTGTTCTTGAGGGACTTTCCGCACAGGCAGCTCTTGAGCTCGCCAAGCGCCTGAACGCGACCATTGCCGCGCTCACCGAGGCGACGGCTATTGATCGCCGCACCTTTGAGCGCCGGATTGCCGGCGGCGCGCGGCTGAAGGCAGACGAGTCGGACCGCGTGGTTCGTGTTGCATGGATTGCGGCCCGGGCGATGGATGTGCTGGGTCTGGAGGCGGGGGCTGGCTGGCTACACCAGCCGAACCGCGCATTCGGAGGGCGAGTGCCGCTGACGCTACTCTCGACGGACGTGGGCACGCGGATGGTGGAGCAGGCTCTTGAGCGCATCGAGCGCAAGGGCCCAGCGGCGTGAAAGCGGGTCGCGCCGGTCAAGTGTGCCAGACATATGGCACACCGAGAGCATAGGATCGCTGGTGTGGGCAAGAACGCGACGGTGCTCCCGACTGGACGCTGGGTACTAGAACTCCCACTGCGCGTACCTCGGCGGATCGAGCGTGTCTTTGAAGCGCGCCTGCGGACCGGTCAATGGGTGTACAACGAGATTCTCGGAGTACCTGCGGCGCCTCGCGGTGATGCGCGAGTCGCGCCAGTACCAGCGGCTCGCGGCCGAGCGCAGGACGGCGATCGCCGAGGGATGCCTGGCGCCTAGCGGCAAGAGGCGCCGTCGGTCCGCCTACCAGCCCTCGCCGAACCCGCGCATCCTGACTTTCGCTTCGAACGAGGAGCGCGCGACCGCGTGGACGGCCCTCCAGGAAGCCTACGGTCTGCGGCTCGGCCATCGGCCGAAGACGACCGCCGGTGCGGAGGCCTATGAGCGCGACAAGGCATGGATCGCAAGGCTTCTCGCGCGTCAAGCCGCAGAACGCGGCGAGGGGAGTCTCGGGTCTGCGCTCCTGCGTCACACGCTTCAGCGCCGCGCCGAGGAGGTCATCGAGCGCCACCTGTACGGCAAGGGTGCCGGCCGCGCCGATACTCGCGCGCGCGTCCGCTGACGAGCGTCGTGAGTCCCACCAGCTCGCAGCGGCGGCGGCGTGCACGAGGCGGTGACAGCCTGGCGTCATCGGCCTTCCGGCCGAGAATCTAGCCTCGCAGCGGCGTCGGCGTGCACGAGGCGGTGACAGGAACCGCGTGGGAAGGCTGCAGCCTAGATCATGGCCTGCGACCGTGCCCATTGCGGGCTCACTAACGAGCTGCTGGAGGGGCCTGTTGTTGGTCTACTCGAATTCCAGAGGCAGTACCATGACGACGAGGCCCCTCAACGACGTAAGCGACGCAGATCTAGCGGCAGCAAAAAAGCGCGGCGCCGCAAAGGCCAATCGACCGACTGCGCTCGTATCTGTTGTGCTGGACGAAGCGGATAGAACGCTACGCTTGCGTTTTCGCGCTGGCGTGCAGCTCGAGGTTCCGATAGCGGCCATCGAGGAAGTCGCGGATGCGCCCCTCGCACAACTTCGCGACGTTGCAGCGTCACCGCTCGATGATGGGCTTGTCTTTCGCGAGTACGGTGAAGCGATCTACGTGCCCGGTCTCATCCACGGCCTTTTCCCCAGCTTGGGAGGACGAAATCGATGGTGAATGACTATGGCCGCCGCGCCTTCCTCGCCTCTCTACTCGTCGAGATCCAAGAGGCGGCCGCTGCGCGCATGCCCGTCCACCCAACCGGGAATGAGCTGGCGGCGGACATCGTGGGCGCGCGCGATGAATACCGCGTAGCACGGCGTGGGCGGAGATCGAGTCGACCGACCGGCTAGCCGCACAGGCGAGCCAACAGCGCAGCGCCAGGCTCAAGCCAAGCGGTTGCGGGTGAGTAGCGGTAAGGTTGCGGGAAGGTTGCGTCCGGGACTCCAATCCTGTATAATCAACGTATGGCAGCGAAGAGTGCTGGGAAAAAGTCAGCGAAAGGTGGCAAGGCGAGGGCGCGCAGAGTGTCGGCGCTTGTCATGCCGCCGCACCACCACGTGAGGGTAAAGCTCTCTACTCGCAGGGTCGCAGAGGCGCTGGAGCGGACGTTTCGCGTTCGGGGCTCTCGCGAATTGCTCAAAGTGAGGAGCTCGTTCCAGCTCAGCGCGCCGGAACTTGGTCAGTTGTTCGGCGTGTCGCGCCAGGCTATCGATAAATGGATCGAGAGGGGCGTGCCGACAGACCGGGTTGTCGATGTAGACCGCGTTGCGCAAGTGGCAACGACGCTCGAGAAAATCTTCAAGAGGCAGCGGCTGCCAGCGATTGTTAGAGGGCCGATGCGCGGCCTAGATAATCGCAGCATCTATGACGTGCTGAAAACTGAGGGCGTGCGGCCGATTCAAGGGTTGTTCCATATGCTCGGTGCGCTCGTGCCCGGTGCGGAGCCGATTCGAGCGGGAGAATCTTTTGAGCGCAAGGATGCGCTGACGATTGCGGCACGTTAAGCGCGGGAGTACGTATCTGCGGTCGTTGGGGCCAGCGTACCTGTGGCCGGATAGCCCGGATGACACGAGCCACTCGAAAATCAGAGGCGGGCGCTGGAATCCTCCCGGAGCGTTCGGCGTGCTCTATCTGAGCGGCGACGCTGAAGTGGCGTATGCGAACGGTCTCGCAATCGTGAAGAGCATCATCGAGCCTGTTGCGATGATCGAAGACTTGAACGATCCCGAGTCGTACTTTGAAGTCCAAGAGTTCGCCGTTAAGCGGAGCGACTTCGTTGATGCGGTTACGCTGGAAGGGCGAGCGGAGCTGCATCTCCCCGAGCGGGACGTAAAGGGAGAGAATTACGGCCAGGCGCGCGCGATCGGGCGTACAGCGTATGATGACGATGAGAATGGGATTGTGAGCGCTTCTGCCGTGCATCATAGCGGCGAAGAGCTCGCAATCTTCGATTTGCATGTGAGCGAGCTTGCGCGGATGCAGGGCAAACGACGTACGTTCGCGCAGTGGCGCGCGGACCGAAGCGCAGCGACGAAGAAGGGGCGGCCAAGAAAGAGCCGCTCAAGTCAGAATGCACCTCAGCGAGGCCGGAGCGCGTGAGTGATGAACTGCCGGCGCGGAAGCCCACGAACCTAGATCCTCTAGCGGCGGAGCTGCTCGACGCCCTTGAACAGCGCAGCGAGGCGGCATGTATCATTCTCGGCGGCGGTATCGCGATGAAGCATTATCTCGACTACCGCCCGACCCACGACGTCGATGCGTGGTGGCGCCGTGGGGCGATGCCTGACGAGAAGAGGGCGGCGTTGGAGTTGGTGCGCGATAGCGTGCGCGCGATCGGCGACTCGCATAATCTCGCGATCGGCGAGAGGACGTGGGGATCTGTGGTCTCGATCGAGCTTGCCCGAGAGGGCAAGACGGTGTGCTCGTTCCAAATCGCGGATCGCGACGTGGAGCTAGATCCGCCGCGGGAGAGCCCGTGGCCGCCGATCCTACTGGAGACCCTGCGCGACAACGTAGCCGCGAAGATGAGCGCCCTCGTCGTGCGGGGCGCCCCGCGCGACTTCACCGATGTCTATATGGTGGCGATGAGAGGGCTGGCCTCGATCGACGACGTCTGGCAGCTTTGGCAGCGGAAGAACCCCGGCGCCGACGTCGAGCTAGCGAAGGCGGCGGTCCTGCGACACCTCGAGGAGATCGAGATGCGCCGGCCGCTCGAGCGCATGCCCGAGGCGGATCGGGAGCGCCTCGCAACGTTCCGGGGGTGGGTACGGGAAGAGCTCACGCGATCGCCGGAGCGCGAGCAGTCCGTCGACCGTGAACGGCGACGTCGCGGCAAGAGCGATCGCGGGGAGGAGCTCGAGCGGTGATCGACTACTCGGTATACCCCGATCTTGATCGGCTTCCCGATCTCGTCGATGACGAGGAGCGGGCCGACTACGTGGCGCGGATCTGTGGTGCGTGGGATTTCGGGATCGTGCCGACGCGCGAAACCTTTCAGCTCTTTGGGGGCTGGCGCGAGGTCTTCGATCGCTTTCCACTGGCGTCGTCGCCGGCATACCACGCTTTCCGGAGCTGGTGGGGTTGGCCTCTCGCCGCCAAGGGTGAGTTGGTCCAGGCTGGATTTGAGCGGGAGGATGCGCTCCGTGGCCGGTTCGATCCCTGCATCTCGGACGTCTAGGGTCTAGTAGAGGCGGATCGCTGGCCGCCACCCCGTTGCCACTCTTATGTGCGGAGAGTATAATAACTGTCATGCGAGGCGTGGTTGCCGACGAGCGAGGTATGGCGACGAGTGGGTTCATCATGGCAGCGGCGTTGGCCGCAGTCGTGTCGCTCATCTTCGTGGTGGCAGGGCATGCTCTGATGACCAGTGCGCAAGCGTCCGAAGAAGAGAGTGTCGTGGCACGGGTGGCGCAGGAGGTATGCACACAGGTATATGTTGCGGGCATCGATCCTAGCGCAAATGCTTCGCTGCGGACGTACGGCGGGGGTTCAGTTACCGTGCAGGCGCCCAGCGCGTTGGGTACGCCAATTCCTGTGAGCGTGCAGCTCGCAGCAGCACAGAATGGAGCGATTGCCCTGACGATGCACGCTAGCGGTGCGACGCAGCAAGCGGTCTGTCCGGTTCCGACGCCACGGCCAGCGTATGGATCGACGGTGGTGGTCCCGTAAGATGCAGGTGGGTGCCTTCTGGCTGTTCCTTGTTGCGGTGTCGTTCGTGGCTGCCGGTCTGTCAGCGATGGGGAACGTCATCCTGGATGCAGGAGCTCGGGATGCCCAAGTCATCGCGGACCGGACGCTGGACCAGGGTGAGGGGCCGGCGGTGACCGCCCTGGCTGCAGAGGCGCAGGCTGGGCAGACCGCATGGAGTGTTCCGGCTAGCGCGCCGGTGCCGGGCTGCATTACCAGCACGGCATGCCCGTACATGGTGCAGGTGTCTTACGTGGTCGACGGCGCAACGACCAGCGGATCCGGAACGACCGACGAGATAGGAGGCGAGCTCGAAGAGCAGCCGTCGATCGATGAGCAGCTGGTCGGTGTCCACGAGACTGCTAAGGTGACATCACCCCAGGGGGCGACGGTTGCTGCGCGATCGCGGCGCCTGACGGTTCGCGTGTCGAAGATGGCCGCTGAAGTCGTCGCACGCTTTGACGACGCGGCGAGCTCTAGGACCGCTCTGGCAGCGCAGGGGCTCGGTGGATGCGACGCCTCTTCCATGCAGACGTACGGGCAGTCGTGCAACAGCGATGCGGCGCAGGCAGGATCGGACACAAGAACCCATGCGATCTTAACGTGTGTGGATGACCCCGCGACGTATGCCCACTGCAATGGCGCTACCCCGCGGCCGGATGATCAGTTCGTCCAGCCTACATGGCAGGATGGTGGTGCAGCTGGGGATGGCTTCGCTCGATGATTCTGCGAGCGATCGTCATTATAGCCGTGATTGCAGCGGTGGTGCTCTACGCGGTCGGCCGCAGCGCGAATGCGTATAGCGCACCGCAAGCTGCGCTAGAGTTGAGTGCTATGCTGGGGCCAGCAGTTGATCTCGCGCGTACAACTGACGACGGTGCGACCATTACTTTCACCGCGGAAGCGAACGATCAAACGAGAGTGGCCTTGTGGGCGCATCGACCGATCCCAGGTTCTGTGATGGAGTCCACGCCGCGGTCGACGTTCGTTGCGGCTGCTAGCATTTCGGTCTCCGGCGTGAGCGCGGCGCCGGCGATCCTAATCTCGAGCGGCGGGCTCGCGAGTGCGACGTCGTGGACGCCCGGTGGGCCGACGCTCAGCGCGGATGGAACCTGCCCTACGGGATCGTTGCAGGTGATTGTGACGAGCTCGATGTCGAGCGAGACACACACGATCGCGTGCAACGCCCCGAACCAGCTCCAATGACCTCGATAAGGAGAGTGCTAATGTTCACCCATGAGATTCCGATTGCGCTTGTGCTGGCCGTCGTGCTCACGTGGCAAGTGCTTCCTGTGTTCGAGCCTGGGCTCTCACTCATGACAAGGATGCTCGACGTTGCTATGGTCGCTGTGGTGAGTTGTGGAGCCGCGGCGGCACTTAAAGTTGCTGCGGAGAAGCATGGCGCTCGTCGGTAATTGGCGGTGGGATCTCGTCAGAATCAGGACCGGGGAGATAACCTTGCAATCAGCTCGGCTGTGGATCAACTAACGCCGCTCTTACGGAGCGCCGTTGAGATGGAGAACATCCTCATGGTGTTGCGCCAAGATGCAGCGGTGGCCGTCATTCGCCGCTTGAGAGAGCGCGTTGCTGCGATGGTGGATCTGGATCGGGTCGGGCGCGCTGCCGTAGCGCTAGTAGAGGCCGATCGCAGCTCGGCCAATGGCGATGTCGACGAAACACTGTGGGAGAGCCTTGAGAAAGCGGTTGATGTCTGGCGTAAGTCCTGAGTTGGTTTGTTAATTTAGGGTTCGTCGAATACGTGATGCAAGATGGTTGCATCGTCGGCTGTCGTGAGGTCGATTGGCCGTCCGAACTCGGCGGGATCCGGGCCGAGACCCGCGCGAGCCCATGTCCAGAAGATGCGATAGCCGTCGGGATCGGTCCCAACGACCTCTAGGCGACCACTGGATCCGCGGCCCCGTTCAATTCGAGCGGCGTCTGTGAAAGGGACGACGTCTAGAAGTCTCCCTTTGGCGCGGGCGAGCTGTACGACCCGATCGAACGCGAGGCGCGTGTCGAGATAGCTAGCCAAGAGATTGCTTCTCGTCATCGTCTAGTGAGGTGTGGTCGCGCTGCCATTGGTCTGCCGGAGTAAACACGGGGTGGCCGAGCTGTGGAGACCAGGCCCACCAGCCACCAGCCAGCTCGTACAACATTCGCAGCCTCTCGATCTCGTCGAGCCGGAGCAGAGCTCCCTCATTGCCGAACAGCTGTTGGCCGCCAAAGACGACATCGTACACAGCATGCTCGATGCCACGCTTCCAGCGAGTCCAATATAGGGTATCAGAGGCGGCCTCGAGGAGGTCCCGAAGGTGAAGAGCCGCTGCTGCATTCCGTGCTAGTGGAAGTCCGCAGGAGGAAGCAGCACTGTCGAAACGACGGAAAGCTGGTAAGAGCGATCGCTCGAGTTTCTCGAGATCCTCACGTGAGGCATCTGCAATGTCGGTCGGCACATCGAGGGTTTCGAGGATCTCAGAGTCCGATGGCCAGCGGACGAGAAGGCCTTCGTAGTCGTTGAGGGAGTGACCATCTGGGACGATCGTTACGTCCTCAACGTTGAGAGAAATGCTAGCTGAGCCGCTGTCGGTCGCTACGTTTAGCCGCCCAGCGACGGTAGCGCCAGCGATTCCGATACCAAAGAGGCGGTCCGCTGAGTGTGGCTCGATGCCATCAGCCGCGACGCTAAGCGTAACGCCTCGTGGGGTTTTCACGATCAATCGAGTCTCACGACGCATGATGATCGCTCCCTTATCTAGACGCCGCTGGGGACGGCATGAAGTGGGGATGGTTAGTTAACCATGTGATCGCACGTTCACGATCTACGTCGGCTGTAGCTGCTAGCGTTGAGGCAGTCACTGGGCGCTTTGCGAGCCGGATGCTGTAGTACGCTCGCCGCATACGGGTGTCGAATGCTAGTGGCTCTAGGAAGAGTCGGAGCCGCGCGATGAGCACGGTGGCACCGATGGTTGATAGTGCTGTAGCAACGGCCACTGCAAGCGCGCCGCCAGCAAAGGCCCACGTGTGGCTACTGAAGGCTGCTGCCGCGCGATGAAGCGAGAGCGAGGCGAAACGGTATGCAGCGAAGCCAATCTGAATGCTGTAGAAGATGGTAAGAATCGCGATGAAAAGCTTCATCAGGCCAAATAACGTTCGGCCGATGCTGAAGGCCACCAGGAGCGCCAGCAGTGCCATGAAGGCGAGTACAAGCATTGGCGGAGTCTCCTCTGTTTATGTCGCTCGGCGGTCTGGCCGGGCGATCCTATTGTAGTATAGCATGTGGAGGAGCCGTGAACTAGATAGTGGATCGTAATATTGCGATGCGTTCTTCAAGCTGAGCGCGGCGGTGTGCATCGTGTTCGCGAATCGCCTCTGCGTGAAGTTCGGTCACCGCGTCTCGTGCCGCACGGTTGTAGTCGGTTACAAATTCATGCTTGTGCCCGATAGGATAGAAGTCGATATAGCTGATTGAGGTTTTCACGTCGAGGTGCGAGTGCCCGAGGATGCGAGCAACGTAGACATTGAGAGAAACGTCCTTCGGGGCATACCACGAAAAGGCGATCGTGGCATACGCGGCACGGAGATCCTTGGCGTTCAGAGGCTTACGAAAGGGAGATGCATCGGCGAAGAGTCGCCGGCTGTATTCAGAGATCCGCTTTCCGGCGCCGCGGTTGAACGCGATATAGCCAATGTCGGCCTCGAGGGAGTACGCCTTACGCAAGCGTTCGAAGGCGCGGAGTACAAGACCAGGATCAGCGAGCACGGGGATCTCATACGGTGTAGTCTGAGCGGTATCAGCGCCTCTCGTCTTTGCTTGGCCGGAGAAAACCAAGGTGTTGCCGGTTGCCGGCGTGAGCAGTTTGGAGATCCGACCACGCCGGCGTTTCGCAAGCGTGCCAATGCAGCCGATCTCATAGGCGCGGCGTCCGGTGACTGCGATGAGAGCGGCGGCGAGGGCGAACGGATTGGAGCTGTCGGCGTTGCGGAGTACGTTGAGAGCTCGTGCGACAAGGTCGTCGGGATCGATCGGGCGGAGGTTCGTATGCTGCTCGACGATGCTCTCGGTGTAAGCGACCTTGACCGTGTCCTGGTCGGCATGAGACGGCTTGAGGTAGTGTAGTGCCGGATGTGTCTTCCCAAGATGCGTGCGGACAGCATTGCGATAGCGTGTGAGGACGCTCCGCAGCGTAGTCGTGGAGTATCCATAGGATGGCTCGCGAGCCCCATGGCGGTACCACGGAGCCGTCTTGAGATGCTTGATTTCTGCCAGACAAAGGCCCCAGATACTCTCGTGCTCTGAGCGTTTAACCTTATGCAGGCGCGAGATGAACATGTCGATGCGCTCAAGTTTGCGGTGGACAACGCGTGGAGCGGACATGGCTGGTTACGCCGTGCCTTCTTCGGCAGTAGTAGGTGCGAGGAGTCCGTGGAGCAGCATCCAGCGTCTGGCGGTGCGATAGGAGACGATAGGATCAGCGCGGTGTCCGAGGATCCAGGGGGTGATGTCTTTGGCGCCTTCGCTGAGAAGCTGCTTGTAGGTTTCGGCGAGGCGCTCGTCGGCGGCGCCGGCGACGCCCTTGCCGGCCTCAAGGGCACGTTTGGAGGTGGCGGTGGCGATGACGCGTTGGGCGAGCATGCGCAGGCCTTGGCGGGCGAGGATCTCGGGAGTGTAGCCGGGATGGAGCTGGCAGGCTTTGGCGACGAGCTCGGCTTCGGAGCCGGCCCAATCGCGGATCTGCTCGTTAGCGGACGATGCGAACCAGCGCTGCTTGGCGTTGGTGTCGAGGGAGAGAGTGATCGAGGTGGGGAGGGCGGGGCGGCGCGGCCGCGGCGCCGGCGTAGCCTTGGCTTTGACTTTCTTCTTGGCGGCGGTCGTCGTGCGTTTCGTGTGCTTGGAGGTGGTGGCCATCGTCGCTCTCCTTGTGGTGTGTGCCTTAGAGGTCGGTAATCCGTGCAGGAGTATAGCACGAATAAGTATAGCGTGCAAGAGTCTTGCGCGGTGATGGTTATCGTGGGTGTGGTAAGCTAGGCGTTCCGGTGTGGTGGAGAGCTGGAGATGACGTCGCGCTGCGCGCCGGCGCCGGCGGTGGCCGGCTCGAGCGCAGT
>SCRA01000089.1 GCA_004297985.1 bacterium | reverse complement strand
TACTCGCCAGCCGTCACTTCGCAATCGAGCGCCGGGCGCGCATGGGATTCATTGTTCTAGTGGTAGGAGGGGTGATCGGCCTCTTATTTAGTGGTGGAGCGGTCGTATTACATGAAGAGGCGACGACGATCTGCGCGCGGTCCAATCTTACGCTATTGGCAGTAGCCAACGATCAGCACTCGAGCGTAACGGTCGTATGCGCCTCGACCTCCGGTAGCCAGCGGCAGACGTTCGACCTCGCCGGCAATCACGTCAACCGCTGATCGTTACGGACGACGCCTGGAGACTGAAGCCGTGACGACCAAAAAGACTCCAGCGGGGCGTGCGTCTAGTAAAGCTCAGCGTAGTAGCCCCCCTTCGAAGGGGGGTTCGAAGGCGGCAGGTGAAGCGCGGCGCGGCGCGGCGCAGGCCAAGCGCCGGAAGGCGGCGATCGTCCGACACGACCCTGCCGAAGTCGAAGAAAGTCGCCGGCGGCTGGATGAGGTAGTCGAGCACTACCGCAGGGCATCGCGGGCGACCAATACGCTGCGGACGTACGGCGCAGGGTTGCGGAGCTGGGAGGGCTACTGCGAGGCGCACAAGGAGCTGGTCTTCCCCGCCGAGCCGGAGGCGATCGCGCGCTACCTAGGCTGGCTGGCGAAGCGCGGGCGCAGCGTATCGACGATCGAGGTCTACCTGGCTGCCATCGCCGCGGTCCACGAGCATGCCGGCCTCCCACAAACGCCGACACGCTCGTTTGTCGTGACCGAGACGATGGAGGGTATTCGACGCGAGCTGGGGACGCGGCCGCGCAAGAAGGATCCACTGACCTGGGAGCGGCTGCTGGAGGCTCTGCCGCCTATCGACGCCCGGGATCTAGGCTCCATCCGCGACCGGGCTCTTCTGCTGCTCGGCTTCGCGATGGGCGCGCGCCGGTCCGAGTTGGGAGGGCTACGCGTGGGGGACGTCAAGTTCGAGCGCAAGGGGATGCGCGTGCTGCTTCGCCGGTCAAAGACCGATCCTCGAGGCCGCGGCCGTGAGATCGGGATCGCGCGACAGGAAGACGAAGCCCGCTGTCCGGTACGCGCTCTTCGTCGGTGGTTGCGTTCGGCCGGGCTCGAGCGCGGACTGATCTTCCGCAGCTTGACCGCGGACGGTGGCCTGCGCTCGACCGCGCTCTCGGGCTATCGCATCGCGTGCATCGTCAAGGCACACGCTGCCGCAGCTGGTCTCGAGGGAGACTTCGCCGGCCACTCGTTGCGGCGCGGATTCGCGACATCGGCCTACGCGGCCGGGGTGCCGGAGATCGTGATCCAGCGGCGCACCGGCCACCGTTCGGTGCAGGTCCTCCGGGAATACGCCGACGAGGCCCGGACCTACGAGGACGAGCCTTTGACGGAGATCGCGGCCAGCGCGCGCAAGAAACGCAAATAGCTGCTGCAAAGGAGTCGCAATCCATGAAGCGTGGCGACCACCTGTGGGAAGTTGGACTGGACTCGGCAGAGGGAAGGATCTACGATACCCTCGTCGTGCGGGCGGACCCCGAGCGCGATCGCGCGCTGTTCGACCTTCGTGCCGAGCTGGAGAGCGCGTTACCAACGGAGTTATACGTGGTACCGCCGCCGACGTGGCTGCATCTCACTCTGTCCGGCGTGCCGCAGGAAGAGCGATTTAACCCAACCGGCGCCCTCACCCGCGCCGTAGTCAAGCTCGACTTCCGTACCGCAACTGCGTACAGCTTACGGATCGAACCGAGTGAACAGGAGCCACTCGCTCAGCTTGCCGCAGGATTCGGCCGGCGCGGGAGCTATGGGCCTCGATATGGCGTTACGGTGGCTTACGCCTTAGCGGACATCGGAGTAGATGCCCTCGCTGGCCACGCATACACGCTCCAGGACCTGATCCAGCGGTATCGTCCGACGCTCGATGCAGTAAATATAGAGCATCGACGCGCGCCGGCGGATGGCTCCTTTACGTTCAGAACGATCGCCAGCTGGGTGGCGACGTCGTGACGACCTGGGGGCGCAGTCTGGCGCACAGGCTTCTCATCCTTGTCCTGCGCAGGGCCGACATGGACAGGCCGCCAGGTTCACGGGATCTCCTCCCGAGAATGAAGAGGGATGATCGACGGCACCCTCCCGCCATACGTTTGCGCGCACCGTTGTAGGTAGATGGTGCTAGGGAGATACGGCAATGACGAAAGCCGACCAGATCACTGGCGAACCACCGAGCCACGGACCAGCCCGGCGCCCGAATCGCAAACGCCTCGCCGAGATTTGCCAACGGCTCGAGGCTGCGACCTCAGGCCCCTGGGCGCTTGTTACCCACGCCGACGGCTTCGAGCTCCATGGTCCTCCGGGGCCTGGTCTCTTTGGCCCGCGGTTCGGCCGGAAGGCGGACGCAGAGTTTGTGGCATGGGCCGGCGACGACGTCGCTTATCTCCTCAGATTGCTTGGGAGGTAGATCGGGGGCGCCGCCATGCGCCGGCGGGCGTAGCACCGCATCTCCAGCGGCAGGACGGCGAGCCTCTCTCTGCCAACCACGGTGACGTGTTATTTAGTAGTGAGGGCAGCCACCCGCCCTATTAAAGGCGCGGCGTCAGTTACCGCCAAGCCGCTCAGAGGCATCACCGTGCCCTGGCCTGGACGCGGTCGAGAGGGGCTCGCAGAAGGTCACTTCTAATCGCTGACGCACGTCAGACCGAGAGCACCAACGCAGGGTCATCACGGCCTAGGATACAGACGGACCGCGACATGCGGATGCTCCCCAGAGTGACAGGAGTTCCTCCGACTTCGCCGCCGCGGGGCGACATCCGCTCGCAGAGATCGTCGCGAGAAGAGCAGCGTAAGGTGCGTATGCTTTAATGATGACGGACTCACGGCGCGCCGGCCATGCAGAAGCACGCATCATTAGAGCGTCGCTCTTCCCCCCCGCTTTACCTTCGCCAGTACACTCAAGAGAGCGATATACACCAGCGATGCAAGTAGCGTGCCGGCAATGCTCATGATTAAGCTAGCGCTCGGCACAAGCAGAAGAAACGATGATCCTATAGCAACTGCCGCGCAGAGTGTAGCGGCGCCAACGAGCAGGGAGACGAGCGGCGAATACAACGGCCACCTCGGGAACCGCGCTTCAAGGAGAGAGTCAGACCACGCATCGAGCATCACAAGCCCGGCGCCGGCAGCTATACCGAGGGCGCCAGCGCACGCCGCGACCACCCACTGCGTAGCCGGGAACAATAGGTTCGCAGCAGCCACGGTTATG
>SCRA01000010.1 GCA_004297985.1 bacterium | reverse complement strand
CATCCCAGCGATCCGCGAGCTGAGCTGCGCGGTCTTCCTCTTCACGCCGCACACCGCCGTGATGACGACGATGATGTTCGACTTCTCGGACGCCGGAAACTACGAGGCCCTTTCGACGCTCGGCATCGTATTGATGACCATCACCTTTGCGATCACGATCTTTGCATACCGGTTCTTGGGACGCGACTTCATGCAGTCGAAGAGTGCCGCATAACGCGGCGGAGTGGTGACAGGGAGACACGATGGCCGAGATTCGCATCAAAGAACTACGCAAGAGGTACGGTCTAGGGTCGGAAAACGTCGCTCTCGACGGCATCGACCTCACGGTGCGAGATGGCGAGGTCATGGCCCTACTGGGACCCTCGGGCTGCGGCAAGACGACGACGTTGAACTTGCTGGGCGGGTTTCTCGAACCCGACGGAGGGGAGATCTGGGTCGGCGACCGTCTGCTGTCGCGCCCGGGAGGTGTGGTTCCTCCAGAGCAGCGCCATATGTCGCTGATCTTCCAGAGCTATGCGGTGTGGCCGCACAAGACCGTCTTCGAGAACGTAGCATTCGGCCTCTCGATCCGCAAGGTTACGCGCTTTGAAATCAAACGTAGGGTCGAGGCGGTGCTGCGGATCGTCGGCATGCATCAGCTAGCAGAGCGGTACCCCGCGGAGCTCTCGGGGGGCCAGCAGCAGCGCGTCGCGCTGGCGCGCGCGATGGTCGTGGAGCCGGAGATTCTGCTGGCGGACGAGCCGCTCTCCAATCTGGATGCCAATCTGCGCGAGGAGATGCGCTTTGAAATTCGCCGTCTTCACGACCAGACCGGCATCACGATGGTCTACGTGACTCACGATCAAGCTGAGGCCATGGTGACGGCAGATCGGATCGCACTCCTCAACCATGGCCGGGTGGAGCAGGTCGGTACGCCCGAAGAGATGTACCGCAAGCCGCGTACGATGTTCGCTGCCACCTTCATCGGCCGCAGCAACACGCTCGAGGGCACACTGATCGAGTCTGGCCTCGTCGAGTGCGGCGGCGTGCGCCTACGAGCCACCGCGGACCAGGAGCTTCCGGTTGGAGCGAAGATCGCGCTATGCGTGCGCCCGCACGACGTGTGGTTGAGCGGCAACGGAGATGCAAACCATGGCGGCAGCGTCTCCAATCACCTCAGCGGCCGCGTACTGCGCCAAATCTACCTAGGAGAATCGCGTGACTATCTCATCGAAATCGACGGAGGCGCACAGGTGCGTGCGCTCACCACGCCGGCGATCAACCACAGCGTCGGCGATCAGGTCGAGCTCAAGCTCCCCGTCGAAGCCTGCCGCGTGGTGCAGCTTTGATCGCCCAGGACGTCGCCATCACCGCTGAAGTCGCACAGTTCGTGTGCGGGGCGGAGCTTGCCGGCCTTTCCTCGGAGCTGCGAAGCGTAGCCCGCCGCCACATCTTGGACTCCGTAGGCGTCATGCTCGCTGGGCGCCGCGAGCCGCCGGCGCGGATCGCACGCAAGCATGCGGCCTTCATGTCCTCGGAGAGACTCTCGACACCGCTGTTGGCCTTCGTGCTCGGCGTACAGGGGCACGTGCAGGACTATGACGACACGCAACTGGCGACGCGCCCGCAAGGTGTCTACGGGCTGTTGACGCATCCATCGGTCCCTGTGCTGGCCGCCGCGCTCGCAATAGCACGCGCCGAAGAGAGCTCCGGTTCAGAGGTGATGACGGCTTTCATCGCTGCCACGGAGGCGGAGTGCAGGATCTCGGATGCCATCGATCCGCGGCACTACGGAGACGGCTTTCACTCCAGCGGAACGGTAGGAACGCTGGGGGCGACGTTGGCCGCCGCCAGACTCTTGCATCTGGACGAAACGGCGACGCGCACGGCGCTTGGCATCGGGGCCAGCTCGGCAGCGGGCTTGCGCGAAAACTTCGGCACGATGACGAAATCGCTGCACGTCGGCCGAGCGGCGCAGCACGGCGTCGAGGCAGCGTACCTCGCGCGTGCGGGCTGGACCGCGGCGCAGAACGTGCTGGAGGCGCGGCGCGGCTTCTTCCACGCCGCCGGCGGTGGTTTCGACGCATCCCGCATCCATGAGAGGCTCGGCCGGCCGTGGTTCTATCTGGATCCCGGCGTCTCGATCAAGCCGCACCCCAGCGGCTCCCTCACGCACCCTGCGATGTGGGTGCTGGGACGCCTCGTCGAGGAGCACGATCTCCACGCAGAACAGGTAGCGCGCATCATCGTTGGGACGAACTCGCACATGCCCAACGCACTGATCCACCACCGCCCGCGCGATCCTCTCGCGGCGAAGTTCTCGATGGAATACGCCATGGCGACGCTCTTGGTCCGCCGGCGCGGCGGTCTGGCGGAATACGACGACCCGCAGGCGGTGCTGGATTCGGAAGTTCAGGAGCTGATCCCGCGCATCGCCTTCGAGGTGGATCCGGCGGCCGAGCGCGCCGGCTACGACCGGATGCTCAGCCGCATCACGATCGAGCTGCGTAACGGACGGCGCCTCTTCGCCGAGGGCGATGCCGGGCGCGGCCACCCGGCCAATCCGATGAGCGATCGGGAAGTGGCCGCGAAGTTCGAGGACTGCGCCCGATGGGGCGGCCTCAGCGACGGCGGGCAACGCGTACGCGACGCCGTCGAATATCTCGAAGCGCTGACTTCATTGGAGCAGGTATGGCAAGACCTCCGCTGACGGGCATCAAGGTCTACGAGATCGGCAACTTCATGGCTGCACCGTATTGCTCGATGCAGTTGGCCGATCTAGGAGCCGACGTCGTCAAGATCGAGAA
>SCRA01000009.1 GCA_004297985.1 bacterium | reverse complement strand
CTTCTTCAACTGGGCGAGGTACTCGCCGTCGCTCCGCGGAAAATGGCGCTCGTCAAAGGCGACGCCGTCGACTGGCAGCTCGCTTCCGCAAAGGTCCAGCCACTCGAGCTGGGTCAGCGAGCCGGAGGAGAGCGCGCGGTGATAGGCGGCGCTCGAGCAGGTAACTCTCACGCCGACGCGTTCGCGCTACAGGATACGAACCCCCTTGCCTACCGTGCTGTTCGTCTGCACCGGCAATACCTGCCGCAGTCCGATGGCCGCTGCGCTCTTCGAGGCGTACGCTCGGCGCGCAGGGCGCGAAGACGTGCGTGCCGAGAGCGCGGGCATCTCGGCGCGGGAGGGCTTGTCCGCTGCCGCCGAGGCGCATCGCGCGCTCGACGGCGTGGCGTCGCTCGCGTCGCATCGCGCGCGCCGCGTCGACGCGCCGCTCGTGGAGCGCGCCGATCTCGTGGTCGGTCTCACGCGTGACCATGCGTTGCGTCTGCGCGCCATCTATCCATCGGCCGCCTCGCGCATCATCTCGTTTGCCGATCTCCCCGGCGGCGCCAACGTCAGCGATCCCTATCTGCTCGAGCAGCCCGTTTACGATCAGACGCGTCGCCACCTCGAACGGCTCTTTCCCGTTCTGCTGGCGGAGCTCGATCACCGTGCCGCCCGCGCGCGCCGCAAGAGGATTCGCGGCGAAGGCGAGGGGAAGTCGGGCGCATGAGGATTGCCGTCGCCGCCGATCATGCGGGCTTCCCCGTCAAAGCGCGGGTCATCGATGTCGTTCGCTCGATGGGTCACGAGGTGTTGGATCTCGGCACCTGCGACACGACGGCCGTCGACTACCCCGACTACGGCTTCGCCGTCGGCGAGGCGGTGGCCGGCGGCCGCTGCGAGCGGGGCATCGTCGTCTGCGGATCGAGCATCGGCATCGCCATCGCGGCCAACAAGGTTCACGGCGTGCGCTGCGCCCCCGTGGCCGAGCCGCTCTCCGCGGAACTGGCACGCCGGCACAATGACGCCAACGTACTCTCGCTCTCCGAGCGCCTCTGCGGCTGGGAGATGCTGGAGCGCCTAGTGCGCGTCTTCCTGGAGACGCCGTTCGATGGCGGGCGCCACACCTACCGGACGGCGAAGCTCGACAACTACGGTGACCTGGAGCGCCACAAGGCCCTGGCAGACGTTGAGCGCGGGCTTGTCGAAGGTGCCGAAACTCCCACTCAGCTCTTGAGGTAATCTGACCGTGCGTACGTTGGAAGAGTCGCTGCTGGCCACCCAGGACCCGGAGGTTCGCGCCGCCATCCTTGGCGAGGAGGGGCGTCAGCGCCGAAACCTCGAGCTGATCGCCTCTGAGAACTACGTCTCGCAGGCGGTCCGCGAAGCGCAGGCGTGCGTGATGACCAACAAGTATGCCGAGGGCTATCCCGGCCGCCGCTACTACGGCGGCTGCGAGTACGTGGACGTCGCCGAGCAGATCGCCATCGACCGCATCAAGCGGCTCTTCAAGGCCGATCACGCCAACGTGCAGCCGCACGCGGGTGCCCAGGCCAATGCCGCCGTCTTCATGGCGGCCATGCAGCCGGGCGACACCGTGCTGGGAATGTCGCTTTCGCACGGCGGCCACCTTACGCACGGTACGAAGATCACGTTCTCCGGCAAATATTTCCAGGCGTTCGCTTATGGCGTGCGCCAGGACACGGAGCTGATCGACTTCGATCAGGTCCGTCAACTGGCGCGCGAGCACAAGCCCAAACTGATCGTCGCCGGCGCCTCGGCGTATCCGCGCACCATGGACTACGCCCCCTTCCGCGAGATCTGCGACGAAGTAGGCGCCGCGTTCATGGTCGACGTGGCGCATATCGCGGGGCTGATCGTGACGGGACTCCATCCCTCGCCCGTGCGCTACGCCGACTTCGTCACCTCGACCACGCACAAGACGCTGCGCGGTCCGCGCGGTGGGCTCATCGTCTGCAGCGAGAAGTGGGCGGCAGCCGTCGACAAGGCCGTCTTCCCGGGCATGCAGGGCGGGCCGTTCATGCACACCATCGCGGCCAAGGCGGTGGCCTTCGGCGAGGCGTTGACGCCGGCGTACGCGGAGCACATGGCGCAGGTGAAGACCAACGCCGCCGTGCTTGCCGAGGAGCTGCGGCGCGCCGGACTACGCCTGGTTGGCGGAGGCACCGACACGCACCTGATGCTGGTCGACGTGAGCGTCAAGGGACTCACCGGCAAAGCGGCCGAGGCCTATCTTGACGGGATCGGCATCACCGTCAACAAGAACGCGATCCCGTTCGACAAGGAGAAGCCCACGGTCGCCAGCGGCATCCGCATCGGCACCCCGGCGGTCACCACGCGCGGCATGAAAGAAGACGCCATGCGCGAGATCGCCGCGATCATCGTCGAGGGCTTGGGCGATATCGCGACCGGCGCGAAGAAAGTTTCGCTGCGTGCGCGTGTGGACGAGCTCACGAGCCACTACGGGGTCCCCTAATGGGCGACCGGCTGTTCGTTGTCGACCATCCGACGATCGTGAACCCGGAGTGACGGAGATCGCCGCGCGCCCGACGTGGGATGAGTACTTCATGGAACTCGCCCGCGTGGCGGCGACGCGCTCCACCTGCCCGCGCGCCCAAGTCGGCGCGGTGCTGGCACGCGATCACCGTGTGCTGACAACGGGTTATAACGGCGCCCCGAGCGGCTGCTCGCACTGCACCGACGTCGGCTGCATCATGGTCGACGGTCACTGCAAGCGTGCCGTCCATGCGGAGGCCAACACGATCGTTCAGGCGGCGCTCCACGGCGTGAACGTGCGCGGCGCCACCGCCTACTGCACGCACCAGCCTTGCGATGCGTGCTCCAAGCTCTTGATCAGCGCGGGCGTGGAGCGTATCGTCTTCGAGCATGCCTATCCCGACGCGGTGGCCGTCGAACTCCTGCGCGAGGCAGGCGTCGCTCTGGAAGAGTTCAGTCGATGAGCCCGCTCGGCTTCGAGGTCTCCACCTTCGGCGTCGCGCTGGCGACGGCGCTGGCGTCGACGCCGCTGGTGCGCCGCGTGGCGTTGAAGCTGGGGATCGTGGCGCTGCCGGGCGGGCGCAACGCCCACATCGTGCCAACGGCGCGCTGCGGGGGGATCGCCGTCTACCTGGGCTTCGCCTTCGCGCTCTTCGTGGTGATGGGCATCGCACTCTCCAGCGGGGCACGAGTGTGGGACCGCGTGGTCATCCGCGAGCTGGTGGGCCTGCTCTTCGGCGGCACGCTGATCTTCCTCGTCGGACTCTGGGACGACGCCATGGATCTTCCTGCGAAGAAGAAGCTGGTGGGGCAGAGCGCCGTGGCCGTTGTCTCGATGCTCTACGGCTTCGTCATTCCGGGGATCAGCAATCCATTCGCCCACAATAGCTGGGTAGCGTTCCCGGTCTGGCTGGGCGCACCGCTGACGCTCTTCTGGTATCTCGGCATGATGAACGCGATGAACTTCATAGACGGCCTCGACGGCCTGCTGCCGGGCATCACGGCAATCGCCGGGATCTGCCTCTACGCGATCGCGCTCATCAAGGGGCACGCGCTGGTGGCGCTCTTGATGGCGGCGATGGTGGGCGGCTCGCTGGGCTTCCTGCCGTACAACTTCAATCCCGCGAAAATCTTTCTCGGCGACTCAGGCTCGCTCTTCATCGGCTATGTCTTCGCCACCGTCTCGATCATCGGCGCCAGCAAACTGGCCATCTCGATCAGTTTGGTAGTACCGTTGATCGTGTTGGCGCTCCCCGTCTTCGATACGGCGGCGGCGATACTCCGCCGCGTGCGCAAGGGACAGCACCTCTTCGCCGCGGATCGCGGCCACATCCATCACGTGTTGGTCTTCCGGTACGGGATGAGTGTGCGCCAAGCAGTGATCGTTCTCTATGCCGTCTGCTTCGCACTGGGGCTGGCGGCCTTCTTCATCAGCGGCGGGCCGCAGTCGCTCGTCCATTCCCATCACCTAAGGATATGAGCAACCACGCGTTTCAGCTACGAGTCATGGCCGTCTTCGGCACTCGCCCCGACACCATCAAGATGGCGCCGGTCGTCGAGGCGCTCAAGGCCGCGGCACCCGCCGTCCAGCCCATCGTCTGCGTCTCTGCACAGCACCGGCAGATGCTCGACGATCTACTGGCGCTCTTCGCTATCGCTCCCGACTACGATCTCGACATCATGGAAGAAGGGCAGACGCTGACCAAGGTCACCACCAAGGTCTTGGTGGGTATGGAGCGCGTGCTCCGTCAGGCGCGCCCCGACGTCGTCCTCGTGCATGGCGACACCAGCACGTCGAGCGCCGCAGCGTTGGCGGCGTTCTACCAACAGATTCCCGTCGGCCACGTCGAAGCCGGCCTGCGCACGAACAACCGCTACGAGCCGTTTCCCGAGGAGATCAACCGTCGCATCAACGGCATCCTCGCCAACTTCCACTTCGCGCCCACGGCACGCTCGGCGGCGAATCTGCTGGGCGAGGGCGTCGACCCGCACGATGTGATCGTCACGGGCAATACGGTGATCGACGCCTTCGTGAAGACCGGCGCACGCGGCGACATCGCCGCGCCGCACCTGGCGCAGCTCGATCCCGCGCGCCCGCTGCTCTTCGTGGAGGCGCACCGCCGGGAGAATCACCACGCTATGGGCGAGATCGCGGCCGCGATGCGCGAGATCGTGCAGCTCCCCGAACGTCCGCAGATCCTGTGGCCGCTCCACCCCTCACCGCACGTTGCGCCCGTGGTGCGCGCCGCATTGAGCAACGTCGAGGGCATCCATCTTACGGAGCCCATGAACTATGGGGAGCTGGTGCGCGCCGTGCGTGCCTCGCGCTTCCTGCTCACGGACTCCGGCGGTCTGCAAGAGGAGGCTCCGTGCTTGGGCAAGCCGGTGCTGGTGATGCGTCGTACCACCGAGCGCCCCGAGGGGCTGGCGGCGGGGACGCTGGAGCTGGTGGGAACCGACCGCGCCGCCATCGTCGCCTCGGCGGCCCGCCTGCTCTCGAACGCCGACGCCTATCTGGCGATGGCCCGGGCGAGCAACCCCTACGGCGACGGCAAGGCGTCGGATCGCATCGTGCGCTGGCTCCTGGCCCGCTTGCGCGACGGAGCCTATCCCAGCGCCTTCGTGGCCGCCTGAGCGGGGCATGCATGAGGGGCACGTGGCTCGCGATCATCGGAGCGGGGAGCAGCTTCGTGGCTGCCGTGATCCTGGGGCTCTACCTCGGCTGGCTGGCCGGCAGCAGAACCGGCCACCCCGCTTTGGCGGTGGTTGGCCTCTTCCTCGGCATGCTGGTGGGAGGCGTCTTAGTGGGGATGATGATCACCCGCTTACGGTTCTAAGCACGAACATCCGCTTGTGAATTTCGGCACAAACTTGCAGGTATCGTCGCGCGGTAGGCGTATGTACGGGGCGGCTCAACCGACAGGTACGCATTGAAGGATTTTCCTACCATCGAGAGTCGGACCGTTATCCGGGCACTCTCGGTCGCCGTCCTCGGGGGATCCATTTTGTGGCGCGCGCTGGGATGGGCGGCGGGGACGCTGTTCGCGACGGGTATCGTCGTGGGGTTGCTGAATGCCGCCGCGATCGCGTACAAGAACGCCGGCCTCCTCGACGGCAAGGGCTCGGCGTGGACGCACGGCGCGTTGAGCGGGTTGCGAGTGGTGGCAGTGGGAGCTGCGCCGTTCGCGATCATCGTCGGCCACGGGCCGGTGTGGGACGTGGTATGGTATTTCGCGGGTTTCTTCGGCGCGCAGGCGCTGGTGATGTTTCGACTGGCACAAAGGTGAGGGAGCGTGGCTGAACACGAGACGATCGGCGGACATCCAACCTGGAACCTTCCCGTTCTGGGCAGCGTCCATTCCGATACGATCTGGATCACGTGGCTGGCGATGGCCGTCGCGTTGTTGCTACTGTTCTTCGCCACGCGCGTCTACTCGATCAAGCGCGTAACCAAGCGGCAGACGATGATGGAGCTCATCATCGGCTTCCTCGAGAACCTCGCGGTCGATACGCTGGGCCCCGCAGGCCGCCCGTTCGTTCCGTTGACGATCGCCGTCTTCACGTTCATCCTCGTGCTCAACGAGATCGGCCTCGTGCCGTGGCCGGGGCGCTCGCCAACCAGCGACTTGAACACCACCGCCGGCATGGCGATCCTGGTCTTCATCATGCTCTACGTCGTGGGCATCAAGAACCACGGGTTCAAGTACTTCAAGCACTGGCTCGGTCCCAAGGAGCTGGGGCCGGCCGGGATGGTGGCGCTGATCCCGATCAACCTCATCGAGGACTTCACCAAGCCGGTGACGCTGGCGATGCGACTCTTCGGTAACATCCTCGCCGGTGAGATCCTGCTCTTCGTCGTCGCCACGATCATCGCATCGCACCTGGTCATCGGCCCGCTGAACATCTCGGCTGGCGCCACCGTCGCGCCGTTCTTGATCTACGGATTCAACTTGTTCGTCGGCCTGATCCAGGCTTTGGTCTTCACGCTGCTGATGGTGGCGTATCTCATGGCACCAACATCAGAGGAAGGCTCGCACTAACACCATCCCTCGCATCGCGCAGTAAGGAGAAATGCGTTGACCTCGCTCGCTTTCG